>JBKJIG010000029.1:0-37441 GCA_046598415.1 Gaiellales bacterium
CCTGGCGCGGCGGTCGCCGGCAGCGGCGACCTACTACCGGCACTTCGTGCTGGTGCGTGCGTTCTTTCGCTGGCTGACACGGCGCAGCGGCCGGATGGATCCGTTCCTCGACCTCGACGCACCGAAGAAGCCGCGACAGGAGCGCGACTGGCTTACCCGTGAGGAGTTCGCACGGATGGTCGACGCCGCTGGTCGTCCGGAACGAAACCTGCCCGGCCTCGCCCGACGCGATCGGCTGGTGTTGGTCGCGCTCGTCATCACCGGACTGCGGCGCTCGGAGCTGTGCGCGGTGCGGTTCGGCGACCTGCAACTCGGCGACGACCCGAGCCTGCTCGTCCGCCACGGCAAGGGCGACCGTCCGCGCCGGCAGGCACTGGCGCCACAGCTCGCCGCCGAGCTCCGCGCCCTTCGCGACGCGCGCGGCGCCGATCCGGACGCGCCGGTGTTCTGCGGCCTGAAGGGAGGACCGCTGCCGGCCACCATCCTCGCCGCCATCATCCGCCGCTGCGCGCTGCGCGCCGGCATCGAGAAGCACGTCACCGCGCACACGCTTCGCCACACCGGAGCGACCTGGCTGCGCGAGGCGACTGCCGATGCGCGGCTCGTCGCGGAGTACCTCGGCCACGCCGACCTGTCGACCGTCAGCCGCTACACGCACATCACGGAGCCCGAGCTGGCCCGCGCGGCCCTGGCGATCGAGCAGATCGCCTGCCCCGCCGCCTGAGTGCCGACGAGGCACCGATCACTCCCCGATCGGCGCCGCCGCGGAGTCGCCGTGCGGATCCGAGAATCGCAGCCGATTGATTGCACCGCGCAACTGGTGGGCGGTGACGCGGGTGTAGCGCTGGGTCGAGTCGAGGTGCTTGTGGCCGAGCAGCTCCTGGATCTGGCGGAGGTTGGCGCCCGCCGCCAGCAGCTCGGACGCGAACACGTGCCGTAGCGTGTGCGGCGTGACGCGCTTTCGCTCGCGCACGCCGGCCACGTCGCAGTACCGCAGGAACGCCTGCGTCAGGAGGGTGTTCGAGAGCCTCTTGCCCTGCACGCCGACGAACAGCGCCTGTTCGTCAAGCGGCGATCGCGTCGCGTAGTACTCCACGAATAGCGGCACCAGGGCCGGATGGATCGGGATCACCCGCTGCCTCCCACCCTTCGCGCGGCGGATCCGCAGCAGCCGCCGCGAGAGGTCGACGTCGTCCCAGTCCAGGCCGAGCAGCTCCGACCGGCGCAGGCCGGCGTAGGCGAACACCGCCAGCAGCAACCGATCGCGCTCGCGCTTGTCGGGAAACTGGCGCTGCCAGACGCCGGCCCGACCCGGCGCCTCGAGCAGCCGACGCAGCTCGGCCCGGGTCAGGATGTCCGGCAGCGTCTCGCGCTTCTTCGGCGTGCGCAGGGCGAGTGCCGGGTTGCGGTCGATCCGTTCCTCCTCGACCAGGAACCGGAAGAAGCCCTTTAGCGCCGCCACGGCGCGCGACTGGCTGGAGGAGGCCGGCCGGGTGCGCGCCTCGTCCGTCAGGAAGGCGCGCAGGTGCGTCGTCTTTACCAGGCGCATGTCCCGGATTCCGGTCCGCCTAAGGAACGTGACGCAAGCCGTTACGTCACGCTCGTAGGCAGAGCAGGTGAGCGTCGCCAGCCGTCGCTCGTGGCGGAGAAAGTGCAGGTAATCGACCACTTCTTGGGCGATCGGGAGCGAGTAGGGCATGAGGCCTTTCGGGTTCTCGGGCAGCCGCGGGGCTCCCGCAGGGCGGACCGTGAAGACACTCCGGCTTATCGGCCTGCTACGGAAAACCCCCGCTCCGGCGGGGGTTTTCTATCCTCGTCAGAAGTCGACGACGACCTTGCCGGCCGTCACCTGTGGGGCCACCGGCACGGCATCCGGCATGTTCTCCTTCAACCAGCTCGCCGCGAGCCGATTGGACTCCTCCGTCACCGCCTGGTCGTCGCAGACCGTGACCGACGCCGCGCCGTCGTTCGATCGGACGAGGTGGTATGCACGGAAGCCCGCGACACCCGACATCAGGGCCCTGATCTCGTCGCTCCGTGCTGCGAGGCGATCCGCCAGGTCCCGGTTGTTCTCGAACATCGACGCGCGATCGGCACCGGTGCCGTGACACGGTCGCCGACGACGCCGCCACGCGCGCAGCCCCTCGTCTACGGTTCCGGTGATGCCCGCGCAGCTGGTCACCCTCGAGGACGCCATCGGCCGCATCCGCGACGGGGACACCCTTCTCTGCGGCGGCTTCGGTCTGGTCGGCGCCGCGCTGACGCTGCTCGACGGGCTCGCCACCATCAGCACGGCCCGCGATCTGACCGTCGTCTCGAACAACATCGGCGAGGCGGGCCGCGGGCTGGGCGCGCTGCTGCGTCAGGGGCGCATCAAGCACGGCATCTCGTCGTACTTCACGTCCAACCCCGAGGCAGTCGCCGCCGTGAACAGCGGCGAGATCACCGCGCAGCTGTTGCCGCAGGGCACCTTCTCCGAGGCAATCCGCGCCGGCGGCGCCGGGCTGGGCGGCTTCTTCACGCCAGTCGGCGCGGGCACGCTGCTGGCCGAGGGCAAGGAGCAGCGCGAGATCGACGGGGTGCTGCAGGTGCTCGAGAAGCCCATCAAGGGCGACGTGGCCCTGGTGTACGCCGACCGCGCCGACGCCCTCGGCAACCTCTGGTATCGCAAGACGGCGCGCAACTTCAACCCGATGATGGCGACCGCCGCGACGCTGACGATCGCCGAGGTCCGCGAGATCGTCCCGGTCGGCGGCATCGAGGGCGAGTCGATCCACACGCCGCACATCTACGTCGACCTGCTGGTGCAGCGCAATGGCCGCTGACGATCCGAAGCGCCGCATCGCGGAGCGCACGGCGCGCGAGCTGCGAAACGGCGAATTCGTGAACCTCGGCATCGGCCTGCCGACGATGATCCCCGACTTCCTAGGCGACGACAGCAGCGTCTTCCTGCACTCGGAGAACGGCATCATCGGCGTCGGCCCTCGGCCGGCTGAGGGCCGACTCGACCCCGATCTCATCGACGCCTCGAAGCGGCCGGTGACGGAGCTGCCGGGGGTGTCGTTCTTCGACTCTGCCGACTCGTTCGCGATGATCCGCGGCGGCCACGTCGACGTCGCGGTGCTGGGCGCCCTGCAGGTGTCGGAGACCGGCGACGTGGCCAACTGGGCGATCCCCGGCAAGGACGTGATGGGGGTCGGCGGTGCAATGGACCTCGTGGTGGGCGCCCGCCGCGTCATCATCACGATGACCCACCTCGCCTCGAACGGCGATCCGAAGATCGTGCCGACCTGCACCTATCCGCTGACGGCGCGCGCCTGTGCCGACGTGGTGGTGACCGAACTGGCCGTGTTCCGCCTTCTGGACGGCCGCCTGACGCTGACCGAGCTGATGCCCGGCGTGTCGCTGGACGAGGTGCTGCAGAAGACTGCCGCTGACGTCGTTGTCGCGCTGTAGCGGCTAGTCGAGCGGGAAGGGCCCCGTCTCGAACTGCGGCTCGTCCTCGAGCACGGATCCGCACGACCGGCACTCGTGGAGGAGCGGACCCGCGCTGCGATGGACGATGGTTGCCGTGTCGCCGCAGACGACGCAGCACGTGCCGCGGCCGGTGGCCGCGGCGTCGAGAACCTCGGCGAGCATCTCGTCGAGGGTGCGGGTGGGTACGGTGGCGAGCACGGACATACCTCCTCTACATGCGGCGGAACACGCCGACGATCTTGCCGAGGACGTCTACCCGCTCGGGGTAGAACGGCTCCATGGCGTCGTTCTCGGGGGAGAGGCGAACGCGGCCCTCGACATGGTCGAGCCGCTTGACGGTCGCCTCGGTCTCGTCGACCAGCGCAGCGACGATATCGCCGTCGGCGCAGTCGGCCTGGCGGCGGACGACGACGTAGTCGCCGTCGAGGATGCCGGCCAGGATCATCGACTCACCGCGGATGCGGAGCAGGAAGCACTCGCCCGAGGTGGTGAGGATGCCGGGAACGGCCATCTCCTCCTCGATGTTCTGCTCGGCCAGGATCGGCGAGCCGGCCGCGATCGCGCCGAGCAGCGGCAACATGTGCACGTCGTCGCCGTTCGTGCGGATGGACTGCCGGTCCTTCAGGTCGATCGCGCGGGGCTTGGTGGGGTCGCGCTTGAGCGCACCTCGGGACTCGAGTGCCTGCAGGTGCGCGTGCACCGTGGACGACGAGGTGAGGCCGACCGCGTCGCCGATCTCGCGCACGGTCGGCGGATAGCCGTGCCGCGCGATGTGATCCTGCACGACGCGGAGGATCTCCTGCTGCCGTTTGGTGAGTTGCAAGGGATGCGTCCCTGGGTCGAGGGCCAAGCGAACGTCTGTTCGTATCCGCATAGTAGGCAGATGATCGGACGGAGCGCAAGGGCGAACGCTTTTCGCCGGGGATCGGCTAGGATTGGCTCTGCCCTCGCGCTGGTGGCGGAATTGGTAGACGCGCAAGGTTGAGGGCCTTGTGTCCGCAAGGACGTGGAGGTTCAAGTCCTCTCCAGCGCATGACGAAAACCCCCTGCATCGCGGGGGGTTTTCGGCGTTTCAGGAGACTGCGATCCAGCTGACCGGACGGATCGCGGCGAGCTGCGGGATAGACCACGAGCGTGTCGTTTCCGCCGCCGCTCCGGCTCCTGACGGCAGGCGCAGCCACCCGCCGGCTCGGCGTCGGTCGAGACCGGGGCCCAGCGGACTGCCAATCGCACCGCGGCTGCGCCTTCGCCTTGACATTGGACAACGATGTCTGATTTATTACGTCAGACAGTGTTGTCTGACCTAGAGGAGCACCCCGTGCGTCACCATCGTCCCCACCTCGCCGCCGGCGAGTCGCCGCCGAGCCGCAAGCGCGCCATGCTGCTGTCCGTGCTGCTGATCGCACAGCTCATGGTCATCCTCGACATCACCGCGGTGAACATCGCGCTGCCGAGCCTTGCCCGAGACCTCCACCTGGACGGCTCGCAGGTCAGCTGGACGATCACCAGCTACTCGCTCGTGTTCGGGAGTCTGCTGCTCTTCGGTGGACGCGCCGCCGACCTGCTCGGCCGTCGCCGCCTGTTCCTGACCGGACTCGCCATCTTCACCTCCGCGTCGCTGGCGTCTGCCCTGGCGGGCACCGCCGGCGCGCTGTTCGCGGCCCGCGCGGGCCAGGGTCTCGGCGCCGCCATGCTCTCTCCGGCCGCGCTCTCGATCATCACCACCTGCTTCCACGGGGCCGCGAAGGCGAAGGCGCTGGCGGCCTGGGGCGCCGTCGGTGGCGCCGGCGCTGCGATCGGCGTTCTCGCCGGCGGCGTGCTCACGGAGCTCGCCGACTGGCGGATGATCTTCCTGGTGAACCTCCCGGTGGCGCTCGTGCTCGCGGTGACTGCCCTGAAGGTCATCCCGGCCGACGCCGGAGGGGCGCGCTGGCGAGGGCTGGACGTCCGCGGCGCCGCGCTCGCGACGACCAGCCTCGCCGCCATCGTCTACGCGATCACCCAGGGCGAAGCCGCCGGCTGGACGTCCACCCGGACGCTGACCGTCGCGCTCCTCGGCATCACCGGCCTCGCTGCGTTCGCCGTCGTCGAGACACGGACGGATCAGCCACTGCTCAAGGTCGCACGGCTCGCCGATCGCGCCGTCGGCGGCGGGATCGTCCTGATGCTGGCCGCGGCGGGATCGATCTTCGGCCTCTTCTTCCTCTGCTCGCTGTACCTCCAGACCGTTCTCGCGATGACCCCGCTGAAGGCGGGCCTGGCCTTCATCCCGCTCGCCATCACTGCGGGAGCCGGTGCCCATCTGGCCGGGCACATCGTCGGACGCCACGGCGTCCGCGGCCCGCTGGCCGCGGCGTTCGCGACCGCGGCTGCCGGAATGGCGATGCTCGCGCACGTCGGCGACCACGGCACGTACCTGCGAAGTGTCCTGCCCGGGATGCTGATCGCCGGCTTCGGGCTCGGCATCGCCGTCGTCTCCGTGTCGATCGCGATCCTGACCGGCGGCCGGGACGACGAGTCCGGGATGCTGTCCGGACTGAACTCGACCGCCCACGAGCTCGGCGGGACGATCGGCATCGCGATCTGCTCGACGATCGCGGCCGGTGCCGGTGGGGCATTCGCCGGCGTGCAGCCCTCCTCGGGGATCGCACACGGCTTCGTGGCCGCCGCCATCGTGACGGGTCTTGCCAGCCTCACCGCGCTCGCGGTCCTGCCACAGGCGAGGGACTTCGTGGCGAAGCTCCGGCTGCATCCTGCGACGATGCCGGTCCATTGAGATGACGGAGCAGCCGGCACACGCGGACAGGCCGAAGCGGCGTCGTTCGGACGCGGAACGCAGCGTCCGGGCGATCCTGGTAGCGGCACTTGACACGCTCGCGAGCGATCCGGCCGCCAGCATGGCCGAGATCGCTCGCCGTGCCGGTGTCGTTCGCGCGACGATCTACGTCCACTTCCCGACGAGGGACGCCCTCCTCGACGCGGCGATGGATCACGCTCTCACGGAGGTCGTGGAGGCGATTCGAGCGACGGAGCCGGCGCGCGGCGAGCCAGGCGAGGCGCTCCGGCGTCTGCTGGTCGCGAGCTGGCGCAAGCTCGACGGGTTCCACGCGCTGGTCGCCGTCAACACGAACCGCCTGTCCGCGAAGGAGCTCCACCGGCGCCACGTGCCGGTGATCGAGCAGCTTGCGCCGCTGCTCGAACGAGGCAAGCGCGACGGCGTCTTTCGCAGCGACGTTCCGATCGCCTGGCAGCTGTCGACGATCCTCGCGATCGTGCATGCCGCCAGTGGCGAGCTCCAGAGCGGCCGCATCGCCGAGGCCGAGGTAGAGACAGCGTTGCTCAGCACCGTCCTGGCCGCCGTCAGCCGGCCGAGCCTCTAAGACCCTCCCGGGGCGAACGCCATCGCCATGCGCACAGCGAGGGCGCCCTGGCCGCTCGCGCCGCCGGAACGTTGCCGCTCGAGGACGAGTTGCGCGCCCGCCAGCAGCGTCCGTCGTCGGTGCTTCGCCGGCTGTTGCGCCAGAGCTGATTCCAGCAGGGGAGCAATGGGACGATCTCGATCCCGACAACCAGGTACAGGTCACCACCTCGGAGAAGGCGCGCGACTGACGGCCGCCGGCTACAACATGCTCGGTACGGCGCCGGCAGACACCGACACGGGCACGAACGGCGTGTGCGACAGCCTGGCGGCCGGCGAGGGCACGTAGCCCCGCCGCGGCGGTGGACGCCCCGCGTGGCGCTAGCGAATGCCCAGCAGCAGCTCGGTGACGAGCTGGTCGAGGCGGTCGTTGCGACACTCCCGCAGGCCTAGCTCGTCGAGGTCGTGCTCCTCGGCCCGCAGCGCCGCGACGGCTTCGGGCGAGTAGCCGCCGGCGACGGTGGGCTGGCGGATGTCGATCGCCCCCGCCTCGCGGCTCGCCGCCTGGATGTCGGGATCGACGGCGTACTGCCGGGCCTTCTCGGCCAGGATCTTGTACGTCCGCATGCAGCCCGCGGCGAAGTCCCAGATGCCCTCGACGCCCTCGACGCGCAGCGGGCGCGCGTCGAAGTGGCGCGGCCCGGCGTAGCCGCTCTCCTCCAGCATCCGGACGAGGAAGAACGCGTCCTTGATGTCCTCCTGACCGAACCGGAAGTCCTGGTCGTAGCGGCCGATGCGCTGCCCGTTCAGGTCGACGTGGAACAGCTTGCCGGCCCACAGCGCCTGGCCGACGGCGGCGCTGAAGCTGAGGCCCGCCATCGTCTCGTGCGCGACCTCGGGGTTGACGCCCCACAGCTCCTCGCGGTCGAGCGTGGAGATCATGTGCAGCGCGTGGCCGACGGTCGGCAGCCACGCGTCGCCGCGGGGCTCGTTCGGTTTCGGCTCGAGCGCGAACTTGAGGTCGTAGCCCTGTGCCATGGCGTACTCGGCGACGAAGTTGAGCGCCTCGCGGTAGCGCTCCAGCGCATCCTGCGGCGCCTTGGCGGCCTGCACCTCTACGCCCTCGCGGCCGCCCCAGAACACGTACACCGGCGCGCCTAGCTCGGCGCCCAGATCGACCGCCGCCATCGTCTTCTGCAGCGCCAGGCGCCGTACGCGGGGATCGTTCGCCGTGAAGGCGCCCTCCTTGAACGCCGGCAGTGTGAAGAGGTTCGTGGTGGCCATCCCGACCTTCGTGCCGGTGCGCTCCAGCGCAGCGCGGAAGCGGCTCACGACCCGGTCGCGCTCTGCCGCGCTCGACCCGACCGGCACGAGATCGTCGTCGTGCAGCGAGACGCCGTAGGCGCCCAGCTCCGCCAGCTTCTCGACCGCCTCGACGGGGTCGAGGGGCGGCCGGGTCGGCTCGCCGAACGGATCTCGGCCGACGTTGCCGACGGTCCACAGCCCGAACGTGAACCGGTCGGCCGGGGTGGGTGCGTACTCGGTGCCGGCGTTCACGATGTGCTCCTCATCGTCCGATCTCGATCCACTTCCGATCCGACGCGCCGGACTCGATCACGCGCTCGATGAAGCGCACGCCGCGGGCGCCGTCCTGCACCGTCGGGAACTGCCCCTCGAGCGCGTCCAGCTCGCGGCTCGCGTGCTTCGCGCGGATGGCCTCGAAGACGCCGAGGTACACGTTCGCGAACGCCTCGATGTAGCCCTCCGGGTGGCCCGGCGGCAGGCGCGTCGCCTTCTGCGCGGACGCCGACAGGTAGTCGTTGCCACGCCGCAGGTTGCGACCCGGACCGCTCGCCGGCGTGTGCACGAGGAGGTCCGGGTCCTCCTGCCTCCAGTGCAGCGAGCCCTCGGTGCCGTGCACGCGGATGCGCAGGTCGTTCTCGGTGCCGGTCTCGATCTGCGACGCGACCAGCAGCCCGCGAACACCGCCGTCGAGCCGCAGCAGCACGGCCGCGTCGTCGTCCAGCAGGCGGCCCTCGACGACGGTCGCGACGTCGGCGCTGACGTGCGTCACGTGGCGGCCGGTGATGGTCGCGGCGAGGTTCTCGGCGTGCGAGCCGATGTCGCCGATCGCGCCGGCGATGCCCGACCGGGCGGGGTCGGTGCGCCACTCGGCCTGCTTGTTGCCGGTCGCTTCGACGAGCGTCGCGAGCCAGCCCTGGCTGTACTGCACCACGACCTTGCGCAGGTCGCCGAGGGCGCCGGCCGCGACCATGTCGCGGGCGTGGCGGACGAGCGGGTAGCCCGTGTAGTTGTAGCTGACCCCGAAGACGACGCCCGAGCGGCCGACCAGGTCGACGAGGTCCTGCGCCTGCTCCGAGCTATGCACGAGCGGCTTGTCGCAGACCACGTGGAAGCCGGCCTCGACGGCGGCCCTGGCGACCGGGTAGTGCACGTCGTTGGGCGTCACGATCACGACGAGGTCGATGCGGTCGTCCTCCGGCCGCGCGAGCTCGCCGTCGAGCATCTCCTGCCACGACCCGTAGGCGCGGTCGTCGGCCAGTCCGAGGTCGCGGGCCGAGTCGCGGGCGCGGCCCGGATCGGACGACAGCGCGCCCGCCGTCAGCACGGCCTGCTGGTCGAGCGCGGCGGCGGCCCGGTGCACGGCGCCGATGAAGGCGCCCCGCCCACCGCCGACCATGCCGTAGCGCAGCGGCCTCACGCCTGCTCGTCCCGGTCGAAAGCGGCGTCGAACACGACGTTCGAGGGCGCGAAGTCGAGCCGCTTGACGAACGCCGCAGACTCGGTGGCGCCATGGACGCGATCCATGCGCGCGTCCTCCCACTCGATGCTGAGCGGCCCCTGGTAGCCGATGTCGTTCAGGGCCACGATGATGTCCTCGAACCGCACGTCGCCGCGCCCGACCGAGCGGAAGTCCCACGCGCGGCGGGCGTCGCCGAAGCTCGTGTGGCCGCCGAACGTGCCGACCGTGCCGTCGCCGTGGCCCCACCACGCGTCCTTCATGTGCGCGTGGAAGATGCGGTCGGCGAAGGTGCGGATGAAGGCGACGTAGTCGACGCCCTGGTAGCCGAGGTGCGACGGGTCGTAGTTGAAGCCGAACTGCGGGTGCCCGTCGATCGCCTCGAGCGCGCGCTGGGCGGAGGCGATGTCGAACGCGATCTCGGTCGGGTGCACCTCGAGCCCGAAGCGCACGCCGTGCTTCGCGAACGTGTCCATGATCGGCGTCCAGCGCTCGGCGAAGTCGCGGAAGCCGGCGTCCCAGTAGTCCTGGCCGGTCGGCGGGAACGCGTAGATGGAGTGCCACACGCTCGAACCGGTGAAGCCGTTCACGACGTCGACGCCGAACGAGCGCGCCGCCTCGGCGGCGCGTCCCACCTCGATCGCGGCCCGTTGCCGGACGCCCTCCGGATCGCCGTCACCCCACACGTGCGGCGGCAGGATCGCCTGGTGGCGTTCGTCGATGCGGTCGCACACGGCCTGGCCGACGAGGTGCGTCGAGATCGCGTGGCACTGCAGGCCGTGCGACTCCAGCAGGGCGCGCTTGTCGGCGACGTAGCCGGACTGCTCGATCGCGGCCGTGACGTCGAAGTGGTCGCCCCAGCAGGCCAGCTCGAGCCCGTCGTATCCCATCTCCCGGGCAAGTGGCGCGAGTTCAGCGAGGGGTAGGTCGGCCCACTGGCCGGTGAAGAGCGTGACGGGACGCGGCACGACGGCGATCCTCCTGAAGCGTGGCCCGGTAAACCTAGCTGTCCGCCGCCTGCGCCCACGACAGCAACTCGCGCACGGCCCTCCCCAGGGCACGACGATGTCGCCGGCGCCGTCGTACAGGCGCGAGGCCGATCGCGCCCGCGACGAGCGCCAGCAGCCTGATGCCGGTCCGGATCCGCCGAATACTCGATGCAAGGATGCCCCTCCCGCCCGGAGGGAGTACAACGTGAGCACGGCCGGGAACCGATTCCACCCCGCGTCTGTCACACCGACATGCCCACCCTCGTCTCTCGCCCCTTCGTCGTGATCGCCACCCTCGGCGCCCTCGTTGCCGCGAGCTGCGGCGGTGCCGATACCGGCACTCCAGCCGGCTCCAGTACGGCGCCTCCGGCCTCGCAGGCCGGCGCCATCGAGCACGCCACCGGGCCCACCGATATCGTGCTGCGGGTGAACACTGGTGGCGGCTTCGTCCCCGTCGAGTTCAACCTGAAGGCGCTGCCGTCCTACACGCTGTACGGCGACGGCACCGTGCTCAGGCCGGTGGTCTCGGGCGCCGACGTGGCGCAGGCACCGAACGTGACGCCGCTCGAGACGATCAAGCTGGACGAGACCGGCATCCAGAGCCTCCTCGAGCAGGCGAAGTCGGCCGGGTTGCTCGCGCCCGGTACCGTCGACTACGGCGACATGGGCGCCCTCGGCGTGTCCGACATGCCGACCACCAACGTGACGCTCAACGCCGGCGGTGCGACCGCCTCGCACGACGCGTATGGCCTCATCTTCGCGCCCGCCGACCCGCCCGCCGGCACGCTCACCCCGGCACAGCGCGACGCGCGCGCCGCCCTGCGCGGCTTCGTCGCGCTGACCGAGCAGCAGGATCCGAAGGCCACCGCCTACGCGCCAACCCGCCTCGCCGTCTGGGCCGCCCCCGCACTGGCGCAGCCCACGGGCGACTCGCCGCCGATCGTCTGGCCCCTCGCCACCGCGCCGTCCGTCTCCGCGGCGCCCGGCGGCGAGGGCTTCCACTTCCAGTGCAGCGTCGTCGAGGGCGATGACGTGGCGGCCCTGGTCGACGCGGTGCAGAAGGCACCCGCCGGAGCCCAGTGGATCGCCGCGGCCGACCGCAACGCCACGTTCCAGGTCGTGGTCCGGGCGTTGCTGCCGGACGAGGCGGGCTGTCCCACGTAGCTCCTCCGCCGCGGGCTGGATGATCGCGATCGGGCGGGAAGGAACCCGGCCGGTGACGTCGTAGTGCGCGTCATGGCGACAGGCAGCGTGACCCTCGTGTTCGACGGATCGTTCGCCGCCGCGCACGCACTGATCGATCGCTGCTGCGACGCCCGCTGGCTGGCCGCCTCGCGCCGCGCGAAGCTGCGCGCTGCGGCGGCGCTCGACCCCGACGCGCGGCAGCTGCTGCACGAGCGGCTGTCGGTGCTGGAGGAGCTGGCCCGCGACGCCAGCGAGGGCCGCGAGCCGTCGCAGCGTCACGGCGCCGCGCTGCGCGTCACCATCCCCGGCGACCGGGCCGAGGCCGCCGTCGTTCGCGATCTGGCGGGCTGGGGCACCGGCGAGCTGCTCGCCAGCGCGTTCGTGATCGAGGAGGGCCTCGACGACGGCGCCTCCGATCGCACCGGCTTCTGGTGACGGCCCGCGCCGGGTCGCGCTCACCCCTCGTCCCGGAAGGGACGGATGAGGACGGTGCCTGGCCCGGAAGCGCGTCTGCAATGGCAGGACGTGCCCAGAACGGGCCGTAACCACGCACGCTTCCCGCGCGCTTCGTGCCACAAGTGTGACTTCCGGCGCAAAAGTGTGCCGCGACGACAAATTCGGTGCCAGGCACCGAATCGGGCACCCTGCAAACGGGCGACGCGAAATCGGACGTTGCGCGGCCCGGCCGGCGGCGCTACCGTCGCGGCCCATGACGCGCACCCACTCCTGGCCCGAGAAGCACTGGAACTGGCCGATCCCCGTCACCCACAAGCACGGCGTACGGCAGGGCGACCTGTGCTTCGTCGGCGGGCAGGTCGACCTCGACCCGGACGGCAACGTGCTGCACGCGGGTGACATCGTCGCCCAGACGCCCGTGGCGATCGCGTCGCTGGGCCGCGTGCTCGCCGACCTCGGCTCCGGCCTGACCGACCTCGTCAAGATCGTCGTCTACCACGTCGACGACGGCTCGCTGGACGAGGCGACGCTGCTCGAGAACCTCGCGGCGGCGCTGCCCGGCGACCGGCCCACGTTCTGCACCGTCCCCGTGCCGTACCTGGCCTACCCCGGCATGCTGATCGAGATCGAGGGCGTCGCCGCGATCGGCGACAAGACGCGCGTCGGCGGAGGCGCGTTCCCCGACGGCGTCCGCTGCGGCGACCTGGTCTGGACGTCGGCCGTCAGCGGCGGCACGAAGGGCGACATCGTCGCGCAGTCCGAGGAGATCATGGAGCGCCTCGGCAGCATCCTCAGCCAGCTCGGCACCGACTACGGCGACGTCGTGAAGTTCAACATCTTCTACGTCGGCACCGGCTCGGCGGAGGACTGGGCGGTCGCCGCCCGCGTCCGCGCGCGCTACTTCGAGGAGCCCGGCCCGGCCGCGACCGGCATCCCGGTGCCGCGTCTGCAGGATCCCGAGGCACTGATCAAGATGGATGTCTGGGCGATGCGCCCCGCCGGCGGCGACCGCGTCGAGCGCACGTACTCGTGGCCGGAGGGCCACTGGGACTGGCCGATCCACCTGCCTTACAAGCACGGCAACCTCGGCGGCGGCATGTTCTTCGTCGGCGGCCAGGTGTCGCTGACGCCCGCGGGCGACTCGATCGATCCGTTCGACCTGCAGGCCCAGACGCGCACGTCGATGGACAACATCAAGAAGGTGCTCGACGGGCTGGGCGCGTCGATGGACGACATCGTGAAGGTGACGACGTTCTACAAGGGCGACGGCGGCGGCGCCGACCTGCACGAGAACCTCTCGATCCGCTCGTCGTACTTCAGCGATCCCGGCCCCGCGACGACCGGCATCTCGCTGCCCTTCCTCGCCTACAGCGAGGCCGGGATGATGATCGAGATCGAGGTGATCGGGATGATGCCTAACGGCTGACGTGCAGCGGCGGCACGCGGTCGCGCCACGGCAGCGCCTCCTCGAGCTGCGCCGCGACGCGGAACAGGGTCGCCTCGTCGCCGAGCCGACCGACCAGCTGCATGCCGATCGGCAGGCCCGTCGACGCCTGGTGCAGCGGCAGCGAGATCGCGGGCTGGCCGCTGCAGTTGAAGGCCGGCAGGAAGCTCTCGATGTGGCCCCAGTTGCCGAACACCTCGCGCGGTGACGGCTCGCCCATGGCCGGGTACACGCCGAGCCGCTCCTGCGGATGTCCGAGCGTCGGCGTCAGCAGCACGTCCCACTCGGTGAAGAACGCGCCCAGGACGCGGTTCACGACGTTGGTGTGATCGAGCGCGGCCAGCACCTGTCCCCCGCTCAGCGCCGCACCGTAACGCCACATCGCGTACGTCGCGGGCTCCAGGTTGTCGCGCGACGGCTCGCGGCCCAGGGCGGCGGCGAACGCGTCGATGCCGTGCGCCGTGTTGGCGCTCCACATGTCGACCATGCACTGCAGGAACGGTTCCCAGTCCACGGCCGGAGCGGCCCGGTCGACGTCGTGACCGAGGTCGGCCAGCACCGCGGCGGTGGTCGCCGTGGCGGCGGCGTGCTCGGGGTGCTCCGGCGCGCCGTTCCACGGCTGCGTGCAAAACGCGATGCGCAGCCGGCCGGGGTCGCGGAAGCACTCGTCGAGATACGAGTGCTCCGGCGCCGGCAGCAGCGTCGGGTCACCCGGCTCCGGGCCGTGCAGCGTATCCAGCAGCGCGGCCGAGTCGCGCACGCTGCGCGAGACGGCGAAGCGCACGGCCCAGCCCGACAGCGGCTCGCCGGCGTCGGGGCCGAACGAGATGCGGCCGCGCGACGGCTTCAGGCCGACCACGCCGCAGCACGCCGCGGGGATGCGGATCGAGCCGCCGCCGTCCGACGCCAGCGCGATCGGCACGATGCCGGCGCCGACCGAGGCGCCGCCGCCGCCGGACGAGCCGCCGGCGATGTGCTCCTCCGACCACGGCGAGCACGTCGGCCCGCACATGGCCGTCTCGGTCGTGCCCATGATGCCCCACTCCGACGTGGTCGCCCGGCCCACCGACACCAGCCCGGCGTGCTTGAAGCGCCGGATCAGCCCGGTGTCAGACGGCACCACCCAGCCCTCCGACAGGCGGCTGCCGTTCTCGCAGACGCGTCCCGCCTCGCCGTGGTAGAGGTCCTTGAGCAGAAACGGCACGCCGCCGAACGGCCCGTCGGGTACGTCGGCGTCGGGCGCCGCGTCGATGCGATCCTCGAACAGCTCGATCACGGCGCCGAGCCGGTCGTTGATGCGAGCCGAGCCCTCGGCGGCGAGCGCCGCGAGCTCCTGGGGAGCGACCTCCCGGCGGCGGACGAGCTCCGCCAGATCGAGAGCGTCGTGCGCTGCGTACTCAGCGAGGTTCATGGCCGGGAACGCTACTGGCAAACCCGGCGGCGGAAGTAGACTCCGAATGTCACCGCGCCTGTCCGCGGGGAAGAGGAGAGATGCAGATGACCAGCAAGTGGAACGAGCTCCGTGACCTCGGCCAGAGCGTCTGGTACGACAACGTCGCGCGTCCGGCGCTCGACTCCGGGCTGCTCGCGAAGCTGATTGCCGAGGACAACGTGACGGGTGGGACCTCGAACCCGTCCATCTTCGCGAACGCCGTCCTGAAGTCCGACCTGTACGACGCCGACATCGGCTCGGCGCCCGCCGACGCCACGCCGCAGCAGATCTTCGAGCGCGCGGCCGCCGCCGACATCACGCGCGCCTGCGACCTGATGCGGCCCGTCTGGGAGCAGGCCGGCGGCCGCGACGGCTTCATCTCGATCGAGGTCGAGGCCGACCTGGCGTTCGACGACGCGGGCACGATCCGCCGCGGCCGCGAGTTGTGGGCGCAGATCGGCCGGCCGAACCTGATGGTGAAGGTGCCGGGCACCGAGCCCGGCGTCGCTGCCTTCCGGCAGCTGACGGCGGATGGCATCAACATCAACGTGACGCTGCTGTTCTCGGTCGCGCGCTACCGCGAGATCGCGGAGGCCTACGTCGCCGGCCTCGAGCAGCGCCTCGCGGCCGGCGGTGCGCTCGACCACATCGACTCGGTCGCGAGCTTCTTCGTGTCGCGCATCGACTCGAAGGTCGACGCCAAACTGCCCGCGGGCTCGCCGCTCGCCGGCAGGATCGCCATCGCGAACGCCAAGGTCGCGTACGCCGACGTCTACCAGGTGGTGTTCGCCGGCCCGCGCTGGGAGCGGCTGAGGGCCGCCGGCGCGAACCCGCAGCGCCCGCTGTGGGCGTCGACGTCGTCGAAGAACGACGCCTACCCGGCGACCCTCTACGCCGACGGGCTGATCGGCCCCGACACCGTCAACACGGTGCCCGACGCGACGCTCGACGCGTTCCGCGAGGGCGGCCATCCGGCCCGTACGCTGGACGCGAACGTCGACGAGGCGCGCGAGCAGCTCGCCGACCTGAAGGACGCCGGCATCAGCCTCGACGAGATCACGTCCGAGCTCGAGCGCGACGGCGTGAAGTCGTTCCAGGAGGCGTACAACGGCATGATCGACGCGATCGCCGACAAGCGCGGGCGCGTCGCCGCCGACTAGCTGCGAGCCGCTAGAACCCGGCCGCGAGGGCCGTCACCGAGACGATGATCAGCGCGAAGCCGAGCCGCTGCCCGCGGGTCAGCCGCTCGCGCAGCACGACCAGGCCGAGCACGGTCGCGATGGCGGCCGACTGCGCCGACAGCACACCCGCCACCGACACGTCGCCGGCCTGGGCCGCGGCGACGAAGAACAGCATGCCGCCGATATCGAACGCCCCGCCGAGGAAGGCCCACTTCAGTGTGAACTGCGGTCCGATGCCGGCGCGCGCGACGAGCAGCACCGGCGCGGTGATCACGATCAGGCCGAGGATGCGCGTGATCAGCGACGGGAAGAACGGCCCGACATCGTCGGCGGCGACCGCGGCCGAGTAGAGACCGACGCCGAAGAACACCGCCGACGTGACCGATGCGATGATCGCGATCGGCGGCGTCTCCCGCGGGCCCGCTCCACCTCGGGTGCCGCGCACCACTATCGCGGCGCCCAGCGTCGCGATCACCAGCAACAGGCCGGTGAAGAGCTCGAGCGGGTTGCCGAGGATCACGCTCATCGCCGCGATCACCGCCCCCTCGCAGGCGATGATCGGCGACACGACCGACAACGCGCCATGCCGGTAGGCGAGCATCATCGTCCACAGACCGATCATCGAGCCGATCGCGCCCGCGGCCAGCCAGAGCAACGTCTCGTCCTTTGGCATCGAGTGCGGCCCGGTGACGAGCGCCGGCACGAGCACGACCGCGAACCCGGCGATCGTGCTCCACGCCATGCAGCGGTTGGTGCCGAGCAGTCGCGTGGCCTTCGTCCCGACCAGGCCGCCCACGCCCCAGGTCAGGGCCGACAATAGGCCGAGGATGATGCCGAGCATCGCTCCCCGGAGCCGCTACTTGCCGCTGCCGAACGACGTGCGCCGCTCGAGATCGGCCTGATCGACGAGCTGCCCGTCGCGGCCGACGTACCCGTTCTTGGCGCCCACGATCAGCACCACGCACGTTCCGTCGCCGCCGTTCGACACCTTGCGAGGGGTGGTCGAAGGGGCGTGCAGGAAGCCGCCGGGGCCGAGATCACGCGTCTCGCCCCCCACCTCGAACCGGGCGGTGCCGGAGTGCACGAAGTACAGCTCGTCCTGCGAGTCGTGGTAGTGGTTGAAGCCCTCGTGGCCCGGCGCCATCACGAGCGCGTTGACGCCGAACGCCTCGACCCCAAGCGCCTGCCGGACCTTGCGGAATCCCGGCCCGGAGCCCATCTCGTCGAGCGTGCTGAACGCGTACGTCACGTGTTCCTCCCTCTCCGCGGGTGTGCCCGTGCCCCCTGGGGCATCGCGGGAACCCTAGCCGTGCTGGCAGACTCCGTCACGGCCTGACGAGGGAGAGGGGATCCGGCATGCGGGACGCGGTGATCGTAGAGGCGGTGCGCACGCCGGTCGGGCGACGCGGCGGGGCCCTGGCCGGCACCCATCCGGCCGACCTGTCCGCGACCGTCCTGCGCGCGCTCCAGGCGCGCACGGGCATCGATCCCGCGCTGGTCGACGACGTCATCTGGGGCTGCGTCAGCCAGGTCGGCGAGCAGACCTTCGACATCGCCCGCACCGCCGTGCTGTCGGCCGGCTGGCCGGAGTCGGTGCCCGGCACGACCGTCGATCGCCAGTGCGGCTCGTCGCAGCAGGCCATCCACTTCGCGGCCGCGGGCGTGATCGCCGGCCAGTACGACGTCGTCGTGGCGGGCGGCGTCGAGTCGATGTCGCGGGTGCCGATGGGGTCGGCGATCGGCGAGAACGGATCGCCGATCGGCGCTGGCTACGCGGCGCGGTACGGCCCCGGCCTGCCCAACCAGGGGCTCGGCGCCGAGCTGATCGCCGAGCGCTGGGGCCTCTCCCGCGACCGGCTGGACGAGTTCGCGCTCGGCTCGCACGCGAAGGCGGCGGCCGCGATCGACGAGGGCCGGTTCCGCGCGCAGATCGTCCCGGTGAAAACCGATGTGGGCATCGTGGACACCGACGAGGGCGTCCGCCGCGGCGGTACCGCCGCCAAGCTCGCGACGCTGCAGCCGGCGTTCAAGCCGGACGGCGTGCTGCACGCCGGCAACAGCTCGCAGATCAGCGACGGCGCCGCGGCGCTGCTGGTGTGCGGCGCCGACACGGCGAAGGAGCTGGGCCTGACGCCGATCGCGCGCGTGCACACCGCCGTGCTGGCCGGCGACGACCCGAACATCATGCTGACAGCGCCCATTCCGGCCACGCAGAAGGCGCTGCGCCGGGCGGGACTGACGATCGACGAGATCGGCGCGTTCGAGGTCTCGGAGGCCTTCGCCTCGGTGCCGCTCGCGTGGCTGCACGAAACGGGCGCCGACGAGGCGCGCATGAACGTCTCCGGCGGCGCAATCGCGCTCGGGCATCCGCTCGGCGCATCGGGCGCCCGGCTGGCGACGACGCTGCTGCACCACCTGCGCGACAACGGCATCCGGTACGGCCTGCAGACGATGTGCGAGGGCGGCGGCCAGTCGAACGCCACCGTGTTCGAGCTCATCGAATGAACGAGGACGTCCTGCCGGAGAGAGAACTGCAGGGCCTCCTCGAGATCCTCGGGGAAGTCCACCACGCCGACGACCTTCAGGAGTTCCGGGCGGGGTTGCTCGACACGGTGCCGCGGGTGATCCCGTCGGTGTGGACGTCGTACAACGAGATCGCGCCGGACGGCTCGCCGCTGGTCGCGATGGTGACGCCGGAGCCCGGCGACGAGTGGCTCGCGCGCTGGGCCCTGTTCGGCCACGAGAATTCCCTCATCCAGCACTACCTGCGGACACGGGATCCGCGGGCCTACCGCATCACCGACGTCATCGACCACGCCGAGTTCGCCGGGCGCGCCCTGTACCGCGAGGTGTTCGTGCCGCTCGGAGTCCACCACCAGATCGCGGTCACGCTGCCGGCGCCGCCGACCCGCATGATCGGCCTCGCGCTCACATCGCCCGACGACTACACCGACGTGCAGCGGCGCGTCCTCGATCTGGCGCGGCCGCACCTGATCCAGGCCTGGACGAACGCCGCCGCGCGCGAACGTGCGCGGGCCCTGATCGACGCCGTCCAGCAGGGTCTCGACGACACCGGCGAGGCGATCGTGATCGCCGACGGCCGCGACCAGATCGAGTTCGCAACCGTTGCCGGCCGCGAGGCGCTGGCGGCGCTGGCCCGCGGCGAGGGCCCGGACGCGACCCGCCTGCCGGCGGTGCTGCGCGAGGCCGGCGGCGAGGACGGCGTGCCGCCCACCCGGGTCGACATCGGCGATGGCCCGGTGACGGTGCGGCGGCTGATGACGCGCGCCGGCCTGACCGTGGTCGTCTTCGACCGCCGGACCCGGCCGGCGTCGCGCGCGCTGCTCGCGGCGCTCGGGCTCACGCCCCGCCAGGCCGAGGTACTCCAGGCGATGATGCAGGGGCGCTCGACGCGCGCGATCGCGGCGCACCTCGGCGTCACGCCGAGCACGGTGCACAAGCACACCGAGAGCATCTATGCCCAGCTCGGCGTGCACGACCGCGTGGCCGCCGTCAGCACCGCGTGGGCCGCGCTCGACGCCGGACGTACGCACTGAGCCTGGCCCGAACCGGGCCTACGCAGTTCTCCGTATAGGCGGTCTCGGCGAACCTCCGTACGGTGGGACGATGCCCCCGATCGCCCGCGTCCTCCGCCTTCCCGCCCTCGCCGCACTTGCCCTCCTCGTGGCGACCACCACCGCCTCGGCCGACACCTTCGTATGGGGAAGCGCCGCGAGCGGCGACTTCAACGCGCAGGGCAACTGGGTGCAGAACGGCGTCGCGGCGAGCAGGCTGCCCAACTCGTCCGACGACGTTTTCATCGCGAATCCCGGGACGTACACCGTGACGGTCAACGGCGCGCCGCGCACCGTGGGGTCGTTGACGCTCGGCGCGTCTCCCGCGGCGGGCTCGCAGGGGCTCGTCATCCGGGTCGACAACGGCACGAACACCGGCAGTGACGTGAGCGTGGCTAACGCCTCGACGATCACCGCCAGCGGCCAGCTCGTGCTCGAGCAGGACGCGACGGGCGCACCGGGCGGCGTGCTGGGCGCCAAGCCGACGATGAACTACGCCGGCACCCTCACGAACAACGGCAGCATCGTGGCGCGTTCGATCGGCGGCCAGGCGACGAGCAACGAGCTGCTCATGCTCGGTCAGGGCCCGAACGGCGTGCTGGTCAACAACGGCACCATCCGCGCGGAGAGCGGCCGCTTCCACCTCGGCAGCGTCACGACCAGCGGCACCGTTCAGGTGGACGCCGCGGGCTCGATCTTCACCGACCCCGGCAACGGCCGCCCGGGCTGGACGGTGAACGGCGGCACGATCGCCAACAACGGGTCGTTCCAGACGGCGAGCCTGACCGCGTGGCAGCAGAACGGCGGCGCCGCCACCGGCAATCCGATCCGGATGGACACGCCGTACCCGTTCACCGACGCCGGCGGTACGGGAACGTTCGAGCTGGTCGGCAACGGCGCCCGGATCGCCGGCACCGTCCCGGCCGGGCAGACGGTGCGGCTCGGCTACGAGGAGAACTCGAACATCTTCAGCGTGCAAGCCGGCGGCCTCACCGTCGCGCCCGGCGGCACGCTGATCATCGACGCGTCGCCCGGCAACGGCGCAAACGTGCAGGGCCAGCCCGTGACGGTCAACGGCACGCTGCGGGCGATCATGCGCGGCAACGTTCGCGCCCGGATCGAGTCGGCCCTCACGATCGGCGCCACCGGCGCGGTCGTCGTCGATCCCGCGACGACGCTGCAGCTGGCGAGCGCCTCCACCAACAACGGCACGATCACGATCGCGCCGACGTCGACGCTCCAGCTCGCGAACGACCTCACGAGCGGCGGCACCCTTGCGTTCCAGATCGCGGGCGCCACGACGTTCGGGAAGATCACCGGCGCCGGCGGCCATGTCGCCGCGCTCGGCGGTCGCGGCAACGGCGTGCCGACGGGCGGCTACATCCCGGCGGTCGGGACGGCGTTCGCGGTGATCGAGACGCCGGTCACCACCGGCACGTTCGCGACCGTCGGTGGCAACTTCTCGGCCTCGCTGCCGGCCGATCGATCGTCGCTCAGCCTCACCTACACGGGGGCACCGCCGCCGCCGAAGCCGCCTGCAGACAAGACGGCCCCGAAGATCACGCTCGCCAAGCTCGCCAAGGCCACCGTGAGGAAGGGCTCCAAGCCGACGCTGCGGCTGACGCTGTCGGAGAAGGCGACGCTGATCGCGACGGTCACGCAGCGCGTGCGGGGCCGCAAGGTCTCCGGCACGTGCAAGGCCGGGGCCAAGCACGGCGTCCGCTGCACCGCGACGGTCACCCGGGCGACCCTCCGGCCGAAGGGCATGGCGGGCAAGAACTCGCTCAAGCTCGCGCTCCAGAGGCTGAAGGCGGGCACCTACAAGATCGCCATCGTCGCCAGGGACGCGGCCGGCAACACGTCTGCCAAGCGCACGCTGACGCTCGTCGTCAAGGCCCGCCGAAGAAGCGCTGACGCGAGGCGCGTCCACCGCTAGCCGGTCGGTACCCGTGCGGTAGGGGCCGAGCAGCCACGCACATCCGCACGAACGACGCACGCGCGGCGCGCGCTTCGTGCCGGAAGTGTGAATTCAGCGCGCGAAACTGTGCCCGGATTCCCGTTTCGGTGCCAGGCACCGAAACGGTGACGCCAGGGCCGGGCTGCGATTCGACACGCGCCGGAAACGTGACGGATCCGTGCCAGGCACCCGCGGCGACGGTCAGCGACGCCGCACGGCCGGGCTCAGGCCGGCCTGCGGGCGGGGTCGCGGATCGCTGCTTCGGCCGGCGCCCGGGAGCCGTCGGTGCGCTCCGTACCGGCCGAGCGGCCCGGCCGCAGCAGGTGGTCGAACAGCAGGTGCGGAGGTCGTCTCGGCGACGCGGCTGAGCGACCGCCGCTCGGCCACCGCGGCGAGCGCGCTCAGATGACGCAGGTCGATCTTCGTCCAGTCAGTAGAAGCGGTGACGCCCGCGGTGCGAGTCCGACTTGCTCGGACCGGCCCGGCCCGCGATGCTCCAGGCGATGCGCATCCTCCTGATCCAATTCGACGCCGACAAGGGCCCCGGCCTGCTCGAGCCGCCGCTGCGCGCGCTCGGCTGCGAGATCGACGTGCGCCTGGCGCCCGCAGAGCCGCTGTCCCTTGACGGCTTCGACGGGCTGATCGTGCTGGGCGGGCTGGCAAACCCCGACGATCCCGATCCCGCCGTCGCGGTTGCCCAGGCGCTCTGCGCCGAGGCGCTGGAGCGCCAGGTGCCGCTGCTCGGCATCTGCCTGGGCGCCGAGCTGCTGGCCGCCGCCGCCGGTGCGGCGGCCCCGCGCTGCGAGGCCGAGTTCGGGTTCAAGACGGTGCGCCTCGATCCGGCCGCCGCCGACGATCCGCTGCTCGGCGAGCTGCCCGCGTCGTTCGAGGTGTTCGAGGCACACGGCTACACGTGGGAGCCGCCCGCCGGATCAACGGTGCTCGCCCACACCGAGCTGACGCGTCAGGCCTTTCACCTGCCACCCTGCGCCTGGGGCCTCCAGTTCCACTTCGAGGCGGACGAGGCGACGCTGCTCCATCTCGCCAGCTCCGAGCCGACCGCGTCGGTGTTCGAGGCGCACGGCGTCGACCTGGCGGAGTTCAGCGCACGCACGCCCGCCATCGCGGGCAGATGGGCGGCCGGTGCGGCCGCGATCGCGCGCGGCTTCGTCGGCGTGATTGCCGAACGCCGAGCATCACTCTCTACTTCAGGCTGAGCATCCCGCTGCCGTCCGCCCCCGGTCAGCCGCCCCGCCTGCGGACCCGCCAGCCGGTGGTAGCGGCTCCGCACCGCAGACCTGCCGGCCTAAGCGGCCGCGTCGAACTGCTGGGGCCCACCGGGCTGAAAAGCAGAGAGGGCGCTGCAGATGCAACGCCCTCTCCGGGAGTAGCGGGGGCAGGATTCGAACCTGCGACCTTCGGGTTATGAGCCCGACGAGCTACCGGACTGCTCCACCCCGCGCCGTGAGGCGTAGATTACCGCACCGCGGCAAAGCGGACAACTGGCAACCGCCGGTCTACGCTTTATGCGTGATCCTCGCACTCGTCATCGCCGCAGCCGTCGCGCTGTTCGCCAGCCTGGCCTTCGCGGCGGTGCGTGTCGGCGGTGCCGCGCGCCGGCTGCGGCGGGCGGTTCGGCTCAGCCACACCACGCGGCTCGAGGCCCTGTTCGCGCTCGATGCGGCGCGCGAGCGGCTCAGCGCCGGCGTCGCGCACACCACCGAGCGACGAGCCGCACTCGACGCCCAGTTGCTGCAGCTCACCCGGGCGCGCACGATGCTCGGCCTGCTCGGCGAGGCCGCCGGCGAGGCGCTGCGGCTGGTGCGGTTGCCGCGCTGATGCGCGTCGCGGTGGTCGACATGGGCACGAACTCGACCCGCCTGCTGGTCGCCGACGTGACCGGATCGGGCGAGCTGACCGAGGTGGAGCGGATCCTGCAGATCACGCGGCTCGGCGCGGGCGTCGACCGCAACCGGCGGCTCGCCGACGATGCGATCGAGCGCACCCTCGCGGTCGTGCGCCGCTACCGCGAGATTGCCGACTCCCATGACGCGCCGGTGCGCCTCGCGACGGCCACCAGCGCCGTCCGCGACTCGACCAACGGCGCCGGCTTCCTCGCGCGCCTGCAGCGAGAGACCGGCTTCGAGACCCGCCTGCTGCCCGGCGAGGAGGAGGCGCGGCTGACGCGGCTCGGCGTGCTCGCCGGACGGCCGCCGATGGCGGGCGACGTCGCGATCGTCGATGTCGGCGGCGGCTCCACCGAGGTCTCCATCGGGCCTGGCCGCGCGGTCTCGCTCGACGCCGGCTGTGTCCGCGCCACCGAGCGCTGGCTGGCCGAGGACGCCGTCTCCCCCGCGCTGCAGCAGCACGCCATCGCCGAGCTGCGTGAGCTGTTCGCCACCGGCGTGCCCGACGCGTGGCTGCCCGTCGACCGCGGCATCGCCGTCGCCGGCACCGCCACCACCGTCGCCGCGCTCGACCTCGGACTCGAGGCGTACGACGCCGCGCGCATCCACGGCCACGTGCTGACGCGGGCCGCTATCACCGCTCAGCGCGAGCGGCTGTCGCCGCTGACCGCGGAGGAGCGCCGCGCGATCGGCGTCATCGAGCCGGGACGGGCGCCGGTCATCGTCGGCGGCATCCTCGTGCTCGAGGCGGCGCTCGACCGGGTCGGCCTCGCCGCGGTGGAGGTGTCCGAGCGCGACATCCTGCACGGAATCGCCCTGCTGGCCGGAGGATATGCTTCGCAGTAGGCCCGGATGGCGGAACTGGTAGACGCGGCCGGCTTAAACCCGGCAGCCTGACGGCGTGCGGGTTCGAATCCCGCTCCGGGCATCACGCGCTAGGCTTTTGGTCCAGTCGTTCGACCTATGGATCTCGCTATGTGCGGCATCGCCGGTTTCTCCCTCGCCCCCGACCACGATCTCGACACCACCGCGCTCGCGCGGGTGCTGCTGGCAGGCATCGTCGAGCGCGGCCGTGACGCCACCGGCTACGCGTACCGGGCGCCCGGCGGCCCGATCGTGGTGCGCAAGGACTCGCAGAAGCTCGCGCACTTCATCGACCACGTGCAGCTCGACCCGGCGGCGACCGAGGCGATCCTCCACGTGCGCGAGTTCACGAAGGGCATTCCGGGCATCAACGACAACAACCACCCGGTCTCCTGGGGCCGCGTGGTCGGCGTCCACAACGGGCACCTGACCAACGACGACGAGCTGTTCGAGAAGTTCGGGCAGCCGCGCTCCACGCCGCTGATCACCGTCGACTCCGAGGTGATCATGATGCTCACCGACGTGCTCGGCGACCTCGGCGCCGCGCTCGAGCAGGTGCAGGGCGCGGCCGCAGTGGGCTTGCTGCGTGAGGAGCATCCGGGTGTGCTGCACCTGGCGCGGCGCAGCCGGCGCCCGCTGATTCTCGGCCGCACCCGGCACGGCGCGCTGTTCTTCGCGTCGACGCGCGACGCGCTGCAGCTGGTCGCCGACGGCGTCGGGCTGAAGCTGCAGTACGAGGAGCTCGGCGAGGGCACGTCGATCGACGTCGCCGCCGGCGAGGTCGTCGCCCGGCGTCGCTTCAAGGTCGCCGGCTGGCTCGGTCACCGGATCACCGCGTACCCGCACGCGCCCGAGAAGCACCAGCTGGTGCGGGTCGCCCTCGCCTCGCTGCGCGCCGGCTAGCCACCTCGCGAAGAGAACGAGGCCCCCGCGATCGCTTCCAAACGACCCGGGGGCATGGCGGCCGGAAGGCGAGTTCCGGTGCGTGACCATCGTAGCCGGTGGGCCGCGGGCGAGCGTGTAGGCTGGCCGCGATGACGATCGCAGTCCGCACTCCCGCCCTGGACGAGGTCGAGCGGTACGTCGACGTCCACCGGACCGGCTTCAACTCGCACTGGGCCGCCGACCTGCGCGCGCGCAACATCGAGTTCCTCTCCGCGCCCACCGGTCACACGCTGCACGGCGCATACGAGGGGGCCGACATGGTCGGCACCGCGATGTCGATCCCGCTGACGGTCACCGTCCCCGGCGGCGGTGCCGTCGCCGCGTGCGGGCTGACGTGGGTGGCGACGCTGCCGAGCCATCGTCGCCGCGGCGTGATGTCTGCGCTGCTCGACGCGCACCTCGCCCTCGCCCGCGAGGACGGCTACGCCGTCTCGGTGCTCGATGCCGTCGACTCGGGCGTGTACGGCCGGTACGGCTACGGCACCGCGACCTACGACGTCGAGCTGACGATCCCGACGGCCCACATCACCTTCAAGGAGCCGCCGACCGGCCGCCAGATCCGCTTCGCCGACGCCACCAAGTCGGTGCCGCTGATGCAGCGCGTCTGGCATGCGGCGCAGCAGCAGCGCGCTGGCATGACGAACCGCCCCGACCCCGAGGTCGAGTGGTGGGTGGCCGAGCACGAGGGCTTCCTGATCGTCGCGGAGGACGACGCCGGCGAGGCCGACGGCTACGCGTCGTACACCGTCGAGGACCGCTGGACCTCGGTGCACGCCGACTACAAGGTCAAGGTCGGCGAGCTGATCGCCTCGTCGCCCGCGGCCTACGCCGCCTTGTGGTCGGCGCTCATCTCGCTCGACATGGCGACCTCGGTCGTTGCCATGTACCGCCCCGTCGACGAGCTGCTCCCCCACCTCATCACGGCGCCGCGCCGGATCGACCGTTCCCACCTGGCCGACAGCCTCTGGTTGCGCGCGCTCGACGTGCGGCGCCTGCTCGAGGCGCGCGCCTACCGGCCCGGCGAGCCATGCGTGCTGGACGTCGCCGGCGAGCGGCTGCGGGTCGATCCGGCCGACGGCTCGGTCGAGGCGACGGAGGCTGCGGCCGACGTGACGCTGACGAGCGCGGCGTTCGGTGCACTGGTGCTCGGCGGCTCGGGTGCGACGACGCTCGCTCAGGCGGGCGAGATCACCGGCGACGCCGAGCGTGCCGACGCGCTGCTCGGCTGGTCGCACGCGCCGTGGTCGCCGCTGCAGTTCTGAGCGCGGCTACAACGGGTCGCCGGCCTCGAGCGCGAGCGGCTTCGCGGGGAAGCCGAGCGGATCGAAGCCCGGCTTGCCCGGGTCGACCACCTCGTACTGGACCATCATGTCGTGGTCCTCGTGAACCATGTTGTGGCAGTGCAGCATGTACTTGCCGGTGCCGTCGAAGCGCACGATGACGCGCACCAGCTCGTTCTCGCCGAGGAACGCGACGTCCTTCGGGCCCCGCTCGTAGGCGAACGGCGGGCGGCCGTTGCGATCGAGCATCTGGAACTCCACCAGGTGCATGTGCATCGGGTGCTGCCAGCCGCCGGACCTGTTCTCGAGCTCCCAGATCTCGACGCTGTCCTTGCGAGGACTGGCTTCGAGCAGCGTGAAGCCGCTCGCCACGACGTCATCCCAGATGCGGCCGTTGATCGTCCACATGCCGTGCTTGCGCTCGAGCGAGAGGCGCCGCGTCTTCACCGACTGGCTGCGCCGCAAGTTCATGGTCGGATTGTCGGGGTAGAGCACCGCGGGGATCTGGTTGTTGGTCGGGTCGAACGGGTCGGCGGTCACCTGGAACGCCATGATCTTGTCGGTGTTCGGGAACGCGATGTTGTTCTTCGGGTTGGTGTTCTTGAGAACAATGCGCGTGCCCGGGTTGTACTTCGCGAAGTCGATCACCACCTCGTAGCGCTCGCCCATCATGAACCGCAGGCTGCGGACGGTCTGCGGCGCCGGCATCAGCCCGGCGTCGGTGCAGATCACGGTGAGCGGGTCGCCGTTCGACAGCGACAGGTTGTAGGCGCGCGAGATCGATCCGTTCAGCAGCCGGAACCGGTACTTGCGGCGCTGCACCTTCATCAGCGGCCAGGGCACCCCGTTGACGAGGATCACGTCGCCGAACAGGCCGGACTGGTCGTTCGTGAACAGGAACTGTCCGTTCTTGTCGAACATGCGGTCGCCGATGACGACCGGCATGTCGTAGTCGCCGTGCGGGATGGGCAGCGAGCGATCCCGGTCGTCGTGGATCTGGTACATCCCGGCGAGGCCCATCAGAATGTTCTCCGTTGTGTGATGGACGCCGTGGTCGTGGTACCAGTGCGTCGTGGCGTCGTGGCCGTTCGAGTAGTGGTAGTCCTTGTACTGCCCTGGATACGTGATGTCGTTGGCGTACCCGTCGTACTGCGGCAGCGACTGCGCGCCGTGCAGGTGCACCGATGTCCAGGGCGTGTAGCCGAGCGTCGGATGCTTGAGGGGCAGGTTGTTGACGAACCGTACCTTCGACTTGCGGCCGTGCTCCATGACGATCGTCGGGCCGGGAATCATGCCGCCGTAGCCCCACCACGTCGTCTGGAAGCCCGGCAGCACCTCGAGCTGCACGACATCCATGCTGATCCGGTAGCGGTCGGTGTCACCGTCGGTGGCGTGCGGGACGGCGATCGGCGGCGCCGCGAACGGCAGCGTGAACGGCGCCGGCAACTGGTGCGTCGGCATCCGGTTGTCGAGCTGCGAGTCGGCTCGCGCCGCGCGCTCGAGCGGAAACGCGAGTGCGGCCGATCCAAACAGGCCGACTTTCAGCGCATCGCGACGCGTATATTCCATCGGGCGACCCCTCCGGTATGTGGGACAGGGACCGACTCTAGGACGCGGGACTTGGGAGAACCTTCGATCGACCTTCCGCAAAGCTGGGGCATCGCGAATATCCCTCCACGATCGTCCCTTTCCGATGCACGTCGATGTCACGGCCTGTTGAACCGCCGCTTGCGCGCCACGGTCAGGTCGCGCAGGCTGCCGTCCATGCACCCCGTCAACCTGGCCCGGAAGCTCGCCCAGTTCGACGAGCCGTGGCAGCCCAAGATCGTCGCCGAGATGAACGACCACAAGGTGATGGTGGTGAAGGTGCTGGGCGAGTTCATCTGGCACAGCCACGCCGACAGCGACGACTTCTTCCTCGTGCTGTCCGGACGGCTCGAGATCGACCTGCCGGACGAGACCGTGACGCTCGATCCGGGCGAGCTGTTCGTCGTGCCGCGCGGCGTCGCGCACCGACCACGCGCCGAGCAGCCGACCGAGCTGTTGCTGATCGAGCCGCTCGGCGTGGCCAACACCGGCGACGCACCGAGCGACCGGACAGCGCCCGAAGAGCGCATCTGACCGATGATTCCGGCCCGGCGCGGCCGTCCTCATCGACAGCAACCGACGGAGGCACCATGGGACAGGTCAGATTCAGCGTCGCGGTCTCGCTCGACGGGTTCATGGCGGGGCCCGACCAGAGCGTCGAGGATCCGCTCGGCAAGGGCGGCATGCAGCTGCATCAGTGGGCGTTCGCGGCCCGCCGGGGCGAGGAGCCCATCTCCGCCGCCATCCTCGACGAGACGACCGCGAACGTCGGCGCCTACATCCTCGGCCGCAACATGTTCGGCGGCGGCCGCGGCGACTGGGGCGATGGCAGCTGGACGGGCTGGTGGGGCGACGACCCGCCGTACCACGCGCCCGTCTTCGTCGTCACGCACCACGCGCGCGAGCCGCTGCCGATGGAGGGCGGCACGACGTTCCACTTCGTCACCGACGGCATCGAGTCGGCGCTCGCCCAGGCACGGGCGGCGGCGGGCGACCAGGACATCGTCCTCGGCGGTGGGGCGAGCCTCGTCCAGCAGTTCCTGCGGGCCGGCCTCGTCGACGAGCTGCAACTCAACGTCGCTCCCGTCCTGCTCGGTTCGGGTGAACGCCCGCTGGACAACCTCGACGGAGCGGGCCTCGTGCTCGAACGCCTGCGGGTGGTCGAGGCGCCGGGCGTCACCCACCTGAAGTACCGCGTCGTCACCT
Source organism: Gaiellales bacterium (assembly GCA_046598415.1). Lineage (GTDB taxonomy): Bacteria > Actinomycetota > Thermoleophilia > Gaiellales > F1-60-MAGs149 > VFJZ01. The sequence goes on from JBKJIG010000029.1 coordinate 29,605, forward strand.
CCTAGACTCCGGGGATGCCCGAGATCCTGGCGCTCGACCACGTGCAGCTCGCCATGCCGCCCGGTCGCGAGGACGACGCGCAGGCGTTCTACGAGGGCCTGCTCGGCCTGCCCCGGGTGACCAAGCCGGAGCCGCTGACGCAGCGCGGCGGCTGCTGGTTCGCGCACGGGACGGTCAACCTCCACCTCGGCGCCGAGGTCGCCTTCATCCCCGCGCGGAAGGCGCATCCCGCGTTCGTCGTGGCCGACCTGGACGGGCTTGCCGACACCGTCGCGGCGGCCGGCCATCCCGTGCGCTGGGACGACGAGTTGCCCGGCGTGCGGCGGTTCTCCACCGACGACCCGTTTGGCAACCGCATCGAGCTGGTCGCCGGTTGAGCGACCCGCCGCCACTCCCGCCCCAGGTCGCGCAGAGCTGGTCGAGCACGGACGAAGGCCGCGAGCTGATGCGCACGCTGCCCGCCGTCCTCCACGATCTGATGCGTCGCTTCCGGCTGCAGGCCGTCGGCGAGCCGTGGCCGGGCGGCTGGGTCGGCTACGTGGTGCCCGCCGTGCGCCACGACGGGACGCCGGCGGTGCTGAAGATCAGCCTGACCGAGAACGAGCTGCCGCAGGAGGCCGATGCTCTCGAGCGCTGGAACGGCAACGGCGCCGTGCGGCTGTTCGACCGGCTGACCTGGCCGAACGCGATGCTGCTGGAGCGTGCCGCGCCCGGCACATCGCTGCTCGACCACGCCGACCCGGACGCCGCCGTCACGATCGCCTGCGGCGTACTGCGGCGGCTGCACGTGCCGCTGCCGGAGGCGCAGCCGTTCGCGCTCGTGACCGACTTCGCGCGTCGCTCCACGACGTGGATCCCGGAGGCGTTCGACCGCCACGGCCGCCCGTTCGATCCGGCGCTGGCGGCCGAGACGACGGCGCTCTGTGCGCTCTTCGCCGACGCGACGGGGCCGCTGCACCTGGTGAACGGCGACTACCATCGCGGCAACGTCCTCGCTGCCACCCGTGAGCCGTGGCTGGCGATCGACCCGAAGCCGCTCGCCGGCGAGCCTGCGTACAGCACCGGGCATCTTCTGCGCGACCTACTGTCAGACGACCCCGACGATCGCGAGGTCGGCCGTCTGGTTGACCGGCTGGCGGCCGAACTCGACCTCGATCGGGAGCGGGTGCGGGGCTGGGCGCTGGTGCGGTCGGTCGAGAACGCCCTCTGGTGCCTGGACGACGACCCGGAAGGTACCGAGGGGGCGATGTGGGCGGCGAAGGACGCTGCCATCGCCGCCAGCCTGGCGCGGCTGGGCTAGGTGGTGGGGGTCGCCGGCGGGTGCAGAGCGACCGGCACGGCGCTCTCACCACGGCCCATGGCGCGCAGCCAGCGGCCGTGCGACACCAGCGCGGAGCGCATCGTCGGCTGGCAGACGTGGCGCACGCCGAACTCGTCGCACGTGTCGCGCACCGTCTGGAGGATGCGCGGGTAGTGCACGTGGCACACCTTCGGGAACAGGTGGTGCTCGATCTGGAAGTTGAGGCCGCCGAGATACCAGCCGAGGAACCTGTTGCGCGTCGCGAAGTCGACCGTGCTCTCGACCTGGTGCGCCGCCCACGTCGGCGACGGCCCCTCGCGGATCTCAGCGAGGTCGGTGAACGTCGCCTCGTCGACGGCGTGCGCGAGCTGGAAGGTGACGGCCAGCACGATGCCGAGCACCCAAGAGGCGAAGAGGAACATCAGGCCGACGGCCCACCAGGGCTGGAAGAACAGCGGGACGATCACGGCCCACGTCCAGAAGCCGACCTTGCCGGCCACCAGCATCGTCATCTCAAACTTCGTCGGCCGCGCGATCGTGGCGACCTGGCCGATCTTGCCGGAGAGGACCGGGCCAACGTCGGATCCGAGGTGGAACTTGAAGGTGAAGAGGCCGTACAGCGCCCACATGTAGATGTGCTGGAACCGGTGGTAGCGCTTGTGCGGCTGGCTGGGAGCGAGGCGCGCGAACGGCATCTGATCGATATCGGTGTCGGCGCCGTCGACGTTCGTGAAGGTGTGATGCGCGACGTTGTGCTTCGTGCGCCACACGTACGAACTGGCGCCGATGAGATCGAACGAGTATCCGACGATCCGGTTCCAGCGCCGGCTCGGGAAGAACGCGCCGTGGTTCGCGTCGTGCCCGACGGAGAACGCCACGCCCGCGGTTCCGAAGGCCAGGGAGATGCCGCCGACCAGCGCCATCCACCACGTGTCGGCGACGAACACGAGGAACGACCACGAGGCAAGCGCCCAGATCGTCAGGATCAGGCCCTTGCAGCTCGCCCGCCATCGCCCACGACGAATCGTGGCGGGTGTCAGCTGAGCTGCGACACGCCGTTTGAGTTCAGTATGGAACTCGCCACCACCGATGAACATGCCCCGCTCGCGCACCTCGTCGTCTCCTCGCGGCGGGGAAGTGGGCAACGCGGATAGTACACGTGCTCCCGACTCGTCAGGCCATCTCCTGCTCCCAGCGCGACACGGCGAACGCCGCGCCGGGCCGCGCTCCGACGGCGAGGATCTCGGTGCCGTCCGCCGTCGCGCGGGCGCTCCGCTTGAGCGCCGGATCGCGTACGAACACGAGCGTGCCGGCCGGCGCGTCGACGTCGGTGCCGTCGACGGTGAAGATCGCGTGCCCGTTCAGGACGGCGAACAGCTCCTCGTGCCCCTCGGTACCGTACTCGGTGTCGTCGCGCTCGTCGTGCTCCGAGATCACGACGTCGCCGGCGTTGCCGGTGGCGCCGTTCACGCCGAACGACTGGACGTCGAAGTGGCGCCGGACGAGGTGGAACCCGGGGTCGCCGGCAGCCTGGGACGGCTCGGCCCCCTGACTGACGTCGGCGAGGCGGACGGCGGAGAACGGTGCGGTGCGCGGATCGGTCATGGCAGCTGATGCTGCCAGAAATCACGCCGCGGGGGTCGCGTCTTCATCGCCAGCCGCCGTCAGCCGCCGCAGCAGCGGCGTCGGCCCGGTGAACGAGACCAGCACGAACACCAGCGCGGCGGCCAGCAGGGCGATGCCGATCGACGACTCGAATACGGCCGAGTAGCCACGCAGGTCGGGATCCAGGAACGGATACGGATACCAGCCGTCGGACGCGCCGCGGATCAGGCAGAACACGACGTAGGCGAGCGGGTAGACGAGCCAGATCACGCCTTGCCGGAACGCGATCCGCGTGCGCGGCGAGTCGATCACCCAGTCGGCCACGATCACGATCGGCATCAGGTAGTGGAGCACGACGTTGTCCCACGCCACGGCCGTGAACTCGGCCCCCTCGATGCCGGCGAGCAGCAGGGAGAACACGACGCCGGTGATGGCCAGGTACAGCGTCGCCGCGCCCCGGAACAGCACCGCCGATCGCCGCGCCGCTCCCGGGCCGATCAGCGCCGCGCCGAGCAGCGCGACGATGCCGATCAGGTTCGACTGGATCGTGAAGTAGCTGAAGAACTGCCGCGCCACGAACCGGTCGCGCTCGACCAGCGTCGCGATCTCGGTGACGACGGCGCTGAGGCCGAGCAGCCCGAACAGCAGCCGGTAGCTGCGCATGAATGACGGCCGCTCGACCAGGGTCGTTGCCACGGTCGGTCACGATACCGGGACGAGCGGGCCTCCGAGCAGCGCTCAGCGACCCAGCCAGGTCGCGAAGTCCGGCCCCACGATCCGCGCATCCGGCCCCGGCAGCAGCGCGCCACCGCGGATCGCGTCGCTAACCGGCGCCGGCGTGACGGTGACCGAGTTGTCGAGCCGCGCGACGAGCTCGGCCATCTGCTCCTGCTGCGGGCCGGCGATCTCGATCATCGCCGGCGGCTTGTCAGCGGTCGCCATCTCGAGCAGCAGCTTCACGACCTCGCCGAGCTCGACCGGCTGGATCGTCTGGTCGGGGATCGTGGCGGTGTCGCCGTCGCGCACCCAGCCGAGCACCTGGCCCGGGAAATCGTGGAACTGCGCCGCCCGGACGACGACCGGGCCCGGCCCAGACTCGAGCGTCGCCCGCTCGTGCGCGTGCTTCGCCACGTAGTAGCCGTCGTCGGGCGTCGCGTCGACCCCGATGATCGACAGGACCACGGTGCGCCGGGCCCCGGCCGCCGTCGCCGCGTCGCCGAGGATACGCGCGGCCGTGACGAAGAACCCGGTCGCCTCCGCTTCCGCGATGCTCGGCGAGTTCGTCACGTCGATGACGGCGTCGACTCCGGTCAGGTCGAGTCCCGACCCGTCGGTCAGGTCCACGCCGCGGGCGCGGGACAGCTCGACCACGTCGTGTCCGGCCTCCCGGGCTGCCGCGACAAGCTGCTTGCCGACGAGGCCGGTTGCTCCGGCGACTGCGATCCGCACGGGTGCTCCTCTCCACTCGGTTTTGCTTGATTGCGCGCACGAAAGACCAGGCCGGCAACCTCGCCCCATCCGGCGCTTCCCGCCGAGTAGGACCGGCCGGAGTTCGTCGGCCGTCCCCTCCCAGGAGGAGGGTCAGACCCCGAAAAGAGCGATGTTGGGGTCTGACCCCAACATGGAAGGCGCGCGGAAGGCGCGCAGATCGCGCGACTCGCGGAGACCGTGACTGTTTCGTACGAAGGTGTGCGGGACGCGGCACGCTCGACTCTGATTCGATAGGGGCCTGACGTGGATCCCCGACTACGCCTGGCGGGAGCCGGCGGCACGCCGGCTCCCGCCCGAGACGTCAGCTAGCGCAACAGGTAGGTCATCGCGCGGCCCAGCACGGCAGCGCGCGAGGTAGGTGTGGCGACTCCCTCCAGCCCGAAGGCGAAGAGGAGCGTGTCGTCGGTCGCCACGACCGGCCCTTCCTTGAAGCCGCCTGCAGCGAGCCGCTCGAAGGTATTCGGATTCGGCGCGCTGCCGGCCGGCGGCCCGGTGATCGTCCAGCCGTCCATCGGATCGGCATCCTGCTCGAACGACGTCGAGCCGTCTCCCGTGGAGACGACGATGTCGTCGACGAAGTCGCCGAGGCCCTGCGCCGACCAGTCGCTGACGTAGCTGATCGAGACCTCGACCTGCTTGCCGGCGTACGGCGCCAGGTTGACCGACCACTGCTGCCAGCCGCCGGAGTTCCCGCTGGCGGCGTTCCACGTCCCGGTCGTGCCGGTCGGGGAGCACGTGCCGTCGGCGTTCAGGGCCTGGTAGTGCTGCAGGAACGGGTGGATGTCGAACCATCCCGCCTCGCAGCTTCCGCCGGTGCTCGTGGTCGTCTTGCCGTTGGCGTCCGGAAGCGTCGTCCAGTCGTCCTGGCCGACGGTGTGGGCTTCGACCATCGTGTAGTCCCAGTCGGCCTCCGTGTCCTGCGACGCCCAGAACGACATCGTCGCCCCGCCCGCCGGTACGGTGATCGTCCGCGTCAGCCGCTTGTACGACTGGTCGCCGATCTGCGAGTAGGCGTAGTAGCTACCGGTGTGCGGGTCGTAGGGCCCGCCGGTCCGGTCGAACTTGGCCGCGATCCGGCTCGCGAACTGCGGCCACAGGGCGGGCGGCAGAAGCGTGCTGGTCGAGATGAACGAGGCGCTGTGGTCCTGGTTGCCGGCGCTGGGCGGGCTGATCGACCATCGCAGCGCGTCACCGAACGGCGAGTCGATCCCGACCACGTCGAAGATCTTCCCGTTCGTCGTCGCGCCCGCCTCGTCGTTGTACAGGTAGCCGCCGAGGTAGTACTGCTGAAAGTCGTCCGAGAGCGCCTGGCAGCCGTCGGTGTCCGAGCTCGGATCGCAGGGCGCGTTCGTCTCGATGTTGAACTCGTACCCGAAGGTCTGCTGGTAGCCGGCGTACTTCCCCGTGTACAGCAGACGGCCACCCTCGTTCAGGTAGGCCCGCGCGGCCAGCATCTCGTCGTTCGCGAGGCGCGACGCAGTGCCCGGCACCATCCCGGGCTCGCGCGTGATCACGTCGTCGCCCGTGTACCAGATCACGGCCTTGTAGTGCCCGAGGACCCCGAGCTGGCTGGGGGCGGTACGGCCGTTCGCGTCGACGTCGTACACGTCGGCCACGAGGCCGTTCGCCGCCAGCGCATCGACGTAGTACTTCAGGTAGGCCGGCCCGGCGGTCTTCTTGTAGACCGGCGAGAGGCCGGTGTAGTCCTCCGCTGCCATGATCAGCACCTTGTTGCCGGTCTCGACCCTGGCGGCGTACGTGAACGCGCCGCTCTTGACCGTTGCGTGGTCGGCGTCCTCGAACCACACCTTCACGCTGTCACCCGGCTTCGTCCCGGTGACGGTGCCCTGCATGACGCGGAAGTAGACGTCACCGATGGCGCCGTAGCGCTCGCCGCCGTTCCACTCTGCGGTCGGCTTCGAGACGACCGCCCCGCCGTTGATCTGGTACTTCAGGGTGACGGCTCCGAGGCTCCGCTTCGCCAGCACCCGGACCGGCTGGGGATCGCCGTAGGAGACGCTGAAGCGGAAGTCGCTCATCGGGTTGTGCGTCTTCTCGGGGTCGATGCTCGACGTGTCGAGGTAGAACGGCTGCACCGTGGTGCCGAGGTGCGAGACGGGCGTGGCCGGATCGGGCGCGGAGCGCGCCAGGTCGAGTGCGAACGGGAGGTTCTTCTCGAATTCGGCCTGGATCAGGTTCTCGTCGTCCGGGAACACGAACCCGCAGCCGGCGCAGCCCTCCTCGAGTTCGGGCGTCCAGCTGAGGGCGCCGGTCTTCGCGTACGAGTAGTCGTCCGTGGTGCCGTTGGTCGTGTACAGGTCGGCCGCCACGCCGGGATCGAACCCGGCCACGGCCGGGTTTGCATCGGTGCCCGTGTACGCGACGTAGAGCGGATCATCGGCCGACGGTGTCTGCACCTGCCAGCCGAACGGGTACAGCAGCAGCGGCCCGTATGAGTGGTACGTGACCAGGAACTTGAATCGCAGCCGGTTGATCAGCGCCTGATGCGCCTGAGTCTCCGGCTCGGACGCCGGTGCCGTGCCGCGGTAGGTCTGGCTCGAGATCTGCGACGAGGAGCCCTCGTCGTCATAGCGCCAGTTGATGTCGTAGTTGCGGTTCAGGTCGACGCCGTCGGCATTCGTGGTCTGGCCGTCGGTGTCGTTGTCGCGGAGGTTCTTGCGCCACAGCCGCTCGGTGTCGAACGTGTACTGGTAGCCGTCGGGGTTCGCGACCGGCATGAACCACAGCTCACGGGTGTCGACGAGGCTGGTGACATCGGCGTTCTTCTTGTAGTTGTCGGCGAAGTAGCGAAGCTCGCGGCGCACCACCTCGGTCGAGATCCACTCGCGGGCATGGACGGTGCCCATGTAGAGGACGTCCGGCCGCGAGCCGTCTGCGACCGTGCGCGCGTTCTTCGTGACTTTCAGCGCGATGATCTCCCGCCCCTGCCGTGAGCGGCCGATCACCTCGAGCTTGACGAAACTGGGGTGCGCGGCGGCGATCGCGTACAGCTGATCGCGGATGCCGCCGGGCTCGTCGTACGAGCGGTAGACGGCGTAGCCGCCGACTGCCATCCGCGCAGCCTGCTGGCGCACGGTCTGCCCCTTGACGTCCCGGATCAGGCCGAGCTGCAGCCCCTGGACGGCGAGCGCGGAGCGCTGACCGGCCGAGAGAACGAGGTCGACCTGCGTCCCGGCGACCGTCTGCCGGACCGCGGCGACGTCGAACCCGTCGCGCTGCAGCTTGGCCGCCTGGGCGTTCGAGACGTTCGCGCGGTACATGTCGAGCGCGCCCTGCCCGCCCGCCGCGAGCGCGCCCGGCACGAGCACGAGCAAGCCGATCGCAATGCCCGCGCGCGCGGACCAGCGGAATGATCTGGACATACCGAGTTTCCCTTCCCCGTCGCTTCTCGGTCGAGTCGCAGCGACGAGCGTGGCACAG
>JBKJIG010000079.1:0-116563 GCA_046598415.1 Gaiellales bacterium
GTGCCTCGGCGGCCGCGGCGATCTCGGCCCGTGTGCGGCGCTTGCGCGGCGCCGGCTTGGGGGCTTCTCCGGCCTCGGTCAGAGCATCGGCCGCGGCAGCCGCCTCCGCCTCGGGCGTGGCCTGGTCGGCGACGACGGCCGACGCCTCGGCGCCGTCCCCGGCGTCGTCCGATCCCTCTCCGTCGGTACCGGTCGCGCCAACCGCGGCACCGGGCTTTCGGTGCCGCTTGCCACCGCGTCGACCGCGGCGTCGCTTCTTCGGCGCCGCCGGCGTGCCGTCCTCGTTCAGCAGGGCCGTGTCGAGCCCGTCGGAGTCGTCGTCGGCACCGACCGCTGCGGCCAGCTCGAGGTCGATGTCGAGGTCCTCGATGTCGACGTCGACCGTGCCGTCGGCGACGCCGTTGGCGGCCGCGGCGATGCCCGATCCGCTGCCGCGCCGCCGGCGCCGCCGGTTGCGCGACGAACGCGTCTCGCCGTCGGCGCCCTCGACCGTGTCACCACCGTCCGCCGTGGCCGCGACGCGCGGCTTGTTGCGGTCGCCACCGCCGTTCGAACCACCCTCGCCGCCACCGGAACCCGTCTTCTTCGCGGGTGCCGCGGGACGCCGCTGGCGGCGCCGGCTACGGTCTTCGAGGTCGACGCGCTCGCCGAGGCGGCGCTCCGGCTCGTGGATGTCCGTGCGGCGGTCGGTCAGCGCCAGCATCTCCTCCTCGGAGACGGGCTTGCCCGAGAGCAGCGTGGCGATCGCCTCGTGCCGGTCGGCGTGGTCGATGCGGACCGTGTGGCGCTCGCCCAGGTACGGGCCGGAGCCGGCCACGACGATGCGGTAGCCGCCCTCCAGGAACGCGACGGCGTCGGCCGCCTGGAACATGTGCGGCTCGGCGATCTCGAGCTCCAGCTCCTGACCGAGCGCGACCGGGATCGCCTCGGCCAGGATCTCGGCCGCGGCGCCCTCGCGCGTGACGCTGCAGCGCTCGATCGGTACATTGTCGACGCCGACCAGCGAGAAGTGCTTGCCGGTGGAGCGCTCCAGCTCGGCCAGGCGCGAGCCGCCCGCGCCGACCATGAGCGCCGCGATCTCGGGGTCGAGCTCGACCAGGAATGCCTCCTGGCTCGACAGCGAAGCGTGCCGGCGCAGGGTGCGCAGGTTCTCGATCGCGATCGTCTCCTTGGAGAGCACGCGACCCTCGCCGCTGCAGGTCGGGCAGGCCGCGGTCATGATCTCGCGGACGCCGTCGGTGACGTTCTGGCGGGTCATCTCGACCAGGCCGAGCGGCGAGATCGACGTCAGGTACACCTTGGAGCGGTCCTTCTTCAGCTCCTCCTGCAGGCACCCGATGACGGCGTCGCGGTTCTTCTGCGGCGACATGTCGATGAAGTCGATGACGATCATGCCGCCGATGTCGCGCAGCCGCAGCTGCCGCACCACCTCGCGGGCCGCCTCGAGGTTGTTGGCGAGGATGGTGTCCTCGAGCCGCGACTTGCCGACGAACCGGCCGGTGTTGACGTCGATGATCGTGAACGCCTCGGCGTAGTCGAACAGCAGGTAGCCGCCCGACGGCAGGTCGACGCGCCGGTGCATGGTCGAGCGGATCGCGTCCTCGACCTGGTAGCGGCGCAGCAGCGGCGTCTGAGCCTGGTGCAGCTTGATGCGGGGCAGGAACTCGGGCGAGTGCGTCTCGACGAAGGCGCGGATGCGCTCGTACGTGGCCTCGTCGTCGGTGATGACCTCGTCGACCTCGACACGCAGGTCGTCGCGCACCATCTCGAGCGCGAGGTCGACCTCCTCGTGGATCAGCGCCGGCGCCTTGACGGTCGTCTTCTTGGCGGCCGCGTTGATGGACGCCCACTGCTTCTCGAGCAGTTCGAGGTCGCGCTCCAGCTCCTCGCGCTGGGCGCCGCGGGCCGCGGTGCGGACGATCAGCCCGCCGCCGCCCCTGGGCGTGAGCGTCTTCACCAGGTCTCGCAGCCGGTCGCGCTCGCCATCGGGCAGCCGCTTGGAGACGCCGTAGCCCTTGCCGTCGGGCGAGTAGACCAGGAACCGGCCGGCCAGCGACACGTCCATGGTGACGCGCGCACCCTTGGTGCCCATCGGGTCCTTGACGACCTGCACGAGCAGGCTCTGGCCGTTCTTGATGAGCTGCTCGATCTTCTTCTTGCGGCGCTCCCGGTCGTCGAGCTCGGGCAGCACGATCTCGTCGACGTAGAGGAAGCAGTTCTTGGGCAGGCCGGCGTCGATGAACGCGGCCTCCATGCCCGGGAGGACGTTGTCCACCCGGCCGAGGTACACGTTGCCGAGCAACGAGCGGCGCGTGGCGCGCTCGAGGTACGTCTCGACGACGACGTTGTCCTCGACGATCGCCACCCGCGTCTCGTACGGGTCGGCGCTGATCAGGATTTTCTTCATGGGGTTTCTCCGGGCGCGCCGACGGGGGTTCTCCCCCGCTCGGCGCGCAGCTCGAGCCTTGTTACCCCGGTCACGGCGAGGGCGGCGCCGGCGAGCTCTGCGAGCGCGCGCGCCACCTCCTCCGGCCGGGCGGAACCTTCGTGCGAGATCGCGACTTCGACTTCGAAGCCGCCCTCGGCCACCTCGACGACGGGCGCGTACGCCTTCACGTCGACGATCTTCGTTCGCCTCGGCGAGGCGCGCTCCACGGGCGCCGCCTCTACCTCGGCGTAGCGCGCAGCCGCGCGCTCCACCACGTCGCGGGACGCGTCGAGCAAGACGCGGTACCGCGCTGACACCGGCCGCGGTGTCCCCTGGGAGACGTCGGCCGAGCGAAGTTCGAGGCCGCGCGGCAGCGTTGCCGCGAGGCGCTCACGGACGTCGTCGAGATCGTGGTCGCCGACCAATTCGACGGTCATCAGCTCGTCCAGCGAGGCGACGCCGACAGCGCGCGCGACCGCGAGCGAGATGACCGGCTTCGGCCGCATGCCGTTCGACAGCGCGACCTGGAACCCGGCCCGGCGAAACGCCGCCAACAGGCCGTCGACACACTCGAGGTGCGACAGGAACCGGGCGCGCCCGGTGACGGCGAAGCGGAGTTCGATCTTCAAGCAGACAATGCGGCGAGGTGTCGGATCAGGACACCAGCCGGTTTCGGACGGGACCCATGCAGGCCCCGCAATCCGTGCACCCGTCCCAGCGGCAGTCACCCGTCGCGCGCTCGGCGCGGGATGCCCACCACTCGTCGAGCAGGAACTCTTTCGTGACACCGCTCCGCACGTGATCCCATGGGAGCGGGTCGAGCGCCTCGCGCTCACGTGTTGCCTCGTCGACGATCGCGCGCCCGTGCGCCGCGAACGCCTCGTGCCAGACCCTTGCCTGGTGGTGCTCCGTCCAGGCGTCGAACCGCGCACCCGCGCGCCACGCCGTCTCGATGACGTCGCCGGTGACCGCGTCGCCGCGGCCGAGCGCGCCCTCGAGCAGCGAGGTGCGGGTGTCGTGGAGCGAGAGCCGCAGCTGCCGGCCGTTGATGGCCCGGCGCAGGTGATCCTGCTTGACGCGCAGCTGGTCGGGCGACGACATGCCCTCCCACTGGAACGGCGTGTGCGGCTTCGGCACGAAGTTCGACACCGAGACGTGGACGGTGAACCGCCCGTTCTGGATCTCACGCCGCCCGATCTCCCGGGCGCGGAAGGCCAGGTCGATGATGCCCTGCACCTCCGCGAAGGTCTCGCGGGGCAGGCCGATCATGAAGTACAGCTTGAGCGACGTGTACCCGGCCTTGAAGGCCGCCTCGATCGCCTGCTCGATCATCTCGTCGGTGATCGTCTTGCAGATGATGTCGCGCATCCGCTGCGTGGCCGCCTCGGGCGCCAGGGTGATGGAGCCCTGCCGCGTGTTCGCTGCGGCGTTCATCGCCACCGGCCCCGTGTCGACCCGGTTGGATGGCAGTGACAGGTGCAGCGACGGTCGTGCGCGCTTGATCTCGCCGATGGCCCGCTCGACGCCCGTGTAGTCGCTGGTGGCGAGCGACGTGAGCGAGAGCTCGTCGTAGCCCGTGCAGGCGAGCTGCTCGAGGCCGGCCTTGACGACGTCGTCCACGGAACGCTCCCGCACCGGCCGGTACCAGGTGCCGGCGTGGCAGAAGCGGCAGCCGCGCATCACCTCGACGCTCGCGCGCGAGAAGATGGCGCTGGCGTAGGGCACGACCGGCTGCAGCGGCTGGGTGGAGATGTCGAACGACGCGTAGACCGCGCGCTCGACCGGGTGGTGCCCGCGGGCGGGCACGTACAGGTACGGGAGCTTCGCCAGCTCGCCGAGGCGTTCGCGGCGCGTGGCGCAGCGGGCGAGCACGTCCAGGATCGCGTGCAGCCCCTCCTCCGCCTCGCCCATGAAGAACACGTCGACGAACGTCGCCAGCGGCTCCGGGTTGGAGGCCGACGGGCCGCCCGCCAGCACGATCGGGTCGTCGTCGGTGCGGTCGCGCGAGCGCACGGGGACCTGCGCGAGGTCGAGCGTCTCCAGCACGTTCGAGTACGTCAGCTCGGCCTGCAGCGTGATGCCGAGCAAGTCGAACTCGCGGACCGGCCGCCACGACTCGAGCGTGAACAGCGGGATACCCTCGCGGCGCAGGGCGTCGGCCATGTCGGGCCACGGCGTGTAGACCCGCTCGGCGGCAGCCTCGGGGCGCTGGTTGACGAGCGTGTAGAGGATCTGCAGCGCCTGGTTCGAGATGCCGATCTCGTACGCGTCGGGGTAGCACAGCGCGACGCGGACGGTGGCCGTGGGCTTGACCACCTCGTTGACCTCGCCGCCGATGTAGCGCGACGGTTTCTGCACCTCGGCGAGGATCGACTCGATTCTCGCGTCGAGGACTCCAGGGGTCATCGGTTCCACAGCATAGACCGCACACTCACGGTCAACGCCGCACGCCCCGCTGCATGCCGAGCACGACGAGTGTCCCGGCATACGCCAAAGCGGCGCGTCCGAGGCGGGACGGAACGCGCCGGCCGGCCTCGCGGAGGACCATGCCGGCGCCGGTCGTGAGCGCGATGTCGGGGAGCCGCGCGACTCCCGCCGGTAGCCCGGCGACGCGGGCGCCGGTGACGGCGGCGCGAGCCTGGACGAGCGTGATCACGCCGCTGGAGCGTCCTCGCAGGGCCAGGAGCGCGGCCCAGCGGGCGGCACCGACGGCGTGCTCCGCCTCGATCAGCGGCGCCATTACCGGCAGGCGCCCGGCCAGCTCCGCGGCGTCGTCGGGCTCGAGGCGTGCGGCCAGGCGGCGCAGCGCGCTGTCGATGTCGGGCGAGCCGTCGGCGAGCGGCGGAATGGCGTTGGCGGCGCCGACGCCGGGCAGCGCGCCCCAGACGTAGCGATCGTCGCCGCGCAGCAGCACGACCACGAATGGCCGGCGGGCGCGGGCGAGCGAGCGGATGGCGTCGCGCGAGAGTCCACAGGCGATCACGGCGACGCAGCCGCGCAGCTGGTCCGGCCCGGCGGCGGCGAGCGGTGCGATCGCCCGGCGATCACCGCCGCCGGCCAGCAACGCGCGGGCGAAGGCGTCCACCACGACGCCGCGTCCAACCAGTGCCAGCGGCCGTGGGCGCACGGCCGCGGGTTCGCGCAGCAGCTCGCCGAGGCCTCGTACGGTGCGCCGGTCCATCGCTCCAAACCGTACCCGTTCCAGCGGATTCGTCGTAAATCACCCAGAATCTAAGAGAGAGAGTTTTGGACGGGGTAGGAGATTGAGGAACCACATCAGGCTCGTCGGGGCGGTTGCCGCGCTCGCGATCTGGCCGTCGGCGGCGGTGGCCTGCATCCGCGTGGGCGTGTACCAGGACCGCCCGGCGACGAGCTTCCCGCGACTCGCGACGGCGGTCGGTCCGGGCGTGACGACGGTGTCCGTGTACGTCGGCGCGGACGAGCTGGTCGATCCGCGCGTGATCTCGATGGCGAAGGCGCGGCGCCTGCTGCTCGTGGTCGCGTGGCAGCCCGACGACCGCGCGGCGACGCTCGACCGCGTCGCCTTCGGCGGCTACGACGCCGCGCTGCGCCGATTGGCGCACCAGTTGCGCGGCCTGGAGCCGAAGCCGATCCTGCGGCCGATGCCGGAGCCGAACACCCCGTGGTACGCCTGGTCGGGCGAGGTCTCGCACCAGGGCGGCGGCCGGTACGTGCGGGCGTGGCGACACGTGCGCCACGTGGTGCGGCGGGCATCCCAGGGGCGGATCCGCCTGATGTGGACACCGTACGCCCGGTCGGTGCCGGACGAACCGGGCAACCGGATTCACGACTACTTCCCCGGCCGTGGCCAGGTCGACGCCGTCGGCGCGGTGGCCTACAACTTCGGCTCGACCGACGTGCTCGACTGGACGGCGCCCCAGGCGCTGTTCGCGCGGGCGTACGCGGCGATCGACCGCCTGGCCCGCAAGCCGTTCTGGCTGGCGGAGACGGGCTCGACAGGTCTCGGTGGCTCGAAGCAGGCGTGGATCGTGCAGCTGGGCACGATCCGGCGCGCGATGCCGAGGCTGCGCGGCGTGCTCTGGTACGACGTCAGCGAGCCGAACGGCGATTTCCGCATCACGCAGGACGCCGCCACGACGGCGGCCTTCTCGAGCTACCTCGCCAGCGCCTGCAGGCGCTGACGCCCGGGCCCGAGGCGCCACTTCCGTGCGCCTTCCGCGCACGTTCCATGTGCGGGGTCAGACCCCGAAACGGCGCGCTCTGGGGTCTGACCCCGGAACGTTTCCGCGCGGAAGGCCCGCGGATCGCGCGACGCGGCGCGAAGGGCGCGCCCGGGGACACGGTGCGCGGGCCTCAGCGCACGTTTGGAACGGTAGTACTTCGATTCGAGGAACGGGAGGCCGGGGCACGGGTCAGCTCCCAGGCTCGGCCGGCGCCCGCGTCCGAGAGCACCAGGCGGCCTCCGGTGACCTCGGCTCGAGTGGCCGCGGTCAGCATCTCACCGAGCGCGACAGCGCTGCAACCGCTGCGCTCGGGCTGCGTCGCCGACGCCGCGAACAGGCCCTCGTCCAGCACCAACCAGTTGCCGCGCAGCCGGCTGCAGCCGTCGAAGCCCGTCCAGGCGCCATCGGCGTTCAGCGTCAGGCGCGAGTCGGGCCGGGCCGCGACCTCCCAGGTACCGACCAGGGCCGGCTTTGGTGGCGACGACGACACCAGCGGGGACGCCGACCGCCCGCCGGCGGAGCCGTCCATCGTCCCTCCGTACGAGCCGGCGACCAACAGGCCAATGGCACACACCGCAGCGAGCAGTGCGACGAAGACGGCGCGAGGCGGCTCCCGGTGTCTGGCGCTCCCGATCACGTGACCTCTACGCCCGCGGACGTCGGATCGGTCCCGGGGCGGCTAGCCGCGGACGAGCTCGCGCGGCTGGTTGCGGACCACCGCGTGGTCCGCCAACGGCGGCGCTTGCGGGACACCGCCTCGCACCTGGATCGCCAGCAGCAGCCCGGCCGCGACCAGGTTCGTGATCGTGTTCGAGCCGCCGAACGTCATGAACGGTAACGGGATGCCCGTCGTCGGCATGATCCCCAGCGTCATGCCGATGTTGACGAAGATCTGGATCACCCACATGCCGAAGATGCCCGCCGCAATCAGGCTCTCGTAGAGCGTCGCCGCGCGGGTGATCGCACGCGCCGCCCGCCACACGATCACCACGTACAGGGCCAGCAGGAACACTGCTCCCAGGAACCCGCGCTGCTCGCCCACCACGGCGAAGATGAAGTCGGTGTGGCGCTCCGGCAGGAAGCCCTGCTGCGAGACCGTGGCGCCGTCCGGCCCCTTCCCCGCCAGGCCGCCGGAGCCGATCGCGATCTTCGACTGCTGCGCCTGGTACGCCGCCTCATTCGAGCCCCCCGGATCGAGGAACGCCGTCAGACGCGCCTGCTGGTACGGCTGCAGCAGACGGACGCCCGTGGCCGGCAGCACGTCGAACACCAGCAGCACGCCACCCACGACGACCGCCAGCACCGCGGCGATCTGCAGCAGGCGCGCGCCGGCGACGAACAGGATCGCCAGCCACGCCGCGCCGTAGACGATCGCCGTGCCGAGGTCGGGCTCGAGGAACACCAGCGCGCCCGGGATCGCCATCACCAGCAGCGACAGGCCGAACGTGCGCCAGAGGCCCTGCTTGTCGCGACTGTGCTCGGCGACCAGCGCCGCGAGCACCACGATCACGATCACCTTGCCGATCTCGGACGGCTGCAGGTTGAAGCCCGGCAGCGTGATCCAGCGGCTCGATCCGCGCGCGGCCTCCAGGCCGAGCACCAGCATCAGCAGCAGCAGCAGCACCACGTAGCCCGGCCACAGCACCTTGCGGTACAGCCGCAGGTCGACGGTCGCCACGAGCAGGGCCAGGATCAGGCCGATGCCGACGTAGATGAGGTGCCGGCGCTCCGTCGCGGCGTCCGTGACGGAGAGGATCGTGATCGAGCCGAACGCGACCACGCCCGCGACCGCCGCGAGCAGCACGTAGTCGAGCCGGCGGAAGAAGATGGCCGCGGTCATCCGGTCGAGCCGCCGCCGGTCGTGGCCGGCGCCTCGGGATCGCCGAGCTGCAAGCCGTTGATGATCTGCGACGCGTCCTTCTCGACCGGTTGCTTCTCGCGGTAGCGCGTCGGCAGCTTGCCGGAGCGGGCGTTGAACGCCGCGGCGAAGGCGTCGCGGACGGCGGCGGCAGCGCCGACGCCGCCGAAGCCGCCCTGCTCGATCACCGCGACGGCGACCAGCTGCGGATCCTCGATCGGCGCGTAGCCGGCAAACCACGCGAAGTCGTCGAGCGGCGGCTTCTGTGCGGTGCCGGTCTTGCCGGCGACGCCGACCGGGAAGCCGGCGAACGCGCGCGCGGCCGTGCCGGAGGCGTCGTGCGTGACGCCGCGCAGGCCGCTGCGGATGGTCTCGAGCACGAACGGGTCGACGTCGACCTTGCGCCGCGCCTTGAACCGCAACTGCTTCACGACGTCGCCGCCCGGATCCTCGATCGTGTCGGCCAGGTGCGGCGTCACCAACGTGCCGCCGTTCGCGATCAGCGCGTACAGCGCCGCCATCTGCAGCGGCGTGGCCTGCACGAAGCCCTGCCCGATCGACGCGTTGACGGCGTCGCCCGACGTCCACTTGTTGTTGATCGGATCCTTGCCGAACAACTCCTTCTTGTACCCGGCGTCGGGTGCCACGCCGGCCTCGTCGGGGATGTCGAGGCCGGTCGGCGCGCCGAAGCCGAGCCGCCGCATCCACAGCGCCTGGGGCTGCCGGTCGCCGTTCTTCGATGTCGCCTTGTAGAGGCGGTTGCCGAGCTCGTAGAAGTACGTGTCGCACGACTGCGAGATCGCGGTGCGCAGCGAGATGAAGGTGTTGGTGTCGGTCTCGAAGTTCTTGTACCTCTGGCCGTCGACGACCAGGTCCTTGCCGCACAGGATCTCGTCCGAGACCGTCGAGACGCCCGTCTCGATCGCGGCGATCGCCGTCACCGGCTTGAAGGTCGAGCCGGGCGGGTAGATGCCGTCGGTGGTGCGGTTCAGCAGCGGTGCCCGATCGCGGTTCGCACGTGAGAACAGCTGCGCGAAGTACGCGTCGGAGCCCTTGCCGACCGTGCGCCTGTTGTCGAAGCTCGGCCACGACGCCATCGCACGGACGGCGCCCGTCTTGACGTCCATGATGATCAGCGCGCCGCGCGCCGCATGCGGCATCGGCCGGCCCTCGGGCCCACCCCGCGCGCGGGCCGTGGCGATGCCCTTGCGCAGCGCCTTCTCGGCGGCGTGCTGCAGGTCGAGGTCGATCGTCAGCCGCACGTCGCGGCCCGGCACCGGCGCCGGTACCAGCGTCGCGCGGCCCTGCGGGTTGCCCTGGGCGTCGACGGTCACGTTCAGCGTGCCGTCGCGGCCGCGCAGCCATCGGTCGTAGGAGCGCTCGATGCCGGAGTGCCCGACGACATCGCCCGACTTCGCACCCGGGTAGGTCTCGGTGTCGCCGATGTCGGCGGTCGTCACCTCGCCGATCGTCCCGAAGATCTGCGCCGCGTAGCCGACGTGCCGCGCGACGTCGTACGCCGGGTAGTCGCGCAGCGTGCGCTTGGCGATGCGGACGCCGCGGAACCGCGCGCCGTTCTCCTTCACGTAGAAGATCAGCGGCCGCTCGGCGTCGTCGATCAGCGTCACGGGCTCGAACAGCGTGCGGCCGATGGCGGCGTGGATGCGGTCCTCGAACTTGCCGATCGGCGTGCCGGACCGATTCGCGAGCGTGACCAGCGTCGCGTTGGTGCGCGCACAGCCGCGCCAGACCTTCACGACCGGCTTCGGCTCGGACCGGGCCAGGATCTCGGCCTTCTGCCGCGCCTTCCTCTTGCCCTTCAGCCCCTTCAGCAGCTTCTTCATCTCGGCCGCGGTCGGCTCCGGCGGCGGCTTCGGCACCGCCGGCGGCTGCTTGGCGCAGGCCTTCGTGACGTGCTCGTCGGTCGTCAGGTCGAACGTCAACGCGTCGCCGGGACGGTTGCCGACCAGCACGTTGCCGTCGATGTCGAGGACGCGCCCGCGCGGCGCCTGGACGCGCACCGTGCGCGCCTGGCTGGCCGCCGCGGCCGTCTGGTAGCTCTCGGCGGACAGCACCTGCAGCACCCAGAGCCGGAAGAACAGCACCGCGAACAGCAGCACCGCGATGCCGCCCAGCATGGCGACGCGCAGCGCCAGCTGCACCGACTGCGGGCGGCCCTCGCGGGGCGGACGACGGGAGGAGTCCTGGAACATCAGGCGGTCACGGACTCCGGGTCGATGATGACCGTTCGCGGCTGGCGACGCCGAAGCACGAGCCGGCAGAGTGGATACAGCCCGATCGCGAGCAGCACGTTCAGCATCGAGCCCGGCACCACGGCCAAAAATAGGCCCGGCGAGACGGCCGGGCCGGAGCCGACCAGCACGGCGACGCCGAGCTCGCCGAGCCCGGCCGCCAGCGACGCGGCGCCGATGGCGAGCAGCGGCCGCACGGCCGCCGCCTCGCGCAGGCGCTCGCCCCAGACGCCGGACAGGTAGCCGACCGTGGTCAGCGTCAGCGAGGTGGCGCCGATGACTCCGAGCCCCAGCGCGTCGACCAGGAACCCACCCACGAAACCCGTGACGGCGCCGGCCAGCGGGCCGCACTGCAATGCGATAGACACGACCACGATCACGACCAGGTCGGGACGCCCGCCGAGCACGTCGAGGTCGGTGGCGATGGTCACCTGCAGCAGCACGGCGACGAACACCAGCAGCGTGGCGCGCACGGTCAGCGACGCGGCTCCGAGCATCTCGCTCATCGGCCGCCCTGCGTGAGCACCAGCGCGGTGCGGAAGCTGCGCAGGTCGACCCAGGGCGTCACCTGGATCGACTTGTACGTCTCGGTGTCGGACTGCGAGACCGTGGACACCACGCCGATCATGATGCCGCGCGGAAAGAACGAGGCGAGGCCGAGCTGCGCGTCGCTGAAGCCGCTCGTGACGACGAGGTTACCCGGCTGGACGGTGTACTGCTTGCCGACGAAGTCGAGCACCTGCGTGGAGGCGTCGCCGGCGTTCGGCTGCAACACGCCGTCGGCGCCCTGCTGGCCGGCCACGGAGGCCGACACGGCCATCGCGGGATCGGAGATCAGGGTGACGTCGGCGGTGTCGTGCGAGACGGCGGTCACGCGACCGACCAGCGCGGCGCCGGCGTAGTCCTTGGTGGCGACGCCGGAGACGACCGGATCGCCGACCTGGATGCCGGCGCCGGTGCCCTGGTCGAGCAGGACCTTCTGCGAGAACAGGGCAGGCGATCGGACGATCACGAGTGCGCTGCGGGGCGTATAGGAGCCGAGGTCCGGGAACGCCGGCGAGCGGACGTAGCCCAGCTCGGCCTGCAGCTCGGCCGCCAGCTGGCCGTCGGTCTGGGTGTCCGCGACCTGCTTGCGCAGCCGCGCGTTCTCCTGCCGCAGGCGGTCGCGCTCGCGGCGCGCGCTCTGCACGTCCTCGGCCCAGCCGCCCGCGTCGCGGAACGGCTGCGCGACGCGCTGCACGACGCCGGAGGCCGGGGCGAACGCGTCTCCCAGCCAGCGCTGCGTGCCATGGAGACCACCGTTGTCGCCCTCCCGGAAGTAGACCGTGACGAGGGCGAACGACAGCGCCAGGAGCGCTGTGAATGCGGTTATACGGTAGGCGTGCGAGTTTCTCGGCATGCAATCCGGCCTCGCCCCCAACGTCCTCCCCAGGCCCGCGGAAGTGTATCGCCCGCACCTTCGGCTACGTTGCGCTCGATGGATGAGGTGCGCCAGATCGACGTCGCGACGGCCCGCGCCGAGCAGGCCGCTGGGGCGCTGCTGCTCGACGTGCGGGAGCAGGACGAGTGGGACGCCGGGCACGCGCCGGGCGCCGTCCACGTGCCGATGAGCGAGCTGCAGGAGCGGTACACCGAGCTGCCGGAGCACGACTCGACGCTCATCATCTGCCGCTCCGGCGGACGCTCCGACGTGGTCGCCCACGCGCTCTCGCGCAGCGGCCGGACGGGGTGCGCGAACATCGTCGGCGGCATGCAGGCCTGGAAGTCGGCGGGCCTCGCGATGGAGCCCGCGGACGGCCGTGTCGTCTGACCCCCCGATCGCGCGCGCCACTTCGCCCGCGCCCACCTAGGCTGAGACGCAGATGCGACGCGTCCTCGCCTTCGTCCTGCTGCTGCTGGGCGCCCTTGCAACCGTGCTGGCGGCGACGTCGGTGTGGGCCAGCCGGTCGTTGCTGGACGAGTCGGGCTGGGAGCGGCGGGCGACGGCAATCGCGGACGACCCGGCGGTCGCCACCGCGGTCTCCGACGCGATCCTCGAGCGCGTCACCGCGCCCGTGCCGGCGGCGGCCGAGCGGCGGCTGCGGGTCGCGGTGGCGACGTCGCTGAAGGAGCCCGACGTGCAGGTCGCCTGGGCGCGGCTCAACCGCGCCGCAGCGGCCGCGCTGCTGGCAGCGGCGCGCGGCGAGCCGAACGACAACGTCAACGCCAACGGTGACGTGGTGCTCGACCCGGAGCCGCTGCTCGAGTCGCTGGCGGCGCAGAGCCCTGCGCTCGCGCAGGTACTGGCGCAGCACGAGGCGCGCGAGATCGTGCTGGTGAGGGCAGCGGAGCTCGATCCGCTGCGCCGGGCCACCGGCGCGTCCGACCTCGCGCCGCCGGTGCTGGTCGCCCTCGCCGTCGTCCTGCTCGGCCTCGGGGCGATCACGGCGCGCTCGGCGGGCGGGGCGCTCGCCGCCACCTTCGTCTGCCTGCTCGGCGCCTGTGCCGGCGTGCTCGTCGCCTTCCTGGCCGCCCGCGACCAGGCGCTCGCGTCGAGCAGGTCGCCGCTGGCCGACACGATCATCGCCTCGACGTTCGACACGGCGCAGCGGCCGCTCGCGATCGTGGTCGGCGGCGCCTGCCTGACCGCCCTCGGCCTGGTCGCCGTGGTCTCGGGCCTGCGCGCCCGCGCCCGCGGCGTGTAACGCCCGCCGCCCCGGACTAGACTGGCTCGCCATGCGAGCCGAACTCCCCGCCACCTACGCGGCCACCCGGACCGACCTGCACCGGCTCGCCGTCTACGTCATCTCCCCCGCCCGCGCCGCGGTGAACGGCCAGATCACGCTCCGCTCGACGCCCGGCGGGTTCGGCACGCCGCCGTTCGGCTCGACCGAGCGGCAGGTGCGGGTCGAGGGGACCGATCTGGTCGTCTCGCAATATTGCACCGAGACGGTGCAGGAGCCCGTCACGACGCTGACGCGCGCCGCCGAGCTGGCCGGCGTGCCGCTGGCGCTGCAACAGCAGGAGGCATTCGACGTGCCGCCGCACGGCGACGTCGACGCACCGCTGCGGGTCGCCGCCGCGGCGGCCGCGGCGCTGGCCGACTGGTTCGCCCTGGCGTTCGGGGTGCTGGCCGAGTTCCGCGACGAGTGCCGGATCGAGGACGAGCCGACGCCGTACGTGCGGCTCTGGCCCGAGCACTTCGACGCCGCCGTGGACGTCGGCACCGGCGACCGGGGCGGCACGTACGGCATGTCGCCCGGCGATCGGTTCGACCCGCACCCGTACGTCTACGCGAGCCGCTGGGGCGACAACCCGCCCGACCCGTTCTACGGCTCGCCGTTCGGCGGCGCGTGGCTCTCGTACGCCGACGTGGTCGCCGCGCCCGACCCGCCTGCGGCGGCGCTCGGGTTCCTCCGCGAGGCCCGACGGCGCCGGCTCGGGTACTGAGCGCGTGGCCCGCGTGACCTACGTCCACTGGGACGAGGACGAGGCGTTCGCGGTCTCCCGGCGCCTGCTCGCGGGCGGCCACCAGGTGACGGTGCACTGGGCCGAGGGCGAGGGCATGCGCGCCGACAGCGTCCCCGAGGTGCTCGTGATCTCGCTGGAACGCCGGCCGAGCCGTGGCCGGGCGGTCGCCCAGTGGCTGTGGAGCGCGCAGTACCGACGAGCGATCCCGGTGGTGTTCGTGGGCGGCCGGCCCGCCAGCGTGGAGCGCGCGCGGCAGCAGTTCGGCGACGCGGTGTTCTGCGGCGAGCACGAGCTCGCCGCCGTCGTCAGCGGGCTCGCGGCAACCAGATGACGCCCTCGGCGGGATCGCCGAGGCGCTCGGCCGTCCCGTCGGCGACGTCCTGCGCGACGAGCGCGCAGGCGGCCGCGTCGAGCACGTCGTCGACGGCGGCCGTGCCACCGGTCGGGCCGAGGTCGTCGGGCAGCACCAGCCCCTGCGCCGCCAGCACCGCGCGGCGCTGCACCGCGCCGTCCCAGGTGCGCTTCGAGACCAGCACCGCGCCCGCGAACCGCAGGAACGCGAGCTCCGGATGCGCCTCGATCAGCGGGCCGTCCTGGCGGGCCTCCTCGGCCTCTCCGATCTTGCCGCGCAGCGCGTAGGACTGGGCCGAGAGCGACGGCTCGACCAGCCGCGCGGCGGCGTAGCTGGCCATCTCCAGGCAGGCTCGGGTCGGCGCCGG
Source organism: Gaiellales bacterium (assembly GCA_046598415.1). GTDB lineage: Bacteria > Actinomycetota > Thermoleophilia > Gaiellales > F1-60-MAGs149 > VFJZ01. The sequence continues at coordinate 14,913 of JBKJIG010000079.1, forward strand.
GAACACGCGCGACGAGGCCCGGCCGAGCAGCCGCCGGGCAGCCCGGTCGGACGCCCGGCCGCCGGGTCCCGTGGGCAGGCCGATGGGCATGTCGACCGCCACGCAGGCGGCGTCGGGATAGGTCGCCAGCAGCTCGCTCAGCGTCGCCCGGACGACCACCTCGGGGCCGGGGAGCGCGACCGCCACCCAGCCGCCGCGGCAGCCGTCTACGCCGACGACGCGAGCCATGACCGGGCGAACTCGACGGCCTGCCGCTCGCTGGCCACGGTGCCCGCCGCCTGCTCCTCCTGCAGCGCCGCCACCAGCCGGCCGAGCCGTGGCCCGGGAGCGAGGCCGATCTGCTCGGCGATGCGGTCGGCGGGAGCGACCAGCCGTGGCGGTACCGGGCCGAGCGCGACGACGCCGGCGGCGATCTCCTGCGCGGTCTGCAGGTGCCGGCGCAGGCCGCGCTGCCGCGTGCGCGAGCCGCGCGTCGCCAGCCGATCGCCCAGCGACAGCACGACTGACGGCAGCGCGTACGGGCGAGTCGCCAGCGCGTAGCGGTAGAACGCACGCCGGTCGAGCGGGCGCTCCGGGATCATGAACCCGAGCATCAGGTGCTCGCGCACCAGCACCGTCGTCAGCTCGCGCAGGGCGCCACTGGCGTTGAGGCGGCCGAGGATCTCCTCCAGCATCGCGACGCCGCGCTCGTCGTGGCCCCAGAACTTGACGCCGCCGTCGGGCAGCACCGTGCGCGTGTAGGGCTTCGCGATGTCGTGTAGCAGCGCGCCCCAGCGCAGACCGGCACGCACGTCCATGGTGCCGTCGAGCGGTGCGGCGAGCGCCTCCTCGATGGCCGCCGCCACCGCCGCGTCGGGGAAGAAGTGCGCGACGTTGGCAGCCACGTCGGCGGTCGCGTCGATGACGTGCAGCGTGTGGTGGAAGACGTCGAGGTGGTGGAAGGCCGACTGCTCCACGTCGTGCAGCGCGTCGACCTCGGGCAGCACGGCGGCCAGCACGCCGAGCTCGTCGCACAGCGAGAGCGCGTCGACCGGGTCGCGCACGCCGAGGATGCGCTGCAGCTCGGCCAGCTGGCGCTCGCCGGCGCTCGAGACGACCAGGTCGGCGTCGCGGCGGGCGATGTCGGCGGTCATCTGTTCGACTGCGAACTCCAGCTCGGCGCCGAGCCGCGGCAGCCGCAGCAGGCGCAGCGGGTCGTCGCGGAAGACATCGTCGCCGACCACCCGCAGCACGCGCGCAGCGATGTCGTCGATGCCGCCGTGCGGGTCGGTGACGGTGCCGTCGGCCAGGCTGACGGCGATCGCGTTGGCGGTGAAGTCGCGGCGGGCGAGATCCTCGGGCAGCGAGCCGTGCAGCGCCGTGAAGTCGACCATGCGACCCTCGTCCACGACGCGCCATGCGCCGTGGCGCTCCGACAGCGGAAACGGGGCGCCGCCGCTCGTGCGGGCGTGGGCGCGGGCGGCCGCGCCGGGGTCGCCCGCCACCACGATGTCCCAATCGTCGACCGGCCGGCCGAGCAGGTGGTCGCGCACGGCGCCGCCGACGACCCAGCCCTCCTCGCCGACGAGATCGCGGCCGCGGGCGGCGAGGTCCTCGAAGCTCACGCCGCCAGCTCGCGGTCGCCGCGGTCGGGTCGGTGGCGCAGGGCGCAGGCGATCTCGTAGCCGATGGTGCCGGCCGCCCGGGCCAGCGCCTCGATCGGCGCGCCGTGCCCGACCAGCGTCACCTCGTCGCCCTCGGTCACCCGCAGGTCGTCGGGCAGGATCACGGCGAGCTGATCCATCGCGACCGCGCCGACGGTGCACGGCCGGCCGCCGATCACGACCTGGGCCGCGCCTGCGGCGGACCGCGGAAAGCCATCGGCGTAGCCCACCGGCACGTGCGCCACGCGCAGCGGGCGGTCGGCCCGGATCCGCCGCCCGTAGCCGCTGGCCTCGCCCGGCGCCAGCGCCCGCACCAGCCGCACCTGGCTCGTCCAGGTCAGCACGGGCGTGAGCCCGTCGGCGGCGGCGACCTCGTCCCGCGGCGAGATGCCGTACAGCGCGATGCCGCAGCGCGCCATGTCGAACCGGGCAGCCGCGAGGTACAGGGCGCCACCGGAGTTGGCGAGGTGACGCGGGCAGGGAGGGAAGCGGTCGGCGAGTGCGCGGAACCGCGCGATCTGCTCCTCGGCGAAGGCGGTGTCCCGCTCCTCCGAGGTCGCCAGGTGCGAGCACAGCCCGCCCAGCCGGTCGCCGGCGACGGCGGCGGCGGCGAGCGCCTCGTCCGGTGACAGCCCCCAGCGCCCCATGCCGGTGTCGGACTTGAGATGGATGCGCACGCCCGGCACGGCCACCAGGCGCTCGACCGCGCCCGGCGTCGAGCAGATCACATCGAGCCCGGCCGCGGCCGGCTCGTCCCCGGGCGGCAGCGGCGACAGGACCATGATCCGAGCCGCGGGCAGTGCGGCGCCGAGCGAGCGCGCCTCACCCAGGGTCGCGACGCCCAGCCCGATCGCGCCCGCCTCGAGTGCCGCCCGTCCCACGTCGGTGGCGCCGTGGCCGTAGCCGTCGGCCTTCAGGACGGCCCACAGGTCGCCCCCGTGCGCGGCGCGCAGCCGCGCGACGTTGGCGCGCACCGCCGCGGCGTCGACACGGAGCAGCGAACGCACTCAGGCCTGGTTGTCGTGGAACTCGTACCGGGCGAGCGCGCGCACGATGTGCGACCGCGAGATCATGCCGATGACGCGCCCGTCCTCGACCACCGGCAGCCGCGACACGTCGTGGCGCGACATGCGGCGCGCGGCCTCGTGGATGGTGTCGTCGGGCCCGACGGTGCGCACCTCGTCCGTCATCAGGTCGCCGGCGGTGGCCGCGAACGCCTTCTTGATCTGCTCGTCGAACTGGTCGGTGTTGTGGAAGAAGATCGCGCCGTCCAGGAACGGGACGAAGTGCGGCACCTCGATGTCGCCCTCGACCTCCTGCAGGATCAGATCGCCCTCGGTGACGATCCCGAGCAGCTTTCCGTCGCTGACGACCGGCACGCCCTGGAGGTTCTCGGAGACGAACAGATCGACGAGATCGCGCAGGAGCATCTCCGGCGGCACCGTTCGGGGGTTCTCCAGCATCACGTCACGCACCGCGGCGTCGATCACCGATTCCTCCGTTCCGGCGAGCGTTCGGCGCTCGACGAGGTCGCGTCCATGATAGCCCGACGGTCCGGCACCGGCGGCTCAGCCCAGCTGCAGGCGGTCGATCAGGTCGGACGCGACCAGCGCCTGCCCGGCCGGCACGGACCGGGCGGCGGCGAGGTGCGCCGCGGCACCCGCCGCAGCCGCCTCGAACGGCGAGGCGCCGCCCGCCAGCAGGCCGGCGATGGTGCCGCAGAGGACGTCGCCGGTGCCCGCCGTGGCGAGGCGCGGGTCGTCGCCGTCGCGCACCGCGAGCAGGCCGCCGGGCGCGGCGATGATGGTGTCGGCGCCCTTCAGCACGCAGACGGCGCCGGTACGCTCAGCCAGCGCGCGGGCGCTGGCGAGGCGGTGGCGGGCGATCTCGCCGGTGGTGGTGCCGAGCAGACGCGCCGCCTCGCCGGCGTGCGGGGTGATCACCGTCGGCGCGGTGCGGCCGGCGAGCAGGTCGAGGTCGGTGCCGATGGCGTGCAGGCCGTCGGCGTCCAGCACCAGCGGCGCGCCGATGAGCGGGACGATCTGCCGCACCAGGGCGGCGGTGCCCGGCGTGCGGCCGCAGCCCGGACCCACCGCCGCCGCCGTGCACCGGGTGGCGCGCTCCAGCAGCACGTCGGCCGCCGCGGGCGCGAGACCGCCGTCGGCGTCGGCGCACGCGAGCGTCATCGGCTCCAGCACCAGGCCCGCGATCACCGGCTGCTGCGAGGCTGGCACCGCTGCCACCACGAGGCCGGCACCGGCCCGCAGCGCCGCCCGCGCGCACATCACGATGGCGCCCGTCATGCCGCGCGAGCCGCCGATGGCGAGCACGTTGCCGGCGTCGTACTTCGACCCGAACGACGGCCGCCCGGTGAGTCCGGCGACCGCCTCGGCGCCGACCAGCACGGCGGGCGCCGGCACGTCGACGTCCGCCGGGATGCCGATCGACACCACAACCAGCCGGCCGGCGTGCTGAAGCCCCGGCAGCACGACGTGCCCGACCTTCGGCGCGTGGAACGTGACGGTCACGTCGGCCGAGACGGCCACCGCCGCCACCTCGCCGGTGGATGCATCCACTCCGCTCGGCACGTCGACCGCCACCACCGGCACGCCTGCCTCGCCGATCGCGCGGATCGCCTCGGCCACGGCGCCGCGCGGTTCGCCGCTGCGACCCGTGCCGAGCAACGCGTCGACGATCACGTCGGCGCCGCGGAGCCCGTCGCCGACCGCGCCGACGCGGGAGACCGGCACGCCCGCCGCGACGGCCGCCTCGCAGGCGCCGAGCGCATCGCCCTCGTAGGATCGCGATGCCACGACGAGGCACGACGCGTCGATGCCGAGCGCGCGCAGCCGGCGGGCGGCGACCAGGCCGTCGCCACCGTTGGCGCCGCCGCCGCACACGCAGACCACGCGCCGCGCTGCCTCGAACCGGACGCGCAGCACGTGCGCGACGGCGTCGCCGGCGGCCGCCATCAGCCGCGTGCCGGGCACGCCGGCGGCGATCGCCGCCGCGTCCGTGGCGCGCATGGAGGCCCCGTCGTGCAGGTCCCGCCCGATCAGAACTGCGTCCCCAGCCAGGTGCTCAGCTTCTGCAGGTTGCCCGGGATCTTGGCCTCGTCGAACGAGTACGAGGCGGTCGTGCCGTCCGACAGGACCGCGGTGACGGAGTAGACGAACACGTCGGCCGCCCCGGAGCTGAGGCTGACCGAGCTGGCCGGCAGCGGCACGCCGAGCGCGTCCTGCGCGGCGGCCAGCGCCGGATCGCCCGGCTTCAGGTGGATCTCGCGCCGGGAGGCGGCGAAGCCCCCGGTGCGGATGGCGTCGAGCGTCGCCAGCGTGGGCGCGGTGGCCGGTGGCTGCGACGTGGTCGAGGTGCCGCCGCCGCAGGCCACGAGCAGGAGCGCGACGACGACCAGGCTGAGGCGGAGGAGGATCTGCATACCGGTGCGACCCGCATCGTATGCGTGGGTTCCCGTGCCGCGTCATCTCCCGTACGATCCATCGCATGAGCATCGCCACCACCCGCTTCGTGACGGGCGCAGAGCGTTTCGCCGCGCTCCACACCACCGCGCTGCCGCAGGTCGACGAGCTGTGCGGCTGTTTCCAGGCCCACCTCGCGCTGCGCGTCGCCGGGTTCGACGTCGATCAGGAAGACGTCGCGCTGCAGGCCGGCACCACCCAGTCGCCGAGCCGTTACAAGGGCGGCCTGCCCAAGGGCGAGGCCGGCCGTGACGCCCGTTGCGAGTTCCCCATCACCGACGAGCAGCGCTCCGGCACGGCCGCGGCCGGCATGGTGCGCGCCATCGATGCGATCGGGGCGGGCGTGGTCACGGCCATCCCGATCGCCGGGCCCTTCACCGTCGCGAACACGCGCGCCGTGCTCGACATCGCCTGCTCGGCGTCGTCGCCCGTGTCGCTCGCAGCCAACCTCTCCACCGGGCCGTTCTGGGGCTCGCACCCGTCGGCGCCGGAGGTGCTCGCGTACCTGGTGTCGGGCGACGACTCGGCCGGCCCCGAGGCCGACTGGAACGTCGGGCACTTCGTGACGCTGCTCGGCACCATCGACGGCGCGGCGGGCCAGCTCGTCGTGGTCGCCGACACCTACCGCTCGCTCGGCCACGGCGCGGTCTACCTGCAGCCGGTCGAGCGCGTCGCGGCGGGCCTGCGCCGCGAGACCTTCCCGGGCGACGGAGGCATCATCGCCATCGTCGCCACCGACGAGGAGGCCTCGCTACGGGAGCGGTTCGCCGACGTCGGGCTCGAGCTCCGCGTCTGGGACAACGGCAGCGTCGACACCGGAGTCTGACGACGGATCCGAGGCCGGCACCTTCCCCTCGCGATTCCGGTCGATGCTTCTCTGCACCGATTGGGCAATCGCCTGCCCTGCGCGTCGCGCCTCACTGATCCGTCGCTCGAACTCGCTCATCGTCTGGAGGTTTTTCGGGCGCGGTGGCTGGTACCCTGCCGTCGCAGGCGAGAACAGATCGCTGGATCCGTGAGATTCCGCTGGATTCGGGCCGGGGTGTGATCCCGCCGTCCAACTCGGCTGCCCGAACGTTCGGGCCCGGTCTGACCCTGGCCGCGGCGCTGGCGCTCGTCGCGTACGGCATCTCGCACGTCGAGCCGCGGGCGTCGGCGCTGGTCGCCGCCCTGCTGCTCGGCATGCTGGTCTCGAACGTCGCCGGTGGCCGCGCCGTGCTGGCGCCGGGCGCGCGGTTCGCCGCCCGGCGGGTGCTGCGGGTCGGCATCGCTCTGCTGGGCCTGCGGATCTCGCTCGAGCTGATCGGCAACGTCGGCTGGCGCGGCATCCTCATCGCGGTCGCCGCGGTCGCCTTCACGCTGCCGTTCACCGTCTGGCTCGGCCGGCGGCTCGGCGTCTCCCCCGCCCTGTCGCTGCTGATCGGCGCCGGCTGCGGGATCTGCGGGGCGGCCGCGGTCGTGGCGATGGAGCCGATCGCCGAGGCCAGGGACGAGGAGGCGGGCTTCGCGCTCGCCACCGTCACGGCGCTCGGCACGATCGCGATGCTGGCACTGCCGGTGTTGGGGACGAGCGCGCTCGGGCTGTCGGACGACGACTTCGGGCTGTGGGCCGGCGGCAGCGTCCACGAGGTGGCGCAGGTGGTCGGCGCGGCCGGCGGCGTGTCAGCCGCCGCACTCGCGGTGGCCACCATCGTCAAGCTGACGCGCGTCGTGCTGCTGGTGCCCGTGATCGTCGTGACGGCCGTCATCAAGGGCCGGGCCGGCGGCAAGCGCGGCAACCCCGTGCCGCTGTTCGTGGCGTGCTTTCTCGGCGCCGTGCTGATCCGGTCGACGGGCTCGCTCTCGGCCAGCTTCGTCGGCCACGCCACCGACCTCGACACGGCGCTGCTGGCGTGCGCGATGGCGGGCCTCGGCCTGACCATCGACGTGGCGCAGCTGCGCCGCCTCGGCGGCCGGCCGCTGGTGCTCGGCGCGACGTCCAGCGCGCTGCTGGCGGTCGTCATCCTCGGCCTCGTCAGGGTGACCTCGTAGACTCTCCGTCGTGAAGCTCCGCGACACCCTCGTGCTCGTCACCGGCGCCTCCCGCGGCATCGGTCTCGCCATCGCCGAGGCCGTCCACGCCGAGGGCGGCAGGCTCGTGCTGGTGGCGCGGGAGACCGACGCGCTGCACGCCGCCGCCGACCGGCTCGGTGCCCGGGCGCTCGCTGCCGACCTGACCGACCCGGCGGCGCTCGAGGGCCTGATCGATCGCGCCGGCGCGATCGACATCCTCGTCAACAACGCCGGCATGGACATCACGAAGCCGCTGTGGGAGCACACCGCCGTGGAGCTGCGCCAGATCATGCAGCTGAACCTCGTGACGCCGATGGAGCTGACCCGCCAGGCGCTGCCCGGCATGATCTCCCGCCGCCGTGGGCACATCGTCAACGTCTCGTCGCTGTCGGGCGTCGTGTCGCTGCCCGGCTACGCCAGCTACGGCGCGTCGAAGGCCGGGCTGACGCACTTCACGAGCTGCCTGCACGCCGACCTGCGCGGCGTCAAAGGCGTCGGCGTGACCGTCGCCGAGGTCGGCCCCGTGCGCAGCGCGCTGCTCGACTCGGTCACCAGTGCCGACACCATCCGCCGGTCGTACGGCCGCCTCTACAAGACCGGCATGGTGCGCGACCTCGATCCCGAGGACGTGGCGCGGGGCGTGATCAGGGCGGTCAAGAAGGGCAAGCGCAGCGTGTGGCTCCCGCGAACCGCGGCGCTCGCACCGGCGGTCGTCGAGCTGCCGCGCCGGGTGGTCGGCCTGATCACGGCCGGAATTCGCCACCCCACGCCGCGAGGCTAGCCGCCGTCTCGTCGGTGGTCGGGCGGTACTCGAGCCCGACGTGATCGTGCCAGCCGAGCCGATCGAGAGCGGCGAGGAACCCGTCCACGTCCATCTTGCCGGTGCCGCGCTCGCCCCGGCCGGGGCAGTCGGCGATCTGCACGTGGCGCACCTGCGTGAAGTGCGCCTCGAGCTCGGCCACCGGATCGCGGCCGATCATGGCCGCGTGGTACGCGTCGAACTGCAGACCGGTGTTCGACCGGCCGGCGCGCCACAGGAACGCTGCGGCGTCCTCGTTGTTCTGCAGCAGCACGTCGCCGTTGTCGTCGGGATTGAGCGCCTCGACCACCACCGTCGCGCCCTGCTCGGCGGCAGCATCGGCCGCGAACGCCAGCTCGGCCGCCGCCCATGCGAGCTGCGCCTCGCGCTGGTCCTCGCGCTCGACCCCGACCAGCGCGTGCAGCGTCGGACAACCGATGCGCCGTGCCAGGTCGAGTGCCACCGGAACGTGGCGACGCCAGTCGATCTGGCGCTCGGGCAGCGCCATCAGCCCCCGATCGCCCGCCTCGGGGTCGCCGCCGTCGAAGTTCATCAGGCACACCCCGAGCCCCGCATCGGCCACCGCCGCCGCGACGTCGTCCAGGTTCAGGCCACGCGGCCAGTGCAGCTCGACGGTGTCGAAGCCGGCCGCCCGGGCCGCGGCGAACCTGTCCAGGAACGGCAGCTCGGCCCAGAGGAACGAGACGTTCGCCGCGAACCGCGTCAATACGCGAACCGGTGCATGTCGATCAGCTCCTCCTCGGAACGCTCACCGAGGTCGACCCACTCCTTGCGCCGGACGCCGGAGATGACGTCGTGCATGACGGTGCCGAGCCCTTCGCGCAGGACGGTCGAGCTCGCAAAGGCCTCGGCCGCCTCGCCCAGGTTCTCCGGCAGCCGGCGGATGCCGCGGGCGACCAGCGTCGAGGTGTCGAGCGTGCCCGGGTCCTCCTGCGTCGGCTCGGTCAGCGGCGCGCCCCGCTCGACGCCGGCGACGGCGGCGTGGAGCACGCCCGCGAGGGCGTAGTACGCGTTCGCGGCGCCGTCGGTGACCTTCAGCTCGACGTTCGCCGACTGGTTGCGGCTCGTCACGGTGCCCGGGATGAACCGCAGCGCGGCCTCACGGTTTTCGATGCCCCAGGCCGTGTACGCGCCGGCCCAGTGGCCCGGCTGGAGACGCACGTAGCTCGGCACGCTCGGCGCCACGAGCGCCATCAGCGCGGGCAGCTCGTCGCGGATGCCGGCGACGAACGAGGCACCCTCGGCCTGCATGCCGCCGGGCGCGTCGCCGCCCGTCATCAGGTTGGCGTCGCCGCGCCACAGCGACAGATGCAGGTGGCTGCCGTTGCCGAGCCCGCCGGCGAACACGACGGGCGCGAAGGAGATGTCGAGGCCGTGCTGCGCGGCCACCGCGCGCGCGGTGAAGCGGAACAGCAACAGGCGGTCGGCGGCCTCGAGCGGCGTGCCGGGAGCGATCGAGACCTCGAACTGGCCCGGCGAGTACTCGGGGTGCAACTGTTCGACCGGCACGCCGGCCGACTCCAGGGCGGCGTCCAGATCGCGGCTGAAGTCGCGGACGGCGATCAGCGACCGCACGCTGTAGCCCGGGCCCGGCGTCGCCGGCTCCATGTCGCGGAGCAGCGTCATCTCGACCTCGTAGGTGGCCTGCGCCGCCAGGCCGAGCGCGGCGAGCCGGTCCTGCGCCAGGCGCAGCACGTGCCGCGGGCAGGTCGGCAGCGCCTCGAGCTCCTGCGAGAACTGGTCGACCGGCGCCCAGGCGTAGCCTGGCAGGAACGGCAGGGCCCGGGCCTGCGACACGTCGGGCAGCAGCCGGGCGTCGCCCGACGGCGAGTCGTACGGCGGGACGTCCGCGTAGTGCTCCTCGATCGTGACGACGGGCCAGATGTCGGACCAGCCGGTGCCGGAGCGCGCGACCGACTCGAGGCGTCGCAGCGGGATCAGCTTCACGCGCGAGATGCCGGCGGTATCGACGAAGTGCAGCGCGACGAGCGAGACGTCGTCGCCGCGGAGCCGCTCCTGGATCTCGGCCGGGGTCTCCATCACGCGAGCCCGTGGAGCCGCAGGACGTTGCCACCGAGCACGCCGGTGCCGATCTTCACGGCCTCCGCGTCGTCGACCCAACCGCGTTCGCGCGCCTTCGTGAGCACGCGCTCCAGCGCCTCGCGACCGACGTGGGCCGACAGCCAGAGCACCTCGGGGTCGGTCGACTCGTCGGAGCCGTAGAGCACCTTGTTGGTGGGCGCCACGCCGAGCAGCAGCTCGAGCAGGCCGTCCAGGGCGAGCGACGACCACGGCATGGTGATCGACAGCTCGAGGTAGACGCGCGGCAGGATCTGCGCGACGTAGGCGCCCTCCGCCAGCCACGGCTGGCCGGAGTGGATCAGCACCACGGGGTGTTCGAGGTGGCGGTTCAGGAATCCGAACAGGTCGCGGGCCGAGCAGTGGTCGAGCACGACGTCGGCGTCGCCGCCGCCGCAGTGCACGTGCAGCGGGCGATCGGTCGCCTTGGCAACCGCCATCACGCGCTCCAGCAGGCGGTCGCGGACCGGCTTCGCGTCGACGCGCGTCTCCTGGAAGCCGCCGTCACGCCAGCGCAGGAAGGCTGCCTTGGCGTCGGCCGCGGTCGGCTCCCCCACGTCGAGCCCGGTGCGGTAGGCGAGCACGGTCTTGAACGCCACGGCGTCGGCGGCCGCGGCCTCCTCGCACGCTGCGGCGAGGGCATCCTCGAGCTCGTCGTAGCTGGCCGACGTCTCGCGCAGCTTCGTGATCACGGGCTCGATGCGGAACACCCGGTGCACCGGCACGCGCGCCTCGGCGCGGAAGTTCCCGAAGTCGACCGGCGGCTGCGGATACCCCTCGTCGCAGACCAGGCCGGCGAGTCCGCAGTCGCTCCACAGGCGGTCGAGGTAGGCGGCGGGATCGGCCGAGTAGGCGGCATGGCGCGCGGCCGACACGACGGCGCGGTCGTCGGCGCACCCGAGGTGCGCGGCGAGCCGGCGGCGCATCGTCGAGGCGAGCGGCGTCGCATCCGTGAGCTCGCGGAGGAACGACTCGCCGACGCGCGGCACGAGGCCGGACGAGACGAGGCACATCCCCATCATCGTGATGCGGTCGAGGAAGCCGTCGGGGTCCGAGGCGAGGACCGCCGCGTTCGACCAGGGATGCATGTGGGCGTCGACTACGGGGACGCCGGCAAGGGATACGCTGGGCACGGCGCCACTCTAGGAGATCGGGCTGGTGGTCGCGGCCCCGGTGCGGGCTCGCACACCCGGTCGCCGCCGGCGGCGGTTCAGCCTTGATCCGCCGCCGGGCCGATGGTGGATCCGGGCCTAACAGTGGTGCCCGGCCGATGGCGGCAGGTTCATCGCCGGGTTCCGGTCGAAGAAGCCGCACGGCTGCAGCAGCAGGCCGACGTACTCGCAGGGCATGACCGGGAAGTCCTCCGGACGCGCCACGTGGGTCGTCCCGAATGTCGCCCAGACGACGACGTCCCGGCCCTCGAGCGGCCGGTCGGCCGCGACGAAGGCGGGCAGGCCGTCACCACCGGGGTGCTGGTTCGGGTAGTCGCCGGCAGCCTTGCGCTGGGCCGGGTCGTACGCCGTCACCCACAGGTTGTGCCGCGCGAACGCGCCGCGGTCGGCAACCGACGAGCCCGCGGGGGCGAGCAGCGGCGTGGTGCCATGCCCGAGCTTCAGCCGGTAGCCGGTCGGCTCGCCGAGCGCGTTGCGCTTCGAGGCCGAGCGCACCTCCCAGTAGCGGGCGGTGGCCGTGCAGGCGTCGGCGACGCCCTCCGACTCGCTCCGCATGGTCGTCTCGCGAGCCACGAACGCGCTGCCGAGCGGATTGTCGGGTCCGGCGGGGAGCGCCTCGGAGTCGATCTGCACGACCGTGTTGTCGGTGCCGTCGACGTCGAGGTCGAGGCGCACGCAGAACAGGTGCTGGTGGTGCGGCGCCGCCAGCTGCCGCCCGATCCGCCGGCCGTGCGGCACGGCCGCCCCCTCCTCGATCGCACTGGTGTTGAGGATGCCCGTCAGCTTCATCTCGAGCTGGATCGAGCCGTCGAGGTACAGGTACCAGAAGATGCCGTACTCGTAGTTGCCGACGGTGTGCACCGACGAGACGACGAGGCGGCGGCTGCGACGCACCTCGGTGAGGCCCGAGATATGGTCGGTGTGCTTCCAGAGGATGCCGTAGTCCTCCTCGTGGATGCAGATCGCATTGCGGATCGTGCGGGTGTCGCCGTCGGGCAGCGCGAAGTGCGCGTCGAGGTAGCGGATCTCGCCCAGGCAGTCACAGCCGAGCTCCAGCGAGTTCGCGAACGGGCCGAAGCCGTACTCGCCGACGTCCATCACGTGCTTGAACCCGTGATCGGGCGAGACATCGCCGTAGGGCACGATCATCTCGGCCAGCGACGCGCGCTTCAGCACCGATCGCGCCACCCCGTCATCCACCCACGCGACGTCGTGCAGCACGAGGCCGTCGACCGGGTGCATCGTCGCCGCGAGCCGCCAGCAGTCCCAGCTGACCGCGTTGCCGTCGAGCGTGAAGCTCGGGCCTTCCGGCTGGACGATCTCGAGCGGGCGCAGCGTCTCGCGCCACGGCCGGTTCGACGCGGCGTCGTAGCGCCCGGAGTCGGACGGGATCGGCACCACGCCGTGGTCCTCGAGGCGCACGACGTGGCGCTCGTTGAGGTCGACCCACGCGATCACGCCCTCGATCGGGTGCGCGTAGCCGTTGTCGTCGGGCGTGTCGCGCCACAGGGACGTCGCCCGCACGACGCGCCGCCCCTCCTCCCACGGCAGCCCGAAGTTGCCGGTCGCCCACGGGTCGACCTGGATCGTGTCGAAATCGGTGATGCCGCGTTTCGCCATCGCCTCGCGCCAGCCAGGATCGGCGCGCACGGCATCACCGGCGATCGAGTACTCCTCGTAGATCACCGACGGCTGCACGTCGCCGCGGACGTCGTGCGCCACGACCGTCCCGGCATCGAGGTCGACGTCGACGCGGTGCGACGAGCCGGTTGGCCGGTGGTAGGCCAGGAGCTCGGCCAGCCGCGCATCGGACTCGGCGCCCTTCGTCCCCTCGGCGACGGCCGCCCACACGAACCGGACACCGTCCGGCACCTCCGCCGACTCGCGCACGATCGCGCACGCCCGTTCGATCTCGTCGGCGCTCAGCGGCACCGGTCCCCACGTCTCGACTCGTGCCATGGCGTGATTGTGGCGCAGCAGCCGCGCCGCCGCCAGGGAGCGGCGTGCGCGTGGATCCACGCGCACGCCTCCGTGGCGGGTGCGAGATGCACGGCAAGCCTCTAGGCTTTCCGCGTGACCGCCCGGAAGCTGCTCATCCGCCAGGCCGTGCTCGCGGTCGTGGTCGGCTTCGTCATCTACCTGAGCCGCGGCATCGCCGCCGGCATCGGCTACGGGCTCGCCTTCTACGCCATCTCGACGCCGCTGGCGATCTGGGCGGAGCGCCGCAAGGCCCGCAACACCGCAGCCGACCAGGGCTAGGCGGCGACGACCGCCACGACCTCGATCTCGACCACCTGGCGGTCGAAGCCCAGCACGGCGACACCGAGCAGCGAGCACGCCGCCGCACCGATGCCGGTCTCCTCCACGACGCGCCACGCCTGCACCAGGTCCTCGCGGGTCATGGTGGCGACGTAGATGCGCGCCTGCACGACGTCGCCGAAGTCGGCGCCCGCGGCCGTCAGCTGGCTGCGCAGGTTGGTGAGGCACTGCAGCGTCTGGGTGGAGACGCCGCCGTCGACGACCCTGCCCTCCTCGTCGATCGGGCACGCGCCGGCGCAGTGCACCAGCCGGCCGCCCAGCGAGGTCACCGCGTGGGCATAGCCGGGCGGCGGGAACAGGTCGGAGGCGATGTGTCGCTGGTTGTCGGTCATGCGGTCAGCCACTCCGGGACGTCGAATCGGGCGACGATGTCGTCGGCGGTCTCGCGCTTGCGCGTCAGCGCCGCGCGGCCTTCCGACACCATCACCGCGGGAGGGATCGGCACGGCGCAGTAGTCGGACGTGACCGCCTCGCAGTACGACCCGTTGTCCAGTATGGCGATCAGGTCGCCGCGGCGCAGCGCCGGCAGCAGCGCCTCGTCGGCCACGTCGTCGTCGGCGCAGATGGGCCCCGAGATCGAGACGCGCGTGTCGGCCACGTCGTTCATGCGGTTCGCGACCACCACCTCGTGGTGGAACCGGAACATCAGGCGCCGCACGAAGTGGTAGCCGGACGTGTTCTCGATCGACGCCCACTCGCGCTCCTCGCCGCCGGCGCGCCGCGTCTTCTTGACGCCGACCCGGGCGACGAGCGCGACGGCGTCCGTGACGAGGTAGCCGCCGGCCTCCAGGATCAGCCGCGGCGTGCCGAGGTCCCATTCCGCGCACAGCTCCTTGGCGGTGCCGGCGACGGACATCGCGTAGTCCGCGGCGGTCGGGAACTCGGTGTGCGCGCCCGGGCCGTAGCCCGCGGGATTGCCGACCCGGTAGCCGCCGCCCAGGTTGAGGATCGCGAGCCGGTGCCCGTGCTCCTCGCGGATCGACCGCGCGACGTCGAGGGTCTGCTCGACGCAGCGCTCGTGCCGCAGCACGTCGAGGCGCGGCGAGTACGGGGTGCCGTAGGCCGAGAAGCCGAGGTGGTTGTGGAGGCCGGCCAGCGCGAGGCCGGGATGCGCGAGAGCGACCTCCGCAGCCGCCAGCGCGTCGGCCGGATCCATGCCGAACTTGCCCAGCCAGTCGGCCTTCGCCAGCTCCGGATCCTCGGCCATCAGCCGCGTGTTGTCGACCGCGACGCGCAGGCAGACCGGCTGCGGCACCGCCGCGGTGCGGGACTGCAGGCCGGCGATCTGCTCCATCTCCTCCAGCGAGTCGACGTTGATCACGGCGACGTGCCGGTCGAGCGCGAAGCGCAGCTCCTCCTCGGTCTTCGAGTTGCCGTTGAAGACGATCCGGTCGGGCGTGCCACCGGCGCGGAGGATCAGCTTCAGGTGCCCGAGGGTGACGGCGTCGACCATCGCGCCCTCGTCGAGCAGCGCCGCGATGATGGCCGGCTGCGGGTTCGCCTTCGTGGCGTAGAGGACGTCGGTGGCCGCATAGACGCGGTGGAACGCGTCGCGCAGGCGGCGGTAGTTGTCGCGCACGGTCGACTCCGAGATCACCCAGAGCGGGGCGCCGTACTCCTCGGCCAGCGAGACCACGTCGCGGCCGTCGATCTCGAGGTGGCCGGCATCGTTGGTCCGAAAGGCAGCGGGCATCCCGGGAACGCTACCGGTTCAGGCGAAGGGGCGGGCGGAGGGCGCCCGCGCCGGCGTCGCCGTCAGCCGGATGTCGGCGCACCGCCGCTCGCTGCGGTGCCCGGCGCGGTCGTAGACCCGCACGCACCAGCGAGTCACGCGCACGCCGGTGGGCACGCGGAACGAGAAGAAGTACGTCTGGCCGGCCGAGATGTTGCGGAAGCGCCGCACCGAGCCCGTGCGCGCGATGCGCCGGCTGCCGGCCATCACCTCGGCCAGCGCCGCGACCTGGAGCGAGTTCTCGACCGGGCGGAACCGCAGGCGGATGCGCTGGCCGCGCTTGCCCTTCGCCGCCAGCGGCTTGGCGGTCGGCGCGGCGGTGTCGGTGGTCGCGACGCGCACGGGCGCCGAGTGGCGGGTGCCGTAGCTCGACCAGGCCACGATCCGCACGTTGCGGGAGCGCCCGGGCGTGAGGCCGGCGACCTGGATCGAGATCGGCTGTGCGGTCTCGCCGCCGACGCGCACGGAGCGCGTGGAGTGCTCGTAGTGGGTGCCGAACTCGGCCGACACCCACACGTCGGCGCCGCGCGGCTTCACGATCGCGCGCACGGTCGCCGTGCGGTCGCCGGCGGCGGAGACCGTGATCGGCCCGACCGTGGCCGGCCCGAGGCCCGCCGCCCGGACGAGGAACGACCGGATCGACGAGCCGGCCAGGCGCGCGAAGACGCTGGACGAGGCGGTGCAGTCCTCGGCGCCGTACGACGTCGAGCCGGCCTGGTAGGTGCGGCGGTCGGACGGGTCGGTGACGAGCAGCGGGCCGCCCGAGTCGCCGCTGCAGGTCTCGGCGCCGCGGGTGCCGACCGGCCCGGCGCAGAACATGGTCGGGCGGTCGACGTCGGTGCGCCATTCGGTCGTGCACGCCGCGTCGCTCATCAGCCGGATGCGGCCGGAGTACAACGTCGGCGCGAGCACCTCGGTCGGTGTCTGCCGGATCAGGCCCCACCCCGTGATCGTCGCCGGCGCACCCGAAACCATGAGCCCCGCCTTCGCCGGCGGCAGCAGGTCGACCGTCGGCGCCGCGACCGGCGCCGCGAGTCGCAGCAGCGTCACGTCGTTCAGCAGCCGATCGGCGTTGAAGGCCGGGTGGCGCAGCACCTGGATGACGCCCAGGTACCCGCTCGGGTCGGACGCCGGCAGGCCGTTGCCGATGCGCACGTGGAAGCGCGACGGATCGGTGATCGCCCCGCCGCTCGCAATCTCGGTCGCGCAGTGGCCGGCGGTGAGCACGAAGCGGCTCGCGATCAGCGTGCCGCTGCACGACCCGAGGTCGTCGACGACGATGCGGGCAGCGTACGGGTAGGCGGTCGAAGCCACCGGGGCACCGCCGACGACGCGCGGCTGCAGGAGCGAGGAGGCGCCGGCGGGGAACGCCGCGAGCGCGGCCGACGGCACCAGGAGCAGGGCCAGCAGCGCCATCAGCGTCCGGCGAGAGGCGCGTCGCATTGCGGGAACAGTACCCGACGGTTGCGGGTGCCTGTCGGTGCGCTGGTGCCGGCTGCTCAGCCCCGGCGACCGGGTCGCCGAAGAGGGCCGGGAGCGCGCAAGTTCCTGGCCTGACGGCCCGTTCTTCCGCTCTGCGACGATGCCCGCCGTGGCGATCTTCTTCGGGCTCCTGTGCGCGCTGTCGTGGGGCTCGAGCTCGATCTTCGGCGCGCGCGCGTCGCGGGCCTACGGCGCGCTGGCGACGACATTCTGGGTACAGGCCGTCGGCCTGGCGCTGATCCTGCCGTTCGCGCTCGCGACCGGCGTGCCGGACGCGCCGGGCGACGACTGGCTGCTGGCCCTGCTGGCCGGCGTCGCGTATCTGGGCGGCTCGGCCTGCTGGACGTTCGCCGTGCGGCTCGGCGCGGTTGGGATCGTGACGATGCTGGTCGCCACCGACGGCGCCATCGCCGCCACCACGTCGGCGCTGCTGGGCGAGGAGGTCGGCCTGCCGGTGGCCGGCGCGCTGGCGATCGTGGTGTCGGGCGTCCTGCTCGCCACCCGGCCCGGCGAGCATGCCCGCGTGACCCGGGCTGCAGTGCTGCTCGGCCTGCTCGGCGCCGTGTCGTTCGCGACGGTGTTCGTGGCCGGCGGCCGGGCCACGGGCCTGGAGCTGCCGTGGGTGCTGCTCGTGACGCGCTCGGTCGCCGCACTGCTGCTCCTGCCGATCGCGGCGCAGCAGCGGTCGAGCGTCCCCCGGATGGCGTTCCGCGACATCATCCTGATGACCGTGACGGACACCGCCGGCTACGCGTTCTACCTCGCGGGCGCCGCCCGGTCGGTGGCGATCGCGGCCGTGATCGGCGCCCAGTACGCCCTCGTCACCGTCATCATCTCGAGTGTCGCGTTCCACGAACGTCTCACCCGAATCCAGGTCGCCGGCGTCCTTTTGACGCTCACCGGCGTCGCAGCCGTGGCCGCGCTGCAGGCGACGTGATGGCGATCGCATCCCGTCTCGTCCCGAAGGGTCTCGACCGGCGCGGCATCGGCGTGCTGGCGTTCGGGCACATGGCCGTCGACTCGTGCCAGGGCATGGTGCCGGCGCTGATGCCGTTCCTGATCGCCGGGCGCGGGTACTCGTACGCGCAGGCCGGCTCGCTGATGCTGTTCTCGAGCCTCGGCTCGTCGCTGCTGCAGCCGCTGCTCGGCATCTTCGCCGACCGCATCCGCGCCACGTGGCTGATGTGGGCGGGCGCGCTGGTGGCCGCGATCGGCATGGGCAGTTCCGGCTTCATGGCCACGTACCTGCAGACCGGCGTCGCGCTGATGGTCGGCTCGGTCGGCATCGCGATGTTCCATCCCGAGGCGGTGCGCTACGCCAACTACGTCTCGCGCGCCAGCGGGCTGCGCGGCACGGGCATGAGCCTGTTCGCGGTCGGCGGCACCTCGGGCTGGGCGCTCGGGCCGCTGCTGCTGACCGGCGCGGTCCTCGCCGTCGGGCTGCGCGGCACGGCCGTCGTGGCGATCGTGCCGCTCGTCGCGACCGTGCTGCTGCTGGCCAGCCACGGCTATCTCGAGCGGTTCCGGCCCGACGCCGTCGTCGAGGCGCACGCGACGCGCGAGGGCATCAACCGGTGGGGCGTGTTCACCCTCGCCGCCGGCTCGGCCTGCACCCGCACCGGGCTGCAGTTCGGCCTGCAGGCGTTCGTACCGCTGTACATCTGGAAGGTGCTCGACAGCACCGAGGGCCTGGGCAACGCGTCGGCGAGCGTGCTGATGGTGTTCGGCGCCGCCGGCACGCTGCTCGGCGGCCGCCTGGCCGACCGCATCGGCTTCCGGCCCGTGGTGGTGCGATCGCTGGGCGTGACGGTGCCGCTCGTCCTGGCCATCACGGTGACGCCGCTGGCCGGCGTGTTCGCGCTGATGGCGCTGATCGGCTTCACGATGGAGATGAACTTCTACCCGCTGGTCCTGATCGCCCAGGAGGCCCTACCGCGCCAGGTCGGGTTCGCCTCGGGCGTCATCCTCGGCCTGTCGATCGGCGCCGGCGCGGGCATGGCGGCGCTGCTCGGCGTGCTGGCGGACGCGCAGGGACTGGAGGCGGCGATCCGGGCGATCGCCGTCCTCGGGCTGATCTCGTTCGCGTTCGCGGTGGCGCTGCCGCGGTCGAGAAGCACCTGACGCACCTTGGTACAATTTTCAGACCAATGACGTCGATCGACGCATCCGCGAACCGCTCGCCCGACTTCGACGCCGTCGTTATCGGCGCCGGGTTCGCGGGGCTGTACATGCTCTACCGGCTGCGCGATCTGGGCTTCACCGCCCGCGGGTTCGAGCGCGGCGGCGACGTCGGCGGCACCTGGTTCTGGAATCGCTACCCGGGCGCCCGCTGCGACGTCGAGAGCATCGACTACCAGTACTCGTTCTCGCAGGAGTTGCTGGACGACTGGGTGTGGACGGAGCGCTACGCGACCCAGCCCGAGATCCTCCGCTACCTCAACCACGTCGCCGACCGTTTCGACCTGCGCCGCGACATCTCGTTCCACACCCAGATCGCCGAGGCGGTCTACGCCGACGACGCCAACCGGTGGACGCTCGTCACCGGCGACGGCGAGCGGGTGACGGCGCGGTACTGCATCTCGGGCGTCGGCAACCTCTCGTCGATCAAGCGACCCGACGTCGAAGGGATCGACGACTTCGCGGGCCCGTGCTTCCACACGGCCGAGTGGCCGCACGAGGGCGTCGACTTCGCCGGCAAGCGCGTTGCGTTCGTCGGCACCGGCTCGACCGGCATCCAGGCGATCCCGCAGATCGCGCGGCACGCCGACCACCTGTACGTGTTCCAGCGGACGGCCAACTACTCGATGCCCGCCGTGAATCGCCCGCTCGAGCCGGCCGAGGTGAAGGCCGTGGTGGCCACGTACGCCGAGCGACGCCGGGCCGCGGAGCAGTCGGATCCCGGCGTCCCGCACACGCCGCCGCGGCTGGGCGCGTTCGACGTGACCGACGAGGAGCGCCGCCGCATCTACGAGGCCGGCTGGGCCGAGGGCGGCATCGGCTCGCTGTCGGGCCGGTTCAGCGACGTGTTCACCAGCGCCGACGCGAACTTCACCGCCCAGGAGTTCGCGCGCGAGCAGATCCGCGAGATCGTGCACGACCCGGCGGTGGCCGAACTGCTGTGCCCGAGCCATTCCATCGGGATGCGCCGGACGTGCGTCGACATCGACTACTTCGCGACGTACAACCGCGACAACGTCGAGCTGGTCGACGCGCGCAGGTCGCCGATCACGCGAATCCTGCCGCACGGCATCGCCACCGCCGAGCGCGAGTACGAGGTCGACGTGATCGTGTTCGCGATCGGCTTCGACGCGATGACCGGCGCGCTGCTCGACATCGACGTCCGCGGCGCCGGCGGCCGGTCGCTGCGCGAGACGTGGGCGCACGGGCCGCGGACGTATCTCGGTCTGGCGATCGCGGGATTCCCGAACCTGTTCGCGATCACCGGCCCGGGCAGCCCCGGCGTGCTGTCGAACATGGCGCTGTCGATCGAGCAGCACGTCGACTGGATCGCCGACTGCCTGGTCTACCTGCGCGCCGGCGGCCTCGACCGCATCGAGGCGACACCCGCGGCCGAGGACGCCTGGGTGCAGCATGTCAACGAGCTCGCCGACGAGACGCTCTACACGGTGTCGAACTCGTGGTACATCGGCTCGAACATCGCGGGCAAGCCGCGCGTGTTCATGCCGTACGTGGGCGGTTGCGGGCGCTACCGTGGCGCTTGCGACACGGTCGCCGCCGCCGGGTACGAGGGGTTCACGCTCGCCGCGGTGCGGGTGGCGGCGGGCTGAGCCTGCGGCCAGCCGCGGCCCGGTCGCCGGGCCACCTCGAGGTGGACGATCCGGGCGGTGCCGCCCTTGCGTCAGACGATGTCCGCGCCCGCGTCGAGATCGCCGACTCGACCGATACCAACGAGCGGAGGTCTCATGGTTGTCACTATTATGCCAACTAGAGTGGTAGAATTGCTGGGGTGTCTCCACTCCCCTCGGCCTACGAATCTCTCCAGCGGTGGTTTCCCACGCAGACGGCGCGGGCGGCTGCCCTCGGAGTGAGCCGCGAGATCGTGCGCCAGTGGGAGGCGCAGCTCGACCGCTCGCTTCGATCAGACGTGCGAGAAGGGACGGCGCGTGCGATCGATCTCATCGTCTCGACCGCCCGAGAGGTCGAACGACAGGTCGGAGATCGCGTTGGAGCCGGGCGCTGGATGCTCGCACCGCAGCCGATGCTGCGTGGCGAAACCGTTGTCGCCGCGGCGCGCGCTGGACGGCTCGAAGCTGTCGCTCGGCTTCTTTCGCCTGCAGCCTCGGAACGCCCCCTTCGAACCTTCACCTCTCAAGCAGTGGCCGCAGGCGCAAGAAAGCTCGGCCCTGACGTGCAAGCTCCACGTGAGCGTCCTCGGAGCGCGTCGAAGGCTGCGGCGCTGCGTCGGATAGGCGAGAGCGTGGCGATCGTTGGCGACCGTTAGCGGCGCAGGCGACGCGCGCGAGCTTCTCGAGTCGCAGCTGAAGGCTGTGCGCGACTCGAACACACGCGCACGGATCGCGATCGACGTCCTCGCCGGTCGCTTCGACGCGCACGGACTCTCGATGACGGTCGTTGGCGGCAGCGCCGTCGCGCTCTGGGATCCACTCGCACACGTCTCGCGTGATATCGACCTCGTCGGGGTCGCGACCGAACGCGAACTCGATGCCGTGTTCTGCGACGAGCTCGGCTTCGAGCGTGAAGGGCGGCACTGGGTCGATGAAACGCTGGCTATCGCCGTCGAGGTGCCGGCTTGGACACTCGAGCCGGACGGCGCCGAGGCCGTCCTGATCGACGAGATTCTCGTGATCAGCCTGGAAGACCTCATCCTCGATCGCGTCGACCAGTGGCACGCGACCGGCGCCTTCGAGGCTTCCCGGCAGGCCGGGCGACTCCTCGCACACGAGCTGCTCGATGAAGAACGCCTCGAGAGGCGCGCGGCTGCCGTCGGTACAACGGACGCACTTGCTGCAGTACGCGCGCTGGCCGAGCGCGGAGCGCACGCCGACTCGCCATTGAGCCACAAGGTTCACGAGCTGCTGGACCAGCAGGGGATCGCGGCCGCACTTGCCGCGCTCAGCCAGCAGACGTCACACCCGTAGACACGAAGAAAGCCCTGCATTGCAGGGATTTCGAGGAGCGGATGAAGGGACTCGAACCCTCGACCTTCGCCATGGCAAGGCGACGCTCTAGCCAACTGAGCTACATCCGCAGGCAGGGCCCAGTATAGCCCACGACGGGCTGCGGCCGGCGCCGCTACGCTCTGCGCCATGGCCGATGCACCCGTCATCCGCGCTGCGCGCGGGACCGAGTTGCGGTGCCGCGGATGGCTCCAGGAAGCCGCGCTCCGGATGCTCGAGAACAACCTCGATCCGGACGTCGCCGAGGATCCCGCGAACCTCGTCGTGTACGGCGGCACCGGCAAGGCGGCCCGCACCTGGGACGACTTCCACCGCATCGTCGCGACGCTGAAGCGCCTCGAGAACGACGAGACGCTGCTGGTGCAGTCCGGGCGTCCGGCGGGCGTGTTCCGCACGCACGAGATG
The DNA here is from genome assembly GCA_046598415.1 of Gaiellales bacterium. Lineage (GTDB taxonomy): Bacteria > Actinomycetota > Thermoleophilia > Gaiellales > F1-60-MAGs149 > VFJZ01. Next base: position 37,255 of record JBKJIG010000079.1, read on the forward strand.
GCGCCGCGCGTGCTGATCGCGAACTCCAACCTCGTGCCCGACTGGGCCAACTGGGACGAGTTCCGGCGGCTCGAGGCGCTCGGCCTGACCATGTACGGGCAGATGACCGCAGGGTCGTGGATCTACATCGGCACCCAGGGCATCGTGCAGGGGACCTACGAGACGTTCGCGGCGATCGCCGAGCAGCGGTTCGGCGGCTCGCTCGCCGGGCGGCTGGTCGTGACCGCCGGTTGCGGCGGCATGGGCGGCGCGCAGCCGCTCGCAGTCGCGATGCTGGACGGCGTCTGTCTGATCGCCGACGTCGACCCCCACCACCTCGTGCGCCGCGTCGAGACGCGCTACCTCGACCTGATCGCGCCCGATCTCGACACGGCGCTGCGCGAGGTCGAGGAGGCGAAGGCGGCCGGCGAAGGGCGCTCGATCGGCCTCGTGATGACGGCCAACGAGCTGCACGCGGCGCTGCGTGCCCGCGGCGTCGTGCCCGACATCGTCACCGACCAGACGGCCGCCCACGATCCGCTCGTCGGCTACGTGCCGGACGATCTCTCGCTGGACGACGCGGCCGAGCTGCGCGCGTCGGATCCACAGGCGTACATCGGGCGGGCGCGCGACTCGATGGCGCGCCAGGTGGCGATGATGGTCGAGTGGCAGGAGCTCGGCGCGACCGTCGTCGACTACGGCAACAACCTGCGCACCGAGGCGAAGACGGCCGGGTACGCACGCGCCTTCGACTACCCGGGCTTCGTGCCCGCGTACGTGCGGCCGTTGTTCTGCCACGGCATCGGGCCGTTCCGCTGGGCGGCACTATCCGGCAATCCCGACGACATCGCCGCCACCGACGCCGCGATGCGCGAGCTGTTCCCCGACAACGTCAAGCTCCAGCGCTGGCTCGACGGCGCGCAGCGGCGGATCGCCTTCCAGGGCCTGCCCGCGCGCATCTGCTGGATCGGATACGGCGAGCGGCACCGCGCCGGCCTGCGCTTCAACGAGCTGGTGCGCTCCGGCGAGGTGACCGCGCCGCTCGTCATCGGCCGCGACCATCTGGACAGCGGGTCGGTCGCCTCGCCCTACCGCGAGACCGAGGCGATGCGCGACGGCTCCGACGCGATCGCCGACTGGCCGCTGCTGAATGCGATGCTCAACGTCGCATCCGGTGCGGCCTGGGTGGCACTGCACCACGGCGGCGGCGTCGGCATCGGCCGGTCGATCCACAGCGGCGCGCAGGTGGTCGCCGACGGCACGGACGACGGCGCGCTGCGCGTCGAGCGGGTGCTCACCAACGATCCGGGCACCGGCGTCATGCGTCATGCCCACGCCGGCTACGACGAGGCGCTCGACCACGCGCGGGAGACCGGGCTCGACCTCCCGGGGATCACCACGTGACGGTCACGCTGGTGCCCGAGGTCGTGCTCGACGCGACCGGCGTGCACCGCGATCTCGCCGTGCTCGTCGATCCGGACGACGGCATGATCGAGGGACTGATCGGCGCCGCGCACGCGCCCGCCGACGCGGTGCGGCTGTCGCGGACGGCGCTCGCGCCCGGCTTCGTCAACGTCCACTCGCACAGCTTCCAGCGCGACCTGCGCGGCCTGGTGGAGCGCGTCTCGCACCTCGCGCCGGAGGACGACTTCTGGACGTGGCGCGAGGCCATGTACGCCGCCGCCGGCTCGCTCGACCCGGCCCGTATCGGCGATGTCGCCCGCCGCTGCTTCACACAGATGCGCGAGGCGGGCTACACGGCTGTCGGCGAGTTCCACTACGTGCACCACCAGCCCGACGGCACGCCGTACGAGCAGCCGAACGCGCTGGCCGAGGCCGTCTGCACGGCGGCCGAAGAGGTCGGAATCCGCATCGTGCTGCTGCTGACGGCGTACGAGCGCGGCGGCTTCGACCGCCCGCCAGATCCCGGCCAGCGGCGATTCTGCGACCCGACGGTCGACGCGTACCTGGCCCGGCTCGAGGCGCTGCAGCTGTGGGCCGCTGACCGGCCGCTCGTCACGGTCGGTGCCGCCCCCCACTCCGTGCGTGCCGTCTCCGAGGCCTGGCTGGGCCGCATCGCGGAGCACTGCGCCGACCACGACCTGGTGCTGCACCTGCACGCCGACGAGCAGCCGCGCGAGATCGCGGAGACGCTCGCGGCGACCGGCTTGCGCCCGGTCGAGCTGATCGACCGGGCCGGCGCGCTCACACACCACACCACGATTGTCCACGGCACGCACTGCGACGACGCCGAGATCGCGCTGCTCGCCGCGCGCGGTGCGACGGTGTGCGCGTGCCCGACCACCGAGGGCAACCTCGGCGACGGCTACGTGCCGGCCCGCCGGTTGCTGGCCGCGGGCGTGCCGATCTGCGTCGGCTCCGACTCCAACACCCTCCTCGACCCGCTGCTCGAGCTGCGCGAGCTCGAGCACGTCGCCCGTCGTTCGGCCGAGCGCCGCAACGTGCTCGTGGCCGACGGCGACACCGGCCCGGCGCCGTACCTGCTGTCGTGCGGCTGGGCGCACGGCGCGCGTGCGCTCGGGCTGCCGGTTCCGGTCATCGATGCAGGTGCGCCCGCCGATCTGATCGCGATCGACCTCGACCACGCCGAGATCGCAGGGGTCGCCGACGAGCACCTGGCCGCCGCTATCGTGATGTCCGGCTCCGCCGCGCTCGTCACCCGCACCTGGGTAGCCGGCCGCTAGCGCGTGATAGTTCCGCGCACGTTTGTGCGTCTCCCATGTGCGGGGTCAGACCCCGAAACGGGCCGTTCCGGGGTCTGACCCCAGAACGGTTCCGCGCGGAAGGCGCACGGATCGCGCGACCGGGACGTTTGCGCGCGCGTCTCGACGCTGGCCGCGCGCCGGTCGGCACCTGGGACGCGCTAGGAGCGGACGCGCTCGGCGAACTTCGGGTCGAGGCGCTCGATCTGCCGCAGCAAGGAGGCCGCGTGACCCTTCTTCTCGTCGGCGATCCTGCGGACTTCCTCGCGGGCGTCGTCATCCGTGAGCGTGAACGTCTGCGACTCGAGCCGGTTGATGGCCTCGAGCTCGGCGGCGAGGTTGCTGCGCAGCTCGGACAGGTCCTGGTGTAGTTCGGTCAGGCGCATCGTGCTGCCGAGTCTACCGGGACGGTCTACGCGGCGTCGTCGCGCATGAAGCGGTGCTCGAGCTTGAAGTCGGTATGCAGGTGCTCGAGGCGCTCCACCGCGTGCCCGCGAGAGATGCGCCCGGCCGTCGTCTCGAAGGGATCGCCCGGCTCGGGCGGCGAGGTCCGCGTCAGATGGCGACGGAACCGCGAGGCGCCGACGCGCGTGCCATGGATGTGCATGCCCTTCGAGCGAGACGGCATGTATCAAGTATCACTCAGACCCGGGAGACCTGCACGAGCGCCGTCAGCGGCCGCGCACCGGGCTGGGCGGCCGTGAACCGCAGGCCATAGCACCAGGTACCCGGCCCCGCCGTGACGTCGGTGTACCCGACCGCCCCCGGCGTCGTCGGCGCGTCGGCGTACAGCGGCAGTCGCGCCGCGTCAGCCGGGCACGGTCCGGCCGCTCGCGCCACCTGCACGGCGGCCAGCGGCGTGCGCGGGTTCGTCCACTGCAGCGTCACGCCGGTCTGCGCCGCCGACATGGCGACGAGCCCGAGCCGCGTCGCCAGCGGCGCCTCGGGAACGCGCGTCACGACGCGCTGCCCGGCACTGCGCCAGCGGTTGCGACGGTCGAGCGTGAACACCGCGTAGCACCACGTGCCGGTGCCGCCGACGGCGAGGTCCTCGACCGCGACCACCGCCGCGCGCGCCGCCTTCGGCACCTCGGCCACGAGCGTGCCGAGCCGCGGCGTGACACCCTCGCGCTGCACGATCGGCACGCTGCGGGAGATGGGCGTGTCGCCGCAGATGCGTCCTCGCCGGCGCGTCACGATCACGCGCCGCAGCGTGCTCGAGGACGGCGTCTGGAACGAGATGCGCACGCGGGCCAGCGAATCGACCGGGTCGGCCGCATCGCCCAGCAAGCGCACGGGACCGGGCAGCGTCTTCGAAACGCAGAAGGTGGGGCTGGCCTTGCGGAACTTGCCGCCGTAGCGCCGCAGCAGACCACGGCGATCGTCGTCGCGCGGCGGTGAGCAGTACCACTCCCACTCGAGCGGCTGCGGACGGCAGCGCGACAGGAACACGCTGTTCATCAGCGAGCACCGCTTGTTCTCGTGCTTCAGTCCGAGCACATGCCCGAACTCGTGCGCCGCCGTCATCGTCAGCGTGCCCTCGGGGCAGTTCGTCTGCAGGTGCATGAAGCTCTGGAAGCCGCCCGGGTAGCCGACGATCGCCTCGCCGATCGCCCCGAAGCAGCCGCCCCTCGGCAACGGGCTGATCAGGAGCCGCGCCCTGCTCCGCGACACCTCGACGAGCTGCACCTTGAGGCCGGAGCGGTTCCAGGCCAGAGCCGCCGCGCGCACCGGGCCGCGCATCGACTTCGACGTCACGGCATAGGTGACCCGCCCGCCCGGCCAGGTGCGACCCGCCACGTGCGAGGCCTCGGCGGGCGGCGCCAGCAGGCCGATCGCGACGGCTGCGAGGGCCAGCGCCCTCACCCGAGCACCAGCCCGCCGTCCTCCGTCAGTCCGGCGTTCCACGTGCGCCACCGGAGGGCGAGTTCCGTGACGTCGTCGCCGCGCCCCTCGAGCCGCACCGGAGGATCGGCCTCGGCATCGACGCGGTACTGATACCAGGAGATGTCCCAGGCGATCGTGATGACGACGTCGGGACGGATGCCGCCGAGCGGCATCAGCGACACGCGCGGCGCGCCGAGCGTGCGCGCGATGCCCTGCACGGTGCGGCGGTACGGGCTGACGTTGAACGTCTCGACACTGACCGCGACCGCCTGGGCGGCGGCCTCGGCGCGCCCGGCCTCGCGGGTGCGGGCGCGCTCCGCCACCTCGGCGTCCTCGCCCGTCAGCCGCACGACGCCGAGCGTGTGCCGCGGCGGCGGCCGCAACCCCGGCTCCTTCGTCTTCCGTTCGTCCCGGGGCCGCCTCAGGCGGTCGATCAGCCCGGCGCGCGGCTCGCGCGGCTGCGGCGGCGGGTCGGGCTGGCCGTCACGCAGCCAGCCTCGCTTGAGGGCATCGACCTCGCACAGGGCACAGACGATCCGCTCCTCCCGGCCGTCGCGAAAGTTCGCCACGCTCTCCCCCAGGAGGAGCGTGCGCTCGCAGTAGTCGCAGTGGACGACCGATTGCTGGCGGCGGAGTCTCGTCAAACCTAGTGGGATTCTGCCGCCTTCTTCGCGTCTGCGGCGACCTTCTGCGCAATATGCTGTGGAACCTCCTCGTAGCGCAGGAAGCTCATCGCGTAATCTCCGCGTCCGCCGGTCACGGACGTGAGCGTCTGCGAGTACGTCAGCATCTCGGCCATCGGCACCTCGGCGCGCACGGTCGTGGCCGAGCCGCGCGGCTCGATGCCCAGGAGCCGTCCGCGCCGGGCGTTGAGGTCGCCCGTGATGTCGCCGACCGAGTCCTCGGGGACGGAGATCTCGACGGCCATCACCGGCTCGAGCATGACGGCGTCGGCCTTGGCGTACGCCTCCCGGAACGCCAGCGAGCCTGCGATCTTGAACGCCATCTCGGAGGAGTCGACGTTGTGGTACGAGCCATCCACGAGCGTCACGCCGACACCGACGACGGGGAAGCCGGCCAACTCGCCCTTGACCATCGACTCCTGCACGCCCTTGTCGACCGCGCCGCGGAAGCTCTGCGGGATGGCGCCGCCGACGATCTTGTCGTGGAACTCGTAGCCCTCGTGCCCGGGCAGCGGCGTGATCTCGATTTGGCAGTCGCCGAACTGCCCGCGGCCGCCAGTCTGCTTCTTGTGGCGGCCATGCCCACGGGCGCCCTTGCGGATCGCCTCGAGGTACGGCACCCGCGGCGGGTGCGTGATCATGTCGACGCCGAAGCGCCGCTTGACGCGCTCGACGGTCACCTCGATGTGCATCTGCGAGAGGCCTTCGACGAGCTGCTCACCGGTGCGCTCGTCGCGGTGCACGCCGAGCGTCGGATCCTCCTCCTGGAGCCGCCGCAGCGCCTGGTTGAGCTTGTCCTCCTCGCCCTTCTTCGACGGCTCGACGGCGACGGAGACGACGGGCGACGGCAGCTTCACGGGCGCGATCACGATGTCGCGCTCGGTGTCGACCAGCAGGTCCCCGGTCGTCACGTCCTTGAGCTTGCCGACGGCGCCGATCTCACCCGCCGCGAACTGCGCGGCGTGGTGGTGGTCCTTGCCCTGCACCTCGAGGAGGCTGCCCATGCGCTCCTTGCCGTGGGTCCGCTGGTTGAGGAGGTGCGACTCGCTGGTGATCGTGCCGGAGAAGACGCGGAACAGCGACAGCTTGCCGGCGAACGGGTCGGCGATCGTCTTGAACACGTACGCCACGACGCCGTCGTCGAGGTCGAGCGTGCTCTCCTCGCCCGCCGCGTTGGTGACCTTGACGCCGCCGACGCGCTTCGGCGAGGGCAGCGCCTCGACGATCAGGTCGAGCAGCGCGTGCGTGCCGGAGTTGCGTGCCGCGGCGCCGCAGGTGACCGGGAACATGGTGCCGCGCGAGACCATCGCCTTCAGCGCCGACGCCATCTCCTCGGCCGTGATCTCCTGCTCCTCGAGGTACTTCTCGATCAGCTCGTCGGCCGACTCGGCGACCTTCTCGATCAGCTCGTCGTGACGCCGCTGCGCCTCCTCCATGTACTCGGCCGGAATGTCGACGCCGTCACCCTCGTGCTGCCCGTTCGGATCAGGGTAGGCGCGCATGTGGACGAGATCGATGACGCCCTTGTACCCGTGCTCCTGCCCCATCGGCATCGCAACGGCGACGACCCAGTCCGACAGGCTCGTCAGGGACGCGAGGGTCGCGTCGAAGTCGGCGCGCTCGCGGTCGAGCAGGTTGACGTGGACGATGCGCGGCAGCCCGAGCTCGTCGGCGCGGCGCCACAGCCGGTCGGTCGACACTTCGACGCCCGCCACCCCCGAGATCTCGAACAGCACCCCTTCGACGACCCTCAGCGCACCGAGCGCATCACCCTGGAACGACGGATCGCCCGGCGTGTCGATGAGGTTCAGGCGGCGCCCCTCCCAGCCGCAGTGCGCGAGGGTCGCGGAGATCGACATCGAGCGCCGCTTCTCGTCCTCGTCGTGGTCCGTGACGGTCGTGCCGTCGACCACGGTGCCGAGGCGCGTCGTCTCGCCGCTCTCGAACAGCAGCGACTCGACGAGGGACGTCTTCCCCGACCCACGATGGCCGAGAACGGCGACGTTGCGAATCTTCCCGGACTCCTGCGGCATGAACGCTCCTTCCGACCGGCGGGTCTCCCGTGGCGCGATTGTACCGATCCCCGGGCATCTGCCGAATTGGCCGATTCTCGTCCGATATTTGGTGATATTTAGTACGTCTGAGTGATGGCAAGACGGCAGGCTTACCACCACTGTTCGACCAGGCAGTGACTACGGGTGCCGCGCGCTAGGCCACGGCGCCGCTCGTACGGCCGCACGGCGCCGAGGACTCGGCCCGTCGCACGAGGAGAGCACCCTGGATGCCCCGACAACCCCTGCGCGTCCTGCTCGTCGAGGATTACGAGCCCGCCCGTATCGGCCTCACCGTCAAGCTCATCGAGGCGGGCTTCCGCATCGCCGGCGAAGCCGGCTCCATCGCGGTAGCGCGCTCGCTCGCGCCGCGGCTCGACTTCGACCTGGCGCTGATCGACGTCTACCTGCCGGACGGCGACGGTATCGAACTGGCCGCCGAGCTGCGAGCGCACGACGCCAACACGACGATCGTGATCCTGACGGTGTCGACGAAGCCGAACGACCTGCTGCGCGCGCTGCGCGCCGGCGCGGACGGCTACCTGGCGAAGGACTTCTCGAGCGAGCGACTGGGCGAGTCGCTGCGCGCCGCCGCGCGCGGCGAGACGCCCATCTCCCGCGCCATGACGCCGGTGCTGGTGCGCGAGTTCCAGCGCCAGAACAAGGTCCGCCGGGCCCGGTCGCGAGCCGTGCGCGAGCGTCTGACGCCGCGCGAGTGGCAGATCCTGACGCTGCTCGCCGACGGCAAGTCAACGGTCGCCATCGCCACCGACCTGGTCGTCTCGATCGAGACGGTGCGCTCGCACGTGAAGGCCGTCATGCGCAAGCTGCACGTGCATACGCGGGTCGCCGCCATCGCGTGTCTCGACGAGCTCCGCGAGGCCGCGGAGCTACCGCTGGCCAGTTAGCGATGACACTCCCGCGCGCTCTCGTGCGCCATCGATGTGCGGGGTCAGACCCCGAAACGGCGCGTTCTGGGGTCTGACCCCGGAACGTTTCCGCGCGGAAGGCAGACGGATCGCGCGACCGGGACGTTTGCGCGCACGTCTCGACGCTGGCCGCGCGCGGATCGTGACGCGGGACGCGCTACCGCGCGAGGGATCCCTGCAGGCGTACCTTCAGCCGCAGGATCGCCTTCGTGTGGAGCTGCGAGACGCGCGACTCGGTGACGGACAGCACCTCGCCGATCTCGCGGAGCGTGAGCTCCTCGTAGTAGTAGAGCGTGATCACCAGCTTCTCACGCTCGGGGAGCCGCTGGATGGCGTCGGCCAGGGCCTCGCGCACCTCGGTCTGGCTCATCGCCTTCGACGGGTCGTCGGCGTGCGGATCCTCGATCGTGTCGATCAGCGAGACCGTGTCGCCGCCGCCGGTCGAGATCTGCCACAGCTCGTCGAGCGCCGCGACGGACGAGCGGGAGATGGCAGTCAGCGAGTCCTGGAACTCGTCGACGGTGATGCCGATCTCGTTCGCGACCTCCTCGTCTGAGGGCGGTCGCTTGAAGCGGTTCTCGAGGTCGAGCATCGCGCGCTCGATCTCGCGGGCCCGCGACCGCACCGAGCGCGGCACCCAGTCGAGCGAGCGCAGCTCGTCGATGATCGATCCCTTGATGCGGGAGATCGCGTACGTCTCGAACTTGATCTCGCGGCCCGGGTCGTAGCGCTCGATGGCGCCGATCAGGCCGAGCAGCCCGTACGAGACGAGGTCGCCCTCGTCGACGTGTGCGGGCAGGCTCGTCGAGATGCGCCCGGCCACGTACTTGACGAGGGGGGCGTAGTTGAGGATCAGGCGGTCCCGGAGCGCCTTATCGCGCGACAGCCGGTACTTCTGCCAGACGTCCTCGATCGCAACTTTGCTGGGAACCATCAAGATCGTGGGTGCGCGAGCGCGTGAGCCTGTCGGAGGTGCGAGACCGAGACCCGGGTGTAGATCTCCGTGCTCGCTAACGAAGCATGCCCTAGAAGCTCCTGAATTGCGCGCAGATCGCCGCCGTGCTCCAGAAGATGGGTGGCGTACGCGTGTCGGAGGGCGTGTGGTGAACGGTGTTCGAGTCCGAGCGAGCTGAGGCGGCGGCTGAGGATGCGCCGGACGGCGGTCTCCTCGATGCGCCGCCCGCGCATGCTCAGCAGCAGGGCAGCGCCACTCGCATCGGTCGCCACCTCCGGGCGCCCGTGGGCCAGCCAGGCGGCGACGGCGGCGGCCGCCGGCTCGCCGATCGGGACGACGCGCTCCTTGTCGCCCTTGCCGAGCACGCGCACCGAGCGGGCGTCGACGTCGCCGCGGTCGAGTCCGCAGGCCTCGCTGACGCGCAGGCCGCAGCCGTACAGCAGCTCGAGCGTCGCGCGGTCGCGCAGGCCCGCCACGCCGTCGGGCCAGTGCTCGTCCAGCAGACGGCCGAGCTCCGACTCGCGCGGCGCGTCGGGCAGTCGGCGCTCGCGCTTCGGTCCCGGCAGCTCCGCGGCCGGATCGGTCGTTGCGCGGCCGGCGGTGTGCAGGCGGCGGTGCAGCGAGCGCAGGGCGGCCAGGGCGCGGGCCCGCGAGGCGGGTGCCAGGCCGCGGCCGGCGAGGTCGGACGCGTAGGCGCGCACGTCGGCGCGGGTGGCCGTGGAGGGCGTCTGCGCGCGGCCCTCGAGCCACGCGGCGTAGGTACGAAGGTCGGCGCCGTACGAGCGCAGCGTCGCGGGCGAGGCGCCGCGAGCGCGCTCTCCGTCCAGGAACCACTCGACGTCGGTCGGCATCAAGGTTCCGCTTTCGCCGCCGGTCAGCGAACTCTTCTGCGGCCGCGGAACACGCCCACGGCGAGCGTCGCCATCCACACGGCGAGCGCCCCGGCCCCGACCGCGATCGGGTACTGGCCGGCCCCGAAAGCGGCCGCGGCGATCGCGGCGAGGCCGACCGTCAGCACGCCGAACAGCGCCACCATGGCCATCAGGCCGGGACGGCAACGCGGGGCCAGCGACGGTAGATCAGCAGCCCGCCGACCAGGCCGATGGCGATCGGCGGAATGATCGTCCAGAGGAACTCACGGGTACCGATGTCGACGGCGGCGTCCTTGGACGCCCGGTCGTAGGCGCTCTTGTCGCCGGCCTTGACGGCCGCCGAGATACGCGCCGCGGTGGCCTGCTCGCGCAGGGTCGGGCCATAGATCTGGCGCTCGAGGATGTTGCCGAGTGCCCCGGCCACGATCGCGGCCACGAGCACGAGCATGACGGCGTTCTTCACGGCGGCCTCAGGCTATCGCACGGCCGCGCGAAGAGGGTCGGTCCGCCTATTCTCCGCGGTGTGCGCTACCAGTTCGTCGACTGCCGGTTCGATCTCGCCGACCCCGCCCGGGCGGTCGGGGGCTTCCAGTCCGGCCACATCCCGGGCGCGTCGTTCCTCGATCTCGACGCCGACCTGTCCGACCTGCGCGAGGCGCCGGCTCGTGGCCGGCACCCGCTGCCGACGGCCGACGCGTTCGCCGACGCGGCCGGCCGGGCGGGCATCGGCAACGGCGTGTTCGTGGTCGCCTACGACGACGCCATGACCGGCGGCGCGGCTCGCCTCTGGTGGCTGCTGCGGCACTTCGGGCACAGCGACGTCGCCGTCATCGAGGGCGGCCTGTCCGCCTGGCAGGGTCCGCTCGCCGGCGGCGACACACGGGTCGAGCCGGTCGTCTTCGAGCCGCGCGAGCGCACCGACGACTCGATGACCGCCGACGAGATCCACGCGCGGCTCGGCGATCCGGGCCTTGCGATCGTCGACGCGCGGGCGCCGGCCCGCTTCGCCGGCGAGGCGTCCGACGACCCGCTCGCGAACCTCGACCCGGTCGGCGGCCACATCCCCGGCGCGGTCAACGTGCCCTTCGCCGGCGACCGCAGGTTCGACGCGACGGTGCTGGACGCCGCCGAGATCGTCGTCTACTGCGGCTCGGGAGTCACTGCCTGCGTCGACGTGCTCGCGCTGCACGCCGCGGGCCGGCCGGACGCGCGTCTGTACGTCGGATCGTGGAGCGAGTGGAGCCGGCGCGGGCTCCCGGTGGCCACCGGCGAGCACTGATGTCGGCGATCGACCACCTGCTCGCGCGCGGCGTCCCGTTGATGCCGCGGCGGCTGGTGCGACGGTTCGCAGCGCCCTACATCGCCGGCGAGACGCTGGCCGAGGCGGTCGAGACGACCCGCCGCCTGAACGCCGCCGGCAAGCGGGTCACGATCGACGTGCTGGGCGAGGAGATCGACGCGCTCGGCGAGGCGATCGCGATCCGCGACACCTACATCGCGGTGCTCGACGCGCTCGCGCAGAATAGCCTCGACGGCGATGTCAGCGTCAAGCCGACCGGTCTCGGGCTGAACATCGACCGCGCTGCGTGCCGTGACCTCATCGGCGCCATCGCCGAGCACGCGGCGGCGGGCGGTACCACCGTCGAGATCGACATGGAGGACTCCTCCACGACGACCGACATCCTCGCCGTCTACCACGAGCTGCGAGCCCGTGGCCACGAGAATCTCGGCATCGTCCTGCAGGCGATGTTGCGCCGCACGCCCGCCGACATCGACGCGATGGCCGGCCTGCGGCCACGCGTGCGCATCTGCAAGGGCATCTACGTCGAGCCGCCGGATGTGGCCCTGCAGGGGTTCGACGAGGTGCGCGCGGCCTGGGTGGCGGCGCTGGAGCGGCTGATCGAGATCGACGCGTTCCCGGCTATCGCGACGCACGACGCGTACCTGATCGAGCAGGCGACGGCACGCGTCACGGCGGCCGGGCTGGCCCCCGACGCGTACGAGTTCCAGATGCTGCTCGGCGTGCGGCCGGGGCTTGGCGACCAGCTGGTGCGCACGGGCCACCCGGTGCGCGTCTACGTGCCGTTCGGCAACCGCTGGTACGAGTACTCCGTCCGCCGGCTGCGCGAGAACCCCGGGCTGGCGCGGTCCGTCGCCCGCGGCACGCTGGCGCGTCTCGTCGGGCGGGATTAGCGGGCGCTCACCACTGGTCGAGCGCGTCGACCGTCCAGATGTCGACCAGGTCGTCGCCGCGCACGCAGTGGATCAGGCGGTACATGGCGAGCGTCTGGTAGCAGTGCGGCGGCTGCAGCTCGACCACGTCGCCGACGGCCAGCGAGCTGCCCTCGGCCAGGTCGATGCGGCCCATGTCGTCGCCGACCAGCGAGTAGACGGCGCCCTTCGGAGCGCCGCGGAGGATGCCCGGGTGCTCGATGCCGAAGATGCAGTCGAGCTCCTTGATGCCGGCGTCCGCGACCACGAAGCCCGGTTGGGCGGCCGAGATGACGGTCGCGCGCACCGACAGGGCGGCGCCGAACGGATGCGGGTCGTCGCGGCGCAGCACGGCGTCGCGGTAGTTGACGTCCATCAGCGCGTACGTGCCGCCCTGCACCTCGGTGAACACGCCGAGCTCGTAGTCGAAGTCGTGCGTGCCGGTGCCGGCGCCCGAGACGACGCGCGGCACGAGATCCGCGCGATGCAGCCGCTCGACGAGCGCCACTAGCGGGGCCAGCAGCTCGCGCGAAATCGCCTTGCGCCGGTCGTAGTCGACGGTGTTCTGGTGGTTGCCGACGTAGCCCTGGACGCCCTCGTAGGTGACGGCGTCGCTGCCGGCGATGCGGCTCGCCAGCGCGACCGCGTCGTCCTCGTTCGAGATGCCCGTGCGCCTGCCGCCGACCTCGAGGTCGACGAGCAGCCCGAGCGGCGTGCCCGAGGCCCGCGCGGCCACCTCCAGCTGCGCGACGTTGGCCGGGTCGTCGACGCATACCAGCAGGCCCTCGGCCCGCGCGTTCAGCTCGGCCAGGCGGGCCAGCTTCGGCGCCGTCACGACTGACGTGAACAGCATCACGCCCGGGATGCCCGCGTCGGCCATCACCTCGGCCTCGCGCAGCGTCGCGCAGCAGACGCCGACGCCGCCGGCGGCGATCTGCGCGCGCGAGATCTCGATGGTCTTGTGGATCTTCGCGACCGCACGGATGTCGTAGCCGTGGGCGGCGCCGTGCGCCGCCAGCGACGCGACGTTCGCGTCGAAGACATCCAGGTCGAGGACCAGCGACGGCGTGCCGAGCTCGTGCCGGGAGCCGGACTGGCCGATCAGGTGCTCGTTCGGGCCGCGCGCCACATCGCTCATGGCCGGAGCCTGACGCTGCCCCGAACGTGCGTCAAGGAGCCGCTGCCAGGCGGGAAGGCGCCGCCCGTTGCTACAGGTTGATGCGGGTCGAGAACACGGTCCGCTCGGAGCGGACGCCGCCCTGGTTGCGGACGCGCTGCTCGCGCACGACGTGGTGCTCACCGCGTGTGGACTTGTGATGCTGCCGCGCGGACTCGACCGCTGCGCTGAGGGCCTCGTCCGTGTCGGTACCTGCCGGCGCCCGCCAGCCATCGCCGAGCGCCACCAGTGGCGTCGACTCTCTCGCGACGGTGTACAGCACGGACTCGTCGGACATCTAACGTACCCCCGGTCGCGAGCGCTGGAGCGCGCCCAGAGCCGATTGTACTCGGCATGAGGCCCCGACCACCCCGGTCGCGAGCCTCGCCGCAGGGGGCTCAGCGCGGGATTGCAACCTCGCACCAGACGACGGTGCTGGCACCGTCGGTGACGCCCCACCTGCGTGCGATGTGGCTGACGATGACGAGACCGAGCCCGCCCTCCCGCGTGCGATCGGGCGCCGGGTCGAACCCGTCTCCCGGGTCGCTGACCTCGACCCGGAGCGCGTCGGCCTCCCGGCTGACGGCGAGCACGACCTCGCCGCCCTTCACGCGCGGGGCGTGCCGGACGGCGTTGGCCACCAGCTCCGACACGACGATCATCAGATCGCGGCGCAGACGCTCGTCGAGGTCGGGGAGCGTCGCGATCGCGCCGCGCGCCCGGCGCGGCGCATTCCGGTCGTCCTGCGCGTAGGTTCGCTCGAAGCGCTGCCCAGGCGTCATCGAGTCCCAGTGGCCACAGGCGACCGATCCCCGCTCCCGGCGGACGCAAAACATTGTCTGCGTGGAAAGCGCACCGCGGATGCCGTGCGTTCAGCGGCATGACCGTTGTCCGCCCCGCAACACGCCCGTCCAGCCGCCCTACGTGGTCGGCGGGGCGTCGAGCACGAAGATCTCGGCCGCCAGGTCGGGATCGATGTGGTTGGTGCTCATGAACGACGTCACGCGGCTGCCGGTGAGCTTCTCGACCTCGGCCACGGCGGCGTCGCGCATCGCCTGCTGGAAACGCCCGCGCATGTCGATCACCGCATCGCCGTGGCCCGAGCGCACGAGCGTCTGCTCGCCCTTGGTGAGCGTGTCCTCGAGCAGGCAGACCACGAGCGTGCCGTTGATCGACGTGCGGGCGCGGCTCGGGCCGCGGCCGGTGTACTCGTGCGTGAGGCGGATCATCGCGCGAGAGATCTCGCGGTGGAGCGTGGACTCCCGTACCTGGGTAGCTTCGCCGGTCATCGGCAAGCTCGATTCGCGTCCGGTGGGCGAGCCAGCGCGAACGAGGGGACGGTGACCCGAGAGCGGCGGCGAGGCCGGAATTGCGTCGCGGCGCGATCCCGTCTCCCCTCCACCCTACCACCCGCCCCGAGCGGTCAGCCGGTCGTGAACCGGTCGATCACGTCGGCGATGGCCGGCGGCGTCCGGATCTGGTCGGCGAAGTCGGCCCAGCCGACCAGCCCGCGCGCCTCGAACGCCCGGGCGGCCGCGCTCACGTCGTACTCGGTGCGGCGCAGCTCGACGGTGTCGTCGTCGATCAGCGCCCAGTAGGCGCCGGGCGGGCCGGACGGCAACCCGACGCTGCCCGGGTTGACGAGCTGGTGGCCCGCGACCGTCCGCCGGAACTGCAGGTGCGTGTGACCGACGACGACGAACGGTTCCTCGGTGCCGGCCAGCATCTCGGTCACCAGCCCGACGCTCGTCTCCGGGGTGATCGGATCGGTGTCGGCGCGCGGCGAGCCGTGGCAGAACAGCACGTCGTCGCGCGCTGCGGTCTCGGGCAGTCCGCCGAGGTACGTGCGGCCCTCCACGCCGATCGCGTCGCCGCAGGCCAGCGTGACGGCGGCCGTGAACGCGTCGAGGCCCTCCTCCGCACCGTGCAGCTCGGCCACCTCGCGGTCGGCGTTGCCGCGGATCACCGTCGCGCCGTCGATGCCGCGCACCAGCTCCAGCGTCGCCTCCGGGAGCGGCCCCCAGACGATGTCGCCGCCCACGACGACGTGCGCGTCGGGCACGAGCGCCACCTCGGCCAGCACGGCGCGCAGGGCCGGAGCGTTGCCGTGGATGTCGTAGAGCGCCGCGATCGGAGCCATGCGCCGACGGTAGCAACCGAGCCGAGCCGCGGCCAGGTCATCGACGGTCGGCCTCGCGGCGCTCGCGCAGCTCGCGCTGAGCGCCGCGGAACCCCGCCCGCTCGAGCATCGTCGCCGCGTGGTCCGCGGCGGTCGCATCACCGTCGAGCAGGCGCCCAAGCACGACGCCGAGCTCGTCGCGCAGGCGCTCGGCCGCCGCCTGTTCGGTCGCAGCCCGGTCGGCGAGCCGGCGGGCGGCGCGCTTCCGGCGCGGATCGCGGCGCGTCGCGAGCACGAGCACGACGGCGAACGCCTCGGTGACGCTCATGTTCTCGACGTCGTGCGCGGCCGCCAGCACCATGTAGGAGTCGCCGCCGCGGAGTGCGCGGCGGAAACGCGCGCGAGCCGATCCCTGAGCAGTCATCGAACACATGTTCGCCTCTCCGTGAGGATTCCGCAAACGCGATCCTCCTCCCGGGCGTACCGGACCGCGCCAGGGCGGACGGCGGGGACGGTCTGGACGAAGGACGTCGACTTCGGCGCCGCCGCACCACCGGCGGGCTAGGGGGCTAGGGCCCGATGTCGCGCAGCGCGCGGCGCTTGTGCGCCGCCAGCGCCATCAGCCGCCGATCGCGCCAGAGTTGTCGCTGCCGCAGGTCGGTGGCGGGCAGCCGGGCACGTCGCTCACGCTCGACCGTGTCGAGCACCTCGCCGCCCCACTCGACTCGCCGCTGCATGGTCGCGTGGAGGCCGGCGTAGAGTCCCTCGTAGCGCTGCACGTAGTCGCGGACGCCGGCCGGCGCATTGAGGTCCATCGTCTCGAACGGCCCCATGAACGACCAGCGCAGCGCGAGTCCCTCACGGAGGCCGATGTCGACGTCCTCGATCGACGCGTAGCCGTCGGCGACGAGCCGGAACGCCTCCTCGAGCAGCGCGGCCTGCAGCCGGTTCATCACGAAGCCGTCGATCTCCCGCCGCATCACGATCGGCGACTGGCCGACCCCGATCATCAGGTCGCGGGTGCGCTCGACGACCGCCGGATCCGTCCACGGCGCCGGCACGATCTCGACCGCGGGCACGAGGTACGGCGGGTTGATCGGATGGACGACCACGCAGCGCGACCGGCCCGTGAGGCGCTCGGTGAACTTCGACGGCAGGAGGGCCGAAGTCGAGCTCGCGAGGACCGTGTCCGGGTCGGCGCGCTCGTCCAACTCGGCGAAGACGCGCTGCTTGCCGGCCAGGTCCTCGGGAGTGTTCTCCTGGACGTGGTCGGCGCCTGTGAGCGCGGCCTCGAGCGCGTCGACGACGACGATCCGATGGCCGACGTCGTCGGGCGCCGCGCCGGCGAGCAGCCCTTCGGCGGCGAGCGCCGGCAGGACGCCGACTGCGAACGCCGCCGCGGCGTCGGCGGCGCCCGGCGCCCGGTCGAAGATCCGCACGTCGTGCCCGCCGCGCGCGAACGCGACGACCCACGCCCGGCCGATCAGGCCGGCGCCGATGACTGCGATGACGGCGATGGTCGCGCCTCCTGGCTGGTCGGGTCAGAAAGTGTACGGGACCGGAAACCATTGACCTGGGTCGTCGTGGGCGACCGGGCGCCGATGCACGCCACGTACCGACTTCCGCGCATCGTTCGCGGCCGATGGACGAGCCCTTCAAGGGCCACTGACAGACCGCCCGGCGGGTCGCGCTCCGCGGACACGCGAACGCTCTCCGCCGGGGTGCGGGCGGCGGAACGTTCGGTGGCGGCCTCGGGCGGCTGCTAGCCGACTCAGGTAGGATCGCCTGCATGTTCGTCCGATCCCTGGCGGATGTCCGGGCCTCTGGTCACGAGCTCGTGGTCGCGGGCGGGTCGGTCCGGACGGCGCGCTTCCTGACCGCTGCCGACGGCGTCGGCTTCGCGTTCTCCGAGTTCCGACAGCCGGCGGGGGCCGACGCGAGGCTCTGGTACAAGCACCACTGGGAGGCGAACTACGTCATCGAGGGCCGCGGCGAGCTCGAGGAGGTTGCCACCGGGCAACGATGGCCGCTCGAGCCCGGCACGATGTACGTCGTCGGCCCCGACGATCGGCACGTCATGCGCGCCGCGACCGACATGCGCGTGATCAGCGTCTTCAATCCGCCGATCACGGGGGACGAGGACCACGACGCGGACGGCTCCTATCCACCAACCGGCCCGACGCCGCCGGGTCCCGGCGGCGGCTGACGGCTCACGACGGCCTGCGCCGGGAACAGCGCCAGGACGGCTGGGAAGCATCCTCTGAGGGGTCGTCCCCCCTAGCTTCCAGCGCGTATCGTCCGGCCGAAACGACGATCAAAAAGTCCGCTAGGGCGGCAGGTCTGGCATACCGGGTCAAAGAACTCAAGCCGTCCTGGGGTGGCTGCGCGGCCCATAAGCCTCGCGTCGGCGCGCACGCGCCGCGCATCGCGAGCTCCTCCCCAATGCGGGGGACCCCTCGCCGACGGGTCGAACCGTAGGGTTGGAGGCATGACGAAGCACAAGCTGCCCTGGCGGTTCCGTTTGCCGGTCCTGATCGCCTTCATCGCGACGTTCGTGGCAGTAGCCAACGACGTCGTGCCGGAGAAGACCATACCGATGGTGTTCATTCCGGTCTTTCTTCTGCTGTGGCTGGTCAAGGGCAGGCACGACGGCCGCCATTCCGGCGTCCCAGCCCCGTCACGTCAGGCGACGTCATGGGACCGCCGGCCTCGCAGTCGAGGCGGACGCTTTTCGCATCCCCTCTACCTAAAGCGGAAGCGCGTTAACCCCTAGGCCAGTCGAACGATTGCGTGGACGATCGTGCGCCCACCCCAGGTTCGCGCCTTCGGACCACCTGGGAGATCACATTCTCCGTCGGCGATCGGGGCGCCTGGGCCGCGCTGGATTGCAGTGTTGATCTTCGCGAGTTCAGCGAACCGGACCAACCGGCGTTCGTCATGGCATCGGAGACGCCCACGCGGTCAGTCCGCGCGATCACGGTCGCGGCCGGGATAGTACGATCACCGGCTCTCGGCTTACTTCGCTTGTCGACATACGTTCCGCCGGCCGAGAACCTGCCAGCAATATGTTCAAGCGACGCCGGCGGCGGAAGGACAAACGTCGCGCAGCGTGTCTCGCCGCCCAGGATCACCGGCAGAATTTTGAACTGCGGGAGTTCGGAGTCTGTCCCGTCCGAGAGGCGCTCGAGGAGTTGGGCGAAGACGTTGGTCGCCGCTCCGTTCCCGACATTCACGATTGGGACGGCGATGCTCAGTGCAGGGTCGCCAATCGGATGGCCGATAGCCTCAGTCGACCGCGCGGTATCGGGAACGAGATATGGCTTACGATCGTCAACGGCCAGCGCGGCAAGCTTCTCGGTGGCGGTGACGTCGCGAGCCGTTGTGCTGCCCAATCGTGCCGTATAGATCGCCAGGGCCAGGGTCGCGAAGCCCGTGCCGGCTATCGCGACGGAATTTCATTCCCAGAAAGAAGAAGCGGCAGGAATCACGCACGTTCTCGCTCGCGGATGCCGCTCGGAATCGGTACGCAACTGTCATTGGGGGGGCCCTACGACAACGGCGATATCCGTTCCATCCTCGCGACGCTCAGACGGCACTTTCGACGCGATGCGGGCGCTACGCGGTGCGGTCAGTCAAGAATTGCCCAAGTAGTCGACCGGCCTCATCCTCGCTGCCCGGCATCAGATGTTCGTATCGATCGAGATCATGACGGGCTTCCACCGCCGCCGGGCCGAGGATCGGCCCGCTCGCTGGTGGGGCCACTATCGCGATAGATCTGGTGTGAAGGCTTACCTCGCACGCGGGAGACGATGGCGGCGAGCAAGATCACACCGCCAACAACTATGATGAGGCCCCAGATCATGATGATCCCTCCTCGTACCGCTGAAGGTGCGAGTATAGCTCCGCGTCACACCGGGTTACAACAACCGCGGGAAGCTGTCCGCGTACGGCAAGACCGCCGGCAGCCGCCGCAGGGTCCCACTGTCCGACGCCGCGCTCGCCAGGCGCGGATCGCGGTGTTGCGGGCTTCGATTTCGAGGGCGCTCAAGTGCGGCCTTGCGCGGCCTGGCTGAGCCACCGCTGGGAGCCTGCCAGGCAGATTCCCTCGAGCGCCGCATTGCGCAGCACTTCTTCTTGCGCAGCCAGCTCGATCACCTCGCGCTCCCCGTATTCGAGAACGCACGCGTCGTTGCCCCTCCACCCCCCACGCTGCGTGCGACCGAGCCGAACACGAGCGCCACGCGCGGCTGGATCTAGCACTAGATGGTCAGCGCAGCCGGGCGATAACTGCGCAAGCCGCGCGACAGAAGTCTCGATACTCACAAGACGAACATCGTAGATCGTGTGCCGGACGCCCGCCGGACCTCCGGCTCGTGCTCCCGCCACTCGCGCAAGGCGGCGCGCGACGGGATCGTAGACCGTGGCGGCCCGGCTCGTCTGGCGGAGTCCTCCGGGGCTGGCGACGAAGGATGATTGATCGCTGCCTGCGGGGCGATTGCGGCGCGGTCCGACAGGACTGCCAACGGCTACCAGCGGATCAGAGCGGATCCTCAAACGAGTCCCGCACCGCTGAGTTCCGGCTCAACGGTGCGGGATTCCGCTCTATCAGACCTACAGGGGCGACAGGACTCGAACCTGCGACCCTCGGTTTTGGAGACCGATGCTCTACCAGCTGAGCTACGCCCCTCGGCCGTGAGCCAGTCTATCGCGTCGGCTCAGACCGCGGCGAAGCGCTTGGCGACTCCATCCCAGTCGACGACGTTCCAGAACGCGCCCACGTAGTCGGGCCGGCGATTCTGGTAGTTGAGGTAGTACGCGTGCTCCCAGACGTCCAGGCCGAGCAGCGGCGTGTGACCCTCGCTGATCGGGGAGTCCTGGTTGGCGGTCGAGTACAGCTTCAGGCCCGAGCCGTCATGCACCAGCCAGCTCCAGCCAGAGCCGAAGCGGGTGATGCCGTTCTGGCCGAACGTCGTCTTGAAGTCCTCGAACGAGCCGAACGTGGAGCCGATCGCGTCGCCGAGCGCGCCCGCCGGCTCGCCGCCGCCGTTCGGACCCATGATCGTCCAGAACAGCGAGTGGTTGGCGTGGCCGCCCGCGTTGTTGCGCACGGCACCCTGCTTGTCGGCGGGCAGGTCGGACAGGCTCTTCAGGACCTCCTCGACGCTCGAGTTCTCCCACTGCGTACCGGCGAGCGCGTTGTTCGCGTTCGTGATGTACGCCTGATGGTGCTTCGAGTGGTGGATCTCCATCGTCTTGGCGTCGATGGTGGGCTCGAGGGCGTCGTACGCATAGGGCAGATCGGGAAGCGTGAAAGGCATGCGTCCTCCTACGGATCGCGGTGTTTGTACAGAGGATGCTTACCAAATCCCGGGCTCCCTTACACATCCACCAGCGAGCCGTCGGACTCCCGGACGATCGCGCCGGCCAGCTCGAGCTCGGCAATCAGCGCCTGCAGCCGGGCGGGACCGAGCGCCAGCCTGGCTCCCAGCGCCTCGGGCGTGCCGGGCGCGCGGCCGATCGACGCCAGCAGGCGCGCCGCCGCAGGGCTGACCGTCTCGCGCTCCTCGCCCGCCGCCGCGGCCGGGTCGATGCCGAGCGTGACCAGCACGTCGCCGGCGCACGTGACGATGCCGGCGCCGTCGCGCAGCAGCGCGTTACCGCCCGCTGCAGCATCCACCCAGGGAGACGCCGGCACCGCCAGCACCTCGCGGCCGATCTCGAGCGCGAACCCCGCGGTGATGAGCGCGCCGCTGGTGCGCGCCGCCTCGACCACCACGATCGACTGGCCGAACGCCGCCACGATGCGGTTGCGGGCCGGGAACCGCCACGGGGCCGGCGGGATGCCGGGGCCGTACTCCGACACGATCGCGCCGGCCGCCGCCACCCGTGCGGCCAGCCCCGCATTGGCCCGCGGATAGTCGACGTCGATGCCACAGCCCAGCACCGCGACGGTGCGACCGCCCGCCTCCAGCGCTCCGGCGTGCGCGGCTCCGTCGATGCCGCGGGCGAGGCCCGACACGATCGCCACGCCCGCGCGGGCCAGACCGGCCGCCAGCCGCCGGGCGAATGCGCCGCCCGCCGCCGAGGCCTGGCGCGCCCCGACGATGGCGACCACGGGCGGCGCGAGCAGCTCGGCCAGGCGCTCCGCGTCGGCCGGGGCGCGCAGGTACAGCTCGGACGGCGGATCGTGCAGGTCGGCGAAGGCCCCGGGCCAGCCGGGGCTGCCGGGGCGCAGGATCACGCGATGCTCCCGAGCCGGAGTGCCAGTGCCTCGGCCAGGTGCTCGCCGGCAAGACGCTCGGCGCCTGCCAGGTCGGCGATCGTGCGGGACACGCGCAGGCTGCGATCGACCGCGCGCGGCGACAGCGACAGCCGGTCGATGGCGCGCCGCAGCATCGTCTCGCCGCCCTCGTCGAGCTTGCAGTGACGCCGTACCTCGGACGCGTCCAAACGGCCGTTGACCGGTCCGCCCCGCGCCGCCTGCAGGTCGATCGCCGCGCGCACCCGCCCCGCGACGTCAGCGGTGCCCTCGGGCCGGTCGCCACGCAGCACCTCGGCCGTGGGCCGCTGCAGGCGCACGCCGATGTCCATCCGGTCGAGCAGCGGCCCCGACACCCGGCGTCGGTACGCCTGCCGGCGCTCGGCCGTGCACGTGCAGCCGGCCGCGCCGCCGCACGGGCACGGGTTCATCGCGGCGATCACGGCCGTCCGGCACGGGTACGCGACCGAGCCGATCGCCCGGGCGATCACCAGCACGCCGTCCTCCATCGGGCCACGCAGGGCCTCCAGTGCGTCGCGCCGGAACTCGGGCAGCTCGTCGAGGAACAGCACGCCGTGGTTGGCGAGGCTCAGCTCCCCCGGACGCATGTTCGGGCCACCACCGACCAGCGCGGCAGACGAGGCCGAGTGGTGCGGCGCGCGGAACGGCCGTCGCGTTACGAGTCCGCCGCCGGGCGGCAGGATGCCGGCCACCGACTGCAGCCGCGTGACCTCGAGCGACTCGTGCTGGATCAGCGGCGGCAGGATGCCGGGCAGGCGGCGCGCCAGCATCGACTTGCCCACGCCCGGCGGGCCGACCATCAGCAGGTTGTGCGCGCCGGCGGCCGCGATCTCGAGCGCCCGGCGGGCGAGCGGCTGGCCGCGCACGTCGCCGAGGTCGGGGATCGCCGTCTCGTCGCGGCGCGGCGGCGGTGGCGGCATCGGCCGCACCTCGCCGGTGCGCAGGAAGGCCACGGCGTGCTCCAGCACGTGACACGGGATGGGCTCGACGCCGTCGACGAGCGCGACCTCGCCGCACGACTCGGGCGCGCAGAGCAGGGCCTCCAACCCGATGCGGCGCGCTCCCTCTGCGGCCACCAGCGCACCCGCTGCAGGGCGCACGGTGCCGTCCAGGCCGAGCTCGCCGAACACGCCCACCCCACGCAGCGCCTGGCGCGGCAGCGCGCCGTCGGCGCCGAGGATGGCGAGCGCGATCGCCAGGTCGAAGCCGGTGCCGGTCTTGCGGACCGTCGCCGGTGCCAGGTTGACGACGACGCGATCCGGCACCGTGAACTCCGCGCTGGTCAGCCCCGAGCGCACGCGGTCGCGCGCCTCGCGCACGCTCGCGTCGGGCAGGCCGACGATCGTGAACGCCGGCCGGTGGTCCTCCCGCACGTACGCCTCGACCTCGACCGGGATGGCGTCGATGCCGTGGACGGCGAAGCTGAGCGCGGATGCGAGCACCGACGGAGCATCGCCGGAGCACCTGTCAGGTGGAGGGCGCGGAAGCGCGCGAGAGACGCACCGACGGCAGCGGAGGCGCCGCTACGCGTCCACCTGCTTCACGGTCTTCATCGTGAACTGCGAGTTGACGCGCGTGAGACCCGGCAGACCTGCCAGACGCCCCATGTAGAACCGCTCGTACGCCTGCTGGTCGGCGACCGAGACGCGGATCAGATAGTCGGGGATGCCGAACATGCGGCGATCTCGTTCGCGCTCAAGGCCGTCGGCCCGGCGGTCGTCGGCGATCGCGCGCTCGACCCGCGCGCCGCGGAGCTGGTGGCGCTCCTGCCGGCGCCGATGCTGGCCGCGCTGATCGCAGTCGGCACGCTCGCCGACGGGCAGTCGCCGGACGTCGACGAGCGTCTGCCGGCGGTCGTCGTCGCCGCGGTCTGCCTCCTGCGGCGCCTGCCGTTCCTGGTCGTCATCGGCGCTGCCGCGGCGACCGCGGCAGCGCTCCGCGCCCTCGAGTACTCGCACCTACAGGTGGTGGGCGTACTCGTTGCGCTCCCAGTCGGTCACCTTGGCCAGGTGCGCGTTCCAGCGATCGAGTTCGTAGCGCTTGATCTCCTGGAAGATCTCGGTCAGCCGGGCGCCCATCTTGCCGGTCAGGTACTCGTCGGCAGCCAGTGCATCGAGCGCGTCGATGAGCGACGAGGGCAGCTCATCGCCCAGCGTCGTCTCGTCCTCGTAGGGCAGCTTCTCGCACGGCGCCGGCAGCTCGAGCTTGCGCTCGATGCCGTCGAGGCCGGCGAACAGCATGGCCGCGACCGCGTTGTGGATGGACGCCGCGCCGTCGCCGACGCGCAGCTCGACGCGAGTCGCCTTGCCGCGCTGCACCGGGTAGCGCAGCATCGCGAGACGGTTGTCGACGCCCCAGTTGATGTGCGTCGGCGCAAGGCTCTCGATCTCCATCCGCCGGTACGCGTTGACCGTCGGGCAGAGGAACGCGGTCAGCGCGGGCGTGTGCTCGAGCACGCCGGCGCCGAACTGCCGGGCGACGTCGGAGAGTCCGTCCCGACCCTGCGGCTCGTCGAACGCGTTCGAGCCATCGTCGCGCTGCAGCGAGACGTGCAGGTGCAGGCCCGAGCCCTCGTCGTCGCGCAGCTTGCCCATGAACGTTGCCAGCAGCCCGTGCCGCGCGGCCGTCTGCTTCACCATCGTCTTGAACAGGAGGTTGCGGTCGGCCACCTCGAACGCGTCGCCGTGCGCGAGGTTGATCTCGAACTGGCCGCAGCCGAACTCCTGCGCGCCGCCCAGCGGGTGCAGGCCGAGGTCGCGGGCGTTGCGGTGGATCTCGCGGAACACGCCCTTCGGGTCGGACACGCTGCCGACCGTGTAGACGCTCGACAGGTGCGGCGTGTAGGTCGCGTACGTGTCGGGGTCGACGAGGTAGAACTCGAGCTCGGGCGCGACGATGGCCGACAGCCCGTGCGCCGCCAGCTCGTCGACCGCGCGGCGCACCGCATGCCGCGGGTCGGCGGCATACGGGGTGCCATCGCCCTCGCGCAGGTCGCCCATGCACCAGGCCGTGGCCGGATCCCACGGGACGCGCCAGAGACGCGACAGGTTGGGCACCAGGAAGATGTCGCGGAAGCCGTGCTCGAAGCCCGAGATGACGTTGTGGCCGAGGTCGATCGTCATGATCGCCTCGGTCATGCCGATGCCGCTCTCGGCCTTGTGGTGGATCTCCTCGATCGGCACCTCCTTGCCGCGACAGACGCCGTGCAGCTCGGTGTAGAGCACCTGCACGAACTCGACGCCCTCGCTGGCCAGCCGATCAACGCTGTCCGCCACGCTCACTCACCTCTCGTCGTCCGCAGCGCCCTGGCGCGACGGATTGGATACAGAAATCTGCCGGGCGGATCGTACAGCCGCTGCGGCGATGTCGCCAGCGCCTACAGGGCGCCGCGGTGGCGCAGGCGCCAGCCCTCGATCGTGACCAGCTCGACCCGGACCGACTCGGCCCAGCGCTCGCGGCGGCGCAGCCAGGCGGCGGCGGCGTAGAGACGCGCGGTCTGCTCGGCCGACACCCACGGCACACCCTTCGGCGCCTGCCGCCGGCGCTTCACCTCGACCACCACCAGGTGGCGGCCGCGCCGGCAGACGAGGTCGACCTCGGCCAGCGGCGTGTGCACCCCACGGCCGAGGATGCGATGGCCGCGCACGACGTAGCTGGCGGCGGCCAGCAGCTCGCCCCTCGATCCGAGGCGGCGGCGAGCGTCTCGCACTACGTCTCGAACGAGAGCTGCGGGCTGCAGGGCGCGAACGAGCGCCGGTGCAGCACCGAGGGGCCGTGCACGCGCAGCGCGGCGAGGTGCTCGGGCGTGCCGTAGCCGACGTGGCGCTCGAAGCCGTAGACCGGGTAGCGCTGGGCCATGCGCACCATCAGCCGGTCGCGCGTCACCTTGGCGACGATGGAGGCGGCGGCGATCGCCGCCGACTTCTCGTCGCCGTCGATGATGTTGCGGTGCATGCGCGTCATCGGCAGCTTGAAGCCGTCGGCGATCAGCGAGGTGTCGTCGGGCGCGTCGAGCTGCTCGAGCGCCCGGGCGAGCGCGTGGAGGTTGGCCCGGTGGATGTTGCGCGCGTCGACCTCGGGGACGCTCATCACGACCAGCGAGACGCGGATGGCGCTGCGCAGCACCGCCGGCAGCAGCACGTCGCGGGCCAGCGCCGTGCAGCGCTTCGAGTCGTCGAGGCGCGCCAGCGCGCGGCGCTGGGCGAGCGGGATGGCAGCGGGCTCCAGCAGGACGGCGGCGGCCACGAGCGGGCCTGCGAGCGCGCCCCGGCCGGCCTCATCGGCACCGGCCACGAACCGCGTGCCGAGCTTGCGATCGTGCCGCAGCAGCTTGCGCAGGGGCGGTGCGGGCGAGCGGCGGCGGGCAGCGACGGCCATCGACGAGAGCGTACCGGCGCGGTCGGCGTCGCGTGACGCGCGAACCGTGCCGTCATCGCACCGCGATGCGCGACGGTGGCCACACGGTCGCGATGATGCGCCCCGCCAGCGCGCCGTTCGGCACCGGGCCGTACGTGCGCGAGTCGGTCAGGTGCTCCCGGTCGTCGGCCAGCAGGAACACCGTGCCGGCCGGCACCTCGACCGGCCCGAACGCCGCCGTCTTCGAGGTCAGGTAGGAGGTCTCGTCCGGGAAGGTGCAGCCGGGCAGGTCGGGCGTCACCGGCTCGATGATGTCCGGCGCCTGCACGCACACGTAGAGGGCGCCCTCCTCGGTCGCGCCGATCCACTCGCCCGGCATGCCGAGGATGCGCCCGACGGCGATCACCCGCGCCCGGCCCAGCAGCGCCGCGGCTTCAGCGAACGGCCCGACGGCGACCAGCTCGCCGCGCGAGAGGCGGCCCAGGAGCGCGTCCGAGATGACGATCCGATCGCCCTCCAGGATGCGCGGCGCGAGCGCGCCGGACGGCGCCTTGGCCGTGAACGCGACGCGATCGAGCAGCGCGTTGCCCAGCGAGAAGGCGACCACGCCGCCCACGATCGCGAACAGCAGCGCGACCGGCAGCCCGTTGCGGAGCCGCTTCCCCACCTTGCGGATCTGTCCGCGCGTGAAGCGCGCGATCAGCGCGACCATGATCGGGCCGGCGGCGGCCGACGCGATACCGGTGACGTAGCCGCGACGACCGCGGGCGCGGGCGTCGAGCACGGCCAGCCCGGCCAGCACCGCCCAGATGGCCGCGAACACCAGCAGCAACGGGCGCCAGACCGCGCACCCGAACGCCACCAGCAGGGCGACCGGGACGACGGCGAAGGGGCGCGGCCATCGCGCGCCCTGGGCGAGCCGGTACAGATCCATCCGGCCCGAAGCCTACGGCGTAGCGTCCCGCGAACCTCCGGCTCGCGACGCTAGGGTGCGCCGATCCGCCCGAACGGCCAGTACCGCGCCAGCACGCGGCCGACGATCTGCCTGCGCGGGACAGTCCCGAAGCAGCGCGAGTCCTCCGAGTCGGCGCGGTTGTCGCCCAGCAGCAGGTACTTGCCGGCCGGCACCGTCTCGGGGCCGTACTCGTCATCGCCGTCGCACTGGAAGGTCAGCCCGCGCGTGTACGGCTCCGCCAGGAACGAGCAGCCCGGTGTCCGGTCCGGCGCGGTCTCCACCGCCGGGCGCACACCGCTCCGGCAGATGTAGACGTTACCCGCGACCGATCCTGCGGTCTCGCCCGGCAGCGCCACGACGCGCTTCACGAACGTCCGCGTCGAGGCGCGGTTGGATCGGAAGACGTTGTTCTCGAGGCCGTTCGGGTGGAACACGACGATGTCGCCGCGGCCCGGATCGACGAGGCCGTACCAGTGCAGGGCGGCGAGCACGCGGTCGCCGGGCTCGAAGGTCGGCACCATCGAGGCGGAGGGGATGCGGTACGGCTTCAGGAGCACGACCTGCACGAGCAGAAGCAGCGCGAACCCGATCGTCAGGATCTTCGCGGTCCTCACCAGAACGCGAGCCGACCGACCGGCCAGTAGGTCACGAACACCCTGCCGATCAGCTGCGCGTGCTTCACGGGGCCCCACGCACGCGAGTCGGCGGAGCTCGGGCGGTTGTCGCCCATCATGTAGTAGTAGCCCGGCGGCACGACGGTCGGCGCGAGGTCGGCACCCGGCTTCGCGAGCGACAGCGTCGGCTGGCCGTGGACGTACGGCTCGACCAGGAACGTGCAGCCCCGGGTGCGCTCGGGTTTGGTGGGATCGTCGGGGTAGCGCGCGTTCGCGCAGACGTAGACCCGGCCGTCGGCCGAGCCGACCACCTCGTCGGGCAGACCGATCACGCGCTTCACGTAGTTCTGCGTCGACGGCGTCGCCGCGGTGTGCACCTGCGCGCCCTCGCCGTTCGGGTGGAACACGAAGATCTCACCGCGTGCGGGGTCGCGGAAGTGCAGCAGGAAGCGCGCCGTCAGCACGCGGTCGTGCACCTGCAGCGTCGGCACCATCGACTCGGACGGGATCCGGAACGCCTTCGCGACGTACATCTGGCCGGGCACCAGCACGACCACGATGGCGATCGCGAGCAGGACGATCTCCCGGAAGATCCTCACAGCGCCTCAGGGACTCAGCGGAACGAGATCCGGGACAGCGGCCAGTACGTCATGAACACCCGCCCGATCAGCTGGCCGCGGGGGATCAGGCCCCAGCAGCGGCCGTCGGCCGAGTTCTGCCGATTGTCGCCCAGCATCAGGTAGTGCTTCGACGCGATGTAGGTCGGCGGCAGGTCGGCCGAGCCCTGGCAGGTCGTGGTGGGCTGGCCGTTCACGTACGGCTCCTTCAGGTACGAGCACCGGGACGTGTTCAGCTCGCCGTTCACGATCGCGGTATCGACGCGGTTGCCCTTGCACGTGTAGACGATGCCGCGCAGCGAGCCGAGCGTCTCGTCCGGCATCCCGACTACGCGCTTCACATAGTTCTCGCTCGCGGCGGCCACCTCGCCCTGCGCCGGCTGGAAGACGTCGGAGCCCTTGCCGTTCGGGTGGAACACGAACACCTCGCCGCGCTCGGGGTCGCGGAACCGCAGCAGGAACCGGGCGGTGATGACGCGGTCGCCGATCGCGAGCGTCGGCACCATCGACTCGGACGGGATCCGGTACGGCTTCACGATCAGGAGCTGCACGACGTACGCGATCAGGATCGCGGAGGCGATGGTGATGATCCCGTCCACGAACGGGTTCGCGCGAAATGCTTTCAGTCGGCTCACGGCGGCGGAATGGTAGTCGGCAGGTCGGGGCGCGACCTGAAGCAGCGCGCGACTATGCGAGTGACCCGATACGGGTGAGCGGCCAGTACGTGACGAACGCCCGGCCCAGGATCCAGCCGCGTGGAATGGTGCCGATCACGCGCGAGTCGTCGGAGTTATCGCGGTTGTCGCCCATCACGAAGTAGCGACCGGGGGGCACCTGCTGGAACGTGAACCGGCGCTGCACCGACGAGGTGTACGGCTCGCCCAGCGCCTTGCACGACGGCGACGGACGCTGCCGTCCGGGCGGCTCGGTCGGGCAGATCCAGACCTGCCGCTTGTAGCCGCCCACCCACTCGCCGGGCAGGCCGACGACGCGCTTGATGAAGTTCAGGTCGTTGGCGGGCGTGGACGCCTTGTCGATCACCTCGTCGCCGCGCCCCGGCGGATGGAAGACGATCACCTGGCCGCGCGCCGGGTCGGAGAACCGGTACCAGAACCGCGACACCAGCACGCGGTCGCCGATCAGGAGCGTCCGCTCCATCGACTCCGACGGGATGCGGTACGGCTTCACGACGAACCACTGCACGAGGTACGCAGCCGCGAACGCGAGGCCCACCACCACGACCAGCTCGACCCACGGGCCGACCGAGGGTCCGAGCGACGCGAAGACGCCGCCCTCCCGACGTTCCTCCGGCGGTGCCGGTGGTGGGGCCAGATCGGGAGCCGGCGGTCGGGGATCGCCACCCGGCGGATCGGCAGACTCGTCCGCCGAAGGCGGGCGAGGCGGGTCGTCGACTCCCGAGCTCACGCCCTCAGACTAGCGCCTGATCGCAGGCGAGCGATCGTTCAGCGCTGCTTCTCGCGGACGCGCGCCTGCTTGCCGACCTTGTCGCGCAGGTAGTAGAGCTTCGCACGGCTGACGTCGCCGATCGCGGCGACCACGATCTTGTCGATCTTGGGCGAGTGAACGGGGAACGTGCGCTCCACGCCGACGCCGAACGACTGCTTGCGGACGGTGAACGTCTCGCGCACGCCGTGGCCCTGCCGCTTGATGCAGATGCCCTCGAACACCTGCACCCGCTGGCGGTTTCCCTCGATCACGCGGAAGTGGACGAGGACCGTGTCGCCGGCCTTGAACTGCGGTACCTCACGCAGCTGCATGGCCTCGATGTCGCGGATGATGGTGCTCATTGAAAGATTTCGATTCCGGTCGGAAGCGGGTGCCGACGAACTCTAGCTGAGGGTTTCGGGATCTCCTGCCGCTTCGGTGCGGCGCTCCGATTCGGCCAGCCGCCAGCGATCGACGGCACCGTGGTCGCCCGACAGCAGCACCTCGGGCACGTCCCAGCCGCGAAACGACGCGGGGCGGGTGTAGTGCGGGTGCTCGATGCGGCCCCCGATGGCCGGCGAGAACGACTCGTGCTCTGCCGACTCGGCGTCGCCGAGCGCGCCTTCGAGGTGGCGCACGACGGCGTCGATGACGACCATCGCCGCCATCTCGCCGCCCGAGACGACGTACGGCCCGATCGACAGCGCCTCGGTCGCGACGTGGGTGTGGACGCGGTGGTCGAAGCCCTCGTAGCGTCCGCACAGCAGGACGATCGGTGGGCCGGCGGCGAGCTCGCGGGCGTAGGCGTCGTCGAGCCTCCGGCCGCCCGGATCGAGGATCACGACCCGCCGGGTGCGGCGCACCTCGTCCAGAGCGGTGCCCAGCGCGCCCTCCACCGCCGCCACCGCGACGTCGACGCGCAGCAGCATGCCGGCGCCGCCGCCGTACGGCGTGTCGTCGACCATGCGGTGCCGGTGCTCGGAGTGGTCGCGCAGGTTGTGGAGGCGCAGCGACAGCGACCCGGCCAGCGCGTTCGAGACGTGGCGCTCCTCGACGAGCCACGAGAACCAGCTCGGGAACAGCGTCACGACGTCGATCTCGAGCGTCATCCGAGATCGAGCTCCGGGTCGATCTCGATGCGGCGCGCCTCGATGTCGACGACCGGCACGACGGCCTCCACGAACGGCAGCCGCAGGTCGGAGTCGAGCAGCAGGACGTCATGCGCGACGCCGTCCTCCACCACGGCCACCACGCCGAGGCGGGCGTCACCCTGGAACACCTCGCAGCCGACCAGGTCGAAGCGGTAGAAGGCGCCGTCGGAGGCCGGCGGCACATCGTCGCCGGCGATCTCGATCGGCCGGCCGCGGAGCGCCTCGGCGCCCTCGCGGGTGTCGATGCCGTCCAGCGCCACCAGCGGGCGGCCATCGGTGCCGGCGCGGCGGCGGATGCGATGCGCGACGCCGTCCACCAGCACGGTGGAGCCGGTCTCGAACGCGAACCACCCGCAGGGCGCGTCGACGCCGAAGGTGCCGTCCAGACCGTGCGCCTTGCCCGCAGTGC
This sequence comes from Gaiellales bacterium, assembly GCA_046598415.1. Taxonomy (GTDB): domain Bacteria; phylum Actinomycetota; class Thermoleophilia; order Gaiellales; family F1-60-MAGs149; genus VFJZ01. The sequence continues at coordinate 68,648 of JBKJIG010000079.1, forward strand.
CGAGGCGCACGCGGTCGGGGCGCCGCGCGGTCATTCCCGGTCGAGCTCGAGCGTGACGCGCTCGTTGGTGCGCACGCCGCTGGCGCGGATGATCGTGCGCAGCGCGCGGACGATGCGGCCCTGGCGGCCGATCACCTTGCCGCGATCGGCCTCGGCCACGGCGACGCGCAGGACGCGCTCGCCCTTGTCGACCTCCTCGGTGACCACGACCTCGTCGGGCGCGTCGACCAGCCGCCGGACGAGGAACTCGGCCAGCGACCGGGAGTCTTGGGGCGGCGCTGCAGACAACGAACTAGACGATGCCCTGCTTCTTCAGCAGCACGCGAACGGGGTCGGAGGGCTGAGCGCCCTTCGACAGCCAGTGCTTCGCGCGGTCGGCATCGATCTCGATCAGGGACGGCTCGAGCTGCGGGTTGTAGCGCCCGATGTACTCGAGCGCGGCGCCGTCACGCGGCGACCGCGAATCGGCCACGACAACCCGATAGATCGGGTTCTTCTTGGAGCCGACCCGTGTAAGGCGGATCTTGAGCACGCCTGCCTACCTCTTCTTTTTCTTCTTCTTGGAGACAGCGGCCGCTGCTCCTGGCATTCCCTGCAGTCCGGGCACACCGGGCATCTTGCCACCGGCGAGGGACTTCATCATCTTCTTCATCTGCCGGTGCTGCTGCAGTAGGGCGTTGATCTGCTGCACCGACGTACCGGAACCCCGCGCGATGCGGGCCCGTCGCGTGCCGTTGACGATCTCCGGCAGGCGACGCTCCTCCGGCGTCATGGACAGGATAATCGCCTCGACCCGATCGAGCTGCCGGTCATCCACCGGCATGTCCCGCAATTGCTTGCCCAGACCGGGGATCATCTTCATCAGACCGCCCAGCGATCCCATCTTCCGGATCGTCCGCAGCTGCTCCAGCAGGTCGTCCAGCGTGAACTCCGACTTGCGGAGCTTCTCCTCCATCGCGGCGGCCTGATCGCGGTCGACGTTCTCCTCGATGCGCTCGATCAGGCTCAGCACGTCGCCCATGCCGAGAATGCGCGACGCCATCCGGTCGGGATGGAACTCCTCGAGCTGGTCGAGCTTCTCGCCGACCGACGCGAACAGGATCGGCATGCCGGTGACGGCCCGCACCGACAGCGCGGCGCCACCGCGCGCGTCGCCGTCGAGCTTCGTCATCACGATGCCGTCGAACGCCACCCGTGTGCGGAACGTCTCGGCCACGTTGACGGCGTCCTGGCCGGTCATCGAGTCGAGCACGAGCAGCGTCGTGTCGGGCTGCACGGCGTCGCGGATGCGCACCAGCTCGGCCATCAGATCGTCGTCGACGTGCAGGCGACCGGCGGTGTCGACGATCACGGTGTCGCGGCCCTGCGAGCGCGCCTGCTGCACGCCCCAGGTCGCGATCTCGACCGGATCGACGTCGATGCCGCGGTCGAACACGGGAACGCCGACCTGGGCGCCGACGGTCTTCAGCTGCTCGATCGCAGCCGGGCGGTACACGTCGCAGGCCACCAACGCCGGCTTGCGCCCCTGCTTGGAGAGCAGCTTCGCGAGCTTGCCGCTGGTCGTGGTCTTGCCGGAGCCCTGCAGGCCCGCCATCAGGATCACCGACGGGCTGGAGCGGAACGCCAGCTTCTCGTTGCCGGTGCCCATCAGGGCCGCGAGCTCCTCGTTCACGATCTTGATGACCTGCTGGCCCGGATTCAGCCCGGTCAGCACGCCCTCGCCGACGGCGCGCTCGCGCACCTTCGCGACGAACTCGCGGACGACCTTGAAGTTGACGTCGGCCTCGAGCAGCGCGAGACGGATCTCGCGCATCGCCGCGGCGACGTCCTCCTCCGACAACCGGCCGCGTGAGCGCAGGTCGGTGAGGGTCGAGTTGAGGCGGTCGGAAAGGCTGTCGAACATCGGGCTCAAACGATAGTGGGTACGGGCCTGCCGCCAGGCATGCTCCAATACCCGGTGCGTGGAGATCGAGCTCCAGTACCTCTACCGGTCGACGGACGCGATGATGGTTCCCGCGGAGCTCGCCGGCTTCGCCCTGGCCGAGTCGCTCTCGTTCGAGATCGTCGACTCGTTCTGGGACACGCACGAGCTGCAGCTGCGCAAGTCCGGCTGCTCGCTGCGCATCCGCCGCCAGTCGAACCTCCCCCACCCGGTGCTGACCTGGAAGGGGCCGAGCGAGTGGCGCGAGGACGGCGCCCGGCAGCGCGAGGAGGTCGAGGTGCCGATCGACCACGTGCCCACCGACGCGGGCGCGATCATCGAGGCGCTGAAGCGCTACCACCTGTGGGAGCTGGTCGGCCCGCCCGCCGGGCTCGGCGACCACATCGAGCTGGAGAAGATCGGCGAGCTGAAGAACCGGCGATCGTCCCACCTCTACGTGCAGGGCCTGCACCGCCTGGAGCTGGCCTGGGACCGCATCACGTACCCGGTCGGAGAGCCCGAGGCGCGGCTCGAGGTCGAGGCGAAGCGCCAGCGGGCCGCGCGGTTCCTGGGCGAGGTGCACACCGAGCTGCTCAAGCTGTACGGCAAGAAGCTCGTCCCGGCGCCGCACGGCAAGGCCAAGGAGATGTGCCGGCGCCTCTACCCCGACATGTTCCGCTCGTGACGGTGACATGATCGCGATCATCGGCATCGCCGCCGCCGTCATCGTGCTGGCGGCGATCGCGCTCCTGTTCAATCGCCTCGTCGGGCTGCGCAACAAGACGCGCTACACGTGGAGCGACTGCGAGGCGGTGCTGGCGCGGCGGGCGCAGGCCATCCCGCGACTGGCGGCGGTGGTGGAGGGCGCGATGGCGCACGAGCGCGGGGTGTTCGAGGCCGTCGCCGCCGCCCGGGCGGGCACCACGGCGGTGACCAGGTCGGACGGGCCGTCGGCGGAGCGGTTCGAGGCCGAGCGCCGGCTGGGGACGGCCGGAGCGGGCCTGGTCGCCGTGGCCGAGGCCTACCCGGCGCTGCGCGCGCAGGAGGCCGCCATGGAGCTGATCGCGGCGCTGAAAGACGTCGAAGGTGACCTGCGCCGGGCCAGAATGGTCTACAACCGGACAGTGCAGACCTACGAGGACGCCCGCCAGACCTATCCCAGCTCGCTGGTCGCGAGCGCGTTCCGCTTCGGCCCCCTCCCCTACTTCTCCGAGTGACGATGCGCCGCGACATCACCCGCGTCGCGATCGTCTGCATCCTGCTGTTCGCGGGCTTTTTCGTGCTGCTCGAGGTGGTCACGCGCAACGCCGACGGCCAGGGCAACGTCGAGGGGACGGGCAAGTTCTACCGACTGACGCACGCCCAGGTCGACGGCACGCTCGGCGCGGACGGCGCGCTGACGGTGTCGGAGCGCATCACGTTCGAGTTCCACGGCAACTTCTCCGGCGCGTTCCGCGACATCCCGCTCGCCGACAACGAGACGTTCGACGCGATCGGCGTCCGCGAGAACGGCACCGACTACGGCTCCGGCGCCAGCACCGCGCTGGGCGGGTTCGGCCTCCCCGGCACGTTCGGTGCGGTCGCGGCGCGCGACGAGAACGGCAGGCGCGTGGTGCGCATCGTCTGGCACTACTCGGCCACCGACGAGGTGCGCACGTTCCAGCTCCACTACCGCGTTCGCGGGCTGACGAAGGTGCACGCCGACGCGGTCGACGTGTTCTGGCAGGTGTGGGGCGACGGGTGGAAGGGCTCGCTCGACAAGCTCGACGCGACGCTGACCATCCCGGCCGGCGTCCCCGAGGGCGCCGAGCGCATCTGGGGCCACCCCGGCAGCGTCCACGGCACCGTCAAGCGGGACGGCCGCAAGATCGTGCTGGCGGCCACGGGCGTGCCCCGCAACCAGTTCGTCGAGCTGCGCACCCTGCTGCCGCGCACCGCACTCGCAGCCGAGACGCCGGGCGCGCAGGTGGACGACGAGGCGGCCTTCGATCGCATTGTGGCCGAGGAGCAGGCCGACTTCGAGCAGAGCCTCAACGACTTCCGCAAGCTCCAGCGCGTGCTCGACAACCTGTCGTTGACGGCGCTGGCCGTGATCCTCGCCGGGCTGGCGGGGGCGATGGTGCTGTTCGGCCTCGCCTGGATGCGCTACGGCCGCGAGCCGGAAGGTGAGGACTCCGCCGTCACCTACTTCCCGGAGCCGCCGGACGACGCGCCGCCGGCCGTCGCGCTGGCGCTGACCAACCAGGGCAACGCCGGCCCCGGCGACGGCGACGCGCTGGCCGCGACGCTGCTCGACCTGATCGTGCGCGGGCGGTTCAGGACCCACGTTGGCGACGGCGAGCACGGCCCCGACCTGCTGCTCGAGCAGGGAGACGCGTCGATCTCGCTCGCCGCGCACGAGAAGCCCGTCGTCGCGATCGTGGAGTCGGTTCTGAAGGACGAGCCGATCCCGCTCAGCGAGCTGGGCGACCGGCTCGGCGACCTGTCCGACTCGAAGCGTACGACGAACGGCTCGCGCAAGTCGAAGTTCGTCGCCGCCCGCGGCCAGCTGATCCGGGCCGAGAAGCAGCAGTTCCGCTCGCCGCGCGCCGGCTGGGTGACGCGCCTGATCGCCTTCCTGGTGTTCGCCGTCGCCGTGCTGTTCGTGATCGTCGGCATCGTGCGGTTCACCGAGCACCCGTCGTGGGGCCCGATGTCGTGGCTGCTGATCGGCGGCGCCATCGCCACGTTCGGCTTCCTGGTGATGACGGCTCCCCGGTCGCTCTGGGTCTCGACGCGCCGCGAGGCGCTGCCGCGCATCGCCCGCTGGGAGGCGTTCCGGCGCTACCTGGAGGAGTTGCCGCGGCTGTCGGACGAGTCGCCGATCACGCTCGGCACGTGGGAGAAGCTGCTCGTCTACGCGACGGCGTTCGGCTGCGCCGAGCGCGTCGCCGAGGCGGCGCGGCTGCGCGTCGGTGACGTCGCCGCGACCGACTCGGGCGTCGGCACCTCCGGCATGCTGCTGTACGGGCCGTGGGCCAACTCGGTGATGGCCGTCGCCAGCGTGCCCGGCCTGGCGTCGTCGACGTCGCTCTACAGCGACCTCGGCAGTCAGGTGTCGGCCGGGGCGTCGCCGCCCTCGTCGTCCGGCTCGAGCGGCGGCGGCGGCGGCTCGTTCGGCGGTGGCGGCGGGGGCGGCGGCGGCGGTGGCGGCGGCGGCGCCTGGTAGGCGGCGGGCGCCCGGGCGCGCCCCGCGGCGAGGTCGACGATCGGCGCCGGCAGGTCCGGCGCGTAGCGGCGCACGTAGCTGCCGTCGGGATCGAACTTCCGCTCCTGCAGCAGCGGATTGAAGATGCGGAAGTACGGCGCCGCGTCGAGGCCGGTGCCGGCCACCCACTGCCAGTTGCCGGCGTTCGACGCCAGGTCGCCGTCGATCAGGTGGCGCCGGAACCAGCGCTCGCCCCGGCGCCAGTCGACCAGCAGGTGCTTGACCAGGAAGCTGGCGCAGACCATGCGGACGCGGTTCGGGACGAACCCCTCGGTCGCGAGCTGCCGCATGCCGGCGTCGACCAGCCCGTAGCCGGTCTCGCCACGGCACCAGGCCTCGAAGTCGTCATCGGCGTCGCGCCACGTGATGCGCTCGTACCGCGCGTCGACGGCGCGATCCGCGAGCTCCGGATGACGGTGCAGCACGAACCGGAACCAGTCGCGCCAGAGCAGCTCGGCGCGCCACTTGGCCGCGCCGGCGTCGTCGGCCAGCGCGACCAGGCGGCGCGGCGAGACGACACCGAGGTGCAACAGCGGCGACAGCCGCGACGTGGCACGTTCGTCGTCGAGCACGTTGCGGCGCCGGGCGTAGGCGCCGAGGCCGTGGGCGGCGAACGTCTGCACCGCCGCCGGCGGCGCCCAGACGCCGGTCGGCCGCGGGATGCCGATCGCCGTGACGGCCCGGGCGTAGGCCGAGTAGGTGCGCGGCCGGCCGACCAGCTCGTGCGGGACGCAGACGTCGTCGGCGTGCAGGACGAGGCGCTCGCCGAGGGCCGCGGCGACGTGCTGATCGCGGCGTCGGGCGAAGGGCGTCGAGTCGGCCGTCGCATGCACCTCGCAGGCGCCCGCCGCGTGCACGAGGCGCAGCACCGCGTCCTCCGCCGCGCCGTGCTCGATCAGGAGCTGCTCGCCGCGCGCCGCCAGCTGCCGCGCGAGGTCGTCCACCGCCGCCCGCACGATCGAATCGCGCCGACCGCGCAGCAACCGATCGTCGAGTGCGAACAGGTGGATCACGGGCCGCCCGCTGCGCCGTGCGGCCTCCAGCATGGGGTTGTCGTCGAGCCGCAGGTCACGGCGGTACCAGGCGATGACGGGTTCCACCCTCTGACCTTCGCACGCGCTCATGCGGCGGCCGCCCAACGCCGATACAGAACTCGATGCACCGGTCGGCTCCAGCGCTCGCCGCGCTCCTCCTGCTGGCGGTCCCCATCGGCGCGAGCGCGCACGACTGCGCCACCGACGGCGCGATCAAGACGCTGTCCGGCAGCCACGTGCTCGACCTGCGCGGCGGGACGCCGCTGATCGACGTCGAGCCGGTGACCGGCTGCACCAGCCTGACGCTCGCATATGGCTCCGGCGACGACGATCTGACCGTGCTCGGCGGCAATGGCACGACGGGAGGCCTGGCCTCCCTCGCGGTGACGTTCGCCGGCGGCGCCGACGTGATCCGCCTCGGCGCGGGCACGCTGCCCGGCCTGACACTGACGGGTGGCGCGGGCCGTGACGAGATCGACGCTTCCGCGCGCACGGAGGGCATCGTCCTGGACGAGTCGGCCGGGCGCCTGAGCGGCTTCGAGAACCTGACCGGCGGCGACGGCGACGACGTGCTCGTCGGCGACGCCTCGAAGAACGTGCTCGACGGCGGCACGGGCGACGATCTGCTCGTCGGGCGGCTCGGCGACGACGACCTGCGCGGCGGCGTCGGCACCGACACCGCCTCGTTCGTGGGCGGCCCGGGCGTCTCGGCGACGCTGCTGGCCCGCGTCGCGACGGGCCAGGGACGCGACATGCTGGCCGGCATCGAGAACCTGATCGGCTCCGACCACGCCGACCACCTGATCGGCGACGGCCGTGCCAACGTGCTCGAGGGTCGGCGCGGCAACGACGTGCTCGACGGGCGCCTCGGCGACGACATCATCGACGGCGGCGCCGGCCGGGACGAGGCGGTGTTCGGCGAGCCGCGCGGCGTGCGGGCCAGCCTGGTCTCGCACCGCTCCACCGGGCAGGGCCGCGATCGCCTGATCGCGATCGAGTTCCTTAGCGGATCGCGGCGCGGCGACGTGCTGACCGGCGACCGCGGCCCGAACCGGCTGCGCGGCGGGGGCGGCGACGACGTGCTCGACGGCGGCGCCGGCGCCGACGTGCTCGAGGGCGGCTCGGGCCGAGATCTGATCAAGGCGCGTGACGGTGCGCGGGATGTGGTGGACGGCGGCGACGGGCGAGATACCGTCCGGGCCGATCGAGCCGACCGCGTCCGCAACGTCGAGCGTCGCCGCTAGCGGGGGGGCCCGCCCGGGGACGGCAGCCACCGTCTCCGGGCAGCCATCCGGCCACCAAGCGGCCGAGCGAGCGCGCGTTCCCCGCGCAGACCGTGCCGGAAGTGCAACGGACCGCACGGAACAGGCGCGGCACGACAAATCCGGTGCCTGGCACCGGATTTGTCGTGTAGGGGCCAGGGCGGCGTCTTGGTGGTCGCGCGCTACTCGCCGAGGAGGGCCGCGGCGAAGTCGGCGGCGCTGAACGGACGCAGATCTTCGAGGGTCTCACCGATGCCGATCAGCTTGATCGGCAGACCCAGCTCGTGGGCGATCGCGATCGCGATGCCGCCCTTCGCCGTGCCGTCGAGCTTCGTCAGCGCGACGCCGGTGAGCGGCACGGCACCGCCGAACAGGCGCGCCTGCTGCAGACCGTTCTGGCCCGTCGTGGCGTCGACCACGAGCAGCGTCTCGTGCGGCGCCTCGGGCAGCCGCTGCGTGATCACGCGGCGCACCTTGGCGAGCTCCTCCATGAGGTTCGTCTGCGTGTGCAACCGGCCCGCCGTGTCGATGATCACGACGTCACGGCCCCGCGACTCGCCCGCCGCGATCGCGTCGTAGGCGACGGCTGCCGGATCCTGGCCGTGGACGGACCCGACGAAGTCGGCGCCGGCGCGCTTCGCCCACGTCTCGAGTTGCTCGCCCGCGGCCGCACGGAAGGTGTCGGCCGCACCGACCACGACCGAGCCGCCCGCGCGCCGCACGTGCTCGGCCAGCTTGCCGACGGTGGTCGTCTTGCCGGTGCCGTTCACGCCCACGATGAGGATCACGGTCGGTCGCGCAGTCACGTCGATGCGCGACTCGGAGCCCGACAGCAGGTCGGCGATGATCGTGCGCAGCGCCGCCGTCAGGTCCTCGGAGGTGCGCAGCCCGCCCTCGGCCGCCTCGCTCTCCAGGCGACCCACGATCTCGACGGTGGCCGGCACGCCGCAGTCGGCCAGCAGCAGGGCCTCCTCGAGCTCCTCCCACACCGCGTCGTCGGCGGGGTCGAACGCGATCGTGGAGATCTGCTGCGCGAGCGCCTTGCGGCTCGACGACAGGTTCTCGACCAGACGGCGGAACAGTCCGCGTCGTCGCTCCTCCGGTGCGCCCGCAGCTCGCGCCTCGCCGCCGGAGAGGCCGATGAACATCTCGGAGTAGTCGGTCACGACGGCGCCGGCTGGAACGCCTCTCGGCGGTCGCGCGGGAGCCGCCGCGACACGACCTTCGAGATGCCGTCGCCGGCCATCGTCACGCCGTACAGCACGTCGGCCATCTCCATCGTCCGCTTCTGGTGGGTGATGACGATGAACTGCGCCTGGTCGCGGTACCGGTCGACGAGCGTCAGGAAGCGCTCGACGTTGGCGTCGTCGAGCGCCGCGTCGACCTCGTCCAGCACGTAGAACGGGCACGGCCGGGCCAGCATGATCGCGAACAGGAAGGCGATCGCCGCGAGCGCCTTCTCGCCGCCCGACAGCATCGCGAGGCGCGTGATCTGCTTGCCGGCCGGCGTCACCTCGAGCTCGACCCCGGGCTCGGACGAGGCGACCGCGATCTCGGGCGCCGCCTCGGTCTCCTCGCCCTCGGGCGCGAGCCGCAGCTCGGGCTCGACCAGGCGCAGCCGGCCGCGGCCGCCGGGGAACAGCGTCGTAATGACCTGAGCGAAGTTGCGCTCCACCTCGGTGTACGTCTCGTCGAACCGCTCGGTGATGGTGGCGGTGAGGTCGCGGATCAGGCGGCGCAGCTCGCGCAGCGATCCCTCCAGATCGGCGATCTGCTCGCCGGTCTCGTCATGGCGGCCCTTCGCCTCCTCGTACTCCTGCTGGGCGAGCGGGTTGACCGCGCCGAGCTGCTCGCGGCGGCGCTCGAGTCGCTCGATCTTGTGCGCGAGCGTGGCCTCCTGGTCGGTCGGCAGCGGCTCGATGCGCTCGACCGGCGCGGTACCGGCCCGCTCGGCGATCTCGGCCCGGCGGCGCACCGCTTCGCCGAGGCGCTCCTCCGCGTGGGCGCCCTCGACCTCGAGGGTGGTGACGCGGGCGGAGACGGCGCGGGCGTCCCGCTGCAGCACCTGCTCGCGCGCCGAGCCGGCGGTCATGGCGGCGGCCAGCTCTCCCGCGCGGCGCTCGAGGCGCTCCAGCGCGGCGCGCTCGGGCACCCGCAGCACCTCGACCCGCTCGGCGGCCCCGGCCAGCGCGGCGATGGCCGCGGGCAGGATCTCCTCGAGCGAGACGATGGCGGCTGCCCGCGAGCGGGCGGACGCGGCCCGGCGCGCGGCGACGTCCGCGGCCTTGGCGTGGCGGTCGCGGTCGGCGCGGCTGCGGTCGGCGCGCTCGCGCGCTGCGGCCCGGTCGGCGCGGCGCACCGCGACGGTCTCGGCCAGTTCGCCGCGGCGCAGGTCGATCGCCTGGTGGGTGGCCGTGAGCTGCTCGGCCCGGGCGGCGACGGCCTCGCGGCGCTCGGCCAGCGCGACCGCCTCGGCCTGGCCGGTCGTGGCGCGCTCGGTGAGGCGGGCCTGCTCGTCGCGGGCCGCGGCCAGGCGCTCGGCGCTGCGTTCGTCGTCGCGGCCGGCGGCGTCGGCGGCGCGCATGGCGTCACGCAGCCGGCGACCGGCGTCGTCGGCCGTGCGCGTGGCCGTGGCGACCGTCTCGCGGGCGGCGCGCTCGTGCTCGTCGGCCTGCTGCAACCCGGCGGCAGCGGTCGCGAAGGCCTCCTCGGCGGCCTCCGACTCCTTGGCCGCCACCGCCGCGTCGGCGGTCGCCTCGTCGCGCTCGCGGCGCAGCGCCAGCACGACGGTGCCGGTGCTGCCGGCGCGGAACGCGAGGCCGCGATCGGCGTCGATGCCGCGGCCGTCGCGCGTGACGGCGATGCCGCGCGTGACGAGCGCCAGTTCGGCCGCGTCATCGACGACGTTGATGCCCTCGAGCAGACCCGGGGGAGCGTCGGCGGCCAGCGTCACGAGGTCGGCCAGCGGACGGCCGCGCTCGGGCGCCTGGCGGGCGCCGAGGCGGTCGAGGCACAGCAGCGCGGCACCGGCGAGGTCGGCGTCGTCGAGCAGCTCGATGGCATCGGCGGCGGCCGGTGCGACCGCCTCGCCGGCGCGCCAGGCGAGCGCCGCCGCGACGGCGGCCGCGAGGCCCTCGCCGGGCTCGACGAGGTCGAGCGCCAGCTGCACGCCGCGCTCGCGGAGACGGCGCACGGCGGGCGCCAGCCCGTCGCCGCGGTCGAGCGCCCGATCGGCGGCCTCGGCGCGGGCGGCTGCGGCCTGCGAGCGGCCGGCGGCGGCGCCGCGCAGCTCGCGTGCCGCGCGCTCGCCCTCGCGGAGCGACTCGGCCGTGCAGCGTGCCGCCGAGGCGGCGGCCTGGGCCGCGGCCAGCGCGGCGGTGACGGTCGTGGCGCCGGCGTCGGCAGCGGCCAACGCGGCCTCCAGCCCGGCGCGGGACGCCGCCCGAGCCGCTGCCTCGGCCACCAGAGCCTCGGCGCGGGCACCGGCGGCGAGTGCCTGCTCGGATGCTTCGCGGACGTCGTGCGCGGCGCGGTTGGCGCGACCGTCGATCTCGGCCAGCTCCTGGCGGGCGGCGAGCGCGGCGTCGAGTGCGCCGGCCACCTCGCGCACCAGCGCGGTCAGCGTCTCCTCGCCGGCGGCGTCGTCGACAACGGCCAGGGTGGCGGCATGCGCGTCGGCCTCGGCGGCGGCGCGAGCTTCCTCCGCCCCGGCGGCGACGACCTCGGCATCCAGCCGGTCGGCTCGCGCCAGCGCCCGGCGGCGATCCTCGGCGAGCGTGGCCCGGCGCTCGGCCAGCGCCTCGCGGCGCGCGGCCAGCCGATCGAGGCCGCTGGCGAGGCCCCAGTACCGCTCGGAGGCGCGCTCCTGCTCGCCCACCAGCCCGGCCAGCTCGCGTTCGATGGCCTCGCGTTCGGAGGCGGCGATGCCGATGGCGGCGTCCAGCCTCGTCCGCTCGGTGCCGACCTGCTCGAGGTCGGCGGCGATGCGGGAGCGCAGCCGGCGGGCGGCGGCGATCTGCGACGAGGTGAGCTCGATGCGCGCGGCGTCGACCTCGCCGGCCAGCGCGGCGGCGCGCTCGGCCGCCGAGGCCTGCAGGGCGAGCGGCCGCAGCCGCGCCTTCAGCTCGGCCTCGAGGTCGCGGGCGCGAGCGAGGTTGGCTTCGACCCGCGCCAGCTTACCCGAGGCGCGGTGGCGGCGGCGTTTGTACTTGCCGAGTCCGGCCGCCTCCTCGATGAAGCCGCGCCGGTCGGCCGGCCGCGACAGCAGGATCTCGTCGACGCGGCCCTGCGAGACGATCGCGTGCAGCTCGCGGCCGAGGCCCGCGTCGGCGAGGGTCTCCTGCACGTCGAGTCGGCGCACGGCGATGCGGTTCAGCAGGTACTGCGCGTCGGCGTCACGGCGCAGCCGGCGCATGACGGAGATCTCGGGGCGGTCGGTGCCGAACGTGCCGTCCTCGTTGTCGAGCACCAGCTCGACCTCGCACAGCCCGGACGGTTGCCGGCGCGCGGACCCGCCGAACAGCACGTCGGCGGCGACCTGCATGCGCAGCTCGCTGGGCGGCTGCGAGGCCATCGCCCACTGCAGGCCGTCGGCCACGTTCGACTTGCCGGAGCCGTTCGGCCCGACGATCACGGAGACGCCGCGTTCGAAGTGCAGCTCGACCGGCTCCGCGAAGCTCTTGAAGCCTCGCAGCCTGAGGGTCTTCAGATGCATCGGCTGCTACTTCCCTCGGCCTGCGTCGAGATGGACGAGCGCGGCCCGTGCGGCCTCCTGCTCGGAATCCTTCTTGGACCGGCCCGCACCGCGCCCGATCTGCTCGCCGGCGACGAGAGCGACGGACTCGAAGTGCTTGTCATGGGCCGGGCCGGTGTCACTCACAACGACGTACTGTACGGATCGCCCCTGACGTTGCAGGGTCTCCTGGAGCTCCGTCTTGGGGTCGAGACGGCTCTGCTCCGCCCACTCGAAGCGCTCGCCGAACGATGTCACGACCGCCGCGCGCACCGTCTCCCAGCCGTGCTCGAGGTAGATGGCGCCGATCGCGGCCTCCACCAGCGCCGCCAGCACGGTCGGCGTGCCGACCAGCCGCTCGGCGTCGTCGCGCCGGCGCTCCGCCCCGTGGGCGAGCATGCGGCTGCCGAGGTCGATCTGCCGCGCCACCGCCGTGCACGATCGCCGCGAGACGATGTGGGACTTGAGGCGGGCGAGGCGGCCCTCGTCGGAGACCGGGTGGCGACGGTAGAGCTCCTCGGCGACGACCGCCCCGAGGACGGCATCACCGAGGAACTCCAGCCGTTCGTACGAGTCGCCGCGCGCTTCGTGCCACGAGGAGTGGCTGAGGACCCGCCGCCGGAGCTCGTCCGGCAGCGCATCGACGAGGTGCGCGAGGTCAGCCGGAGGCTTAGTCAGCGCGCTCGGAGATGAAGTCGACGGCCTCGCCGACCGTGGTGATCGACTGCGCCTCCTCGTCGCTGATCTTGACGCCGAAACGCTCTTCGAGATCCATGATCAGCTCAACGAGGTCGAGGGAATCGGCCTCCAGATCGTCGCGCAGATGTGCGCCGATGTTGACGTCGTCCTCCTTGACGTCGAGGCGCTCGACGAGTATCTCTCGAACCTGTTCGAAGACCTCTTCGCGACTGGCCAAATCCACCCTCCAGTGCCGTCCATTATTGGCGTAAAACGAGCCGGCCGAATGTAGCAGAGACCGGCCCGGGCAGAGCGGTCCCGCGTACAGGTGCGGCCGATCAGACGTCGGACACGGCGGCGGCGCGGGCCGCCTCGCGCCCGACCCGAGCTGCGACGTGGCCGCAGACGTCGTGGCGCACGCCCTCGGCGGCCATCCGGCAGGCGTTCGCGATCGCGACGCGGGACGACGATCCATGGGCCGCGACGGCGATGCCCTGGAGGCCGAGCAGGAAGGCGCCGCCGTACGTCTCGTGGTCGAGGCGCGTGCGCAGGTCGCGCATGCCGCGGCGCAGCAGCAGCCCGCCCGCCATGGTCAGCGGGTTGCGCTTGGCCGTGGCCTTGATCAGCTTGAAGATCTCGATCGCCGTGCCCTCGGCGGTCTTCAGCGCGACGTTGCCCGTGAACGCGTCGGTGACGACCACCTGCACCTTGTTCACCAGCAGGTCGCGGCCCTCGATGTTCCCCGCGAAGTCGAGCCCGGCCTCGGCGGTGAGCAGCTCGAAGACGTCCTTCGTCAGCTGGTTGCCCTTGCCGGGCTCCTCGCCGATCGAGAGCAGCCCGACGCGCGGCGCCCGGCGTCCGAGCACGTCCTCGGCGAAGCACGCGCCCATGTGGGCGAACTGCACGAGCATCTCGGGCCGCGGATCGATGTTGGCGCCGCAGTCGATGAGAGTCAGCGGTCCGCCCAGGGCGGGGATCACGGCGGCCAGGCCGGGCCGGTGGACGCCGGCGATGCGGCGCATCGAGAAGGTGGAGGCTGCCATCAGGGCGCCCGTCGAGCCGGCCGACACCGCTGCCTGCGCCCAGCCCTCGCGGACGGAGCCCGCGGTGACCACGAGCGACGACTCCGGCTTGGCGCGCACGGCGGCGAGGGGCTCCTCGTCGAACGCGATCTGTTCCGGCGCGTGCCGCATCGTGATGCCGCGCGGCAGCTTGCCGCCGTACTCGGCCAGGATCAGCGGCGTGTCACCGACGAGGACGATCTCGATCTGGCCCGGGACGACGGCGTCGAGCGCGCCCAGGCAGATCTCCGCGGGCGCGCGGTCGCCGCCCATGGCATCGAGCGCGATCGTGACGGCGCGCACCCGGGGAGGCTCAGGTAGTCGCGGCCTGGTAGGCCCGGTCGCGATACGTACCGCAGGTCGGGCAGACCCGGTGGGCGAGCTTCGGCGACTTGCAGCGCTCGCAGGTCGCAACAGCAGCTGCGCTGATGCCGTGGTTATGACGGCGACGATCGCGCCGGGACTTTGAGGTCTTGCGTTTCGGGACGGCCATGCCGGTCGATCCTCGTTCGTGGTCTGGTCACGCGAACGCGGGCCCCGTGGACCCGCGTGCGGCGGAGCATACCGCACGGCTCGAAGCATATGCTCCAGCCATGGATCTGGGACTCGCGGGCAAAGGCGTTCTCGTCACCGGCGGCGCCGGCGGCATCGGTACGGCAACGGTACGGGCCTTTGCGGCCGAGGGTGCCCGGGTGGCGATCCACTACCGCTCGAGCGGCGCCGAGGCCGAGCGCCTGGCGGCCGAGACGGGCGGGATCGCGCTGCAGGCCGATCTGACCGACGAGGCGGCCGCCGATGCGCTGATCCCGGCGGCCGTCGAGGCACTGGGCCGGCTCGACGTGTGCGTCGCCAACGCGGGCGTCTGGTCGACGGAGTCGGTGCCGGTCGTCGACATGTCCCTCGACCGGTTCCGGCACGTGGTGGACGGCAACCTCACGGCCACGTTCCTGACCTGCCGCGCGTACCTGCGCCACGTCCGCGAGGTCGGCGAGGGGTCGATCGTCATGGTCGGCTCGACGTCGGGCATCTTCGGTGAGGAGGGCAACGCCGAGTACGCGGCCGTCAAGTCGGGCATCTGCTTCGGCCTCGCCCGCAGCCTCAAGAACGAGATCGTCCGCTTTGCCCCGCGCGGCCGCGTGAACGTGGTGGCGCCCGGCTGGACGGTGACGCCGATGGTCGGCGACCTGCTCGACGAGGCGTTCATCGCCCGAGCCACGAGCACCTACCCGCTCCGCAAGGTGGCGACGCCCTCCGACTGCGCGGCGTCGATCGTCTTCCTCTCGTCCGAGCTCGCGGCCGGGCACCTCAGCGGCCAGGTGATGACCGTCGCCGGAGGCATGGAGGGCCGCCTCATCTGGTGAGCCGCCGGTACGATCTCGCACCGACGGCCGCTGCAACTAGGGCTCGAGGAGCTCGCCGAGCTTCGACCAGCGATGGTCGGGCTCCGCGGGCGGGCAGTCGCACGGCCCCTCGTTCAGGTTCGCGCCGCAGCGCGGGCACAGCCCGGCGCAGTCGGTGCGGCACAGCACCTGGACGGGCATCGCCAGGATCACCGCGTCGGACGCCATCCGGTCGGTGTCGAGCACGTCGTCGGGCAGCAGGTACGGCGAGGTCATGTCCTCGTCGCCGGCCAACTCGGGATCGAGCGAGTGGAACTCCTGCACCTCGATGTCGAGGTCGACCACGGCCTCCTCGAGGCAGCGGTGGCAGGCGCCGTGGATCTCGGTCTCGAACTTCTCGTCGAACACCCAGCCGTTGCGGAGGCGCGTCACGGCCAGATCGGCGTCGACGACCGGCGGCTGCGCGGAGTACGGCTCGCCGCCGACCGTGAAGGTCGCGATGGCGACCGGCAGCACCTGACGATGCTGCTCTCCGGGCGTCAGACGGATCGAGCGCAGGTCGAGCATGGCCGCTAGCGCGTCGATATCTCGGTGAACGCCCCGGTCGTGCCGGTCGGGCCGAGCTCGGGCCGGCCCTGCGCGAGCTGCTCGCGACCGCGCTGCACGGCAGACAGGAACTTGCCGAGGTTCGTCTCGAGCGTGGACAGGATCTGGTCGGCGTAGTCCTCGGCGCCGAGGCGCACCTCGCGCTCGCGCTGCCGGGCCGACTCGAGGATCTGGGACGCCTGGCGCTCGGCCAGCCGCACGATCTCCTGCTGCGACGCCTCGCGCTGGGCGATCTCGCGCGCTTCCTGGATGATGCGCTCGGCCTCACGCTTGGCCTCGCCGAGCATCTCCTGACGCTCCTTGACGATCCAGCGCGCCTGCTTGATCTCTTCCGGGATCGTCGCGCGCATCTGGTCGAGGATCTCCCAGATTTCCTCGCGATCGATCCGCACCTGATCGGTGAGCGGCACGGCCTTGGCCTGATGCACGAGATCGTCGAGCTTATCGATGAGTACGAGGACGTCCACGGGAAAAGAGCCTCCTAGCGGGCAGCGTATCGCGCGGCGAAGGCGCGGACGACCGGTTCCGGAACCAGATCGGTCACGGGACCACCGAACTCGGCGATCTCCCGGACACCACTCGACGAGACGAAGGAGTAGGTTGGCGAGCTCATCAGATAGACCGTCTCGATGTCGGGGGCGAGGCGCTTGTTGAGGTGATTCATCTGCAGCTCCCACTCGAAGTCGGAGACCGCACGCAGACCTTTCACGAGCGCGCTCGCGCCCTGGTCGCGGGCGAACTCGACGACGAGATTCGAGAACGGCAGCACCTCCACGTTCGCCACGTCCTCGATCGATTCCTCCAGGAAGGCGATGCGCTCCTCGATGGTGAACATCGTGGCCTTGTGGCGGGGCTGGCGGACGACACCGACGACGACCTTCTCGAACAGGCCGGAAGCCCGCCGGAGGATGTCGAGATGGCCCAGCGTGACCGGGTCGTACGTCCCGGGACAGATCGCGATGTTCGGGCTCAGAACGGTTCCTCCGCGCGGGTGAAGAGCGACAGCGACGCGGCGCCCGCGCGCCGTCGCCGGTCGAGCTGGAACCCGCGCACGACCGGCTCGTCGCCCGCCGCCGACTCCAGCGCGAGACGCGCCCCGGTCGGGGCGAGATCGCCGAGAAGTCTGTCGAGTGCAGGGAGAACGTCCATCAGCATACGGTAGGGCGGGTCGATCAGGAACAGATCGTACTGCCGGCCCGCCGCAGCGTCGGCACGCAGCGACCGGCGGACGTCGATCGCGCGCACGGTGCAGCGGCCGGCGACGTCCAGCGCGTCGACGTTGGCGCGCAGCGCCGCGACGGCGCCGCGGTCGCGCTCGACGAAGGTGCAGGTGGCCGCGCCGCGTGACAGCGCCTCCAGCCCGAGCGACCCCGATCCGGCGAAGCAGTCGAGCACGCGCGCGCCCTCCACGTCGGCCAGCATCGCGAACAGCGCCTCGCGCGCGCGATCCGATGTCGGGCGCGTGTCGGAGCCGGCCGGCGCCACCAGCCGGCGCGAGCGGAAGGTGCCGGCGACGATCCTCATCCGCGCCGGATCCCGGCGATCAGCGCGCCGAACCGCTCGTCGGCGGCCGCCTCGAGCAGCGGCTCGCCACCGGCGTCGAGCAGCGCGCGGGCATCGGCGCGGGCCTGCTCCAGCAACGCCCGGTCGCGGCTCAGCTTCGCGTGGCGGAAGTCGCCCCGTCCGCTCTGCAGCTGGCCCAGCAGGTGGCCCTCACCGCGCATGTCGAGGTCGATCTCGGCCAGGTCGAAGCCGCTCGCGTGCTCGACCAGCGACCCCAGGCGGCGGGCGCCGTCCTCGGTCGGCTCCTGCGACTCGTACAGGAAGCAGTACGACTGCTCCGCCCCGCGCCCCACCCGGCCGCGCAGCTGGTGCAGCTGCGAGAGGCCGAACCGGTCGGCGTCCTCGATCACCATCACCGAGGCGTTCGGCACGTCGACGCCGACCTCGATCACGGTCGTCGCGACCAGCACGCCCAGCTCACCCGAGGCGAACCGGCGCATCCGCTCGGCCCGGTCGGCGGCCTTCATCTGCCCGTGCACGAAGTCGATCGAGACCTCCTTCAGCGGCCCGGCGGCCAGGCGCGTCGCCTCGGCCTCGGCGGCGCGTGCCTCGACGGCGATCGAACCCTCCACCAGCGGGCACACGATGTAGGCCTGCCGGCCGGCCCGCACCTGCTCGACGATCCAGCGGTAGCCGTCCTCCCGGCGCGTCTCGGCCACGACCGCCGTCCGCACCGGCGAGCGCCCCGGCGGCAGCTCGTCGAGCACGGTCACGTCGAGATCGCCGTACAGCGTCAGCGCCAGCGAGCGCGGAATCGGCGTCGCGGTCATGTGCAGCACGTGCGGCGTGGCACCGCCGCCGAGCGCCTCGCGCTGGTCGACGCCGAACCGGTGCTGCTCGTCGATGACGGCCACCAGGAGCCGGCTGAACTCGGCGTACAGCAGCGCGTGCGTGCCGATCGCGATCAGCGGCTCACCCGCCGCGATCCTCTGCCGGCGCGCGTCGAGCTCCTTCTTCGGCACGTCGCCGGTGAGCAGGCAGAGCTCGACGCCGAGGCCGTCCAGCAGGCGCTCGGCGGTGAGCATGTGCTGCACGGCGAGCACCTCGGTCGGCGCCATC
Source organism: Gaiellales bacterium (assembly GCA_046598415.1). GTDB lineage: Bacteria > Actinomycetota > Thermoleophilia > Gaiellales > F1-60-MAGs149 > VFJZ01. Next base: position 87,151 of record JBKJIG010000079.1, read on the forward strand.
AGCGCAGCCTGGCCGCCCGCCTCGAGCGCCCGCAGCAGCACCGCCAGCGCGACGGCCGTCTTGCCGGAGCCGACGTCGCCCTGCAGCAGGCGCTGCATCGGCTCGGTGGCGCCGAGATCGCCGCTGATCTCGTCCAGGGCGCGCTGCTGGGCGCCCGTCAGCGCGAACGGGAGACTGCGCACGTACCGCTCCACGAGGTCGCCCGGCGGCGGCAGCGCCTCGGCCCGGCCGGCGGCGGCGACGGCCGCGCGGTGTCGCAGCAGCGCGACCTGCAGCAGCAGCAGCTCCTCGTAGGCCAGCCGGTCGCGGGCGACGGCGTGGTCGTCCAGCGTGCGCGGCCGGTGCCCGGCGATGATCGCGTCGCGGCGCAGCGGCAGCCGGTTGCGCACGCGGAGCGAGGGCGGCAGCGGATCGCCGATGCGGGCGGCGCCCTCGAGCGCCGCGCCGGCCAGATCGCGCAGCGAGCGCGACGAGATCTTCGACGACGCGTGATAGATCGGCGCGAGGCCGAGCACCGTCCCCGACTCGCCGCGCTCCGCCTCGTCCGGCGTGGCCACGATCTCGAACGTCTTCACCGAGATCTCGGGGCCGCGCGACGCCACGGAGCGCACCTCGCCGCGCACCATCAGCAGCATGCCGGGCTCCAGCACGCGCAGCAGGTAGCGCTGGTTGAACCACGACAGCGTGGCGGCGGCGCCGTTGGGGTCGGACACCCGCGCCTGGATGATCCGCAGCCGCGGCCGCGAGGTGGGCCGCTCCGACACGCCCTCGACGGTGACCAGCACGGTGGCGTCGTCACCGGGTGCGAGCAGCGCCAACCCCTGCACCTGCGTGAAGTCGTCGAACCGGAACGGGAGCGTCTCCAGCAGGTCGCCGACGGTCTCGATGTTCAGCGCCCGCAGCGCCGCCAGCTGGCGGTCGGGGACGCCGACGGCGACCGCGAACGCAGCCGGGTCGGGCGCCGTCCGCGGGCGCGGCAGATCCGCGTCGTGGACGGCAGCGAAAGGGCGCACGCGAGGGATTGTGTCAGGCGAGCGCAGCGTCGATCGCGGCGTGCAGCGGCCCGAGCGCGCCGGGGTCGACCCAGTGGCCGCCGGCGAACTCCCGGTAGGCGAGGTTCACCGGCGTACCGTCGAGGCGGGCGCGTGCCTCGCGGGCGAACCCGACGCCGATCACGGGGTCGTCGGCGCCGTGCTCGATCACGACCTCGAGGCCCGGTCGCTCGACGTCGAGCTCGAGGCCCTCCACGACCGGCATGAAGCCGGACAGGGCGAGCATTGCGCGCGGCGCCGGCCGTCCCGCCCTCAGGCCGAGCGCGTACGACATCACGCAGCCCTGCGAGAAGCCGCCCAGCACGATGCGGCCGGCGGGGAAGCCGAGCCGCTCCGGCAGCGCGTCGTACCACGCGGCGAGCTGTTCGAGCGTGGGCCAGAAGGTGTCGGGATCGGGGAAGCCGACGCGGTACACGGCGTACCAGTGCGCACCGCCCGGCGGCAGCGACAGCGGCGCTCGCGGGGTGACGCCGACCAGCCGGCGCTGCGGATCGAGCTGGTCGAGCAGTCCGTGCAGGTCGTTCTCGTCGGCGCCGCGCCCGTGCAGCAGGACAAAGGCGCCCTCGGGCTGGCCGGCGGCGGGTCGAACGCGCTCGACAAGGGTCATGCGGCCGTCTCCTATACTGCGGGACAGGGATTCTCGTTGTCCGGGCAACCAGACGTCAAACCACTTCCCGCCTATCTGGACGAGTCGGAGCTCGCAGCATGGCGTGGACTGCTGCGGGTGCACGCGAGGTTCATCCGCGAGCTATCCGCCGAGCTCGAGCAGACACACGGCGTGGTGCTCTCCTCCTACGAGGTGCTGCTGGTGCTCTCGAACGCCCCCGACGAGCGCATGCGGATGGCAGAGCTGGCCGACTCGGTACTGCTCTCCCCCTCGGGCATCACGCGGCTCGTCGACCGCCTGGTCGGCGACGGGCTGGTCGCAAAGCAGCGCTGCGTGCGCGATCGCCGCGGCTGGTTCGCCGTGTTGACCGACGAGGGCCGCGCGCGCCTAGCCGAGGCGCGAGGTACGCACCTGGCCGGCGTCCGGGCCCGCTTTCACGAGCGCGTCACCACCGACGAGCAGGCCATGTTGACGAGCATCTGGGAGCGGCTCCTGCACGCCGCCGAGACCGACCCGGCACCCTGCTAGGTGGCCGCGAGGGCGCGCAGGCGCTCCGCGTCCTCGGCGGTCGCGGCCACCAGCCGGCAGCCGAAGCGGGCCGTTCCGTCGCTGCCTGCCGTCCGCCGCACGACGCGCACCCGGACGCGGAAGGCGATGCGGCCCTCGCGCACGATCGTGATCTCGTCACCGGGCGCGAACACGTCGGCGCCCTCGATGCCGATGCCGCCGACCGCGACGTCGACGATGCGCACCGGCACGCGCTCGACCCGGTTGTCGCCAACCACGCGGAGCGCGAGCGCCTCGCCGTCGCCGACCGGCGCCGGCGTGCGGATCGGCCGCTCGCCCAGCACCGCCGCGGCGACGACGGTCAGCCCGACCCGGTCCTCGCTCGAGCCCGCAACGACGTCGAGCGCCACGAAGGTGACGGCCAGCCGGGCACCCTCGCGGTAGAGCGCGGTGCGCACGTTGTCGGAGACCGCCACCATGGCGTGCGGAACCTCGACCGTCGCCCACTCCGTCGAGACGTGGCCGAAGGAGGCGCGCACCTGCCGGCCGTCCAGACGCACGAGGACAGCCCGTTCGCCCGCACGGGCGAAACGCCGGAGGTCGATGACGGGGGTCATCACACTCGTTGTACGTCGGAACACGGAATCCGGCGAGGAGTCCTCGTCACGGGTTTCGCGAGGCTTCGCGCGGTTTCTAGGGAATCGCGGGAAGCGGAGCGGACCCGACGCCGACCGCACCCGGCCCCGCGTGCGTGCCGACCGCGGGACCGAGCGGCAAGATGCGGTCGACGTCGCGTTCGGGCAGTGCCTCCGCGATCAGTTCGGCCAGGCTCTCGGCCCGGTCCGGGGCGTCGGCGTGGACGACGACCAGGCGCATGTCGGGCCGGTCGCCGACCGCCTCGGAGATGCATCGCACGAGCTCGCCGAGCACCCGTCCCGCGCCCCGCACCTTCGTGCCCGGATGCACCTCGCCGTCGCTCACCTCGAGCACCGGGTGCACGGACAGCAGTTGCCCGGCGAGCGCCTGTGCGCGGCCGATGCGGCCGCCGCGCTGCAGATAGGTGAGCGTGTCGAGCGCGACGAAGCAGCGGGCCTCGCGCCGGTGCCGCTGGACGAACTCCTGGATCGCCTCGTCGTCGGTGCCCCGCTCGAGCATCGCGTGGACGCCGAGGATCGCGCTCGCGAGCGAGGCCGACACCGACGCCGTGTCGATGACGGTGACCCGGTCGCCGAAGTCGGCAGCCGCGAGCCGCGCCGACTCGACGGTGCCCGACAGCTTGCCGGACACGTGCAGCGAGACGACGCGGCCGACGTCCTGCAGCAGCTCGGTGTAGGCGTCGGCGAAGGCCGCCGGCGGCGGCTGCGAGGTGGTCGGCGGCTCGGGGCTCGACGCGAGCCGCCGGTAGAACGCCTGCGGGTCGAGGTCGACGTGGTCGAGCAGCGTCTCGGCCCCGAACATCACGCGCAGCGGCACCATCGCGTAGCGGCCGCCGGTGGGGCCGGCGGGCAGGTCGGCCGTCGAGTCGTAGACGATCGCCGTGTTCTCCAGCGTGCGGACGGTCATTCGGCCCCCAGAAGCAGCGAGTGATGCGGCTGGCCGCCCGCGCGGACGTCGAACTCGACCAGCGGATGCGCCGTCGCCAGCGCGGCGAGCGCGCCGCGGGCATCGCCGTTCGCGTCGGCGCCCAGCAGCCCGGTCACGAGCGCCGGATCGGCGGCGAGCAGACGGCCGGTGACGGCCTCGACGACGGCCGAGACCGTGGGCGCGACATCGGTCACGGTGCCCTCGACGAGCCCGACCCAGTCCCCCGCCCGGACATCGATGCCGTCGACGCGGGCGCTGCGGACGGCGCGCGTCACCTCGGCGCTCGTGACGGCGGCGGCCGCGGCGCCCATGGCGGCGGCGTTGCGCTCGGCCGTGGCGTCCGGGTCGTAGGAGACCAGCGCCGCGAGACCGGCCGGGATCGACAGCGCCTCGACGACGTGACAGTCGGTGCCGGAGGCGGCGACCGCGGCGCGGGCCGCGCCGAGCACGTTGCCGTTGCACGGCAGCACGACGGCGCCGTCCGCTCCCCGGGCCCGCAGGGCCTGCACGATGTCGCCGGTCGACGGGTTCATCGTCTGGCCGCCGACGATGACGCGGCGCGCACCGAGGCTCTCGGCGATCGCCCGGTTGCCGTCGCCCTGCAGCACGATCACGACGTCGGTGGCGCGATGCTCGACGGCGACCACCATCGGCGCCAGGCGCTGTGTACGGTCGAGGATCTGGTCGTGCATGTCGCTGATCTCGACGGCCGCCACGGCGCCCATGGCGGTGGCCAGCGACAGCGCGCAGCCGGGGTCGTCGGTGTGGACGTGCACCTTCGTCGCCTCGCTGTCGCCGACCACGAGCAGCGAGTCGCCGATCGTGGTCAGCGAGGCCTCCAGCTCGGGCGCCACGACGGCTGGGCCCGACACGATGTAGCTCGTACAGTAGCGGTACTGCGACGGCTCGGCCTGGCGATCGGCCGCCACGACCTGCAGCGGCACGGCGACGCGCTCCCGCGCCTCGCCGTGCAGTCCGGCGAACGCTCCACGCACGATCTCGAGCAGGCCGGCGCCGCCGGCGTCGACGACACCCGCGTCGCGCAGCACGGCCAGCAACTGGGGCGTGCGCGCCACGGCGTCCTCTCCTGCGGCCAGCACCGCGGTGCGCAGCTCGCCGGTGCCGACGGCTGCCTCCGCCGCCGTCGCCATCTCGCGCACGACGGTCAGGATCGTGCCCTCGACGGGCAGCCGCACCGCGCGGTACGCGGCGTCGGACGCGGCGCGGAAAGCGGCTGCGAGGGCCACCTCGGACGCGTCGGGCGACGTCGCGAGCGAGTCGCAGAAGCCGCGCACGATCTCGGACAGGATGATCCCGGAGTTGCCCCGGCCGCCCAGCAGCGCCGCGCGCCGCACGAGCGTTGCCACCGCAGCCGGTTCGCCGTCCTCGGCGTCGGCCAGCGCGTCCGCGATGGCGGCGACCGTCAACGCCAGGTTCGTGCCGGTATCGCCATCCGGCACGGGATAGACGTTCTGGTCGTTGATGCGGTCGCGGGCCGCCTCGATCGCGGCGCGCGCACCCTCCGCGACGGCACGCGAACGCGACAGGACCTCGCTCACGGGGCGTCACGCCGGGCGTCGTGGATGTGCACGGCGACGACGTCGTCGCCGATCGTGATCGGGCCAGCGGGGCTCTCTTCGACGGTTCCCATTTGTGTCGTTACGAGCGCTAGAGCATACTGCGGGCGATGTCTCGAGTCTGCTCAGTCTGCGACCGTAAGCCTTCGTTCGGCAATAACCGCAGCCACTCCATGATCGCCACCAAGCGCCGGTTCGATCCGAACCTCCAGCGCGTCCGCATCATGGTGGATGGCGTTCAGAAGCGGGCCTACGTCTGCACCCGCTGCCTCAAGGGCGGCAAGGTCCAGAAGGCGCTCTAGGGCGAGATGGCGCTCTCGGAGCGCCAGGTACGGCGAGACCATTACTTCATGTCGATCGCTCGCGCGGTGCGCGAGGCAGCCAACTGTCTCGGCTCGCAGGTCGGTGCCGTGCTCGTCGTCGACGACCACATCATCTCGACGGGCTACAACGGCACGCCGCGCGGGTTCACCAACTGCCGTGACGGCGGCTGCGTGCGTTGCCGCGACCGCGCGCTGCACGCGGTCGGCGACGACGCGGCGATGTCCGATCCCGACCACGTGCCGGGCCGCGCGCTCGACCGGTGCATCTGCGTGCACGCCGAGCAGAACGCGTTGCTGGCCGCCGCGCGCTTCGGCGTCCGAGCCGAGGGATCGGTGCTGTATGCCACGCTCGCGCCCTGCTTCGGCTGCCTCAAGGAGGCCCTGCAGGTGGGCGTGCGACGCGTCGTCTACGAGCTCGAGTATCCCGTCGCCGGGCCCGGTCCGATCGCCGACCAGTACGCCGAGCTGGCCGCACACCTGCGCCGCGACGACACCGACGGCTTCGGCCCGCTGGCACCCGCCTCGGCCCGCCCGTAGGCCCCGCCTGCCGGATCGGCGGGCCCGGCTGGCTATCATCGGAGATCGTGGAATCGTCCGTGCAGCCTGCGCCGCCGACGGTGCGTACGGCGAGCCGGATGCCCGCGATCGTCTGGCCCGTCGCCGCCCTGGCCGTCGCCGCCGCCTCCTTCTCGTTGCCGCTGATCCGGTCGACGTGGTGGATGAACCCTGACAACTACGCGGTGCTCGCGTGGGGCAAGCAGGTCTCGTCGCTGCACCAGATCACCCTCGAGAACGGCCTCACGACCCCCCACCCACTGCCGATGGCGCTGGGTGCGCTGCTGTACCACGGCGGCACGCCGATCGGCTTCTACACGCTCCTCTCCGCCATCGCCCTGCTGGTGATCGCGGCCTCGGCCGGAATCGCCGCCGGCCGCCGCGCCGGCATTCCGGCCGCGGTGCTCGCGATCCTGCTGATCGGCACCTCGGACGGCCTCGGCGAGAGCGCCGCCCTGCGCGGCGTCGACCTGCTGTCGACCGCGGCGATCGCGGCCGCGCTCGCCGTCGCGCCGAACCGCTGGAAGCTGCGCGTCGCGCTGATCTGCGTCGCCGGCCTGGTGCGCCCCGAGCCCTGGGCCCTGGCCGCCGCGGTCGCCTTCTTCGGGTATCAGGCGCCGTTGCTGCGCAAGGTCGCTGCGGGCCTCGTCGGCGGCCTGATCGCGCCCGTGGTGTGGACGGCATGGGACTGGGTCGTCGCCGGCGATCCGCTGCTCGCCGTCAACCGCACCGACGACCTGGCCGAGATCGCGCGCAAGCTGACGCCGCTGCGTGAGGCGCCGAAGACGATGGCCAAGATGATCATCGGCATCGACGAGTCGACCCTGTTCTGGGTCGCCGTCGCCGGCATGGCGGCGGTCGTGCTGGTCGCGTTGTTCAAGCGCCGGCTGCCCGCCGACCCGCTCCCGTTCCTGATCGTGACCGTGATCCCGTTCGTGCTGATGGCCGAGATCGCTCGCGACTACCCGCTGCGCCTGCGCTACCTGCTGCCGCTCGCCGTCGTGATCGCGATCGAGGCGGCCGTGGCGTTCGCGTACCTCGGTGGCGCGATCAACCGCCGCTTCCCGGGGCTGCGCCCGTACGTGGCGTGCGGCTTCGTGATCGTCGCGGCCTACGGCGTGGTGTTCACCGTCAGCCGCGCGCCGCAGGTGCACACGCCGGTGCTGCCGTTCGTCAACGGCGGCGTGCAGATCCTCGACACCTACCACCTCGACTGCAGGCGCATCGGGTTCCTGGCCGGTCGCGTCCGCGACGTGAAAGCCATACCGCCTCTCGCGCTGCACGCCGACGAGCCGCTGCAGCGCTTCAAGTTCATCACCCCCGGCGATCCGGTGCCGGCCGACATCGACGTGCTGGTCGTGCCGCGCGAGCAGCAGGTCGTCCCCGATCCGCGCTTCCACCCCATCACGCAGATCGACCGGTGGCTGCTGTACGGCACGGGCAACGGGTGTTCCGCCGGCCTCGTGGCGCAGTGATGGACGACCCGGTCGCGACGTTCGACGGCTGGTTCGGCGAGGCGCGCTCGGCCGGCGTGCCGCTGGCCGAGGCGATGACGCTCGCGACGGCCACGCCCGACGGTGCGCCGTCGGCACGCGTCGTGCTGATGAAGGGCCACGATGCCAACGGCTTCGTGTGGTTCACCGATAGCCGCAGCCGCAAGGGCGCCGAGCTGGCCGCGAACCCGCGCGCGGCGCTCGTCTTCGACTGGCGGGCTCTGGGTCGTCAGGTGCGGGCCGAGGGCGCGGTCACGCAGATCGGCGACGACGCGACGCGGGCGTACTACCGCACGCGGCCGCTCGGCTCGCGCATCGGTGCGTGGGCGTCGCACCAGTCGGCGGTGATCGGCTCGCGCGCCGAGCTCGAGGCGCAGGTGGCGGCCATCGAAGAGCGCTTCGCCGGCGTCGATCCACCGCTTCCGCCGCACTGGACGGGCTACCGCCTGGCGCCGCACCGCTACGAGTTCTGGACGCACGACAGCGCCCGCCTGCACGACCGGGTCGTGTACCGCCGAGCCGCTTCCGGCTGGGCGCGCGAGCTCCTCTCCCCGTAGCGGCGTGACGCTCCCGCGCGCTCTCGTGCGCCTCTCATGTTCGGGGTCTGACCCCGAAAACGCCTTCCGTGGGGTCTGACCCCGGAACGTTTCCGCGCGAAAGGCGCACGGATCGCGCGACGTGTCGCGAAGCGCGCGTGATCTGGAACGCGGGGCGCGCTGGGCGGCACACGGGGCGCGCTAGGGTTGCTCAGGCCAGGCGGCGGACGATCTCCGCGGCCGGGAGGATCCCGTCGATCCGCTCGACGCCCTCGCCCGCGTACTGGCAGAGGGGCTCGAAGTCGTCCGCCTCGACGCCCGGGCCGGGCGACTCGACCGAGTAGCGCGGCAGCGGGTCGCCCAGGTACGTGCCGAGGATGTCGCCCTCCCCCGGCCTCGTGCCCGGCGGCGGCGAACCGGCCGCCTCCCACGCGCGGTACGTCGAGTTGCGGAGCACGCGATGCGGCGCCGCGGGCCAGCCGATGTCGAACAGGCCCGTCATGACCGTGTCGGCGGCCGAGGCCGCGACCAGGGCGTCCTTCCAGACGCGGTGCGCGGGCGACTCGTCGCTGGCCACGAGCCGGGTGCCCACGGCGACCGCGGCGGCGCCCGCGACGCGTGCCGCCCGAGCCGTCGCCGCATCGGCGATGCCGCCCGCCGCGATCACCGGCAGCCCGGTCGCCTGCGAGAGGCCCGCGACGAGCTCCGCCAGCGGCGTCGACGACCAGACGTGGCCGCCCGCCTCGGTGCCCTGTGCGATCAGCGCGTCGGCGCCCGCAGCGGCGGCGGAGCGCCCTGCGTCAACGCTGCCGACCTGCACGAACACGCGACAGCCGACCGCCTGCAGCTGCGGCAGGAACGCTCCCGGCTCGCCCCACGAGAAGGTGACGACGGGCACGCGCTCGGCGACGCATAGTGCCACCCGCTCGGCCTGCTCGAAGTGCAGCACGAGGTTGACGGCGAACGGCTGATCGGTGACGCGCCGCAGGTCGGCGATCTCGCGGCGCAGGACGTCGGGCTCCATCCACGACGCGGGGATCGCGGCCAGGCCGCCGGCGCCCGCGACCGCCCGGTAGAGCTCGTGGTCGGCCGCGCCGCCGATCGGGGCCTGCATGACGCCGACGCGCGTGCCGAGCACTGTGTTCATGAGTTCGGGATGGCGCCCAGCACGCCGGACAGCTCGATCGCGGCCGCGGCCGCCTCGGTGCCCTTGTTGCCGACGGCGCCGCCTGCCCGGGCGACGGCCTGCTCGTGCGTGAGCGCCGTGATGACGCCGAAGGCGACCGGGATGCCGGTCTCGAGCGCCACCAGGGTGCAGCCGCGCGCGGCCTCGGCGCAGACGAACGTGAAGTGCGGCGTCTCCCCCTGGATCACGCAGCCCAGGCAGATCACCGCGGCGTAGCCAGACGTCGCGAAGCCCCGCGCCGCGATCGCCAGCTCGAAGGCGCCCGGCACCGGGCACAGCGTGATGCGCTCGGGGCCGATGCCGGCCTCGGCCAGTTCGGCGAAGGCGCCGTCGACGAGCGGCTGGACGATGTCGGCGTGGTACTGGGACGCGACGATCGCGACCCGGGACGCGGGATCGAGTGCATGCCCGGCGACCACGCGCGCGCCAGCCGGCGCGGCCAGGGTACCGGAGCCGTCCGACCTCACGACCGGGCGGGCTCCCCGGCGATCGGCTCGCGGGCGTCGGCGTCAGGGTCGGCGACGCCCTGAGGCGGCTCGCTGGGCAGCATGCCCTCCTGCAGCTTCAGGTGCTGGTGGTGGAGGCGATGGCCGAGCTTGTCGCGCTTGGCACGCAGGTACGCGAGGTTGTGCTCGGTCGGCGTCGTCTCGATCGGCACCTGCTCGGTGACGGTCAGGCCGAACCCCTCGAGACCCTGGATCTTGCGCGGGTTGTTCGTGAGGATACGGATCGAGGACAGGCCGAGGTCGACGAGGATCTGCGACCCGATGCCGTACTCGCGCAGGTCGGGAGCGAAGCCGAGCTCGGCGTTCGCCTCGACCGTGTCGCGGCCCTGCTCCTGCAGCTCGTACGCGCGGAGCTTGTTCAGCAGCCCGATGCCGCGGCCCTCCTGCGCCAGGTACAGCAGCACGCCGCGGCCCTGGTGCACGATGTGGCGCAGCGCCTGGTCGAGTTGCTCGCCGCAGTCGCAGCGCAGCGAGTGGAACACGTCGCCGGTGACGCACTCCGAGTGCACGCGCACGAGCACGTCAGGCTGACCGTCGACGTCGCCGTACACCAGCGCCAGGTGATGCTTGCCGTCGGTCTTCGAGACGTAACCGACCGCCTGGAAGTCGCCGTACGCGGTCGGCAGGCTGGCTGCCGCCATGCGCTCGACGAGCTTCTCGGTGCGGCGCCGGTAGTCGATCAGGTCGGCGACCGTGATCAGGGCGATGCTGTGCTCGGCGCAGAAGATGGAGAGGTCGGGGACGCGCGCCATGGTGCCGTCCTCCTTCATGACCTCGCAGATCACGCCCGACGGCGTGCAGCCGGCGAGGCGGGCGAGGTCGACGGAGGCCTCCGTCTGGCCGGTGCGCTCCAGCACGCCGCCCGGACGGGCGCGCAGCGGGAACACATGCCCCGGATGGATCAGGTCGTGGGCGCCCTTCTCCGGATCGACGGCCACGCGGATGGTGTGAGCGCGATCGGCCGCAGAGATGCCGGTGGCGATGCCCTCGCGAGCCTCGATCGAGACGGTGAAGGCGGTCCCGTACGGCGTCTCGTTGTTGGGCACCATCGGCCGTAGCTCGAGCTCGTCGCACCGCTCGGGCGTCAGCGTCAGGCAGATCAGGCCGCGGCCGTGCCGCGCCATGAAGTTGATGTCGCTGGCGGTGACGAATTCGGCCGCCATGCAGAGGTCGCCTTCGTTCTCCCGGTCGGGAGAGTCGACGATGATGACCATCTTGCCGTTCCGGATGTCCTCGATCGCGTCCTCGACGCGCGAGAAGGGCGAATCCGACTGGCTCATGAGCTCCCTACCGATGCGTCGGGAAGTGCGATGGTAGCAGCGAATTCCTGTCCCACCCCGTGGGTCAGGAGCCGCTCCACGTACTTCGCCAGGATGTCGACCTCGAGGTTCACGGTGCTTCCGGGAGCCAGGCTACCCAGGGACGTGACCTCGCAAGTGTGTGGAATGAGACATACCTCGAACCCGTCGCCGGTCAGGGCCGCCACGGTCAGCGACACGCCGGCAACGCAGATGGAACCCTTCTCGACCACGTACCGCAGGAGGTGTTCGTCGGGCACGATCTCGAGCACCCGGGAGAAGCCCTCTGCACGCTCCGAGGCGATCTGACCGACGCCGTCGACGTGGCCCTGCACGACGTGGCCGCCGAGCGGCTCACCGGCGCGCAGCGCGCCCTCGAGGTTCACGCGGTCGCCGGCGCGGAGCCGGCCGAGCGTGCTGCGCTCGAGCGTCTCGTGCATCGCCTCGAACGCCAGCGCGCCGGGCGCCAGGTCGATCGCGGTCAGGCAGACGCCGTCGACGGAGACGGAGTCGCCGACCCGCAGGTCCTGCGCGACCCGGTCGGCGGCGATGCGGAGGATCGATCCATCCTCGCCGTGGTCGACGGCGGCGACGGTTGCAAGCTCCTGGACGATGCCGGTAAACATGGTTCGGGTCAGGGCGGGTCGCGCACCCAGGCGTCGAGAAGGATATCCGCGCCCACCCGTTCTGGCTCCACCGACATCGCCGCGACCGCCTCGGCGATGCTCGCGGGTTGCAGCGCGGGGCCGAACAGGCCGGGTGCGCAGGGGTCGCCGAGGATGCGGGGCGCGACGAACAGCGCCACCCGGTCGATCAGCCCGTCGTGCAGCAGCGCCCCCGCGAGGGTCGCGCCGCCCTCGCACAGCACGCTCTGCACCTCGCGTGCGGCGAGCGCGCGGAGCGCGTCGGCGAGACTCGCGGCGGCGAGCGTCTCCACGCCCGCGGCCTCCAGCGCCGCCCGCCGGTGGGCGGGCGCGTCGGGCGCCACGACCACCACCACCGGCCCCTCCGCCACGGTCTGCACGAGGCACGATGCCAGCGGCAGGCGGACGCGGCGATCGACCACGACCCGCAGCGGCTGTCGCTCGGCCGCAGGAACGCAGTCCCGCGCCGTCAGCGTGGCGTCGTCGGCGATCGCAGTGCCGCTGCCGACCAGCACCGCGCCGGCGCCGGCGCGCCACTCGTGCACCAGCGCGCGGCTCTCGGGCGAGGAGATCCAGCGCGCGTCGCCGGTGCGCGACGCGGTGCGGCCGTCGAGCGTGACCGCCGCCTTGTAGGTGACGTGCGGCCGACCGAGGGTGACCGCCGTCCGGAACCCCGCGTTCTGGCGCCGCGCGGCGAGGCCGATGCGCGACTCGGGGTCGACCACCTCGAGCTCGACGCCGGCGGCGCGCAGGCGCGCGAACCCGGCGCCGTCCACCTCGCGGTACGGGTCGCCCGCGGCGGCGACGACCCGCACCACGCCGGCGGCGATCAGCGCGTCGGCGCACGGCGGCGTGCGTCCCGCGTGCGCGCACGGCTCGAGGCTCACGTAGGCCGTCGCGCCCCGCGCCGCCGCGCCGGCCGCGGCGAGCGCCACGACCTCGGCGTGTCCGGTGCCCGGCCGCACGTGGAATCCCTCCCCCACCACGGCGCCGTCGCGCACCAGCACGCAACCCACCAGGGGATTCGGCGGCGCCGTCCGCCGGCCACGCTCGGCCAGTTCGAGCGTGCGGTCGAGGAAGACCTCGTCGGTGGCGCTCAGGCCCACGCCGGCGCCCGCGCGGCGCGCACACGCTCCACGAGGTCGTGGTACGCGGCGGCAGGGTCGGACGCGGAGAAGATCGCGGAGCCGGCCGTGAAGCGGTTCGCGCCGGCGCGGGCGCAGTCGGCGATCGTGGCGGGCCCAACGCCGCCGTCGATCTCGACGCCCGCACCGGGCCGTGCCAGCGCGCGCAGCGCCGTCAGCCGCTCGAGGGACGCCGGGATGAACGACTGGCCGCCCCAGCCCGGGTTGACGCTCATGCAGAGCAGGTTGTCAGCCATCGCGGCGACGATCTCGGCCGCCGCCAGCGGAGTGCCGGGGTTGAGCGTCACGCCGGCCGCCATGCCGGCATCGCGGATGCGCTCGATCCAGTAGTGCAGGTGCGGCGTGGCCTCGACGTGCACGGTGTAGGCGTCGGCCCCGGCCTTCGCGTAGTCGTCGATGAAGCGCTCCGGGCGCTCGACCATCATGTGCACCGCCAGCGCACCGCCGACGTCGTGCACGACGTCGGCGATGGCCGAGACGACGCCCGTGCCGAACGTGATGACCGGAACGAAATGGCCGTCCATCACGTCGACGTGGAACGTGCGCGCTCCAGCGTCGAGCAGCTCCTGGACACTGGCCCGGAAGGCTCCGAAATCGGCGGCGAGGATGGAGGGGCAGACCTGAACCTCGGTCAGCCAGGCGGGCTGCGACTGCACCCCGGCAGTATCCTGGATCGGCCGCGGCGCGGTGTCGGCCACGCGCGCCGGCCGGGTCGGGCCGGCGCGGCGTAGTACCTTTCGCCGATGCGCCGTGGCCTCGTGGTTCTCGTCCTCGCCCTCGTTCTGGCCCCGGCCGCGCAGGCCGCAGAGGCGACCGTGACCGTCACGACCGAGCCCGGCGGCACCCTGACGACGGACGCGGCGTACGCGGAGCCGACCCAGACGATCGTCTCCGGCCTCACCGACTCCGGCGTCAGCGTCACCGTCAGGTCCGGCGCGACGACGGTGCTGCAGGTCGGCGTCACGATGCCGGCCGCTGCGCGCCTGGCGCCCGGCACCTATGACACGGCCGGCGGCGCCACGATCACGCTCACCAAGCCGACCCCGTGCGCCGGACTGACCGGCGCCTTCACGCTGGCGCACGCCATCCCGGGCCTCGCGCACCGCGCGCCGTCCGAGCTGTACATGACGGTGACGCTGCGCTGCGGCATCGAGACGGCGGCCACGATGATCAGGGTGCGCGTCGCGCGCACCGGATCGCGCACCAGCGGCACCGAGGCGCCGAAGGCCTTTCTGCCGGCCATCGACGGCCTCGTCACGGGCTGGTCCGACGCTGAGGGCCAGGCCACGTTCGCGCCCGCCAGCGGGCCGCGCGTGCGTTTCGCGAAGAAGGGCCAGACGTACCTGTCGCAGGGCATCGACAGGGGCCGCGCCGTCGTGCAGCACCTGCGCTTCGCCAGCCGCTCGCTCGGCTCCGACCTCGAGCTCTGGCAGCTGACGCCGAAGCGGAAGCTCAGCCTGCCGAGCGGCATCAACACCCGCAGCTGGGAATGGGGCGGCGCGCTGTCGGGTGACTGGCTGCTGTTCCAGCGCGGCGAGTTCGACGCGCGCGCCAAGTCGGTTCGGCTCATCAACCTGAAGACGAAGGCCAAGCGCACCGTGATCACCGCCCGCGGCCGCACCACCGGTCTCGAGCCCGGCGACCTGAACGGCGACTTCGCGACGTTCACGAAGTGCGCCAAGCGCTGCACCGCCTACCGCTACCAGCTGTCGACGCGCAAGACGACCTCGCTGAAGCCACCCAAGGGCGCGTCCGACTACGCCTCCGCGGTGCTCGCCGACGGGACGCTGTACTTCGCCCGCTCGCGCGCCGGCTGCGGCAAGGGCGTGCAGGTCATGCGCCTGGATCCCGGCAAGACGACGCCGGTGCAGGTGGCCAAGGTGCGGGCCGGCCGCGACGTGCAGAAGCTCGACGCCACCGAGATCGCCGGCGCCCGGATCGTCGTGTACGAGCGCTACTCATGCAACTTCCGGGTCACGCGCCGCGACATCGTGCGTGTGGTGGGAGCCCCCGCGCCGCCGGCTCCGTGATAGCATCGAACCCAGCGATGCAGTCCACGACGCCCATCCGCTCGTCCCGCCTGCTCGCGCTTGCGCTGCTCCTCCTCCCCCGGTAGGGGGATGCTGCGACATACGACATTGGAAGGGTCCCCGCCGGGCCTTCCTCTCCGTACCGTCGTAGCCCACCCGGCGCCCGTTACCCACGCCGTCCAGGAGCCCGTTGCACCATGAGCATGCCCGCCCATCGCTACCGCCCGTACGCCGCCGTCGAGCTACCCGACCGGGCCTGGCCCGACCGCCGGCTCACCGCTGCACCGCAGTGGGTCTCCGTCGACCTCCGCGACGGGAACCAGGCGCTGATCAACCCGATGGACGGCGACCGCAAGCGCCGGCTCTTCAAGCTGCTGGTCGAGATGGGCTTCAAGGAGATCGAGGTTGGCTTCCCGTCCGCCTCGAAGGCCGATTTCGACTTCATGCGCACGCTGATCGACGACGACCTGATTCCCGACGACGTCACCATCGTCGTGCTGGTGCAGTGCCGCAAGCACCTGATCGACCGCACCTTCGAGGGCTTGGAGGGCATCCCGCGATCGATCGTCCACTTCTACAACTCGATCAGCGAGCTGCAGCGCCGCGTCGTGTTCCGCGAGGACCGCGCGGGCATCAAGGAGATCGCGACGCAGGGCGCTTCCTGGGTGCGTCAGGGCGCCGAGCAGCTGGCCGCACGCACCGGGCAGAAGATCCGCTACCAGTACTCGCCGGAGTCGTTCACCGGCACCGAGCTCTCCTACTCGCTCGAGGTCTGTGCCGCCGTGCAGGACGTGATCGAGCCGACCGCCGCCGACCGCCTGGTGCTGAACCTGCCCGCGACCGTGGAGATGTCGACGCCGAACCTCCACGCCGACATGATCGAGTGGTTCTGCCGCAACGTGCCGCGACGCGAGAGCGTGATCATCTCGCTGCACCCGCACAACGATCGCGGCACGGCCGTCGCGGCCACCGAGCTGGCGCTGATGGCGGGTGGCGAGCGCGTCGAGGGCTGCCTGTTCGGCAACGGTGAGCGCACCGGCAACGTCGACATCGTGACGCTGGCGCTGAACCTCTTCACGCAGGGCGTCGACCCGGGCCTCGACCTGTCCGACATCGACCGCGTGCGCGAGATCGCGGCCGAGTGCACCGAGCTGCCGATCCACCCCCGCCACCCCTACGCCGGCGAGCTGGTCTACACCGCCTTCTCGGGGTCGCACCAGGACGCCATCAAGAAGGGCTTCGAGGCGATCGAGCGCACCGACGGCTCGCTGTGGGAGGTGCCCTACCTGCCGATCGACCCCGCCGACGTGGGCCGCACCTACGAGGCCGTCATTCGCGTCAACTCGCAGTCCGGCAAGGGTGGCGTGGCGTACGTGCTCAAGACCGACTACAGCCTCGACCTCCCCCGCGCGCTCCAGGTGGAGTTCTCTCAGGTGATCCAGGCGATCACCGACGCGCGCGGCGGCGAGCTCGACTCGCCCTCGCTGCGCACCGCCTTCGACGCCGAGTACCTGTCGTCCGAAGGCCCGCTGGAGCTCGTCTCCTACCGCGTCGAGGCGTCCAGCGACGACGGCGAGCCGGACGGCGTGCTCGCGACGATCCGCGTGAACGGTGAGCAGATCACGATCCAGGGCGAGGGGAACGGCCCGATCGCGGCCTTCGTGGCGGCGCTCGACCAGCAGTGCGGCATCGCGGTCAGCGTGCGCGACTACCACGAGCACGCCATGGGCGGCGGTGCGACCGCGGTCGCCGCGGCCTACCTCGAGGTGGAGCTCGGCGGCGAGACGTCCTGGGGCGTCGGCATCCACGCGAACATCGTCACCGCGTCGTTGCGGGCGGTCGTGAGCGGCATCAACCGACTCACGCGCCGGGCCGAGCGCGTCAAGGCCGATCTCGCGACCGGCGACTAGTCCGGTGCACTACGCGGCAAGCAGCGCAACGAGCGCGCGACGCGCTTCGGCGGCCCGCACCGCCGGCACCGCCACATGGACGATCTCGTCGCGCTCTTCGGGCGCGTGGTCAGTCCAGTCGGCCCAGGCCGGCAGCTGGAGCGCCGGGATCTGCAGCTCCTCGAGAAACTCCTGCACCTCGAGCGCCTCGGCGGGGTCGGCGGGTTGCCAGACGGCGATCCAGTCGTCGGACGGGTGCGGGCCCATCGCCGGCAGGTCGGGCTCGTGGATGCGCCGGTCGGCGGCGAGTTCCGTGCCACACCGCGGGCAGCCGCCCCCGGTCTCGCCCACCGTCTCCGCTTCGCATCCCGGGCAGTACCAGCGCATGCCCTCACGATAGGCGAAGCGGACCCATCCCGCAGGCCCGCAAGTAGCCTTCAGCCCGTGCGCGTCACCTACCTGCACCAGTACTTCGCGACGCCCGACGGCTCGACCGGAACGCGCTCGTACGAGCTGGCCCGGCGGCTCGTCGCGCGGGGGCATCAGGTGACCGTGGTGACGTCGAACGCGCAGCTACCCGATCTCGCCGGGGCCCGTCGCGTCGTCCGCACGTCGGTCGACGGCATCCGGCTCGTCGTGATCCCGGTCGCGTATGCGAACGAGATGGGCTACCGCGCCCGCATCGGCGCCTTCGTGCGGTTCGCGCTGCGGGCGTCGCTGGAGGCGGCGCGGGTGCCGGCCGACATCGTGCTCGCGAGTTCGACGCCGCTCACGATCGCCTTGCCGGGCATCGTCGCGCGGGTCGTGCGGCGCGCGCCGATGGTGTTCGAGGTGCGCGACCTGTGGCCGGAGATGCCGATCGCCGTCGGCGCGCTCACCAACCCGATCGTGATCAGGGCCGCCCGGGCGGTCGAGTGGCTCGCGTACCACGCCTCGGCCCACGTGATCGCGCTGTCCCCGGGTATGGCCGACGGCGTCGCCGCCCGCGGCATCGCCCGCGCGCGCATCTCGATGGTGCCGAACGCGTGCGACCGTGCCACGTTCGACCTCCCAGCGACGGCGGGGGACGAGATCCGCGCTCGGCTGGGTGTCGGTGCCGGGCCGCCGCTGATCGTCTACGCCGGGGCGTTCGGCGCCGTCAACGGGGTCGAGTGGCTCGCCGACGTGGCCGCCGAGATGCGCTCGCTCCGGCCGGACGCGCGGTTCGCGCTCGTCGGGCGCGGCGCCGGTCGCGACGCGCTGCTGGAGCGCGCCCGCGCGCGGGGCGTGCTGGGCGAGACGCTCTCCGTGCTCGCGCCGATGCCGAAGCGCGACATACCGGCGCTGCTCGCCGCCGCCACCATCGCCACTTCGCTCTTCCGGCCCATCCCGGAGATGGAGTCGAACTCGGCCAACAAGTTCTTCGACGCGCTCGCGGCGGGGCGTCCCGTGGCGATCAACTACGGCGGCTGGCACCGCGATCTGCTGACGGGCAGCGGCGCCGGCATCGTGCTGCCCGAGTCGGACCCGGCCGCGGCCGCCGCCCTGCTCGCCGGGCTGGTCGGTGACGAGGAGGCGCTCGCCCGCTGCCGCGAGGCGGCGCGACGGCTGGCGCGCGAGCAGTTCGACCGCGACCGCCTGGCCGAGGAGTTCGCCGCCGTGCTGGAGCGCGTCGCCGGCGTCAGATGAGCGCCGCGTAGAAGCCGTCGCCGTCGCCGTGGTGCGGCCACGTGCGCAGCTCCTCGCGAAGGGTGTACGGCGCCGTCACCGCGTCGCTCTCGACCGGTGACAGCGTGCACACCGCGTAGACGATCCGGCCGCCGGGCGCGAGCGACCCCGCCAGTGCGGCGAGCAGCTTCGTCTGCAGGTCGGCGAGCATCCGCACGTCGTCGGGCGTACGGCGCCAGCGCAGGTCGGGCCGCCCCGAGATGACGCCGAGGCCCGAGCACGGCGCGTCGAGCAGGATGGCGTCGAACGGCCCACGGGCCGGGCCGGCCAGCAGCGCGTCGCCGCAGACCACCTCGGCGGCCTGCGCGCCGTAGCGCTGCAGCGTCTTCTGGAGCGCGTCGCAGCGGCCCCGATCCTGCTCGACGCACACGAGTCCGGCACCGGCGTCGCCGATCAGTTCGGCCAGGTGGCCCGACTTGCCGCCGGGTGCGGCGCAGGCGTCGAGGACGCGCATGCCGGGCCGGGGATCGAGCAGCGGCGCGATGCGCTGCGACGACCGGCTCATCGGCACGGCGTCGCCGGTCTTGAACGCCGCCGTGGCTGCGATGTCGACCGGGCCGTCGAGCACGATCGCTGTCGGTACGGCCGGGTCGCCGTGAAACGGCACACCGGCCGCCTGCAGCTCGGTCTCGACGCGCTCACGCGCTCCGGCCCGCACCCGCAGCGCGGCCTCGGCGGGCTCGTTGCCGGTGTCCATCAGCGCCCGCGCCACCGCGCCGCCGTACGCGTCGCACCACAGCTCGGCGATCCAGTCGGGATACGACCGGCGCAGGCCGGCGTCGGCGGCCGTGTCGTCGGGCAGCGCCGTGACCAGGTCCGCCCCGCTCCGGGCGACGCGGCGCAGGATCGCGTTGACGAGACCGGCCGCGCCCGGTCGCCGGGCCTCGCGCACGAGATCGACCGAGGTGGCGACAGCGGCGTGGGCCGGCACGCCGTCGGTGTAGATCAACTGGTACGCGCCCAGCCGCAGCGTGTCGCGCACCGGCGGCTCGAGCGCGGCCGGCTCGCGGCCGCCGAGCACCGTCAGCACGTGGTCGAGCGTGCGGCGGCGCTGCACCGTACCGAGCGCGAGGCGCGACGCGAACGCGCGGTCGCGGGCGTCGAGCTTGAAGCGTTTCGTCTCGGCGGCCAGCGCGCGGTCTGCCCACGCGCCCCCCTCCTCCACGCGGCCGAGCACGCTCAGGGCTGCGAGCCGGGCCGACATCAGCCGGCCCGCGTCGCCGGGCCGAGTGGGCCGCGCCAGCCGCGCAGCAGCTCGCCGGCAACCATCGACCGCCTGCCCGCCGGCTGGATCTCGCCGATCTCGAGGGTGCCGTCGGCGAAGCCGACCAGCAGGCGGCCGTCGGTTCCGGCCACCTCCCCCGCGCCGAGCTGGTCGGGCGAGGGTGCGGCGCGCCAGACGATGCAGCGCTCGCCCGCCAGCTGCAGCGCGGCACCGATGTGCGGTGCCAGCGCGCGGATGCGCCGATCGGCGTCGGCCACCGGCCCCTGCGGGTCGAGCTTGCGGTCTTCGGCGGTCAGCTTCTGCGCGTACGTGATGCCGGCGGCCGCCTGCGGCGTCGTCTCGAGCGAGCCGGCGGCGGCCGCGATCAGCGCCGCGGCGAGCGGCGGCGCACCGAGCTCGAGCGACCGCTCCATCACGTCGCCGGCGTTGTCGCGCGGCCCGATCTCGAGCGGCACGATCGTCGCGACCGGCCCGGCATCCAGCTCGGCGATCACGGCCATCACGGCCGCCGCGGTGGTCGTGTCGCCCGCCAGGATGGCGCGCTCCACCGGCGCGGCGCCACGCCAGCGCGGCAGCGCCGACGGGTGCAGGTTCACCCACGGGAGCGCCTCGAGCAACGAGTCGGGCAGCAGCTGCCCGTACGCGCAGATACCCATCGCCGCGACGCCCGCCGCGCGCAGGTCGCCGGCGGCGTCGGCGGCCTGCTCCGGCTGCAGCACGGCGAGGCCCAGCTCACGGGCCACGCCGGCTGCCGGCGGCGAGGTCGGACGCCGGCTGCGGCCGGCGGGCCGATCGGGCTGCGTCAAGACGATCTCGATGGGTGCACCCGCTGCCACGACCCGGCGCAGGCACTCGGCGCCATACGCCGAGGTGGCGGCGAAGCCGAGGCGATCGCTCACGTGATGGCGCGGCGCAGGAGACGCAGCGCGTCACCGCGGGCCTCGCGCGTCGTGCGATCGAGGATCAGCGTGCCGTCCAGATGGTCGAGCTCGTGCTGGATCACCCGCGCCGCGTGGCCGTCGACGGCGCGCACCACCTCGTTGCCCTCCACGTCGTAGGAGCGCAGCTTCACGCTCGCGTGGCGCTCGACCGGCACGTCGTGGCGTTCGTCGATGAGCAGCGACAGCGACAGGCAGCCCTCGCCGTCCACGACCAGCTCGTCCGACGTCTCGACGATCTCGGGGTTGACGACCACGACCGGGCCCTCCTCCTCCGACACCTCGTACACGAACATGCGGCGCAGCAGACCGAGCTGCGGCGCAGCGAGGCCGGCACCGTGCGCGTCGTTCATCAGCTCGACCATGCGGGCCGCGAGCGCCGCGAGGTCGTCGTCGAACGCCTCGACCTCCCGCGACCGCTGCTTCAGCACCGGGTCGGGAAACTGGCGCACCTGCGCGAGCGCCATCCGCCGGCGCTCCCGGGATTCGGTCTCTCGTCGCTCTTCCTTCGTCGCCACGTCGGCAGCGTATCGAAGGAGACAACCGCCGCCGACGCAGACGCGCCTCGAAGCCGACCGCCGTGTCGTTCCCGTGCCAGGCACGGATCCGCCAGCGCGTGACGCTTCCGTGCCTGCCCGTTTCGGTGCCTGGCACCGAAACGGGCATCGTGGCGCAGTTCCGCGCGCAATTGTCACCGTTCCGGCACGTTGCGCGCGGGAGTGGCGCGGCGCACTCCGGCGCGTGGCGCAACGGAAGCCGCGCGGAATCGCGCAGGACCGTGACGCGCGACCTGGATCTCGGCACGCGTTTCGTCGTCGAAAACGGCTGGTCGACCCAGACGCCGGTGCGCCTCGACCTACAGCGTCTGCGGATCGACGTCGACCACGACCGTTGCCGAGGCCTTGCGGAACGCCGCTGCCTGCTGGCCGGCCAGGCCGCCGAGCACCGCCGCGGCTCGCCTCGCCCGAGCGGTCTTCACCAGCAGGTGCGCTCGCTCCCGCCCCCGCAAACGGTGCAGGGGCGCGGGACCGAGGATGTCGTCGCCCTCCAGGTGCGGCCGCGCGGCGTCGGCGAGCGTTCGCAGTACGTTGTCGGCGGCGTGCGCGCTCGGGGCCGTCACCAGCACGCGCACGATGCGGCGGAAAGGCGGGTAGGCAAGCAGCTCGCGCCGGGCCAGCTCGCCGTCCAGGAACTCCGCCACCGCATGCCGGGCAGCAAGGCGGATGACGCGGTTCTCAGGCTCCCACGACTGCACGATCACGCGACCGCCGCTGCCCTCGCGGCCGGCGCGGCCGGCGAGCTGGACGAGCAGCGAGAACGTTCGCTCCTCGGCCCGGAAGTCGGGCTGGGCGAGCCCCACGTCGGCGTCGATGGCAGCCGCCAGGCGCACCGACGGGAAGTCGTGCCCCTTCGCGACCAGCTGGGTGCCGACCAGCACGGCGCGGTCGGTCGAGCCGAACCGCTCCAGCACCTCCTCGAGCGCGCCGCGCCGCGCCGTCGAGTCGGCGTCGAGGCGCATCACGACGAGGCCGGGGAACGTCTCGGCGATCAGCTCCTCGAGGCGCTCCGTGCCCGCGCCGATCCGGGCGATGTCGACGGCGTGACAGGTCGGGCAGGTGCGCGGGATCCGGTCGCGCCGGCCGCAGTGATGGCAGAGCAGCGCCGCCGGGTTGCGGTGCAGCGTCAGCGCCACGTCGCAGTCGGGACAGCTGAACGTCACGCCGCACGACCGGCAGTGCAGGGCCGGCGCCTCGCCACGGCGGTTCAGCAGCAGCACGGCCCGCCCGCCCTCGTCCGCGATGGCACCGAGCGCAGCATGCAGCGGCCGCGAGATGGGATACGCGCCGTCGCGGCGCAGGTCGACGATGTCGACCGGCGGCAAGCGGCCGCCGATGCGACCCGGCAGCTCGATGCGCTCCAGCGGACGCCACGCCTCGGGTCGCGGCGTCGCGGTCGCCAGCAGCACGGCTGCACCGTGCCTGCGGGCGCGCAGCACGGCGATGGCCCGCGCGTCGTAGCGAGGATCGGAGTCCTGCTTGTAGGCCGCCTCGTGCTCCTCGTCGATCACGATCAGGCCGAGGTCGGCGACGGGTGCGAACAGCGCCGAGCGCGGGCCGATGACGATCGTCGCCTCCCCGCGGACGATGCGGGCGTACTCGGCGGCGCGCGCGCCGGCCGCGAGGGCGGAGTGCAGCACTGCGACGCGCGGGCCGAACCGCGCGCTGACGCGGCCCGCCGTCTGCGGCGCCAGTGCGATCTCCGGCACCAGCACGATCGCGCTACGGCCGAGCGCGAGGCACCGCTCGATGCCGCGCAGGAACACCTCCGTCTTGCCCGACCCCGTGACGCCGAACAGCAGCAGGGGCGCCGGATCGCGCGCCTCGATGGCGTGCTCCAGGCGCTGGACGGCAACGGCCTGGGCGTCGGTCAACTGCGGCCCCTTGCCGGTCACGGCCGGAGCCGGGACGGCCTCCGAGACGACAACCAGCCCGCGCGTCTGGAGCCGCCGCAGCACGTCGGCGCCCGCGCCGGTCGCCGCCCGCAGTGCCGGCAGCGGCAGCGGGCCGGCGGCGAGCGCGGCCACCACCGCGGTCTGGCGCGTGCCGCGCGGCTCGCCGGGCTGGTCGAGCGCCGCCCAGAAGGTGCGGCGCGGTGCCGTGGTCGGCGGCAGCACCAGCTCGAGCGCCCGTGCCGGCGTCGACGCGTACCGGACGGCGATCTCGAGCGCCAGTTCGACCAGGTCGGCGGGGATCCGCAGGCCGGTGTCGCGGACGGTCTTCAGCACCCGGTCGCCGCCCTCGGCCGCACCGACCACCACGCCGCGCACCGTGCGTGGCCCGAGCGGTGCGTCGACGATCGCACCGACCTCGAGCGCCGGCTCGGCCAGGTAGTCGAGCGGACGCGCGAGCGTTCGGGTCTGGACGAGGGGGATGACGGCGACCGCGGGCACGAGGGCCGAACGGTATCCCGATAGGATCCCGGCATGGCCCGGCCCCGCCCGATCGTCGCCTTGCGCGCGCTGCTCGCGGAGAGCTCGCGGCGCGGCCGTGCCGCGTCGTGGGCGTTGGCCCTGGCGGCGGCGACGGCCGCGGCCGCGCTGCTCTACACGTTCTTCCCTAAGCGGTGATCGCGGCGTGCCCGACGGCGGCGCGCAGGGCGTCGACCTTGTCGGTGTTCTCCCACGGCACGCCGGTGCGGCCGAAGTGGCCGTACGCGGCCGTCTGCTTGTAGATCGGCCGGCGCAGGTCGAGATCGCGCAGGATCGCCGCGGGCCGCAGGTCGAACACGGTGCGGACGGCGTCGCCGATCTGCTCGGCGGTAACGCCGCGCTCGGTGCCGAACGTCTCGACCATGATCGAGATCGGGTGCGCGACGCCGATGGCGTAGGCCACCTGCACCTCGCAGCGATCGGCCAACTCGGCGGCGACGACGTTCTTCGCGACCCAGCGGGCGGCGTAGGCGGCCGAGCGGTCGACCTTCGTCGGATCCTTACCCGAGAAGGCGCCGCCACCGTGGCGGGCCATGCCGCCGTACGTGTCGACGATGATCTTGCGACCGGTCAGCCCGCAGTCGCCCATCGGGCCGCCGATCACGAACTTACCGGTCGGGTTGACGAGCACGAAATCGCCCTCGCGGAGGAGCGCCGGGTCGTACAGGTCGGCGGGCAGCACCGGCTCGAGCACATGCTCGATGATGTCGGCCTTGATCTTCGCGATCGCGTACTCCTCGGCGTGTTGCGTGGAGACGAGCAGGCGCGTGATCTCGACGGGCTTGATGTTGCCGTGCGCATCCTGCTCGTAGCGGACCGTCACCTGGCTCTTGCCGTCGGGGCGCAGGCCGGGCATCAGCCCGGACTTGCGCACCTCGGACAGCTGCTTGGCGATGCGGTGCGCGAGCGTGATCGGCAGCGGCATCAGCTCGGGCGTCTCGCGGCAGGCGTACCCGAACATCATGCCCTGGTCGCCCGCGCCCGTCCGGTCGAGCGGGTCGCTGTCGGCATCGAAGGCGTCGTTGACGCCCTGGGCGATGTCGGGCGACTGTTCGTCGAGCACCACCATGACGCCGCAGGTGTGCGCGTCGAAGCCGTACTTCGCCCGGTCGTAGCCGATGTCGATGATCGTCTCGCGGGCGAGCCGCGAGATGTCGACGTAGCTGGACGTCGAGATCTCACCGGCAACGACCACGAGCCCGGTCGTGATCAGCGTCTCGCACGCGACCCGGCCCATCGGGTCGTCGGCGAGCACCGCGTCGAGCACGGAGTCGGAGATCTGGTCGGCGATCTTGTCGGGATGACCCTCGGTCACCGACTCGGAACTGAAGATGAAATCGCGCATGCGGATACGGGCCCTTTGGGGCGTGATTGACCCGCGTAACGTACCAGCGTCCCCTGACGGGAGGGCGCGCTACTTGACCGCCACGTAGAGCTCGCCCTTGGCCACGCCGCCGTCCTGCGTCGACCAGGCGAGCACGCCGCCGAGCGCCTGGATGTTCGCGAGCGCGTCCGCCGGCACCTGCTCGCCGCCCGTGCGCCGGGCCAGGTTGACGAGGCCCGGGATGTCGGCGTAGAGCAGCGCGCCGACCTTGTCGGGCACCTTCGCAGCGTCGTTCGCAGAGCGGAACGCGTCGCTGGCGGCGAGCCCGCCGCCGGGCGCGACACCACCGGTGTCGAAGCCGAGCGCGAGGAGATCGCCGTCCCGCAGCCACGACAGGTCGTGACCGTCGACCTTCGCGACCTGGCCCTCGCCGGACGGCGCGGGCGCGAACGTCGGCGCCTCCGCCCCACCCTGCTTGGAGATGGCCGCCGTGATCTTCGTCAGCGCCGCCGCTCCGGCCGCCGCATCCGTCGGCAGCAGCAACACGGCGCCCTTGGCGGGCGCGCCGCCGGACACGTAGACGCCGGCCTCGCCGGACAGCAGCGGCACGATGTCGTTCTGCACCGACAGACCGGTCATCGCCTCGATACCGGCGATGCCCCGCGCGACCTCGGGGTTGGCAGTCTTGGCGTTCGTGATCGCCTTGTCGAGCCCGGTACCGAAGCCGGGCGTGCCGGCGAACACGAGGGCGTCGGCGGGGGCGCGATCGAGCAGCTTCAGCTCTGCCGCCTGCATGCCGTCGAGCTGCTTGGCCTTCGCCTCGTCGAGCAGGGTCGAGGCGCGGAACCGGAAGCCGCCGTTGTCGGCACCGGCCGAGAAGGCGATCGCGCGGATCGCCTCGAGCTGCGCCAGCGCCTGGTCGACCTGGGCGGCCGGCAGCGCCGGGACGAGCGGCTCGGGGCCGGCGTTGGCGGTGGCCGCCGCGATGGCGGTGCCCGCCAGCTGGGCGACCTTCGCGCCGTCGGCGTAGCCCACGAGCACGTTGTCGTCCGGCAGCGTGGCGAGCGCCTCGCCGTACAGCGCGTTGCCGCTCAGCCGCGCGGCCTCGTCTCCCTCGCGGGCGTCGATCGAGGCGTGCAGCGAGGTCGAGTCACTGGCGATCAGCACGGCGCCCTTGCCGACGGCCGTGACGATGTCGTTCCCCTTGCCGGTGAACTCGCTGTAGCCCTTGTAGTCACCCGCTTTGGTCGTCGTGCCCTGCTTCGTGATCGCGGCGGTCGCCTTGGCGTCGTCCCTGGACGCCAGGTACGCCACGAACTGCGGCTTCGGCTTGCCGCCGGAGAGCGTGATGGAGAGCACGCCGAAGGCGGCCTCGTCACCGATCCACGGCTGGATGTCCTGCCCGAACGAGAAGCCGCCCTCGCCGCTCGCGGCCATGGCCTTGGCGATCTCGGCCTCGATCTTCGGGTAGCCGGGGAACTTCGCGCCGAGGGCGCGCACCTTCTGCCAGGCGGAGGATTCGACATCGGCGTTCGCGTCGACGAAGAACAGCGTCGAGGCCGGGAAGGCGTCGGCTCCCTTGCCGGCGGTACCGGCGGCGCCGGGCGCCGCAGCGGTCGTGGTGCCGCCGCACGCGGCGGCGACGAGGGCCAGGGCGCAAGTGGCGACTGCCGCGATTGGGCGGAGGGCGATCATGACCACACAGTAGCCACGAAATCCGATCTCGACGTACCCGCCGAGCGCGTTTCTCGACCCGTTGACAGAACCCTCAGAACTCGGAGACAGGCTCGCGCGCCATCAGGCGCGAGACCGCATCGATCGGGGACTCGCCCTCGAGCAGCGCGTTCACGCGCTCGGTGATGGGCAGCTCGAGGCCCCGCTCGACCGCCACGCGCTGCAGTACCGGAGCGGTCGTGATGCCCTCCGCGACCATGCCGATCGCCGTCTCGAGATCGCCCGCCGCGACGCCCTCGGCCAGCAGCACGCCCGCTCGGCGGTTCCGCGAGTGCAGGCTGCAGCAGGTGGCGACGAGGTCGCCGAGGCCGGCCAGGCCCGCGAAGGTTCGCGGGTCGGCGTTGAAGGACCGGCCGAGGCGCGTCATCTCGGCGAGGCCGCGCGTGATCAGCGCCGCCTTCGCATTGTCGCCGAAGCCGAGCCCGTCCGAAACGCCCGCCGCGAGGGCGATGACGTTCTTGGCGGCGCCGCAGAGCTCGACCCCGACCAAATCCGCATTCGCGTACACCCGCAGCCGCGACGTCGCCACCGTCTCCTGCAGGCGCTCGGCCAGGCCGATCGGCTGCGACGCGATGACGGTCGCCGCCGGGGTGCCGCGGGCGATCTCCTCGGCGTGGTTCGGCCCGGACAGCACCGCCACCCGCCCTGCGTCGCCGAGCACCTCGGCCGCCACCTCCGACAGCCGTCGCCCGGTGGCGGGATCGAGCCCCTTGGTCAGCGACAGCACGTCGGCGGTCGAGGGCACGTCGAGACGCTGCAGGACCGCGCCGAACGCCCGCGACGGCACGGCCAGCACGACCAGGCCGGCGTCCGGGGCGATGCCCGCGGCCAGCGCCCCGACCCGCAGCTTGTCGGCGATCCGCACCCCCGGCAGGTACCGCGTGTTCTCGCGCGCCGCCTCGATCTCGGCCGCGTGCTCCGCGTCGCGCGCCAGCAGGTCGACGTCGTGCCCGCGCCCGGCCAGATGGCTGGCGAAGGCCGTACCCCACGAGCCGCCGCCGACGACTGCGATGCGCATCGGCGGAATGCTCCCCGCTCTAGCGGCCGGCGATGGCGATGCGGTTCTCGGCGTAGAGCAGGTCGCGTTCGGCCCGGAACCGGTCGAGCTCCGAGTCGCCGCCCGCGGCCTCGGCGATGCGGGCCCGAGCGTTCTCGGCGTCGGCCCGCGCCCCCTCGATGTCGATGTCGGTCGCGGCGACCGCGTCCTCGACCAGCACGGTCGCCTTGTCGAACTGCATCTTGAAGTAGCCCTCGTTGATGGCCCACGAGCGCCACTCGTTACCGTCCAGCTTCACGCGCACCTCGCCCACCTTCAGGCGGGCGATGATGGGCGCGTGGCGCGGCAGCACGCCGAGCTCGCCCTCGGCCCCGGGGACGACCACCATCTGCACCCGGCCCTCGTAGACGCGGCCCTCCGGCGTCAGGATCTCGCAGTCGAGCTCGGCCATCGGCTCAGACGCCCGCCTTCATCTTCTCGGCCGCTGCGACCACCTGGTCGATGCCGCCCTGGAGGAAGAACGCCTGCTCGGGCACCTCGTCGTGCTTGCCCTCGAGGATCTCGTCGAAGCCGCGGATCGTGTCCTCGAGCTTGACGTACTCGCCGTCGCGGCCGGTGAACACCGACGCCACGAAGAACGGCTGCGACAGGAAGCGCTCGATCTTGCGCGCCCGGGACACCGTCAGCCGGTCCTCGTCGGACAGCTCGTCCATGCCGAGGATCGCGATGATGTCCTGCAGGTCCTTGTAGCGCTGCAGCACCTGCTGGACGCGGCGGGCCGTGTCGTAGTGCGCAGCCGAGACGATGCCCGGCGACAGCGCGCGGGAGGTCGAGTCGAGCGGGTCGACGGCAGGGTAGAGCTCTCCGACGAGGACAAGCTCGTCGTGCAGCGTGCACGTAAGGTCCAGCGCTTCCTCTCACAGCCATTCCATGTCGCCGAAGTGTTCACGGGCACTACGGGCGAGTACGTCCGGCTCGAGGACACGATCAAGGGCTTCAACGAGATCATCGACGGCAAGCACGACGACCTGCCGGAGCAGGCCTTCTACATGGTCGGCACGATCGAGCAGGCCGTCGAGAAGTCGCGCGCCCAGGCCGCGGCAGCCGCATAGCGCATGGCTGACGAGCGCAGGAAGTTCGAGATCTCCCTCGTCACTCCCGACGGCCCGGTGTTCGAGGGCGAGGCGGAGATGATCATCGTCCCCGGCGACGCGGGTGAGATCGGCGTGCTCGCACGCCATGCGCCGCTCGTCTCGATGCTCAGGGCCGGGTCGACGCGCATCCATGTCTCGTCGGGCGACGTCCGCGAGTTCGCGACCGGCCCCGGCTTCTTCAAGGTCGAGACCGACCGTGCGCTCGCGCTCGTCGACGATGCGGTCAACGCCAAGGAGATCGACGTCGCCCGCGCCGAGGAGCAACTGACGGCTGCCAGGGCCGAGCTTGCGCGGATCGAGTCCGGCGAGTCCGACGGCGACCGCTGGCAGGTCGAGCAGCGCATCAGGCACGCCGAGAACCAGCTCGGCGTCGCCACCGGCGCCCGCTAGCTCCAGGCTCAGCCTGGTTTGGA
>JBKJIG010000142.1:0-39092 GCA_046598415.1 Gaiellales bacterium
TCGGCGAGCATCGCCCTGGTGCACGAGGCTGCCCCGCCGGCGTTGCTCGGCCGCGAAGTAGACGCCGCCACTGGCGATGGCGAGCAGCACGAGGGCGAATGCGGTCAGCCGCAGCACGCTCACCTGGAGCGGCAACTCGAAGATGAAGTACGAGACGTCGTGGCCGGCGTAGGTGCGGCCGAACGAGACGGCGTTCGTGGCGGCGAGGAAGGCGTCGCCCTTCTCGAGCATCGCCGTGCCGAACAAGAGGGCGGAGATGGCGCCCAGCACCGCCCACATGCTCCAGACGGCGCGGCGGACGAACGGCAGGCGCGACCCGTCGCGATCCGGGATGGCGGCGACGCGCAGCGCCGCGATCAGGAGCGGGATGGCGAACACGATCAGCACCGCGACCGTGCCGAGGAAGAGGTTGCGCTCGGTCGCGACGTGCCGGTGGTAGACGCTCCCCATCCCCAGCGTGTCGAAGAAGGCCTGGCGGATGGTGATGGTCGCCCACACGCCCGGCAGCACCGCCAAGCCAGCGGCCACGAGCAGAAGCGAGGCGACGAGCGGTAGGCGGGCGGAGCGGGGCACCAGGAGCGACCGACCGTAGCAGAGAGCGACGAATGCTCGACGTCTGAGTAGAGTCAGACGCAGTGGGACGGCTCCTCACCGGGATCACGGTTGTTGGATTGGTCGCAGGCCTCGTGAGTGCCTGTGGCGGCTCCGGCATCCCTCGTGAGGGCCTGGCGGAGGGCACCGGCGCGGCGGCATTCGCGGCCGCGACCCTGCACCTGACCAACTCCGCGCGCTTCCTCTCGCGCACGCCATACGCGACGTCGGCGAGCTCGCCCAAGGCGATCCAGGCGCACCTGCTGGAGTTCCGCTCCGCCGTGCACACGTACGACCTGACGTTCGACGAACTCGACCGCCGGGCGGCGCGTGGAAAGGCCGGCTCGAGCGGGGCGGTGCTGGGCGGCTGGGACGCACTGCTGCGATTCTCGGCCGAGACGCGCCGGCGCAACCAGGCGCTGATGGCCGCGCTGGCCGACCCGCTGACGCTGCAGGCGCACGAGTGCAGCCTGGCCGAGAACCAGCAGGTCGCCGAGCGGCAGGTCGAGGCGGTGGACGCGGTCGTCCGTGCGACGCACGAGATCCAGAAGAGCTTCGACGTCACGACCGACTTCGACCGGGTCGAGCCCGCCGACGCCGCTGCGCGGCGGGCTGAGAGCACCGTCTCGGTCGCCGTCCAGTGCCTGGACGCGATCCGGATGGCGCGCACTGCGGCCGCACCGGCAGCGAAGACCACGACGGCCCGCGCGAAGAAGCCGAGGAAGGAGGAGCGTGCCGACCTGCAGGCGCTCGACCTGTTCGTGCGCGAGGGCGTGTCCATCTCGGCGCCGGGCC
Source organism: Gaiellales bacterium (assembly GCA_046598415.1). GTDB lineage: Bacteria > Actinomycetota > Thermoleophilia > Gaiellales > F1-60-MAGs149 > VFJZ01. Next base: position 1,387 of record JBKJIG010000142.1, read on the forward strand.
CGCTGGTCGATGCCCGCGAGGCGCTGCTCGCCTACGTCGCGGCGGCGCAGGAGCCGGCCACGGCGGTGGCCGCGAGCCGCGAGCATCGCGCGCTGGAGTCGCTCCGCGACATCCTGACGCGCGTCCGCATGCTGCTCGGCTGACGCCGTCGGCGCGTCAGGCTTCGGGGACTTCGACGGTCACGCGCATCGGGTCGGCGCCGGGCGCCTCGACGATGTCGCCCTCGACCAGCTTGCGGCCGCGCCGATCCTCGTGCGCGCCGTTCACGGTGACGCCGCCGGCCTGCAGGAAGGGCCGCACATCGCTGCCCCGGTCGACGGTGCCGGCGAGCTTCAGCAGCTGGCCGAGCGTGATGCGGCCTTCGCGGACGGGGACGTCGAGCACGCTGCGGATCGTACCCGGCCCCGTGCAGCCCGTCCCGCGGCACGGTCCGCGCGCGGACCGTGCCGCAACGGCAACAGACCCGCACCGAGCATGCGCAGCGCGACAAATTCGGAACCGGGTACGGGATTTGTCGTGTAGGCGCGGCGGCGGGCCGTTGGACGGCCCTCAGCGGACGCTCGTGGCGGGCGGCAGGTCGGGGCCGCCGGCCGTCCAGATCGGGGCGGGCACGTCGGGATACGTCATCAGCATCACGCCGCGCACCCGGCCGCCGGCGACGTCGTACGTGTGCGGCCGGTCAGCGCTGAAGGCGATGAAGTCCCCCGGGCCGAGCGTCGTCGTCTCGCCACCGACCCCGACCGTCAGCTGGCCCGCGGTGACCGTGATCTGCTCGAGCACGCCCGCCGGGTGCGGCGCCGAAACGTGACGGCGGTGGACGACCAGCTCGTACAGCTCGAGCATCGCGCCGCCGATCGGCGTGCGATGCACGAACCGCACGTCGGCGCCCGCGCCGCGAATCACGCTTCCCTCGCCCGCCCGGGCGACGTGCAGGATGGGCGCCGCGCTATCGGTGAGGAGCTGCTCGATCGCCACGCCCAGCTCGTCGGCCAGCGACCGCAGCGTCGAGACGGTGGGATTGCCGCGCCCCGACTCGAGCCCGACCAGCGTGGCCTTCGCGACGCCCGCCCGGCGGGCCAGGTCGGACAGCGACAACCCCCGCGCGATCCGGATGCGGCGAACGTTGGCGGAGAGGGCGGCGGCGGTTTCCATCGGTTTGTATAACGAACGAGCAGTCGTTATGCTAGTCCGCATGTTAGCGTGGAGCGCCGACGTGATCGTGGTCGGAGCCGGCGGTTTCGGCACCAGCATCGCGTTCCATCTGGCCCGTTGCGGCGCCGACGTCGTGCTGCTCGACCGGTCGATCGCGGTCTCGGAGACGACCGCGATGGCGGCCGGCATCGCGATGCAACTCCACCCCACCGAGGCCGCCAGCCGGCTCGCGCTCGACAGCATGGCGATGGTCGAGGGGCTGGCCGCCACGACCGGCCGCGCCCTCGACTACCAGCAGGCCGGCAGCATCAAGATCGCCCGCACTCCCGAGCACGCGCAGATCGTGCGCGACGAGATCGCCTTCGGCCGGCGGCTCGGCGTCGCCATCGACCCGCTCACCGCCGCCGAGGCCGAGGCGCTCGCGCCCTGGCTGACGCTGGGCGGCGCGACCGCAATCTCGATCGTCCGGCGCGACCTGCACTTCGAGCCCACCGACCTGCCGCACATCTACCTGGAGGCCGCCCGGCGGCTCGGCGTGACGGTGCGCGAGGGAACGACCGTCCGGCGGCTCCTGATCGCCGACGGCGCCGTCACGGGGGTCGAGACCGGAGACGGCGAGATCGCCGCGCCGGTCGCGGTGATCGCCGCCGGCGGCTGGTCGGCGGGGCTCGCTGCCGCCGCCGGCAGCGCGGTGCCGGCCGTGCCCGTGCGCCACGAGCTGTTCGTGACCGCGCCCATCGACGGGATCGCGGCCGACACGCCGCACGTCCGCGTCATGGACGCCAACGCCTACGCCCGGCCGTACCGGGGCGGGCTGATGTTCGGCGCCTACGAGACCGCGCCCACCGAGGTCGACGCCGACGCGTCGGCCGGCGGCCTGCCGCCGGCGCTGGCTTCGCCCGCGGCCGCCCTGGCCGACCGCGTCGCGCCGGTGCTCGACGTCATCCCCGCGCTCGCCACCGCGAGCGCCGTCGAGGTGCGCGCCGGCGTGCCGACGATGTCGCCCGACGGCACCTTCATCGTCGACGCGCTGCCCGGGGCGACGGGCGCCTACGTGGTGGCCGGCGACAACGTGATGGGTCTGCACGTCTCGCCCGCCGTCGGGGCGCTGCTGGCCGGCTGGATCGTGGATGGCCGGCGCCCGGCGCGGCTGGAGCCGTTCGGCCTCGCCCGCTTCGCCCACCGCACGTCCTCCGAGCTGCACGCCGCCGCCCTCGCCCAGTACGCCACCAAGTACCAGCATCTCGACGAGGCGGTCAGCCGGTGACGCCCGATCCGCGCGAGCGCCACCTGGTGCGCTACCTGGGCGGCTTCGCGCCCTTCGTGGTCGCACGGGCCGAGGGCATGTGGCTGGAGACGACCGACGGCCGGCGGCTGCTCGACTTCTCGTCGGGGCAGATCTGCTCGACGCTCGGCCACCGGCACCCGCGGGTAATGGCGGCGGTGCGCGAGGCGCTCGACACGGTCGTCCACCTCGACTCGCGGATGCTGTCGGAGCCGGTGCTGGCCCTCGCCGACCGCCTGGCAGCGCTGGCGCCCGATCCCCTGACGCGCGTGATGCCGCTGTCGACGGGCGCGGAGGCGAACGAGTTCGCGCTCAAGCTCGCCAAGATGCACAGCGGGAAGTTCGAGATCGTCGGCGTCGCCCGCGCCTTCCACGGCGCCACCATCGGCGCCGCCAGCTCGACGTACCTGCGCTCTCGGCGCGGGTTCGGCCCGCTGCTGCCGGGCACGCTGGCGCTGCCGGCGCCGTACGCGTACCGCTGCCCGATCCGCCACTGCCGCGAGACCTGCGACTGCAGCTGCCTGGACGCCGGCTTCGAGCTGGTCGACCAGCAGTCGGTCGGATCGCTCGCGGCCATGATCCTGGAACCGATCTTGTCGTCGGCGGGCGTGATCGTGCCGCCCGACGGATGGCTGGCGCGGGCCGCGGAGCACTGCCGGAGCCGCGACATGCTGCTGATCATCGACGAGGCGCAGACCGGTCTCGGGCGCTGCGGCTCGTGGTTCGACAGCGCGCGAGAGGGCGTCGTGCCCGAGTTCCTGACGCTGTCGAAGACGCTTGGCGGCGGCATCCCGCTGTCGGCCACGCTGACCACCGACGCCATCGAGGCGGACTGCGTCGGCAAGGGTCTCGCGCACAACACCTCCCATGTCGCCGACCCGCTGCCGGCGGCGGCCGGCATCGCCGGGCTCGACGTCATCGCCGAAGACGGCCTGGTCGAACGCGCCGCCCAGCTGGGCGACCACCTGCTGACGCGTCTGCGCGGACTCGCCGACCGGCACGCCACCGTGGGCGACGTGCGCGGCCGCGGTCTGCTGGCCGGCATCGAGCTGGTCCGCGACCGCACGACGCGCGAGCCGGCGGCAGGGCTTGCCGCCAGGGTCGGCGCCGAGGCGATGGCGCTCGGCCTGTCGCTGCACCCGATCCCGACCGGCCCGTCGGCGCACTGCTTCCGCATCGCGCCGCCGCTGACGGCGACCACCGAGGAGCTCGACCGGGCGGTCGATCTGCTGGACGAGGCGCTCGCCCGCCACCCCTGAAGCCTCAAGTCCGGCGCCCGGATTGCCGATGCGTGCTTCTCCCACCGGGAAGGAGCAACCATGGGGGAACACCGCAGGGGCCTGACGATCGCGCTGGCGGTCGCGGCGGGCATGCTGGCCACGGGGGGCGGTCTGGCGATCGCGTCGAAGTCCTCGAAGACCATCCCGATCGCCGCGGATGGCACCATCACGGCCTGCGCCAAACAAGGTGATGGCCGGCTGCGCATGGTCGCGAAGGCCAAGAGCTGCGACCGGCACGAGCAGGTCGTCACCTGGAACCAGAAGGGCCAGGCCGGCGGCGATGCCGCGCCCGGCGACGTCGTGGTCGGCAGCCTCGCGCTCGACGCGGCGGATCCCGTCCCGATCCACGCGTTCTCGTTCGGTGCCAGCAACGAGACCATCGTCTCGGGCGGCACCGGCACGGGGTCGGGGAAGGTCAAGGTCGCCGACGTCGAGATCCTGAAGGACATCGACGGCCTTACCGTCGACAGCACCGAGGGCGTGTTCATGGGCAAGCACTTCATGACCCTGCGGGTGGTGCTGTTCAACCCCGGCGCCACCACTCCGCGCGCCACCTACTCGTTCGAGGACGTGCTGTTCTCGGCCACGCAGCAGTTCAGCGCCGGCGCGCTCGAGCGCCTGACGTTCACCTATGGCAAGGTCACGCTCGTCATCGGGGCGCGCACCTTCCGGTTCGACGTCGGGCAGAACAAGAAGCTCTGACGCGATCTGCGCCCGTCCGCTCGAATCGGGGCGGGCGGGCGCGGGCGCCGACCGCCGTGCGTAGACGCACTTGCCGGACGCGTGTAATTTGCACGGCATGCAGGCGGAATCCGACACTCGCGGCTACCGTCGCGCCCGCCGGGCTCAGATCCGCCGCCGCCGCCTGACCGCGCTGGCCGTCGCCAGCGTGGTCGTGGCAGCGATCGGCGTCGAGCTCGCGAGCCGGGGGACGGCCACGAACGCCGCGGCGCCTGCGCCCGCGCCGGCCACCGCCGCGGTCGTGGCGCCCGCCGTCGCTGCGCCAGCGCTGCCCGAACCGGTGCCGGGCAAGGGCACGATCGTGTTCAACGGGCCGCCGAACGTCAACAAGGTGTCGCTCACGTTCGACGATGGCAGCTGCGACAAGTGCATCGGCTCGATCCTCGCGACGCTCGAGCGCACCGGCACCAGGGCGACGCTGTTCCCCAACGGCGCCTACGCCCACGCTTGGAATCCACACGCGGCCCAGATCCGGAAGCTGATCGCGAGCGGTCAGATCGATCTCGGCAACCACACCTGGTCGCACAACGACGTCACCAAGCAGTCGGCAACCCTCCTCCAGGACGAGTTGCAGCGCAACGAGGACTGGCTGCGCGTCAACTTCGGCGGCTCGTCGTACCCCATCTTCCGCCCGCCCTTCGGCGCGTACAACGACGCCTCGATCCGCCGGGCCGGCAAGTGGGGCTGGACGACGACGGTCACGTGGAGCGTGGGCTCGCGCGACTGGGAGGGCCTCGACGCCGATGCGATCGTCGCGGAGGTGGACAAGGGGATCGGGCCGGGCTCGATCGTCCTGTTGCACCCCAACTACCCCACCACTGCGGCGGCGCTGCCGCGCATCATCGCCAACATCAAGGCGAAGGGCCTGGAGCTCGTCACCATGCACGAGCTGCTCGGGGTGTGATCCGACCCGGTTGGTAGCCTCTCTGACGTGCGGGTGTGCGTCATCGGGCTCGGGGCGATGGGCGTGGCCGCGACCAGAGTGCTCGCGGAACGGGGCCATCGTGTCATCGGCATCGATCGCCATGGTGTCGCGAACGATCTCGGCTCGTCGGCCCACGGCCACCGCATCTTCCGGCTCGCTCACGACCGGCCGGAGTACGTGCGCCTCGCCCGACGCGCGCTGCTGCACTGGCGCGAGCTCGAGCGCCGTGACGGCGCCACGCTGCTGCGCGCCACCGGCCTGCTCGAAGTGGGCGGCCCGCACGAGGAGATCGTCGCAGCGCTGCGCGGTGAGCACGCGACCGTCATCGAGCTGGACGGAGCCGAGGCGCCCGACCTCTTCCCGGGCCTGACGCCGCGGCTGGGCCAGCCGGCGCGCTGGCAGCCGGCGGCGGGCGTGCTCGCGGCCCGCGACTGCCTGCTGGTGCAGGCCGATCTGGCGGCGCGTGCCGGCGCCGAGATCGCAACCGGCGAAGACGTCACGGCCATCGAGGCCTCGGCCGGTGGCGCGGTCGTCCGCACCCGCCTGCGCCGCCTCGAGGTGGACGTGGTCGTGGTCGCGACCGGGCCCTGGCTCAACCAGCTGCTGCGCCCCATCGGACTGGAGCAGCAGGTCGAGTCGTCGATGGCGCAGGCCTCGGTGTTCCGCGGCACCGGCTGGGATGCACGCCCCTGCCTGATCGAGTGGGATCGCGACGGGAGCGAGGCTGCCTACGGGCTGCCGGTCGCCGGCAGCGGCTACAAGGTGGGCCTGCAACCGACGACCGGCTGGATCCCCGACGACGAGGAGCGCCGGCCCGACCACCACGAGGCGCTGACGCTGGCGCGCCGCGTTGCCGAGCGGTTCGTCGCGCTCGGTCCGCGGCCGGTGCGCACCGAGCGCTGTCCGGCCACGCACACGCCCGACGGTCACTTCCTGCTCGACCGGCGCGGCGCGACCGTGGTCGCCGGCGCCTGCTCCGGGCACGCGTTCATGTTCTCGCCCGCGCTGGGCGAGGTGATCGCCGACCTCGTCGAGGGCACGCGATCGCCCGCGCTGTTCCGGATCGACCGGCCCGCACGGTCTGCCATCCGCGCAATCTCCTGAAAATTGCCAATTTCTCTCACGGGGTAGTCCGCCAGGGTGATGAAGGCCCGGAGCTAGGGCGCCGATGTAGTGGGTCGAGTGGACTCGTGCCGCTCGCGCCGCGGACCCCTACGGAGATCGGTAGCTCAGCTAGCTGTGCCTCGACAATCGAAGTCCCCGTCTCATCGTCTCGTCGTCGTCCTCGGGTGCCTGCTCGGCACGCTCGCCGCGCCTGCGGTCGCCATGGCGGCCGAGGACCTGGTGGTCCTCGAGGGCGACCCCGCCCCGCTGCTGCAGGGCACGCTGACCTACGCGAAGGTCTACATCAACACGACGGTGCGCCTGACGAACAACACCGTCCTGAACGTCGACTCGCTGTACATCGGCCCGCGCGCGCAGCTGCAGAGCTGCTGGGTGCCCGATCCGGTGAACCCGCTCGAGACGGGCGACCCGGCCGGCTGCACCAACGGCCGCTCGCTGACCATCCGCGCGCGCGGCGCCGTGCAGATCGCCCCGCCGATCTCGCTGCAGGGCGGGAACGGCCCGGTGCGGCTCGGCGGCGCGCTGTTCGTGAGCGGCTCGGCCGTCACCATCGGCGGCGCCATCAACACGTCCGGCACCGGCGGTCTGCCCTCGGGTAGCGTCACGCTCGCGACCGGCGGCCTGCTGCGCCTGCAGTCGGTCAGCGCCCCGGGCGCGTCCGTGACCCTCGTCGGTGCACGCGGCGTCAGCGCCGGCGCCGACATCGACGTGCGGCCCTACATCGGCGGGCCCGCGCCGGCAGGACGCGCGCCGGCATCCGGCGCGGTCGGCGTCGTCTCGGCGGCGGGCAACGTCTCGGTCCGCTCCAGCATCCTCGCGGACGGGGCCAACGGCGGCGCCGGCCTGATCGGCGGAGCAGGCGGCGGCGTCACGGTCCGCGGCGGCGACGTGCGAGTCGGCAACATCCAGACGAGCGGCGGCTCGACGGCCGACCAGTCGGGCGGCAACGCGGGCCCGATCCGCGTCGGCGCGCGCGGCCGGGCCACCGTCGGGTCGCTGACGGCCAACGGCGGGGGCGCGACCGGCGCCGGCCGGGCCGGCCAGGCCTCCGGCATCGAGGTGATCGCAGCCCGCAAGCTGATCGTCGGCACGGCGTCGGCGAGCGGCCCCGCCGCTCTGATCGGTGGCGGCAACGGCGGCACGGTCCGCCTGCGCGGCTCGGCGATCGTCGCGACCGGCGTCTCGGCCACCGGCGGTGGCGGCACGCCGGGCGTGGCCAGCCCCGCCGGCGGCAACGGCGGCAAGATCGACATCGTCGGCACCGGGCGCGTGCTCCTGCCGGCGCTCGTTGCCACCGGCGGCAACGGAGCCGGAGCCGGCCTGGGCGGCCGGGGCGGCGTGGTCCTGGTGAGCGGCCCGCGGCTCCAGATCGGCGGCGGCATCACGGCCAGCGGCGGTGACGGCACCGACGGGCCGGCCGGGCCGGGCGGCCAGATCGCGCTCAGCGCGACGGCCGGATCGCTCCGCGTGATCGGCGGCCTCGACGTCGGCGGCTCGCCTTCCACGAACAACTTCGCGGCCGCCGCCGGCAAGGTCAGCGCCGGCGCCAAGGGCGGCCCGCTGCTCATCACCGGCCAGATCAACGTTCAGGGCGCGAACGGCGCCGGCGGCGGTTCGGCCGGCGGCAGCGTGGTGCTGCGCGGCCCGCAGATCGACGTGCTGGCGGGCTTCGCCGCCACCGGCGGCAACGGCACCTCGCCGGGCGCTGCGGGCGGTCGCGGCGCGACCGTCGACATCGGCACCACCGGCGAACTGGTCCTGCAGGGTCTCTCGGTCGCCGGCGGCAACGCCGCCGGCGCGGGCGGCGGGGGCGGCGGCGGTACGGCCGTCATCTCGGCCGCCAACCTGCGCCTCTTCGGCGGCGTCGACGTCACCGGCGGTTCATCGCCCATCGCCAACGGCGGTGGAACTGGCGTGATGTCGCTCAAGATGACCGGGCCGCTGACGGTCTCGGGCACGCTCGACGCGTCGGGCACCGGCTCCGCGAACGGCGCCGCATCGTCCGGCGGCAAGGTCGCGATCGCCGCGGGCGGCGACAGCTACGTCAACGGCATCAACGTCAGCGGTGCCAACGGCGCGGCCGGTGGCAGCCCTGCGGGCATCACCGTGCTGCGCGGTCCGAATCTCGACATCGGCACAGTCGCGGCCAACGGTGGCAACGGCACCGGCAGCTCCAACGGCGGCCGCGGTGGCACGATCGACGTGGTCACCACCGGCGCCTTCACGACGGCCGGCACCCTCGCGCCCTCCGGCGGCAGCGGTGCCGGCGCCGGTGCCGGCGGTGCGGGCGGCCTCGTCGCGGTCACGGCCGACGACATCGCGGTCGGCGGCGTCGACGTCACCGGCGGTGCGCCGGGCGCCTCGACGGGCGGCCTCTCGGGCCGTGCCCGGCTGGTCGCGTTCGGCGACCTCCACGTGCAGGGCGCGGTCGACGCCGGCGGCACGCCCGCCGGAGCGACGGGCAGCGCGAGCGATGCCGGCGCCGTCTACCTGCGCGCCGGCAACTTCCTGACGGCCGGCTCCATCGTCGCCGGCGGTGCGAACGGCGGCCTGCGCGGCAGCAACGGATCTCGCATCGACGTGCTCGCCCACGACGCGACCATCGGCAACGTCACGGGCGACGGCGGTTCCGGCTCCGGCGCTCCCAACGCCCCGAACGGCGGCCATGGCGGTGGCATTATCGCCCGCCTCACCGGCCGGCTCGACGTCGGCGGTCTCAGCTTCCGCGGCGGAACCGGCGGCGGCCTCGGTGCCGGCAACGGCGGTGGCGGCGTCGACATCACGGCAGCCGACATCGACGTCGCCGGCGTGACGACGGCCGGCGGCGCCGGCGGCAACCGCGGTGGCGCGGGCGGCCCCGTCAGGCTCGACGCGACCGGCAATCTGACGATCGTCGGCCCAGTCCAGACGGATGGCGCCCCGGGGGCGGCGGCACCCGGCGCGGGCCTGCCCGGCTCCAGCGGCGGCCCGGCCGGCCGCATCACGCTGCGTGCCGCCGACGGCAGCCTCACGCTCGCCCAGGGCGTCACCGCACTCGGCGGCCGCGCCGGTGCTCCCGGCGCCGGCGTCAGCAACGGCTCCGCCGGTGGCCGCGGCGGCTTCGTCGACGTCGTCGCCCGGCACGTCGGCGCCCTGCAGGGCATCGAGACCACGGGCGGCGACGGTTCCGGCCCGCAGGACACGGCCGGCGCCGGCGGCGACGGTGGCGTGGTGCGGGTCTGGTCGGATGACGGCGTGCTCGACGGCTCGAGGTTCGTCGCGACCGGCGGCGGTGTCGGCATCCCCGGCGGCCTCGAGGGCGGCCAGCTGACGGAGCAGTCGCCGTCGGACGTCGCCCTGGCCAAGACCGCGGTGTCGTTCTCGCTGCGCAGCCCGGAGGCTGCCCGCGTCGGCCTGATGGCGCAGAACGGGCCGCAGACCGGCCTGGTCGTCTCGTCGTCCGGCGTTGCCGGCCCGCTGAAGGCGCCGAAGGGGCTGGCCTGCGTCGCGGTGCGCTACTCGGTGGTCGCGCTCAGCCCGCCCGTCGGCTGGGTCTCGAGCCCGGGCGGCACCGTCCGCGCGAAGGCCGCGAAGAACAGGCACTGCCGCCGGGCGCCCGTGCTGACGCCGGTCAGCAAGCGACTCATCGTCTCGGCCGCGGCGCTCGCGCCGGCCGGCTACGGCGTCCGCGTCACCGCCCGCGCCGCCGGGCTCGGCACCGCCAAGGCCGAGGCCCTGGTCGGGACCGCCGTCGCCACGACCGCCACCGCAGCCGTGCTGCACAACGGCCGGGTGGCGCTCGACCTGCACCTGGCGCCGTCGATGCGGCGGCCGGGCACGTACGTCATCCGCCTCTCCGGCCGCGCCCTCGTGGGCTCCCGGACGGCGAGGACGAAGACCACGATCACGCTCGAGGTGCGGCCATGAGTCGCACGGGACAACGGATGGTCCGGACGCGACACGGGGGGACTGGCTCATGAGCGGGCTGCACGCTGCTGGCATGAGGAAGAAACGGAAGAAGAAGAAAAGGAAGGTCCTGCGCCTGACGGTGCCGATGATCGACCGTCTCTTCTGGCGGGCCGGGTTCGGGCCGACCGAGGCCGACCGCGCGAAGTGGAAGAACAAGCCGGTGGTGTCGCTCGTCGACTGGTTCCTCAACACCAAGCCGGCCCTGAGGGGACCCGCCCCGACGCGGGACGGGCAACGGCTGGATCCGACCGCCGAGGACGTCGATCTGGTGCTGGAGTGGGTCGACCGCATGATCCGGTCGACGAACCCGTTCCCGGAGCGGATGGCGTTCTTCTGGCACCGTCACTTCGCGAACGCGCGAGACGGTGGCCCGTCGCAGCAGATGTTGCGCAAGCAGGCCGACCTGTTCCGCAAGTATTCGAGCTTCGGCGCCAACCCGAACGCGAACTTCCGCGACCTCGTCAACGACGTCACCGTCGACCCGTCGATGCTGCGCTACCTGACGGGCGAGGACAACGTCCGCGGCCACTCGAACGAGAACTACGCCCGCGAGCTGATGGAGCTGTTCTGCCTCGGAGTCCGCGACGAGAAGGGCCGGTTCTGTTACACCGAGATCGAGGTCAAGCACCTCGCGAAGTCGTTCACCGGCTGGACGATCGACGAGCACGACCCCGACAACCCGAGGAGCGTGTTCAACGCGAACCGGTGGTCGAACGGCATGAAGATGGCGTTCGGCGTACAGGGCAACTTCGTCGCCTACCGGCGCGGCGACCCGCAGTACCGGGCGGAGAAGGACGCGGTCGAGCTGGTGCTGAAGCGGCCCGCCCGCAGCGCAGCCGACGCCCGCAAGCCGTACGACACGCACGCGCGCTTCCTGCTGCGCAAGCTGTGGCACGAGTTCATCGTCACGCCGCCCGACGCGACCACGATGAACGGCCTGGTGAAGACGTACCTGACGCCGGTCAGGGGCCGGCCCGGGCTGCAGCTGCGCCCGGTGATGCGGAAGATCCTCAGCCACAAGCTGATGTTCGAGTCGATCTCCGAGCCGAACATGGTGAAGCCGCCCGTCGTCTACGTCGTCGGCCTGCACCGCGCGTTCGGTCTCGGCATCAAGGACCAGACGGCGTACGACTTCCTCGAGCGCATGGGCCAGCTGCCGTACAACCCGCCTAACGTCTCCGGCTGGGAGGGCGGGCTGTCGTGGCTCAACACCAACACGGTGCTGTGGCGCTTCGCCCTCGCCGGCGAGCTGCTCGACCGCAAGGCGCCGAAGGACAAGCCGGGCGAGACGGCTCCGCAGGCGGTCGATCGCGCGCTCCGCGAGATCGGCCGGCCGTGGGTCGCCACCGGCTCCCACACCACGATCAAGGACTACGCCGCACGGGCGCCGTCCGGCCGTACCGATCTCCGCATCGAGCGGCAGCGCATGATCCGCGCGCTCGTCCTTGCCGGCCCCGACGCTCAGGTGATGTAAATGTCGACCATTGATGGAAACGAGGCGCTGAAGTGCCTCGACTGCGAGCGATCCGATAGCCGGGTCACCGATCTCCGCCCGAGCCAACGGCTCGAGATCCCGACCGAGGCGATCGTGGCCGGAGCGGCGGAGGTGCCGGGGGCCCGGCGCTACAACCGTCGCGCCGCGCTCGTCAACGGCGCCGCGGGCATGGCCGCGATCTACGCCGCCACCCAGCTCGACTGGAACCGCGTGTGGCAGGCGGCTGCGGCCGAGGCGGCGGAGAATCCGAACGCCCGCAAGCTGGTGCTGATCTACCTGCAGGGCGGGGCGGATAGCCTGAACATGTTCGTGCCGCAGGAGGCCGGCCAGTACGGCCGGTACCTGGCGCAGCGCGCCAACATCGCGCGCCTGCAGGGCCCGTCGGTGAACCTCCAGCAGGTCGGCGCGACGCCGTTCGCCGGCGCCGCGGCCGGCACGATCGGGTTCGCGAACCCGCTGCTGTCGGGCGCGACGAATAACCAGCTGTACACGATGGCGGGGATCCCGGCCGGTGCCGGCGGCCTCGACACGCTGTTCGGCGACGGCTCCGGCGGCGCGGGCTCCAACCTCGCCGTCTTCCCGGCCGCGGACTACAACCCGCCCAACCACTCGCACTTCGACTCCCGCGACTACTGGTTCGCCGGTGCGCTGAAGAAGCAGACCACCGGCTGGATCGGCCGCTACCTCGACCGCGAGGGCTCGCAGCTGAATCCGCTCCAGGCCATCTCGCTCGACTCGTCGCTGTCGAAGCAGATCCGCACGTCGCGGGCCCCGGTGTGCGCGCTCGACGGCCTGCAGGGCATCCAGTTCGACGTGCGCAACGTCGTCACGCCGGCCAACAGCGCCAACCTGCAGATCGACAAGCTGTCCAGGGTCGGCGCCACGAAGTCGAACGTCGCCCTGGCGCGCAGCCGGCAGTCGTTCGGCCTCACCACGTCGGTGTCGAACAAGGTGCGCACGCTGCATCCGTCCGGATCACCGGCGGCCTATCCGAACTCGTTCCTGTCGAACCGGCTCCGCCTCGCGGCGCAGCTGCTCGCCGCACCGCTCGGAACGCGCGTCGTGACGCTCGACTGGGGCAGCTTCGACACGCACGGCGACCAGGTCGGGTCGATGGATCCGCAGCTCGCAGTACTCGGCTCGGCGCTCGCCGCCTTCCAGGCCGACCTGAACGCCCGCGGCATCGGCGACCAGGTGATGACGGTCGTGTTCTCCGAGTTCGGCCGCCGCGTCGACTCGAACGACTCGGGCGGCACCGACCACGGCGCCGGCGGGCCGATGATGGTGCTCGGCAACCGCGTCAAGGGCGGTCTCGCCAGCCAGCCGTCCAACCTGAACACCCTCACCGATAACGGCGACCTGAAGGTCTCGACCGACTTCCGGCACGTCTACAAGGCGATCTTCCAGGAGTGGTTCCAGACGAACCCCGCCGCCTACCTGCCCGACCTGCCCGCCGGCTCGATCAACCGCTTCGACGGCACGAGCCAGCTTCTCAAGGCGGCGTGACAAGCCGCCGTCTCAGACTGGGTGTTGCGGGCGTCGCCATGTTGGCGGCGCCCGCAGCCGTCCTGCCGCTGGCCGCTGACGCGCGAAACCACCGCCCGCACCAGCCGCCGCCGAACGTCACGCTGTGGCGCTCGATGGCCGTCAACGAGACGGAGTGGGCGGTGCGGCCGGGGCATCTGAACTTCAGGGCCGGGACGGTCCGCATCCACGTCTACAACCTGGGCATGGACGACCACGACCTGACCGTCGCCGACGCGGCCGGCCGCGTCATCGCCTCCCGCGGCGTCGTGGCGAAGAGCGGCACGAAGGCGGGCGAGGTGGTCTTCAGCGTGCACCTGAAGCCGGGTCGCTACCGCGTGTACTGCTCGCTCTTCGCCGGCACGAGCGACTCGCACGAGGTGCTCGGCATGAAGGCGGCGATCCGGGCGTACTGAGCGCGCGTCCCGGTGGTGGATGGGGTCATCGGCCATAGGTGCGGGTAGAAGATGAGTCGTTTCGGCGCTTGCGATGCGTGACCTCGGCGTAAGAGCTGCACGCCGCAGCGTCCGCCTCGAGTGCGCGGAACGGACGCTCCGACTCAGCGTCAGACGCAGGCCGAAGGAGCAGTAGTCGCGGATCGCCGACGCAAGGCATCCGCGGGCGCAGCCGCGGCGGCGTGCAGCCCCCGTCGGAGGCCTTCAAGAGCCGCCAGCGCGGAGGCGACAGGGGGACGTCTCAATTTCCAGGTGATGACCTCAGTCCACCCAAGACCCGGCACAGCGCAGACCCGGAAGCTCAGCAGCTACGGGCTGCGCCGGGCGGGTCTGCGCTGGGCCAAGTCCCGGATGTGGATGGAGTCATCGGCCATAGGTGCGGGTAGAAGATGAGTCGTTTCGGCGCTTGCGATAGGTGACTGCTACGTAGGAGCTACACGCATCCGAGTCCGCCTCGGTGGGCGGAACGGGCGCTCCGACTCAGCGTCAGACGCAGGCCGTAGGAGCAGCCGTCTCGCATCGCCGACGCAAGGCGTCCGCGGGCGCAGCCGCGGCGGCGTGCAGCCTCCGTCGGAGGCCGTCAAGAGCCGCCAGCGCGGAGGCGACAGGGGAGCGTCTCAATTTCCAGGTGATGACCTCAGTCCGCATCCGGGACGCGGCGGATCGCCGACGACGGGATCAGCGGACCGTGTACGACAGCGTCGTCGTCCGGTAGCCGGACTTCGTCACCGTGATGGTGATCTTCGTGCGGGACCTCGGCTTCAGCTTCAGCGCCGAGGTCTTGCCGTTCGACTTCGTCATCACGGTCTTCTTCTTCAGGCCGCCACCGGTGATGGTCACCTTCACGCCCCTGACGCCACGACGCGCGCCGTCGGCGACCGTGATCGTGAGCTTGCCCGACTTGCCCTTGCGGAGCAGGCCCGACGTCGTGATCCTGAGCGCAATCGGCAGCTTGAAGCCAAGCGCCTTCGTCATGCTGCCGATGTTGCCGGAGCCGTCGACCGCGGCCACGCGCCAGTACATCGCGCCGCCGTTCTTGTAGACGGTGTTCTTGACGAGCGGCGCGTACGTCGGGCTGTCGACCTGGATGCGCTCTACGACCGGGCCGGCGAAGTCCTGGTGGGTTGAGACCTCGACCTGGTAGTGGGCTGCGCCGACCTTCGGATCCCACGCGAACACCGCGCCGCTACCGCCGGACGGCGTCCGGACGTTCTTCGGTGCGGCCATCGAGTTGCGGAACGAGGCGATCGCGCTCCACGAGCCCTGGATCGTGGTATACGCGCTCTTGGTCGGGAAGTTCGCCCGCACCTTCCAGTGCCAGATGCCCGTCCCGTCGAGCTGGACCGGCGTGAAGGCCGTCGTGCGGTAGCCCTTGTACAGCTTCTTGGTGCCGTTCGGGTACTGCACCTCGACGTCGTAGCTGACGGCGCCCTGGACCGATGACCATTCCCAGGTCGGCACCAGCTCGGACGCGGTCAGGTTCGTCGGAGCCAGCGTCGGTGCGGTGCGCGACAGCGCGAACGACTGGCTCGGCGACCACGACAGGCCGATGTCGTTCCAGTCGTTCGACCGCACGCGCCAGTAGAGGCTCTGATCGGCCGGGTAGCTGCTCTCGGGGGTGTACGAGCTCGACGTCGTCTCGACCGTCTCGACGACATTGGAGAACAGCGGATCGGTCGCGACCTGGAGCGTGTACGTCCGGGCCCACTGCGCGAGGCCCCACGAGAAGGTCGGGCGCAGCGGCACGTTGACGCCGCCACTCGGACCGACCTGCGCCGGCGGAGTCGCCTGCTTCTCGAACGAGGAGGCGTTCGCCAGCAGCGGATCGAGCATGGCGTTCTTGCCGTTGGGGTACGCGGACGGCAACACGGCCCAGTAGTACGCAGTCGTCTCATCCTCGTAGGTAACCGCGTTCGCGTTGAACCGGGGCGCGTAGGCGGGCCCCCGGACGAAGGCGTAGTCGGTCACCGTCGTGAAGTTCGGGTCGCGCGAGACCAGCACGAAGTACCCCTGCGCCTGCGGGATCGGGTTCCAGGTGAAGTACGGCGTCTGGTCGACCGTCGAGCCTTCCTGCGGGCCGAGGTAGTCGCCGGACTGCGGATACCCGGTCGTGCAGGTGTAGTTCGGCTGGATGCTCGTGCACGCGGTGTCGTCGGGATAGCCGGAGAACTGGAACGACACCGCCGACGCCGTCGGAGCGTCCGCACCGAGGTCGAGGTACGACCAGTCGCCGACCACGTCATGCAGCACGTGGTTCTGGTCGTAGGCCTTGTCGGTGTACGCGCGGACGCGGACGCAGTAGAACGTGCCCGCCGCCAGCTGCGTACCGTCGTTGGCCAACGGCCGCCCGTGGTTCGGCCAGGGCTCGTCGACGGGGTTGGGACCCATCGGCGTCCACGCGTTGGTGCCGACCGTGGCATCCTGGAGCAGCGTCGAACAGGCGCCGCCGTTGAAGACGCGGACCTCGACCTCGTACGCCGCAGCTCCGAGGACGGGATCCCACGTCACGATCGGAACGTGCGTCTGGTAGCCGTTCGCGCCGTCACCGTCCAGATCCGTGCCGGGGTCGCCCTCGTTGTCGGCCATGCGGAGGTTCTGGATGGACCGGTTGAGGTCGCCCGGGTCGCGCGTGTCGAAGGTCTTGCGGAAGAACGGCTCGTGCGTGGTCGGGTTCGTCCAGTAGTTCCACTGGCCGACGTTGCCGTCGGCGTTGATACCGCGGACGCGCCAGTAGTAGCGGTTGTTCTGCAGCACCGTCGTCGGCGACAGAACGGTGGCGACCGTCGGAGCGGTGCAGCAGAACTTCGAGCCGATCGCGAAGTTCTGATCGGAGTTGATCTCGACGTCGTACCGGGCCGCGTTGGGGATCGGATCCCACGAGAAGCGCGGGTCGACGACGTCGGCGGCCGGCGCCAGGTCCTCGAATGTCAGGTGCGTCGTGGAGGTCCACTTCCACGTGAACCGCCACGGCTCCGAGGGCGCGGTACCGCGGTTGCCGGCGCCGTCGATCGGCGTCACCGACCAGTAGTACGTCGACCCGGCGGACAGGCCCGTGGAGATCGTGTACTGCGAGGCGTCGGTCTCGACGGCCTTCGCCGGCTTGCCGTCCAGCACCGAGAGGTCGTCGGCGGACGCGACCGTGACCTCGTACTTCGCGGCGCCGGGAACGGGCTGCCACTTCACGGTCGGATTCGTCGGGAACTGGATCGTCGCTCCGTCGCCGGGCGCGAGGGCCTCGGTGTCGCCGCGCCACGTCTTGGAGAACGTCCGCACCGCCGACCAGGGCGAGACCTTGCCCGCGCTGTCCACTGCGCGCACATGCCAGAAGTACTTGCCGTTCGGAACCGCCGTCTTGAAGGTCGCCCACGTGTTGTACGTCTCGAGCACCGTCGCGCCGGACACGGACACGGGCGAGTTGAACCCGATGTCGGCAGCGAGCTGGTAGACGTAGTGGTCGGCACCGGACACGGCCTTCCAGCCGAGTGCAGGCAGATACTGGGTGGTCGCCCCGTTGAGGGGACTGACCGGCGCCGGCGCCTTCGGAGCGGCCGCAGCCATCCCCGGGGCGGCGAGGACGAGCACGGAGAGTGTGAGGAGGACGCGTCGCATCGGTAACTACGAGGATCGACCCTGTATCACCCGGTCCGCCTACCCCACTCGGGGGATTCGGCACACTACGAGACATGACGGACGTCCGCATGATCGACGTCGGCGACAAGCCGACGACCCGCCGCCGAGCCGTCGCGCGAGCGCGGGTGCGGATCTCCGACGAGGTGCTGGCGCGGCTCGAGGACGGCACGATGCCGAAGGGCGATGTCCTCGCCACGTCGCGCGTCGCCGGGATCATGGCGGCCAAGTCGACGCCGCAGATCCTGCCGCTGTGCCACCCACTGCTGCTGACGCACGTGGCGGTCGACCTCGAGATCGACCGCGCGGCGGGCTGCGTGCGCGTCACGACCGCGGCCGAGACGACGCACCAGACCGGCGTCGAGATGGAGGCGCTGTGCGCCGCCGCGGCCGCCGCGCTGTGCGTGCACGACATGTGCAAGTCGCTCGACCCGGCGATGACGATCGACGACATCTGCCTGGTCTCGAAGTCGGGCGGCAAGTCGGGGGACTGGGAGCGGCCGGCGTGAGAGCCGCGGTGCTGACGGTCTCCGACGGCGTCTTTCACGGCCAGCGCGACGACGCGTCGGGCGCCGTCCTCGAGACCGCCGCGCGCGACGCCGGCTTCGACGTGGCCGAGCGGCGGGTCGTGCCCGACGAGGCCGACCAGATCCGCGCCGCGATCACCGAGCTGTGCGATGCCGACACGGCCCTGGTGCTGGTCACGGGCGGCACGGGCTTCGCCCCGCGCGACGTGACCCCCGAGGCCCTGCGGCCGCTGTTCGACCGCCTCGCGCCCGGCATCGACGAGGCCATGCGCGCCGCCTCGATGGCCGTCAAGCCGCACGGCATGCTGACCCGCGGCGTGTCGGGCATCCGCGGCACGACGCTGGTGCTGTCGTTTCCCGGCAGCCCGAAGGCGTGCGCCGAGAACTTCGCCGTCGTCGAGCCCGTGCTCGACCACGCGCTGAAGCTGCTGCGCCAGGCGCCGACGGAGCACCTGTGACGGTCGTCGCCCGCCGGCTGTCGGCGCTGATCCGCCTCGAGCACACGCTGTTCGCGCTGCCGTACGCGTACGTCGGGGCGATCTTCGCCGTCGACGGCCGGCCGTCGTTCGCCGACCTCTTCTGGATCACCATCGCGATGGCCGGCGCCCGCTCGCTGGCGATGGCGCTGAACCGCCTCGTCGACGCCGAGATCGACGCGCGCAACCCGCGCACCGCTCGCCGCGAGATCCCCGCCGGGTTGCTGTCGCGCGTGCAGGTGATCGGCTTCTGCCTCGTGTCAGTTGCGATCTTCGCGCTGGCCGTCTCGCAGCTGGCGCCGATCACGCGCTGGCTGGCGCCGATCCCGGTGATCGCGTTCGTGATCTACCCGTACCTGAAGCGGTTCACGCCGCTCTGCCACCTGTGGCTGGGCGCCGTCGACGGCCTGGCACCGGTGGGCGCCTGGGTGGCGGTCACCAACGAGGTCGACCCGAAGGCCTTCCTGCTCGGCGGCGTGGTGTGCTTCTGGATCGCCGGGTTCGACGTCATCTACGCGACCATGGACTACGAGCACGACCGCCGCGAAGGGCTGCACTCGATCCCCGCCGACTACGGCATCGCCGCCGGTCTGACGATCTGCCGCGTCTTCCACGCCCTCGCCGTCGTGTTCATGATCCTGGCGGGGATCGCACTCGGCGCCGGGTTCATCTACTGGATCGGCGTCGCCATCTGCGCCGTGCTGCTCGCCTACGAGAATGCGATCGTGAAGCCGGACGATCTGTCGCGCGTCAACGCCGCCTTCTTCAACGTGAACGCGATCCTCGCGGGGATCTACCTGGCCGCCGTCATCGGCGACGTCGCGGTCCGGTAGCCGGTGGCACCCGCCGTCGAGCTGGTCGCCTGCTCGAAACGGTTCGGCGAACGCATCGCCCTGCGGCGCGTGTCCTTCCTCGTCGAGGCCGGCACCTCGACGGCGCTGATGGGCGCGAACGGCTCGGGCAAGTCGACGGCCCTGCGGATCGTGGCGGGCCTCGTGCGCCCCACCGCCGGCGCGGCGCTGATCGACGGCATCCCCTCGGTCGAGCTCGATCGTCGGTCGCGGGGCACGATCGGCTACCTGGGTCACCGGGCGCTCGCCTACCGCGGACTGACGGCGGACGAGAACCTGTCGCTGTTCGCCCGGCTCTACCACCGGCCCGCCGAGACCGTCGCGGCGGCGCTGGCCGAGGTCGGCCTCGCCGACCGCGCCGACGACCGCATCGACGGCTTCTCGCGCGGCATGCTGCAACGCCTCGCGCTGGGGCGCATCCTCGTCACCGAGCCCGGCCTGCTGCTGCTGGACGAGCCGGCGACCGGCCTCGACCACGAGGGCGCCGTGCTGCTCGACGAGGTGCTGACCCGCCTGCGCGGCACTGTGACGATGCTCGCCGCCACCCACGACGACCGGTTCGCGGCCCGCCACGCCGACCGCGTCGTGCTGCTGGCCAATGGCGAGGTGGTCGCGTGATCCGCGACGCGGTCATCCTGGCGCACAAGGACCTGCTGCTCGAGGTGCGCCGCCGCGAGGTCGTGCTGGCGATGGTGCAGTACGTCATGTCGACGCTCGTGATCGTGCACTTCGCCATCGCCGGCGCCGGCACGTCGGAGAAGGCGGCCGCGGGCATGCTGTGGGCGGCGATCCTGTTCACGGCCGTGCTGTCGCTGAACCGCTGCTTCACGGCCGACCAGGAAGAGGGCGCGCTCGACGCGTTGCAGCTGGCACCGATCGATCGGGCCGCGATCTGGCTGGGCAAGGTGATCGCCCAGATCGCCTTCCTGCTCGTCATGGAGGCGGTCGCGCTGCCGGCCTTCTGGCTGTTCTTCTTCGGCGAGAAAGGCCCTGACCCACTGCCCGTGATCGCGGCGGTGATCCTCGCCAACATCGGCCTCGCGGCAGTCGGCGTGCTGGTGGCCGGGCTCGCGCAGGCCACGCGTGCGCGCGACGTGCTCCTCCCCGTGCTGTTTCTTCCGCTATCCATTCCGCTGGTGATCGGCGCGGTAACCGCTACGCTGGGGGCGTTCCCGGATGGGGGCGGTTCGATCAGAGCGTTGGAGTTTTTAGTAGTTTTTAATATACTGTTTACGAGCCTCGCCTGGGGCACGTTCGAGCATCTCTCGGGAGAGTGAATTGCCTGCAGCTCTACGGTTTCCAGGTGCCTCGTGGGTGGTCGTGAGCGGGCTCCTGATCCCCCTTGCCGTGGGGCTGGCAGCGTGGTGGGTTCCCGATGACGCCGACCAGGGCTACTCGCAGCGCATCTTCTACTTCCACGTCCCGATCGCACTGACCACGTACGCGGCGTTCGCCTTCGGCGCCGTCTGTGCGGCGATGTACCTGAAGACGCGCGACCCGAAGTGGGATCTGCGCTCGTACGTGGGTGTCCACGTCGGTTCGATCTTCGGCACCCTGGTGCTGCTCACGGGCGGCATCTGGGCGAAAGTCTCGTGGGGCGTCTGGTGGAACTGGTCGGATCGGCAGCTGAACGTCTTCCTGGTGCTGTTCCTCTACTACTGCGCCTACTTCATGCTCCGCTTCTCGGTCGACGAGGGCGAGCAGCGGAGGAGCTACTCGGCGGTCTACACGCTGCTCGGCGTCGGGCTGATCCCGCTCTCGATCCTCGCGGTGCGCATCGGCCAGACCCTCATCCACCCGACCGTGTTCACGTCGGACGGCGCCGCAATGACGGGAGGCATGTTCCTGACGTTCCTCGTCGCGTTGCTGGGCATGCTGTGCCTCGGCAGCGGCATGATCCAGCTCGAGCTGCGCGGCAAACGCGTCGCGCTGCGCGCCCGCGAGCTACGCCGCCGCCTGGAAGGCACCGACCTGTGAGCCTGCGAACCGCCATCGAGTACGTCGCGGCCGTGTACCTGCTGACGTGGATCGCGATCTTCGTCTATATGGCGCTGATCGGATCCAAGGTGGCGCGCATCGAGGCCGACCTCGATCGCATCGAGAAGGCGCTCGAGGAGCGCAACGCGTGACCGCGCACGTCGTCATCGGCGCGTCGTTTCGCACCGCACCGGTCGAGGTGCGCGAGCGCCTGGCACTGACCAGCGCCCGCAACCGCTGCCTGGTCGCCGGCGTCACGCAGACGGGCGCCGCCGACGAGGCGATCGCCGTGTCGACGTGCAACCGCACCGAGCTGTACCTGGTCGGCAGCGACGCGACCCGCCTCTCCGAGCTGGGCATCGCCGAGCTGCGCGCCATCGCCGGCGAGCACGCGCCGGTGCCCGACTCGACGTTCTTCATCCACCGCGGCGAGCACGCGGCGCAGCACATCTACCGCGTCGCCGCCGGGCTCGACGCCGTCGTCAAGGGCGAGGCCGAGGTGCTCGGCCAGGTGCGCGAGGCGCTGGCGCTGGCCCGGGTCGAGCGCACGGCGGGGCCGATCCTGTCGCGACTGTTCGAGTCGGCCATCGAGACGGCGCGCCGCGTGCGCAACGAGACCGCCGTCGGCCGCACCGCCGTGTCGGTCGGCAGCATCGCCGCCGGCCTCGCCGACCGGACCCTCGGCCGCCTCGACGGCGCCACGGTGCTGGTCATCGGCGCCGGCCAGACCGCCGAGATCGTCGTCACCAGCCTGGTCGCCCGCGGCGCCGGCTCGGTGCGCGTCGTCAACCGCACCGTCGATCGCGCGGTCGAGCTCGCCGAGCGCTTCGGCGGCGCGGCGGTCACCATGGACCGGCTGCAGCAGGAGCTGGCGACGGCCGACGTCGTCGTCTCCGCCACCCACGCCCCGCACCACCTCGTGACGCCCGCGCTGATCGGCGACCGCAGCGGCCGCCCGCTGCTGGCGATCGACCTGGCCGTGCCCCGCGACATCGACCCGGCCATCCGCGCGCTGCCCGGGGTGGCGCTGTACGACATCGACGGTCTGGAGTCGGTCGCCGCACGCAACCGGTCGGCTCGCGAGGGCGAGGCAGTGGCCGGCGAGGAGATCGTGGCCGCGCGCGCCGCCGAGTTCCAGCGCTGGTTCACGTCGCTCGACGTGGTGCCCGCCATCACCGGGCTGCGCGCCCTCGCCGAGACGATCCGGCGCGAGGAGCTCGACCGGGTGAGCGGCCGCTTCGAAAACCTGACGCCCCGCGATCGGGCCGTGCTCGAGCAGCTCACCCGCTCGATCGTGAACAAGCTGCTGCACGAGCCCACCGTCCGCATGAAGGACGGCCCGGAGTTCGCCCAGACGGTGCGCGACCTGTTCGACCTCGGTCCGAGTTGACGCAGGTCCGCATCGGCACGCGGGCCTCGCGGCTCGCGATGGCGCAGGCGGAGCTCGCGGCTACGGCGCTGCGCGCGCTCGGGCACACCGTTGCGCTGGTGCCGCTGTCGACCCAGGGCGATCGCGACCGGCGCCGCACGTTCGCCGAGATCGGCGGCCGGGGCATCTTCGCGACCGAGATCGAGGAGGCGCTGCGCGACGGCCGCGTCGACGTCGCCGTGCACTCCGCGAAGGACCTCACGGGTGAGGAGGCCGACGGTCTCGCGATCGGCGCCTGCCTGGAGCGCGCCGATCCCCGCGACGCCTGGGTGGGCCCGGCCCGGTCGTGGGCCGACGTGCCGGAGGGCGCGCGCGTCGCCACATCGTCACTGCGGCGCAGCTCGCAGCTCTCCCGCCTGCGCCCCGACCTGCGCATCGAGCCGGTGCGCGGCAACGTCGACACCCGGCTGCGCAAGCGCTCGGAGCGCGGACTCGACGCGATCATCCTCGCCGCCTGCGGCCTCGACCGCCTCGACCTCGGCCACGAGATCGGCTTCCGGATCGAGCCCTACGAGATGCCGCCCGAGTCGGGCCAGGGCATCGTCGTCTTGCAGGTGCGCGCGGGCGAGGAGCATCTCGTGGCGGCCGCCGAGCACGCCGACAGCGCCCTCGCGCTGCTGGCCGAACGCACCGTGACGCGGGCGCTCGCGGGGGGCTGCGCGGTGCCGGTGGCAGCGCACGCGGTGCGCATCGGCGACGGGCAGTGGCGGCTCATCGCCTACGCCGATCGCGACGGCATGATCTCGCTCGAGCAGGCCGACGGCAGCGACCCGGTCGAGCTCGCCGCCGCCGTGCTCGGGGCGATCAGGTGACCGTCTACCTGGTCGGCGCCGGCCCCGGCGACCCGGGCCTCATCACCGTCCGCGGCCTGGAGCTCGTCCGGAGCGCCGACGTGCTCGTCTACGACCGGCTGGCGGCGCCCGACCTGGTGGCAGAGGCACCCCCGGCCTGCGAGCGCATCTACGCCGGTAAGGGGCCGTCCAGCCACGCGATGTCGCAGGACGAGATCAACGCCTGCCTGGTCGAGCAGGGCGGCACCGGCCGCCGCGTCGTGCGCCTGAAGGGCGGCGACCCATTCGTGTTCGGTCGCGGTTCCGAGGAGGCCGAGGCGCTGCGCGCGGCGGGCGTCGGCTACGAGGTGGTGCCGGGCATCACCTCGGCCGTGGCCGTGCCCGCGTATGCCGGCATCCCCGTCACCCACCGCGGCCTCGCCACGCACTTCACCGTCGTCACCGGCCACGAGGATCCGGCCAAGGGCCGCGACGACGTCGACTGGGAGGCGCTGGCCCGCGCTGGCGGCACCCTCGTGATCCTGATGGGCGTCGGCGGGTTGCGCGACATCGCCGCCCGCCTGATCGCCGGCGGCCGCCCGGCCGACACGCCCGCCGCCGTGATCGCGCGGGGGACGACCTCGCGCCAGCACGCCGTCACCGGCACGCTCGCGACCATCGCCGACGACGCGGCGGAGGTGCGGCCGCCCGCGATCACCGTGGTCGGGCCGGTCGCCGGGCTGCGCGAGGGCATCGCCTGGGCCGAGCGGCGGCCGCTGCACGGCGTGACGGTCACGGTCACGCGAGCGCGGGCGCAGGCGTCGGACCTCGTGCACCGGCTGCGCGACCTCGGCGCCGGCGTCGTCCAGGCACCGGTCATCCGCATCGAGCCGATCGCCGGCGCGGCCATCGACGCCTCAGCCTACGACCTCGTGTGCCTGACCAGCCCGAACGCCCCCGCGCTGCTGCTCGAGCGCATCGGCGGCGACGCGCGCCTGCTGGCGGGGGTCGAGGTGGCGGCGATCGGCCCGGGCACCGCGGCGGCCATCCGGGGCGTCGGGATCCTGCCCGACATCGTCGCCGAGCGGGCGGTGGCCGAGGGCCTGCTGGAGGCGCTCGGCGGACGGGTGGCCGGCCGTCGCGTGCTGGTCGCCCGGGCCGAGGAGGCCCGCGACACGCTGCCCGACGGGCTACGCGACGCGGGCGCCGCGACGGTCGACGTGATCCCGCTCTACCGCACCGTGGCCGACGTGCCCGACGGCGCCGACGCGCCGGGCGCCGACCTCGTCACCTTCACGTCGTCGTCGACCGTGCGCTGCTTCCAGGCGGCGTTCGCGGGTCGCGACCTGAGCGCGGTGCGAGGCGTCTCGATCGGCCCGATCACGTCCGCGACGATGCGCGAGCTGGGCATCCCGATCGCCGCCGAGGCCACCGACCACGACCTCGACGGCCTCGTCGCGGCCGTCATCGAGGCGGCCGGGAACCGGTAGCCCGTCACAGCCGTCACAGGGAGCGTCATGCCACGACGCCCCTGGAGGCCCCTGATGCGACCGTCCTACCGCCTACCGCTCGCCGTGCTCGGCGGCGCCGTGCTGATCGCCGGCGTGCTGGCCCTGAAGCCCAGCGCGAACACGCCCGGCGCACCGGCGCCCGCGCAGGCCGCACCCGCCGCGACCGATCCCGGCGCGCTCGTGCCCTACCTGCGGTTCTCGGGCTTCGGGAGCGTCACGGTGCGGCCCGACACGGCGGAGATCTACGTGTCGACGGTCTCGACCGCTGCATCGTCGGCCGACGCGCTCGACGCCGCCTCCAAGAAGATGACCAAGGTGCAGGCGCGGCTGAAGGAGCTGGGCGTGGCCGAGGCGGACCTGACCACGAACAGCTCCTCGACCTACCAGGAATTCGACTCCAAGAAGTGGCGCGCCGAGCTGTCGCTGAACGTGAAGGTGCGCAACATCGACGACGCCGGCAAGCTGCTCACGGCCGCCAACGAGGCCGGCGCCGACGGCGTCGGCGGCCCGTCGTTCTCGGTGGACGACTCGCGCGCCGCCTACGCGACGGCGCTGCGCCAGGCCATCGAGGACGCCCGCGCCAAGGCCGAGGCGGCCGCCGCCCAGATCGGCGTCAAGGTCGGCGGCGTGGTCTCGGTCGACGACCAGGGCGGCGCCGGTCCGGTGCCGATGTTCGCCGCCGGGGCCGAGAAGGCCTCGGCCGACTCCGCCGCCGCGACGCCGGTGCCGGTCAGCCCGGGCACGCAGGAGATCGGCGCGACCGTGACGGTGGTCTTCACCTACACCGCCTGAGCACGCCGCGCGGGCCGGGCGAGGGCCCGGCCCGCGCGGGAGGGCGTACCATCCACGGCATGCCGCGCGTCGTCACGTTGCTCTCCGATTTCGGCCTCCGCGACGAGTACGCGGGCGTGATGGAGTCGGTGATCGTCCGGATCGCGCCGGACGCCCGGGTCGTGCACCTGACGCACGGCATCGAGCCGCAGGCCGTGCTGCAGGGCGCCCTGGCGCTGGCGCACGCCCTGCCGTACTCGCCGGTCGGCATCCACGTGGCCGTGGTCGATCCGGGCGTCGGCTCGGTGCGGCGCGCCGTGGTGGTCGAGACCGTCGACGGCCGGCTGCTGGTCGGGCCCGACAACGGCCTGCTGACCTTCGCCGCGGAGGAGGTCGGCGGCATCGCGGCCGCCTACGAGATCGTCAACCGCGCGCTGTTCCTCGAGCCCGTCTCGCGCACCTTCCACGGTCGCGACGTGTTCGCGCCGGTGGCGGCGCACCTGGCGGCCGGCGTCGAGGTGGCCGAGGTCGGCCCGCCGCTCGATCCGGCGACCCTCGTCCAGATGGAGCTGCCACCCGCGCAGCTCGACCCGGGGCACGTCCGCGCGACCGCGATGGCGATCGACCGGTTCGGCAACGTGGCGCTGTCGGTACGGGGCTCCGACCTCGAGCAGCACGGCTTCGCGGCGGGCGCCCGGATCGAGATCTCCGCCGGCGCCGGCCGCTACTACGCGCTGCGGGCGCGAACGTTCGCCGATGTCCGGGTCGGCGAGATGGTGGTGTTCGACGACTCGTCGGGGTGGGCCGCGCTGGCGATGAACTCCGGTTCGATCATCGACATCTGCGACATCACGCGCGGCGACATGGTCGACCTGCGCCTCACGTGACGGCGCTGCCGCCCTCGTAGAGGCGGCGCAGCTCGCGGCGCTGGATCTTGCCCGACGACGTGGTCGGGAACGCGTCGACGAACTCGACGACCTTCGGGGCGGCGTACGGCCCGATGCGCTGCCGGACGAGATCGCGCAGCTCGTCCGGTTCGACCGTCGCGCCGGCTCGCAGGCGGACGAACGCCGCGACGGTATCGCCGCCACCGTCCGGTCGGGTGACGGCGCAGACGCCCGCCTCGGCGACGGCCGGGTGCCCGAGCAGCGCCGCCTCGACCTCCTCGGCCCCGACCTGGATGCCCGACACCTTGATCAGGTCGTCGAGGCGCCCCTCGAACCGCAGGAACCCGTCCGCGTCAACCAGCCCGCGATCGCCGAGGCGCACCCAGCCGCCGATGATCTTTTGCGCCGTCAGGTCGGGCCGGCCCCAGTAGCCGAGCATCACGATCGGGTCGTCGGCCGCGAGCGCGATCTCGCCGGAGCTGCCCGGCGGCAGCTCCGTGCCGTCCCGGTCGAGGATCGCGATCCGGCGGCCCGGCACCGGCCGGCCGATCGCCCCGGGCGGCGTCGCGAAGCGCGTGGCGCAGCCGGCCGCGAGGTGGTTGGCCTCGGTCTGCCCGAAGATGTCGTTGAGGGCGCAGCCGAAGGTCTCCTCCATGAACGCCCGCGCCTCGGGCGCCAGCGCCTCGCCGCCCGTCATCACGGCCCGCAGGCGGAAGAGCGAGGGGTCGGGCGGCGGGTCGGCGCGCATCCGGCGAATCACCGCCGGCGCCAGGAACGGGCACGTGATGCCGTGCTCGGCCAGCACGCGGTAGGCCATCGCGACGCTGAAGCGCTCGGCCGTCGCGACCAGCGGGTAGCCGTGGAACGCGACCGGCAGCGCGACCTCGCCGAGCGCGCCGATCCACGACCAGTCCGACGGCGTCCAGAAGACGTCGCCCGGCTGCGGGCCGTCGTCGAACACCGTCCGGAACCCGGGTATGTGGCCGTGGATGACGCGTTGCGGCAGCACCGCGCCCTTCGGCGTGCCGGTCGTGCCCGACGTGTAGAAGATGAACGCCGGCTCGTCGCGATGCATCTCCTCGGCGCCCGACCAGGGTGCCGCCGCGAGCAGCGCGTGGGCCGCCTGAGCCGAGTCGATGTACACGGCTGCGCCCGAATCCTCGACACGGTAGCGGCGGGCCTCCTCGCCGAACACGCCGGCGATCGGCACGCTGATGGCGCCGAGCCGCAGGATGCCGAGGTGGGCGCCGAGGCAGAGGGCGCCCTGCGGCAGCGTCACCGCCACCCGGTCGCCGTGACCGATACCGCGCGCCGCCAGACCACCGGCGATGGTTTCGGACAACCGGCGCAGCTCGCCGTAGGTGACGAGCGCGCCGCGGTCCTCGATGATCGCCGTCGAACCGGCCGGATGCCGGTCACAGCAGAGGTCTGCGAGCGAGAACCGCTCGGGCACGTCGATCGGCGTCATCGCCGGACAGGCTACAGGGCGTCGATGTACCGGCGAAAAGCCGTGCGCACCGTCTCGGTGACGGGACGCCCGGCGGCGCCGATCGGCCGGCCGTCCAGCTCGCGCACCGGCACGATCTCGGCGCCGGTGCCGGTGAGGAAGATCTCGTCCGCCGTCCACGCGTCGGCGATGGTCAGTTCGGCCTCCACGATCTCGACTCCCTCCTGCCGCGCCAGGTCGACCACGAGGCGGCGCGTGATGCCGGCCAGCGCGCCGTGCGCGATCGACGGCGTGCGAACGACGCCGCCCGAGACGAGGAAGACGTTGTCGGCCGTGCACTCGGCGATCAGGCCCTGCGCGTTCAGTAGCAGCGCCTCGTGGGCGCCCTGCCGGCGGCACTCGATGGCGGCCAGCACCGAGGTGAGGTAGTTGAGCGTCTTCACCTGCGGCGGCAGCGCGTCCGCGCCGGCCCGGCGCAGGCTCGACGTCACCACCACGACGCCGTCGCGGTAGGCGTCCTCGGGATAGATCGCCAGCGGCGCCGCGATCACGATCACCGAGGCGCCCGCGCAGGTGTGGGGCGAGACGCCGAGCGCGCCGACGCCGCGCGTGACGATCAGGCGGATGTACCCGTCGGCGAGGCCGGTGCGCTCGATGGCCTCCGTCACCACGGCCGCTGTCTCGTCGCGGCAGAGCGGCAGCTCGAGGGCCAGCGCGCGGGCGGAGGCCTCGAGGCGCGTCAGGTGGGCTTCGAGCAGGAAGGCCTGGCCGCGGTAGAAGCGGATGCCCTCGAAGACGCCGTCGCCGTAGAGGAGGCCGTGGTCGAGAACCGAGATCCTCGCCTCGTCGCTCGGGCTCCAGGTTCCATCCACGTAGGCGATCACGTGCCCTCCCCTCGGTCTCACTACAAATTGTCTAGTGACTATAGGAGATAAACTTTCGCAGTGTCCACCTATCCGACCGACTGCCCCGTCGCCGCCACCCTCGACGCGTTCGGTGACCGCTGGACGTTGCTGATCGTTCGCGACCTGCTGCGCGGCATCAACCGCTACGCCGACCTGCAGCGCTCGCTCGGGCCGATCGCGCCGAACCTGCTGTCCGGCCGGCTACGCCGCATGGAGGACACCGGCATCCTGACGCGCGAGGTGTACTCCGAGCGCCCGCTGCGGGCCGCGTACCACCTGACCGAGCGCGGTCATGCGCTGGCGCCGGTCGTGATCACGCTCGGCCGCTTCGGCATCGACCAGCTCGGCCGGCCGGAGCCGGACTACCTGGCCTACCATGTCGATTGCGGCGGCCGCGTGCCGCCCACGGCGTGGCGCTGCCAGACCTGTGGCGAGGACGTGCCGGCCGCCCAGCTCGAGCTGCTTGATCCACATGCGGCCGCCGCGCGAACACCCGTGTAATGGCCCGTTTCACGACAACCGTCCCCTCCCGCCGCAGCCGGGCCGACGCCTTCGCCTACATGGCGGCGTTCGAGAACGCCGAACAGTGGGATCCGAGCGTTACGGAGGCGACGCGCACCGGCAACGAGCCGCTCGGCGTGGGCACGTCGTTCGCGGTCGTGTCTCGCTTCGGGCCGCGGCTCGTGCCGCTGACGTACACCATCGTCCGCTACGAGCCCGACCGGCTCGTGGTGCTCGAGGCCCGCAGCAAGGGCTTCGTCTCGACCGACACCATCACCGTCGAGCCCGCCGGCGAGACGTCCACGGTGACGTACCACGCCGAGCTGGAGTTCAGCGGCCTGGGGCGGCTGGCCGACCCGCTCATGCAGATCGTCTTCAACCGGGTCGGCCGCAAGGCCGAGGCAAGGCTGCGCGAGGTCCTGTGATCGCGCGCGCCGTCGACGCCGTCCTCGAGGCCACCGTCGTCGGATCGTTCACGCGCATCGGATACCACGCCCGAAGCCGGCTCTACCACTGGCCTGCGCTCGACTCCTACGACCTCACGGGCCGGAACGCGATCGTGACCGGCGCCACGTCCGGCCTCGGATTCGAGACCGCGCGGACGCTGGCGCGGCTGGGCGCGTCGGTGTGCATCGTCGGCCGTCACGCGGAGCGCACGGAGACTGCCCGCGCGCGCCTCGAGCACGAGACGGGCGCGACGGTCGAGGCCGGCCTCGCCGACCTGTCGCTGCTGGCCGACGCCCGCGCCTTCGCCGAGGACTACGCAGCCCGCCACGCGTTTCTCGACGTGGTGGTGCACAACGCCGGCGCCTTACTCTCGGAGCGAACGTTGACAAAAGAAGGAAACGAGGCGACGATCGCGACGCACGTGCTGTCGCCGTTCCTGATGACGTCGCTCCTGCTGCCGCGCCTGGAGGCCGCGCGATCGACGGGACGCGTGATCCTGGTCGCCTCGGGCGGCATGTACAGCGAGCGTCTCGACGTCGCCGGGCTCGCGATGCCCGAGGGGTATGACGGTGTGAAGATGTACGCGCGGGCGAAGCGCGCCCAGGTGGCGCTGGCCCGTGAGTGGGCGCGTCGCCTGCTCGACCGGCCGGTGGCGGTGAACGCGATGCACCCCGGCTGGTGCGACACGCCCGGCATCCGCGACGCCCTGCCGGGCTTCAGCCGCGTGATCGGCCCGCTGCTGCGGACGGCACCGGAGGGCATCGACACCACTGCGTGGCTGGCGGCCGCACCCGAGGCCGCGGCGATCGGCGGTAGGTTCCTGCTCGACCGGCGGCCGCGCGCCACGCACAAGGTGCCGTGGACGCGGCGCCCGGACGAGGAGCTCGAGGCCGAACGCCTCTGGCGCTGGTGCGCCGCCACCACCGGCGCGCCGACGGGCTGACGGCGGATTCAGGCTGAAACCTCTGCAACGCTTCCCGGCGTGGAACGGCTGCTCGAACGCGACCTGACGGCGACCTCGTTCGACCCCGCGGCGCGCGGCGGCCCCCTGCCGACGCGGGCGCGGACGGTCGTGGTCGGCTCCGGCATCGTGGGCGCGAGCGTGGCCTACCACCTGGCACTGCTCGGCGAGCGCGACGTGCTGGTGCTGGAGCGCGGGGCGGTTGCGGCGGGGACGTCGTGGCACGCGGCCGGGCTGGTCGTGCGCGGGCGCGCGACCCATGTGCTGACCGAGCTGGCCTCCTACGGCGTCGACCTCTACGGCGCGCTGCCCGCCGAGACGGGCGTCGACGTCAACCTCCTGCAGCCGGGTTCGATCACGCTCGCCCGCACGCCGGGCCGGCTGGACGAGCTGCGCTACCTGGCCGGCATCTGCCGGCACACCGGAATTCCGGCCGAGATGATCGGCCCCGAGCGCGTGCCCGAGCTGTTCGGTCTGGCGGTCGCCGACGGCCTCATCGGGGGCATCTACCAGCCCGAGGACGGACACGTCAACCCGGGCCTCGCCGCACTGGCGCTCGCGACGGGCGCCCACGCGCGCGGCGTCACGTTCCGCGAGGGCGTGGAGGTGACCGGATTCGAGCAGGCCGGCGGCCGCGTGACCGCGGTGGTGACGGCGCGGGGCCGGGTGGAGTGCGAGCGCGTGGTGCTGGCGGGCGGCCTGTGGACGCGCGACCTGGCCGCCGTGGCCGGTGCGTCGGTACCGCTGTGGCCCGCGGCGCACGTGCACGTGCGGACGGTGCCGATCGCCGGCGCGACGGCCGACCTGCCCGTGATCCGCGACCTCGACGCCTACTTCTACGTGCGGCACGCGAACGGCGCGCTGCTGGTCGGCGCGTTCGAACCGGACGGCAAGCCGCTCGATCCCCGGTCGTTGCCGCCAGGCTTCTCGTTCGGCGAACTGGAGCCCGACTGGGAGCACTTCGCCCCCGTCCGCGTGCTGGCCGAGGAGCGCATCCCGGCGCTGCGCGGCGTCGAGTACGAACGGTTCCTGAACGCGCCCGAATCGTTCACGCCCGACGCCGCGTTCTGCCTCGGCGAGACCGGCGACGTCGAGGGGCTCTACGTCGCCGCGGGGTTCAACAGCCAGGGCATCATCTACGCGCCCGGCGCCGGTCGCGCCCTCGCGGAGTGGATCATCGCCGGGTCGCCCACGCGGGACATTCCGGGCCTCGACGTGCAGCGCTTCGCGAAGCAGCAGTCGAACCGCCGCTACCTGCACGCCCGCACGACCGAGGGCCTGGGGCGGCTGTACGCGATGCACTGGCCGCACCTGCAGCCGCACACCGCGCGCAACATCCGCCGCACGCCCCTGCACGACCGGGTCGACGCGGCCGGCGCGGTGTTCGGCGAGACCGTGGGCTACGAGCGCGCCAACTGGTACGCGCCGGCCGGCACGCCGCGCGACTACGTCTACAGCTACGGCCGCCAGAACTGGTTCGAGCACGCCGCTGGCGAGCACCGCGCCGCGCGCACGGCGGCGGCGCTGTTCGACCTGTCGACGTTCACCAAGGTCGAGGTGGCCGGCCCTGACGCGCTGCGGGTGGTGCAGCAGGTCTGCACGCAGGACCTCGACGTCCGTGTCGGCCGGGTCGTCTACACGCTGATGCTCAACGCCGGCGGCGGCATCGAGATCGACGGCACCGTCACGCGGCTGGCCGAGGACCGGTTCCTCGTGATCACGCCGACGGTGTCGCACCAGAAGACGCTGGCCTTCTTCCGGCGCGCGGCGAGAGGCCTGGCGGCCGCGACGTTCGACGCCACCGCCGGACTCGCGACCATCGCCGTGATGGGACCATCCGCGCGCGAGCTGCTGGGCCGGATCAGCCCGTCCGACCTGTCCAACGCGGCGCTGCCGTGGGGTCGCTCGGCCGAGATCGAGGTCGGCGACGGCTACGCGTTGTGCCTCCGCGTCTCGTTCGTCGGCGAGCTGGGGTACGAGCTCTACCCGGCGGCCGACCTGGCGGTGAGCCTCTACGACGCGGTCGTCGAGGCGGGCGCCGGCCTCGGCCTGCGTCACGCCGGCTACCACGCGCTCGACTCGCTGCGGTCGGAGAAGGGCTACCGCCACCTCGGCCACGACATCGGGCCGGTCGACGACCCGTACCAGGCCGGTCTCGCGTTCACGGTGGCGCTCGACAAGGCTGGTGGCTTCACCGGCCGCGAGGCGATCGCGGCCCGCGCCGGACTGGCGCCCGACCGCCGTCAGGTGTTCGTGCGCCTGCATGATCCGGAGCCGCTGCTGCTGCACGGCGAGTCACTGCTGCTGGGCGGCCAGATCGTCGGCCGCGTGACGTCGGGCTCCTACGGCCATACGATCGGCACCGCCTGCGGCCTCGGCTATCTGCGCGGCGATGTGCCGGTGGGCGATGGCTTCGAGGTCGACTGCGCGGGGCAGCGTGTTGCCGCGACGGTGTCCGAGACGCCGTTCTACGACCCGGCGAACGAGCGGCTGCGGGGTTAGGGGCCGCCGAGCTAGCCCATGGCGCGGTCGATGTGGGCTTCGTTGCCGGGCACGGATCCGCCAGCCTCGGACGTCTCCGATCCGCCGCGTCGGGGTGGTGGATGCAGCACGAACGAGCTGGCCGTCTCCGTTTGCCGGCTGCAGGCGCCCGCGCATGCAGCAGCGGCAACCAGGCGAGTCGGCGTCACCTGGTGCCGCGCACCGCGACGAGCAGGCGATTCGCGGGGTCGATTTCGGCGCGCCGACTTTCCGTTCACGTTTTCGTGCCTGGCACCGATACGCTGATCGCGGCGCACTCCCGCGCGTGTGTTTCACACTTCTGGCACGAAGTGCGCGCTGCGCGTGACGGTTGGCGGACGGAGAGGTGTCACGGAAGTCGCGCGCTTTCGCGCTGGAGTGCGACGCTGCTCTGGGATCTCGTCACACGTTTTCCCGCCGGCAACGATCGCTCGTCTTGGAAGCGCCGCGGCTCGCTCGTCGTTGCCACTCCGTGTCGGAGGAGACGACGACTGCGACGGGCGGGAACCGACACATAGCGCTGGCGCTGTTCGCGGATCGCTCGCGAACTTCCCGCGCGTTCGTCGTCGGAGCCGCCGCGACCTGCGTGGCCGCCGCCTTTCTGAGCGTGGGCATCGGCCACGGCCTGACCTGCGCTAAGCGGAGCCGCCCCGCGCGGCCAGCGCGACTCCCGCGCTCCAGCCGGGCGCGCGCCCGCCCGCCGGGGCCGCGATCGACGCGACGTCGAGACCGCAGCGGACGATCAGCCACGCCGTCATCGAGTTGGAGTTCCACATCTCGCCCGCGCCGACCTCGTCGCGACCCCAGACCGGCGTCGGCACCTGCGCGACGAGGCTGACCAGCCGCCGCGCCAGATCAGCGTCACGGGTCAGCCGCTGCGGGCTGCCGACGGCCTCGTCGACGTCGGGGATGACGCCGTCGCGCCAGCAGCGCAGCTCGTACCGGAAGAGCCGGAACCGCCCCGCCCGGCGGGTACCGACGGGGCCCTCGGCGACGACCCCGCGCGCTGCCCCGCGGCCGTCGCGAACCGGCGCCATCTCGATCACGAACGACCCCTCCGCGAGATGCGCGACGAGCGCGGAGTGATACAGGTCGAACTGCCGCCGCCGCCCCAGCAGCGCCGCCCCGGCCTCGAACACGCGGCCGTTGAGCCGCACCGAGCGACCACCCGCGCCGAGCGGCAGCCAGTAGAGGTCGACCCCGCACCCGCTCACACCTGGACGAGCGACGTGACGACGCCACGCCAGTAGGTGAAGACCCCGGTCGGCAGCGTCCAGCTGACCTCCGCCCGCGTCGGGACGCGCACCCCGTCGAATACCTGGTAGTCGCGCACCACGCCGCCCCAGGGTCGCGCGACGGTGGTCGAGCCCTGCCCGTACGGCCGGTCCTCCGCCGACGTCCGCACGAGGTCGCCCGCGGCGTCGAACTCCAGACACACCGCGGCCCGCGCGCCGCCGACGTCCACCGACACCTCGGCTCGCCGGTCGTCGATCTCGCGCCACCCGAGCTCGGCGTTGTCGCGGCAGGCGTGGGGCACCCACATCAGCTCCGCCAGGTAGCGCATCGCCTCGCCCCTGTTCACCTCCCTACCGCTCGATCGCATGACCGGGATGGTGCCCCACAACCGGGCGGCCAGGCCACCCTCGCCGGCCGCGTAGACGTCATCGACACGCAGCGACACGAGCGGCGCGAGGCGGAACCGCGCCCGCCAGCAGAACGCGACCCGGTGCACGTCGAATTCTTCGGTCGCGCGGAACGGCAGCCAGCGGCCACCCGGCTTCAGGCGCATCTCGCCCTGCTGCGTGATGCGCACGAGCGTGGCGGGACGCGGCGCGACCAGCGCCCGCTCCAGGTACCGCCCGATCGACGCCGGTGGGTCCCCCACGCCTCGCTAGCCCGCCACCCGGGCGGTGGGCTTCCGTCGTGCCCGTGCCCAGCGGTCGTCGCCGGTGACGGGCCGGCTCGGCGGTTCCGAGAAGGCGGCGCGCCGCGTCGGGTAGAAGGCGAACGAGTCGCGGACGCCCGCGGCATCGATGACGCGCGCCGTGGTGCCGCCTCTCGTGCCGTCGACGACCAGCAGCGGCTGTCCGCCGCCGGCTTCGAGCGCGTGCTTCGTCCGCATCAGCCAGTTGATCACCGAACAATCGAAGAAGGTCGCGCTGCTGAGATCGACGACCACCCGCGTGCAGCCGTCGAGCACTTTGGCGGTGCCGGCCTCGAGCATGCGGACCGTCGACAGGTCGTGCTCGCCGTCCAGTCCCACCAGCCAGGTGCCGATCCCGTCGTGATCGCTGACGGAGACGGTCCCCACGGCGCCCAGGCCCTGCGGAGAGCCGGCGGATGCGGTCTTGCGTGCGACCACGATGACACCTCGATGCGCATTGGCGTCGACCGTGTGGTTGAGGCCGGCTTCATGGGACGCAGACACTCGCCTACGTCGTGCGACCGGGTGTTGGAGCCGCCCTTTGACGATAGCACCCGGCGGCCGCCCACGGGCCTCCGCCAGGCGGAGGAACGCCAGCGCCCGGTGGTAGACTCCGGTCGCGGCCTCAGCACCCCGGTCGCACGACGCCGTCAGGATCGTTCGGCGTCTCCGGTAAGCCGGTGCGAACACCCCGTCGCCGGCGTCAATGAACGTCGAGGTGCCCCGTGGTCGAGTTCGAGACCGCAACCGCCGTCCGGCTCCTCCACGCCGTGACCGGCCCCGCCCTGTCGTGCTCGCACCCGCGTCGCACGGAACGAGGCGACACACGATGAAGACGCTCGTCTACCACGGGCCGGGAGAGCGGGCCTGGGAGCCCGCGCCCGACCCCTCCATCATCGATCCGACGGACGCCATCGTCCGCGTCGACACGTCGACGATCTGCTTGACCGACCTGCACATCCTGAACGGCGACGTCCCGGCGGTGAGGCCGACGGCGATCCCCACGTTGCATCTCGAGACGCTCTGGATCCGCGACGTGATGACCACGGCCGCGCTCGTCAACGCCAACACCACGACGAAGCTGCTGCGCCTGATCGAAGGCGGTCGCCTCGAGCCGACGCCGTTCGCCACCCACCACCTCCCGCTCGCCGACACCGAGGCGGCGTACGACCTGTTCGCCGCCGCTGCGGAGACGCACGCGCTGAAGGTCGACCTGCAGGCGGTCCCCGCCGAGACACGGACGCTCGTGGCCGCTGGCGGCACCACCCATCAACAGAGGAGCACCAGACCATGACCAACACCTTCAAGTACGGCGGATTCATCGCCGCCGCGGTGCTGATCGTCTTCGGGGCCGTCGCCATCTTCATGGGCTTCGACGGCCGCTCGACCGTCAAGTCCAGCCTCCAGCTCGAGGCGATCACGGGGTCGGAGGACATGAACCCGGCCACGATCGCGACGGAGGCGAAGGCGGCCGGACTGCCCGACACGATCGTCCTGCCGACCTGCAACGTCGCCAGCAAGCCGATCGAGAGCGGTTCGGACGCGCGCTGTTTCGCGAGCTACATCCGCGTCCACGCGCTCGAGGCCAGCGGTGGCAAGACCTACTCGCAGCTGCCGCGGTTCGCGACCGCGGACGGGGCCGGCACCAGTGACAAGGCCGCCGCCCTGAAGGACGCCGAGGGCGCGGTGCTCTCGAACCCGGCGCGTGACCAGTGGATCACCGCCACGGCGCTGTCCACCGCGCTCAACGTCAGCTACATGGCCGATCAGCTCGCGCTGTTCGGGATCGTCGTCGGCGTCGCGCTGCTGCTGACCGGCATCGGCTTCGCCGTGCTCGCCGGCGGCCTCCTGGGCCGCAAGCCGCGGGTGGCGAACGAGGTCAAGGTCGCACCGACCGCAGCCTCGCCGGTACCGGGCGTCTGAGCAACGCGGGCGACCCGTCGAGTGCACGCCCCTCGACGGGTCGCTCGACTGCGTGGCGCACGCTCACGCGGGGTGGCGATGCGGCCGGGCACAATGGCGAGAGCCGGACTTGAACCGGCGACACCGCGATTTTCAGTCGTTTGGCGCGGTCTCCTTGGGCCTCGTCTGATCGATGGGTCTCGTTGTACCGAGCCGATCCCGGCTGATCATGGCAGCCTTGAGCTCCTCGGATCTACTGGGGTCTCGTTGACCCTGAGTTGACACCCCGGGCGCGCGCCCCGCCAGCTTGGGCGAGCCGACATGGTGAACTCCTTTTTGGACG
>JBKJIG010000066.1:0-3102 GCA_046598415.1 Gaiellales bacterium
ACCGCCCTACCGACCGTCGCCCGTGGCTCCTCTTCGCGGCCGGCCAGTTCCTCTTTGCTGTCGGCGACACGATCTGGGCCTCGTACACCTGGGTTGGCGCCGAGGCCCCATCTCCCGGCGTCGCCGACGGCGCGTATCTCGCCGCGTACCCCTTCCTTGCCCTCGGCGTGGTCGCGCTGATGCGCGGCTGGGGACGGCCGCCGCTCGGCGACGTCCTCGACGGTGCGATCGTCGGTGTGGTCGCAGCGCTGTTCGCGTGGATCGTCCTCATCGAGCCGGTCGTGTCGGGCGGCGGGGAGAGCACGCTCGCGATCGCGGTCGGCGTCGGCGCACCGGTCGGCGACGTACTGCTCTTCGGTGCGCTCGCCCAGGTCGCCTTCCGCCACCGCCGCGTGGCGTCGCTGCGGTTCCTCTTGGCCGGCGCGGTGCTCCTGCTCGTCGCGGACACGGCCTACTCGATCCAGACCCTGGCCGGAAGCTACGAGAACGGCCAGCTCCTCGACGCCGCCTGGCTCGTGTCCTACACGCTCTGGGCGCTCGCCGCCGTCCACCCATCGATGCGCGACGTCCGCACGGCCCGGCACGTGGACGACGGCGGCGACCCGATCAGCCGCATCGTCATCCTCGCGGGGGCGCTTCTCGCCGGCCCCGCGCTCCTCATCGTCGAAGCGGCGCAGGGTGACAGCGGCGACACGATGGAGATCGGCATCGCAACCCTCCTCATCACCGGCCTCGTAAGCGCACGTGTACTCCTGATGAGCCGTGAGCGGCAGCAGGTGCGCATCGCCCTCGGTGAGAGCGAGGCTCGCTTTCGCGAGCTCTTCCAGGAGGCTCACAAGGCGAGCGTCACGCTCGCCGGGCAGAACGAGCAGCTCCGAGACGTCGACCGGATGAAGGACGATCTGATCGCCCTCGTCTCACATGAGCTGCGGACGCCGCTCACCTCCATTCTCGGCTACCTCGAGGTCGTGCTCTCCGGGGACGACGGAAAGCTGAACGATGACCAGCGGAAGCACCTCGGGATCGTGGAGCGGAGTGGGCACCGGCTCCTCCGCGTCGTCTCCGACCTGCTCTTCGTCGCCCAGGCGCAGGCGGGTCGGCTGACGCTCGAACGGCACGCGGCGAACCTCGAGCCGATCGTGCGCGAATCGGTGTCCGCCGCGGCCGCAGTGGCACGCGCGCGTGGCATCGCGTTGACCTTCGACGCCACCGAGACGCCCGCCGCGGACGTCGACCGCCAGCGGCTCGGACAGGTCGTCGACAACCTCGTTTCGAACGCCCTCAAGTTCTCGGAGCCGGGCGGCCAGGTCGCCGTGCGGCTGCAGCTCGTCGGCGAGCAGGTTGCGATCGAGGTCGCCGACGACGGGATGGGAATCACACTCGACGAGCAACGCAAGCTCTTTGGCCGCTTCTTCCGTACCGACGAGGCGATGAAAAGCGCCGTCCAGGGAACGGGGCTCGGGCTTTCGATCGTCAAGGCAATCGTCGACGCCCACGGCGGCGAGATCGTCGTCGACAGCGAGCCTGGCGTCGGCTCCACCTTCCAGGTGCTCCTGCCTGCGGCAGCGGCATGACCGACTACGACGGAGGCAACACGATGGACGCGAGATGCTCGAGGATTCTGATCGCAGACGACGACGAGGACATTCTCGAGCTCGTCCGGTTGCGGCTCTCGCGCGCCGGACATGAGATCGTGCTCGCCCGAAACGGCGCCGAGGCGCTGGAACTGGCGCGATCCAGCCGGCCCGATCTGGCTTTGCTGGACGTGACCATGCCGATGATGGACGGCTACCAGGTCACGAGGGAACTGCGTGCCGACCCGGCGACGAGCCACCTTCCGATCGTGCTCCTGACGGCCCGCGCCCAGACCGCGGAGGTGGCACGAGGCTTCGAGGCCGGGGCCGATGACTACGTGACGAAGCCGTTCAGCCCGGGTGAGTTGCAGCGCCGCGTGGAGGAGATTCTCGCTGGCACGGGCCGCGACGACCAGCCGCTCGGCCTACTCGACACGTTCGCGGGCATCTCGGGTGCCGCGTGACGGCTCCCGCCGCAGCGGGGCTGGCTCGCGCCCGCGGCCTCGCCACCCGCGCCGAGCTGCCCTGGCTGGACCTCGACGCGCTCCGCATCGACCCTGCCGCGAGCGACGCGCTCCCGCTCCGCCTGTTGCTCGACGCCTGCGCGATTCCCTACGCCCGCGACGGCCGAACGCTCAAAGTGGCGCTCGCCGACCCGAGCACGCGCGCCGCAATCGAAGTGGCGAGCGTCGATCCGATCGAGTTCGCGGTTGCCTCGCGCGCTTCCGTCACCAACGCCCTCGACGCGCTCCGCCAGTCGGAGCGAAGAAGCGGCTCGCTCATCGCGGTCGCCGGAGCTGCCAGCATGGACGGCGTCGAG
Source organism: Gaiellales bacterium (assembly GCA_046598415.1). Taxonomy (GTDB): domain Bacteria; phylum Actinomycetota; class Thermoleophilia; order Gaiellales; family F1-60-MAGs149; genus VFJZ01. The sequence continues at coordinate 2,395 of JBKJIG010000066.1, forward strand.
CTCCAGCTGCTCGTGCGTGCTGCCGAGGCGGGTACGAGCGACCTCCATTTCGTCCCGTGTGCCGCGGGCATCTCGGTGCGCGCCCGTGTCGACGGCGCACTACGGGAGATCGGCCAGATCGAGCCGAGCTTGGTATCGGCCGCGATCTCCCGCCTGAAGATTCAGTCGAAGCTCGACATTTCCGACAACCGGCGCTCGCAGGAGGGCCGGCTGTCGATCACCGGGCCGTCGGGACGCGTGTTCGACGTCCGCGTCACCACGCTGCCGACCGTCGCCGGCGAGGGCGCGGCGCTACGGATCCTCGAGCGGAGCCGGCGGCCGCCGGGCTTGGCCACGATCGGGCTCTCGGGCGAAATCCAGCTTCAGCTCGAGCACGTCGTCAACGCGCGGCGCGGCGCGCTGCTCGTCACCGGCCCTACTGGCTCGGGCAAGACGACCACGATCTACGCCGCCCTCGGCGACATCGCACACCCGGACCTGAACGTCGTAACGGTCGAGGACCCCGTCGAGTACCGCCACGACGGCATCTACCAACTCGAGGTGAACCCGCACGCCGACCTCAGCTTCGAGTCCGCCTTGCGCTCGATCCTGCGCAGCGACCCCGACGTAATCGTCGTGGGCGAGATGCGCGACCTGGCGACCGCCACGACGACGCTCAAGGCGGCCCTGACCGGCTCGTTCGTGCTCTCGACACTGCATCGGAGGTGT
>JBKJIG010000092.1:0-56940 GCA_046598415.1 Gaiellales bacterium
CCGCAACCCCACCCCGTTCCGCTGGACCGCGAAGCCCGACGACATCCTCGCCAAGACCCAACGCGCCCGCGAAGCCCTCACAAATACTAACGCCAATTCCGTGTCAGACCACTAGCCGGCGAGCGCGACGGGAAGACCGGCGCGGCGCCACTCGGGGAATCCGGCATCCAGCCGGCGGGCACGGATCCCGCGATCGCGCAGCAACCGCACCGCGTCATCGGCATACACGCAGTACGGGCCCCGGCAATACGCGACCACCTCTGCGCCCGGCGGGAGCGCGCCGATCGTTGTAGCGAGTTGATCGTGAGGGGCGGAGCGGGCGCCGGCGATGTGTCCCGCGGCGTACTCGGGCGCGGGCCGCACGTCGAGCACGATCACGCTGCCGTCGGCCAGTCGCTGTCTCAGCTGCTCGTTCGAGAGCCGCTCGACATCGCGACGGTCCCCGAGGTAGGCGTCAGCGAGCACCTCGACCTCCGCCAAGTGGGTCGCAGCGATGGCGCGAAGCGTTTCCCAGAGCGCGGCAACGTCGTCGCCGGCGAGACGGTAAGCGACGCGGCTGCCTTGGCGCTGTGATCGCACCAGCCCGGCGCGCGCCAGCACCTGGAGGTGCTGCGAGGTGTTGGCGACGCTCTGCCCGACCTCGTTGGCGAGCTCGTCAACCGACCGTGGCCCCTGTGCAAGCACGTCGACGATCTCTGCACGCCGGCCGTTGCCAAGGGCTTTCGCCACGGCCGCGAAGCCTGCGAACAGTGCGTCCTTTGCCGCCCGTTCCGCCATGAATCCTACTCGAGCACGCCAGCAACAGCGGATCAACTGCGCACAAGGTACTCCCGCGACAGCCGCTAGTCAATAGATCAATTGAATACTTAATCTATTCGCGTGGGCGTGCGAACCTCCTCCCGCGGTGCCGTTGCCATCACATTCCGCTCTCGTCGGTGGATACGCCGCCGGCGAGCTTCGGACGTTGGCACACTTGCGCGGATGATCAGCGTCGCCACACACCGCCGACCGAGCGTCCGCGTCGAGGTCTTCGGGTTCGCGGGTTGTCCGAACGTCGCGCCGACATTGGCGCTCATCGGACGACTCGCCGCCGACCTCAACGTCGCGGTCGCTGTCGAGACGATCGACGTCGCTGATGCCGACGGCGCGGCGATGGTGCGGTTCCTGGGCTCGTCCAGCGTCCGCGTCAACGGTCGCGACATTGAACCCGGAGCCGACCAGCGCACAGAATTCTCCTACAGCTGCCGCACGTACCCAACGTCGTTCGGCCGGTCGGGTGTGCCCGACGAGGAGTGGGCTCGGACAGCCCTACTGGAGGCCGGTCAAGGCCAAGAGCCGCGAACAGGAAGGATCTCGCCGCCCCACCGACTCCGCCGATACGATGGTGCCGTCGTCGTGGCGACTACGCCGCGACGACGTCGGCGTAGCGGCGCAGGTACAGCGGCCAGCCGTCGCCGGAGTCGACGCCGGCGCGTACTCCCTCCCAGCCGTCGCCGTGGCGGTCGAGGTTTCGGTGCTCGAGCTCCACACGGGTGCGGTCCGGTCCCTCGGAGACGAACCGGACCTCGACCTCGCTGGTCTTCTCGCGGTCGGTCTCGATCTGCCAGTGCGGGCTGATATCCCAGCTGAACGCGACGCGGTCCGGCGGCTCGAAGGCGAGCACTTGTGCCCAGCGGCACTCGCTGCCGTCAACGCCGCGATCGTAGATGTGGCCACCCTCGCGTGGTTCGAAGACCGTCTCGGCGATTTCGACGCCGAGCATGTTGTGCTCGCGCGGCTTGAAGCGCCCGAATCCCTCTGTGAAGACCGCGAAGGCGCGCTCAATCGGCGCCTCGACCACAACCTCGTGGCGGACGGACGTCGACTCTGCCGGTGTGGTCACGAGACCTCCTCGTCGGGTTGCTCGACCACCTGCTTGAAGGTGGTCAGTGTCTTGCTCCAGAACTGGTCGAGGTACACGCGGAGCGCCTCGACCCCGTTCGGGTCCACGGCGTAGATGCGGCGCGTGCCCACTGGCCGGTCGACCACCAGCCCGGCGCCCTTCAGCACCCTGAGGTGCTGCGACACGGCGGGCCGGGTGACCGGCAGGTGGCGCGCGATCTCCCCGACCGCGCGCGGCCCCTCGCCGAGCAGCTCGAATATCGCGCGCCTGGTTGGATCGCCCAGCGCGGTGAACGCCTCTGCTTGGTAAGCCAGCACGAACCGTAAGTCTATGCTTACGGAAGCGGGACTGTCAAATCTCTTCCGGCAATGGATTGGCGGCTATCTCCGCGTAGATGGCGGCGTGATCCGAGGCCTGCTCGACGCGACGGGTCGCTGGCTGGGATGCGGGCGAACAGCTGGCGTATCTCGACGGATGAAAGGCGGGCCTCCGCGAAGCCCATCTCGGCCGAGGGCGCGTCTGTGGGCGCAATCTGCCGTGCACGAGCAACTTCGAGCGATCCCGGGCGTGGCTCTACAGCACGGTTGGTGACGTTACAGACATAGGTGTGGCCGGTTTTGGTCCCGCGATCGAGGGTTCGAATCCTTCCGCCCCAGTCCCAGCATTCATGCGGGTTTGCGGGGTGTCGGCGGGTCTGGTTTCGGGCGTCCTGGCGTCCGTGGACTCAATTTGGGCGCATTTGATGTCGAGGATCCATGCGGGTTTGCCGCGATGGCGGCTGGCAAGGGCGGAAAGGTCCCGCGGCCTCGAGTTCGAGCGCGGCGGTGGGAACCTAGGGCTGATGCGGGTTTGCGGCGCTTCTGCCGTGGGAGGCGTTTCTTTCCGGTCCCGCGGCCAAAGTGCGGACGGTCGCTGTCGGATCGGGGCGCGCTGGGATGGGAGTGAGGCCCGGCCGGTGGATACCGGGCAGGTGATTAGGACTGTCGATGAGCGGGAGTTGATTGGTCGAGCCGTGGAAGGCTGTGACGATGCGCGGGGCGAGTTGGTCCGGCGGCGCGCGCAGCGGGCCTGGCAGTCGCCGTTCCTCGTCGCTGGTTCGCGCGGGCTTGCCGACGAGGCGACGCAGGAGGGATTCATGGCGGCGTTCGCGGCGCTCGATCGGTTCGATGCGTCGCGGCCGTTCGGGCCTTGGGTGGGCCGGATCGTTGTGAACCGCGCGTTGAACTTGGTGCGGGCCGAATTGCGCTCCAGCGCGACGCCGAGTGTCGCGCCGGTCGTCGAATGGGTTGACGCGGACGTGGATCGAACGCTCGTCGGTCAGGGCGGCGCTCGCGCTGCTTGATCCGGATCAGCGGGCGGTTGTCGCGCTTCGCTACTGGTCGCTTAACGGGCACCACCGACGTCTACCAGCCGCCCTCCGACAACCTCGCGGTCAGCCGAGCAGGCGCAGTTCGCTGAGCATCTGTCGAAAGACTTCCTCGAAACGGTCCCAGGTGGTGCCCGGCGATGTCGCAGTAGCGGTGTAGCCGCGCCCTGCCTCGGCGTAGTAGCTCTGCATCTGCATCACCGGCACGCCGTCCGGCGGCGTCCAGGTGAAGAAGCGCAGCAGTCCGCGCCGGTCGCCGTACAGATCGACCTCCTCGAGCGAGAACTGGTGAAAGCCGGGGAACTCGGTGCGCAACAGCCCTCCCTGCACGTCTGCGTATCGGGCGGTGTCGATGCTCCCATCGAGCGGCTCCGAGGACGCGATTACGTTGCCCTGGCCGTCCGGAGCGATCAGGGTAATCGACTCCTTCCCAAACCATCCCGCCGGCATCCGCGCCGTGATCCGCCCCGCGAATGCGGTTTCCAGCTGAGCCACCTCACCCTCCATCGTTCCGGCTTGCCATGGCGAGCGTCGCCCCACGGCGCGCCCACTGTCAAGGCCCGTTGTGCGAGGACGCTGTGGCCGAATCGCGGCGAAGATTCGGCGCGACCCGGACTGCGGGAACCAAATGCACCGCTCGGTCGTTCGCCCGTGTTCGGGAGCATGTGACCGCTGTCGAGGCTCGATACATCCACAACTTCGATCACGGATTCGATCCGTGGCATTACGCGCCCTGGCAACACCTCGGCCCCCCGAGTACACGCGACGTGGCGGGACGTCGACGAAGGAGGCCGACCGCGGATCATCGCTCCTTCGTGTTCGCGTCGCTCTTCGCGATCTTATGCTTGGGGACGATCCCGGATGCATCGATCAGAGAGACGAGCCCGTGCGGTACAGCGTCGTGCACTTGCGGACGAGGTCGCCGCGCGCGTCGATGGCGAGGTCGCCGAGCTGCGTCGGGTTCCGTATGGGGATCTTGTTGTGCTCATCGACCGGACGGATCGAGTTACGGAGTTCACTTCGACTTCTGGCGAGGAACTGGAGATCGAGACGACGGCATTCTGGGACGACAAGAGACGCCGGCACGTCCGCGTACTGGTTGACGTCTGGTGGTGCGGAGACTCACGACGGATCAGAAGTCCAGTCGTGGGTGGCAGCTTCGTCGTCGCTCCGGATGGTACCTTCGTCGGTGAGGACCCTTCGTAAGTTTCAATCGACAGGAGTAGGTCATTGGCGTCGACGATCGTCACGGCGCGAGCCGCCTCTCCATCCCCGGTCGGAGGTTGCCGGCCGCGCCGTTCGGGTCAACTCGAGCGCCGGGAATCGCGCCGGTTCGGTCGCGTCGCTTGGCGTGCCGCGTTCGGTGTCGCCGGGCGTCGTGACCTGGCGGACGAGGCGGCACAGGACGGGTTGCTGCGCGGAGTCCAACCGATTGAGTCGTGCCGCACCTGCCTAATCGTTGCGTCCGTTCGACCGCCATGACCATCGCGTTGCGCCAGCGGACTTGACGAGCTGCGCGAGGGTGATGCCCGGGCTATCCGAACGCGTAGGACGATGTTCTCCGTGAGTTCGACGGGGTTCGGCGGAGGCGGCTGATAAGGCTCGCTCCGACGCGGTGTTGAGTGTGTGGCGCCGATCTTGTGGAGATCGAAGCTAACCGTCGGCGGCGGGAGCGGTTAGGCGCCGAGCAGCGCTGCCGGCACGACCGCGATTCCGTCCGGCCGTCGGTAGGCGTGCTGGCCGGTGGTGACGACGAGTGCGTCGAGGAGCTCGTGGCCGATCGTGTTGCGCAGCCAGTGCAGGTGGCGGACGTCGCGGTCGGTGACGGTGGCCGACAGCTTCACCTCGACTGCGATAACGCGGCCATCGTCACGCTCGACGATCAGGTCGACCTCGTGCTCGCCGGTGTTGGTGCGCAGGTGCCCGACGCGGGCTTCGGCGGCCTGTGCCGCGACGCGCACGGTCAGCGTCACCAGCGATTCGAACAGGGCGCCGAGCAGGGTGCCGTCGCGCGGCACCAGGCTGCGGCCGCCGTCCTTGCCATCGAGCAGCGATCCGGCGCTGACGCCGAGCAACCGTGCGGCCAGCGCGGGGTCGAGCAGCTGGTGCTTTGGCGCCTGCGAGAGCCGCCGTAGATGATTGCGACTCGGAATCCAGGCCGGGACCGGGTCGACGATCCAGAGCCGGGTGAGCGCGTCGCGGTAGGGGATCGTTGCCTGCCGGGATGGGGTGGCACCGTCGGAGCTGGTGGCCGCGTCGCGGATCGTTTCGTACGAAGCGGTGGTGGAGGACGCCGCGCCGTACGCGGCCAGCCAGCGGCGCAGCGCCGCCGGGTTGCGGACGGCGATGCCGAGTTCGGGTAGTTCGCGTTCGGTGATTCGGTCGAGGTAGCCGTCGAGTTGAGCACGCCGCGCCCGGTCCGGCAGGTCGCGCAGGCCAGGGAGGCCGGAGCGGAGGATCTCGTCGACGTAGCCTTCGAGGCGTGTCGAGCTGTCCCCGGCGACCGGAGGCCGCGTGCCGGCGAGCAGGTCGTGCAGACTCACGGTCGGCGTCGCGACGCCCCGTTCGGCGAGCGTCATCGGCCGCATTCGCAGCGTCACGATCCGGCCGGCGCCCGAGTGCGCGGTCGCTCCTGCGGCGGGTGTCGCTGAGCCGGTGAGCAGGAACGAGCCCGCGGCGGCGCCGTCGTCGACCGCGCGGCGGACGATGTCCCACGAGCTGGGCAGCCGCTGCCATTCGTCGATCAGGATCGGCCGCTTACCGGTCAGCAGCCGGGACGGCTCGGCCTCCACCACTAAGCGCAGTTCCTGGTCGTCGAGGCGGTAGGTGGTCTGGGCGCGGCGGGACGCGGTGAAGGTCTTGCCGACCGCCTTCGCGCCCTCGATCGCGATCGCCGCAAGGCTCCCCTGAAGCTCGTCGAGCTCGTCGTCCACAACTCGTCGCTGGTAGCCGGCCACGTCCGTACTCTACCACCTCGACGACGACTATGTGACAGAAACGACGCTGTCCAAGTGACAAAAGCGACGGTATGTGCGTGACAGGATCGACGAAATCGCGAGGGCAGCGCCCTTGTCGGTGAATCTCGCTGTCGCCGTCGTGCTGCGCACCGACTGCTTCCATAGGCAATTCGGCCGAGGGCGCGTCTGTGGGCCCAACCTGCCCTGCACGAGCAGCCCTGAGCGATCCCGAGCGTGGCTCTACAGCACGGTTCGTGACGCTACAGATGTAGGTGCGGCCGGTTTTGGTCCCGCGATCGAGGGTTCGAATCCTTCCGCCCCAGCTCAGCATCCATGCGGGTTTGCGGGTGTCGGAGTGGTCTGATTTCTGGCGACAGGGTGTCCGTGGGCTCAATTTGGGCGCATTTGATGTTGAGGATCCATGCGGGTTTGCCGCTTCGGGAGTCAGAAAGCGCAAAAAGGTCCCGCGGTCACGGGTTCGCGCCGTTCGGCTGAAACCCAGTGCTGATGCGGGTTTGCGGCACGTGGCGGGCGGGAGGCGTTTCTTTCGGGTCCCGCGATCAATCTGCACGCGTGGATGTGCCCGGCGCGGTGTAGGCCGGGTAGACGTGGGTCCACTTGTCTCCAGAACCAGGCCGGTTCGAGCGACGCCCGTAGGACTCGATCCGCCCGCGAGCCAGCGCTAGCAGCGTGTAGGGCGGTTCGTCCATGAGCGAGACGGCCTCGCTTGAACCGAGCAGCCGGCGGCTATGCCGTTCGGTCGCGCCGAAGCGCAAGGCTCGGGGAATGATCTCGTCGAGCAGTTCGGTCCGTGTCGCGTCATAGTCGCCTTCACGGATGACGCAGGTGATGCCGAGCGTCACGTGGAGGTAGGTGCCGTCATCGGTAATGTCAATGGGAAGGCCGTCGCCAGCTTCGGACTCGATGAGCAGTGTCCCCGCGATGTGTTCGGTCCCGTCGCCAAGCGTGAGGCGAACATCGTCCGCGCTCCCGAGCAGCGCTGCGGCGAGCGCAGCGACCTGCCGCGACAGGTCGAGAAGCAAAGCGCTGGCGGAGCTCGTGGCCATCTCAGCCGATCGTACCGGCCCCGGATGCGCGGGACCGGATCAAAGTGCGGTCTGCTCGCGACGGCCGTCGAGCAGCTGCGGCAGCCAGGAAACCTCGATCTAGTGTGGCCAGGTCGCTCGTTCATCGAGGACAAATTCGTGTCCGGCTCCGGATGCTTCAGCGGCTGCGTGCACGCTTCCTCGGTACCGGACAAGGTCATAGAGATTCGATCCGACGCTCCGGAGGGATGCGCGGTCAACCCGACGGGCACATCGAGCTTCGGGTCGATCGGCTCAATGAGGTAGCCGACCGGCACGCGAACATCGAACACGACAAGGTTGTCAGCTCCGGGAAGCGCTGCGCTCGGGACGATGACGCCGGGACATCGACCTTCTCGCAGTTCGTCGGCGAGCGCCTGGCACGCGTTGTAGTCGTCGGTCCGCGAGCAGGTGGCCGTCGTGTTCACGGATCACCCGTTCCGCGGCGAGGTCTCGACCCTCGAAGCTGCTGTCCGCCAGATTGTCGATCCGCCGTACGACGACATGGTCGTGTCTCTGGTGCCGGGCCGCGTTGCGCTCGCGCAATACGGTGTCTATCGGTCGTCCGGTCGCCAGGTCTGCGTGATGGCGTCCCAGGTCAGTTCGACCTGTGAGCGGGCGAGGGGTGGCGCGAGGAACGAGGTGGCGCGCTCGAGGGCCTGCTCGAAGGTTATCGGCGAGTTGCGGGTCGCCTCCGGCCAGCGCCGTTGCCAGTCGGCTGTCTGGTCTGGGGGCAGGGTGAGCGATGTTGGCAGCGGTTCGTCCAGGCTGCCACGGTCGAGGCGTGCCGCCTGTTCACTGTCGAGTTCGGTGCGGAGGTCGGCGAGTCGGATGCCGGATTGCTGGTCGCTGATCATGGCGATGTCGACGAGGTCGCGGGCTCGCGTTGAATGGTTGCGGGTTGGCCCGTGACGTTCGAACATCGCGCAAGTTTTCTGGGCGATCTGCGGGACGAGGGGCAGCGCGATCAGGCCGGGGATGTCGTCGACGGCGGCGAGGCCGGTCAGTGATGATCGGGGTTCGATCGGCTCGCCGGGGATGTCGAGTGCGGGTCGTGCGAGGTCGACGTTGAAGCTCGTCCAGGCGGTGGTACCGATCTGCGTCGTGACGCGGACGCTGACCGTCATGTCGCCGTCCGGGACAGAGTCGGTCATGACGCGTCCGACGCGGAACGTGATGAAGTCATCGAGATCGACCGCGCACGCCTCGCGTAGGCGTTCCACTGCGAGTGCGTGTTCGCCGGCCTCCAGGACGTAGGCGATGTCGATGTCGTCGCTGGTCCGGTTCGGATCGAGCCGCAGCACTAGGAGCCCGTCAAAGAAGGTCGGTCCGTCCGGTGGGGTGAGGACAATGCGGTATGGCGATGGGTGAGGCTCGGACGGGGTCGGAGACGCTGCAGCTGCAGATGGTGTGTCTGGATGAGTTGGTCGCGGCCGATGATCGGTATCGTCGGATTGAGCGGGTGATTTCGTGGCGGGCGGTGCGGGCGTCGGCGGCGCCGTTCTACGCTGTGGATGGTCGTCCGTCGGTTGATCCGGCGGTGTTGTTGAAGCTGTTTCTGGTGGCGGCGATCGAGGGGCGTCACGCGATGCGTGACACGCTGCGGGTGGCGGAGCGTGATCTTGCGGTGCGTCGGTTTCTCGGCTACGGGTTGACGGAGCGGTTGCCGAGCCATGCGACGGTCAGCTACGCGCAGTGTGTGCGGTTCGCATCTTCGTCGGTGTTCGAGCAGTTGTTTGTGCAGGTGCTCTCACAGTGCCGCGAGGCGGGGCTGCTGGATGGCACAAGGCTGGTGGTGGATGCCACCCATGTCGAGGCGAACGCGGCGCTTTCGAGCTTGCGCGCTGACTTGGCGGTGGTCGAATCGGCCGAGCCGTCGGCGGGGTCGGACGCTGGGTCGGGTGCCGGGCCGGGCGTCCCCGCGAGCGTGGACGGGCCGGCATCGGCAGCGGCGCTTCGGGTCGCGCCCTACCAGGGTGGGAAGCTCCCGAAGCGCCAGGCGCGGAATGCGACGGCGGTGTCGACGACCGATCCGGATGCGGCGCTGCGCTACAAGCCCGGACAGCGCTCGCATCTGCAGCACCGTGTGCAGGTCGCGACCGACCCGAAGCGCCGGGTGATCGTCGCGGTCGTCGCCGAGCGCGTGACCGGCAGCGAGGCCGCGGCGTTGCCGGAGCTGATCCGTCGCGCCCGGTTCGCCGGCCACGCCGTGCGTGAGGTGTGCGCGGATCGTGGCTACGCGAGCGACGCCTCCTACGCGATGCTCGAAAAGCTCGACGTCGAGGCGTTCATCCCGCCGCAACGAGTGATGCTCAAGAACGGCGTCGGCGCGAACGCCGCCTACCGGCGGATGCGGACCGCACGCGGAATATCAGCGACGCTCGACCGGATGAGCCACGGTGAGGGCGCGATCAGCGAGCTGAAAGGCTGCCACGCACTCGACCGTGTCCGTTGTCGCGGCACCGGCCGCGTCCACATCCAAGCGCTTGTTGCCGCGACCGCCGTGAACCTGAAACGACTCCTCCAGTACGGACCCGCGCCGATCACGCCCGCCACCAGCGCGACCGGGACCCGCCAGAACGCGTCGAACACGCCCGGCGACGCCCCCGATCGCCGCCGCCGAGCGCTCCGACGCTCCCAGCTGAGCACCAGCCGGCTCCTACCGAGCCTCCGCCAACGCTGGAAGCACCTCCTCACGTTCATCCCGACCGCGTCTTTGACGGCCTCCTAGGGCGACGCCGCCTTTGACGACCCAGCCGGCGGGGTGGCACGCGTACAGTCGTGCCAGCAGCCTGCGGAACGCGATCTCCTGTACGCGGAGTTGCCGCTCGACGGATGGGTAGCGGTTGCGGATCAGCTGGCTGAGCCCGCGCCGGGTCGCCTCGGGACTCGTCCACGGCCAGGGCGGCCGGTCCTCTGCGGGATCGGCCATCGCTACGGCTGTTCGCCGTCGGGGAAGGTCAGTGCGAGTAGGGGTTCGATCTCGGCGCGGACGCGGGCATGGCTGCCGCTGCGCCGGTCGGCGGCCGCGAGCAGCTCGCGGCTGGCGGCGGCGCGCGACGGCCATGACTCGCGGATCGCACGACGGACGTAGTCGGGCTCGTACCGGGCGGCGATCAGATCGGTCACCGTCCGGGCCGGCGTCGTCACCGGCAGCCGGAAAGCCGGTGGCATCACGAGCCACTCCCAGTCGCGAGGATCGAGCTGCGACGTGTGGAGTTGCAGATCGGGCCGTTGCGAGCGAGGGCGTCGGACCGTGAACTCCGGCAAGCCGGGGATGATCGAGCCGAGACCGCGCACGGCCGCAGCGCTGGCGTGCGACACGACCGCCGTCGGCTCGTGCTCGCCGCGCGTCCACGGCAGCACGCTGCCATCCAGTGCCAGCCACGCGGCGAACAATTCATCGTTCGGCGAGGATGGGCGGCCGAACGCCAGCGCGTACACCCGCGGCACGAATCGTTCGAGCAGCCTCCTCCGGGCCAGCTCCACCATCGTCTTAGACGTCACGCCGACCGCCCGCGCCTGGTCGGTCGTCACGAATCCCCCCTGCTCGACGGCCACGTTGTTCAGCAGGTGCAAGGCATCGTCCGACTGCATCCGGACAAATTACACGATTTACCTACCTACAGGGCATTTCAATGAAAACAGTTCCTAGCTGGCGGCACCCGCGTTTGGGGGCACCCAGTTTGCCTCGTGATCCACCAAGGGCGCGTCTGTGGGCGCGATCTGCCGTGCACGAGCAGCTCGGAGCGACACGGAGCGTGGCTCTACGGCACGGTTCGTGACGTTACAGACGTAGGCGTGGCCGGTTTTGGTCCCGCGATCGAGGGTTCGAATCCTTCCGCCCCAGTCCTAGTATCCATGCGGGTTTGCGGCGTTTCGGCGTGTCCGGATTTCGGACGACAGGGTGTCCGTGGGCTCAATTTGGGCGCATTTGGTCCTGAGGATCCATGCGGGTTTGCTGCGATGGCGGCCGGAAATGCCGGAAAAGGTACCGCGATCACGAGCTCGAGCAGTTCGGCCGGAGTCCAGTGCTGATGCGGGATTTGCGGCGCTTGAGCCGCCGGAGGCGTTTCTTCCCGGTCCCGCGACCAAAGTGCGACAGTGGCCGTCGGATGGGGGCGCGCTGGGATGGGAGTGAGGCTCGGCGGGTGTATACCGGGCAGGTGATCCGGACTGCCGATGAGCGAGAGTTGATTCGTCGAGCCTTGGAAGGCTCTGACGATGCGCGAGGCGAGTTGTTCCGGCTCGTGGCGGCGCCCGATGTGGTGAGCGTCACGATCGCGAAGCGTGGTCGGCGGATCCCGATCCCGCTCGACAACGGCTTCGGAGTGGCGAGCGCGCCCGAGGGCCACCTCGACTACCTCGTCGCGCTCACGGATGGCAGAACGCTCCGTGTCGGGCTGCCCTGGCAGACCGCTCCAGAACCACTACGAGCACCGCTCCCCTCCGGCCCGGGGCTGCAGTCACCGCGGCAGGTCCTTCTCACCGCGGGGACGCCCGTCGAGCCGCCGAAGCGTCTGTTCCCGGACGTGGGTGGGGACTTGCCGATCCGACGGTCGCCGCCGGACGCTGGCTCGATGCGGTTGCTCGGTGACGACCTCGGCAGCGGCCACGAGAACAGCTACATGTGGACGGAGGGCGGAAACTTCTGCGTTGGCGGATTCACGGTGGTCGGCAGCGGCTCGGCGTGCGGACGCCCCGTCCGCGTGCATGTCTTCTGGCGGACGGGTGGATTCCCGTACGCCGACTACGTGATCGGAATCGCGGCCGCCAACGTCCGCCGCTGCTGGGTGCAACTGCCGGACGGGACGAGGATTGACGCAACGATCGACCGGCATGTCGTCTACGCAGCCATCCCGCTCGACCGCGCCCTACCCGGCAGCGCCGTGCACCTGTACGCCGAACTCGACGACGGCACCGTCGTGGACGAACGGCCGGAGATCCTTCGCTGACCGGCGGCTTGGGATTCGGGGTGGGGCGGGGCCCATCAGAGCGCGCCACGCTACGAAGGCTGACCAAGCGCTTTCATTAGTCAAGGAAATTCCGTATCCTTGACTACATGGTGTCGTTGTTCAAGGATGGCGTGTTCGGGGCGGTGGTGCGTCGTCGGTGGGAGCCGAGCGCGGGGTATCCGGGTAGCCGGGCCCCGTTGGACGTTGACTGTTTTGTGCCGGCTCGGCTGGCGGTGGTGGCTGAGCCGCTGAGTCTTGACCTGGCGGGGCGGTTCGCGGACGCGGACGCGGCGCTGCGTGGGTTGGCGGCCGTTGAGACGGCCGCTCGGGTGGATGCGGCGGCGCGTCCGTTGCTGCGGTCGGAGGCGGTATCGTCGTCGCGGATCGAGGGGCTGGTGCTGGGGCACCGGCGGCTCGCCAGAGCGGTCGCGTCGGGTCGACACGATCGCACGGCGACGCTGGTGAACGCCAACGTGACTGCCGTCGGCGACGCGTTGCAGCGGATTGACTCTGGTGGTGCGATCACCACTGAGCTGTTGTGCGAGCTGCATGCGGTGCTGCTTGCGGGAACGGTGGAGGGGTTTGAGCCGGGCCGGTTGCGGAGTGTGCAGAACTGGATTGGCGGCAGCGCGTTTGAGCCGTCCGGGGCGGTGTTCGTGCCGCCCCCGCCGGACCTGGTGGCGGAGCTGGTGGATGACCTGTGCGTGTTCGCGGGTCGTTCGGATATGCCGGCGACGTTGCAGGCCGCGGTTGCCCATGCGCAGTTCGAGACGATCCATCCGTTCGCGGATGGCAATGGCCGGATCGGTCGGATCTTGGCGCTGCTGGTGCTGCGTCGGCGGGGTTTGATCCCGGTGTTGGTGCCGCCGTTGAGTCTGGCGCTGCTGGCGGCTCGCGGCCGGTATGTGGAGGCGTTGCAGGCGTATCGGTTCACGGGGCGGCGGCCGATCTTCGAGTTGTTCGCCGACGCCTGCATGGTGGCTGCGGATGGCGCCGCGCAGCTCGCGCACGACATCGCGGCGCTGCAGGAGCAGTGGCGGGCGCAGGCCGGGCATCCGCGTCGCGACTCGGCTGCCGAGGCGCTGATCCAGCGGTTGCCGGAGGTGCCGGTGGTCGACCTGGCCGTCGCTCGCGAGCTGACCGGCCGCAGCGATCAGGCCTGCAATGAGGCGATCAACCGGCTGGTCGCGGTGGACGTGCTGCGGCCGACCAGCGCCACCGTCAAGCGCGGCCGGATGTTCGAGTCGGTCGGGCTGTTCGCGTTGCTCGACCAGTTCGAACAACGCTACGGCTCCCCGGGATCCGTTCCTGCAGCGACGCGACGCTGAAGCGCGCGGGACGGTCGGCGGTCGCCGAGGGCGCGTCTGTGGGCGCGATCTGCCGTGCACGAGCAACTCTGAGCGGAACCGAGGATGGCTCTACAGCACGGTTGGTGACGGTACAGACGTAGGCGTGGCCGGTTTTGGTCCCGCGATCGAGGGTTCGAATCCTTCCGCCCCAGTCCTAGCATTCATACGGGTTTGCGGGGTGTCGGGGTGATCTGATTTCGGACTACACGGTGTCCGTGGCCTCAATTTGGGCGCATTTGATGTTGAGGATCCATGCGGGATTGCCCGATCGCTGCTCCAGACGCGAACGGCCCCGCGATCACACGCTTCTCATACCCGTATGAGGGCCCATGTTCATGCGCGCCGGATATGCCTCGAGCGGGAGCGGGTCTCCCGCAGGGTGCGGGCGTCGAGCGCGGCGCTGCTGCGCGTCCTGACTATGCCACGACCATGGTATGATCGTGGCATGGCACGTACGAGGATCAGCACGACGGTGGATGCGGGATTGCTCCAGAGCGCGCGCCTGGCGCGCGCGGGAGTCGCCGACTCGGCATTGATCGATGAGGCCCTCGGTTCTCTGCTCGCTCGTAGTCGCGCGGCGGAGATCGACGCCGCTTACGCGGCCTACGACGGACACCCGCTGGACGAGGCCGACGAGTGGGGCGACCTCGCTTCGTTCCGGGTCGCCGCCGGCGCGGCGTGACGACGCTTCCGGCGCGCGGTGAGGTGTGGTGGTGCGAGCTTCCGGAGATCGGCCGGCGGCCGGTGATCGTGCTCTCGCGCGACGCAGCTATCCCTCGGCTTCGGCGTGCGCTGATTGGGCCCTGCACCACGGTGATCCGCGGGATTCCCAGCGAGGTCGTTCTTGAACCTCCTGAGGACCCAGTTCCGCGTCTCTCGGCGGTCAACCTCGACTCCGTCGAGAGTGTGTCGCTCGGAACGCTTGTTGAACGTCTAGGCCGGCTCAGCGACGATCGCATGCTCGAGGTCTGCACTGCACTCGCGATCGCCGTCGACTGCAGAACGTGACTCGAACGGCTCGCACGCTGGGGCACCGTTCGCCGGCCGATGTCGGCTAGCCGAACCTTCGGTCTTCGACGCGCTCACACTCTCACTCCGCCCGCCATCCCCAAAGGTTCCGGAACCGTTCAACGTCTCCAGGTCGATCGAGTTCCATCAGGCCCTCGGAATCTCACGCTCGACCTGCTGCCGGGCGCCGATGACGAGGCGCTCGTCCGGATCACCGTTTACCAGTCGGCGGCAGACGGCTCGATCGCGATACCCGCCGGCGCACGACCGCGGCACCGACCAGCACCCCGGCAGGGAACGCGGCAGCCAGGATCACGGCAACGTCGTCCACGGTTCCGGAGACCAGACCTCTCACCAGCAGGAACGCTGCGCCTGCGACGAGGAGTACGAGCATGCTCTCGCCGTAGCTGGTCCGACCGTGCAGCTTGCGTGCGGCTATCCGGAAGATCGCTCCGCCGACGAGGAAGTTCATGGCGATGGAAACGGGATACCCAAGGAGATCATCAGGCCGGCCGCACCGATCCCGCTGGACTCACGTTCGCTTGCCGTGTCGAACCCGAAGAGGACGATCCCACCGGTGACCTGCGCCGCGGCCAGACCAGCCGCAGCGATAGCGGCCGAGCGTCGCCAGCTGAGCCGCTGCGGTGCCATCGGTTATCCCGAGTCTCCGGCAGTCCTAACCCGCTTGGACGACAGCGCCGTCAACGCCGGTCGCGTTCTGCTGTCTAAGCACCCCACATTTGATGTCGAGCATCCATGCGGTTTTCCTCGGGCGTCGAGCAGGCCGAGAAGGAGTCGTCCTCGGAGGATTCTCGGCTCGGTGCTGGCACTCTTGCGCGGCGCGGTTCCGGCGTCACACTGGGACTCGTGCGGATCTTTCGCCTTGTCGCTTGGACGATCGCGGTGATCGCGATCGGGCTCATCGCGTCGAGCATCGTCCTCCACGAGGTCGCCTCGCGCGGGAGTTTGCCGAGCGCCGGCTCGTCATGGCTGTACCCGTTCCTCGTCCTGGCGGTGGCCGCACCGGCAGTGGTGGGAGCAACGCTGGTTGCTCGGGGTGGCGGGACCAGGATCGGTTGGATCCTGGTGCTCGGCGGCCTCTCGGTCGCCGTGGCGCTGACCGCGCAGCCGTACGCCGAGGTCGCGTTGATCGTCCATCCGGGCTCGCTCCCCGCAGGAGCGTGGGCCGGCCTCACCTCGGGCGCCGCCTGGCCGCTCTTCTTCGCCTGGCCGCTGGCGCTCTTGTATCTCTTTCCGGACGGGAGGCTCGCCGGTCCGCGCTGGCGCCCGTTCGCCGTCATCGCGGTCGTCTCGATCCCGCTCCTGGTGGTTATGGTCGCCGTGATGCAGGATCCCCTGGCGCCGCCGTTCGACGCCTTCGCCAGCCCGCTCCCGTTCCGGCTGCCGGGTCCGGAATCGATACGGGCCCCCCTCTGGCTCGGGATGTTCGCCAGCCTCATCGCCGGTGCTGCGTCACTGCGGACGCGCTACCGGCGATCGGCCGGTGTCGAGAGGCTGCAGATTCGTTGGCTGCTGTGGGCGGCGCTGCTCGTGCCGGCCGGGTTCGTCAGCTGTCTTGTCTGGGGTGCCGTCGCCGGTGGCGGCGAGACCCTCGTGCTGACCGACCTTCTGGTGGCCCAGGCCGCTGCGGCGGTCGCCGTGGGAGTAGCCGTGAGCCGCCACGGGCTGTACGAGATCGACCGGTTGATCAACCGCACGCTCGTCTATTCGGTGCTGACCACGCTGCTCGGCGCGTGCTTCGGCGCCGTTTCGATCGGGGTGGGAGTGGTGGCCGGTCGAGGGTCAGCATGGCCGACTGCGGCGGCGACGTTGACGGTCGCAGTCGGATTCCGGTTCCTCCACGCCCGTGTGCAGGCACTTGTGGACCGGCGCTTTGACCGCGCGCGGTTCGACGGCCTTGCGCTGGTGCGCTCGTTCGAGGCCGCTGTGCGGGACGGCCGTGCCGCCGCCGAGGAGGTGGGAGCGACGCTCGCCACCGCTCTGGGCGACCCGCGATGCGAGCTCGTGTTCTGGCTTCCAGAGACCGAGACGTATGCCGACGCGGCGGGCGTGCCGGCTGACATCGCCAGCGACAAGCGAGCCCAGACCGACGCGGCACGGCGGGGGACGCGACTCGGCCTTCTGCTTCACGATCGTGCGCTCCTGGAGCGCCGCGATCTGCTTGAGAGCGTCCTCGCTGCGGCAGGCCTGACGATCGAGATCGCGCGTCTCCGGGTCGAGGTGAAGACGCAACTGGCGCGCGTCGAGGCCTCGCGCGAGCGGCTCGTCGAGGCCGGGTATGCCGAGCGACGGCGGCTCGAGCGGGATCTCCATGACGGGGCGCAGCAGCGGCTCATCTCGCTCGGTCTGCACCTGCGACGGCTGCAGCGCTCGCTGCCACCAGAAGCGCAGATCGTCGGCCCGGCGCTCGGAGGCGCGGTGGACGAGATCGGACATGCGATCACCGACCTCCGGCACCTTGCGGCGGGCATCCGGCCGGCGCGGCTCGACGAGGGCCTGGCAGCCGCCCTCGCCGATCTCGCGCGTGGCGTGCAGGTGTCGGTCGACGTACAGGCAGAGCACGGGAGGCTCCCCGAGTCTGTCGAGACTGCCGCGTACTTCGTCGCGTGCGAGGCGCTGACGAACGCGATCAAGCACGCCTCCGCATCACGCATCACGATCACCGCGCGCCGCGAGGGCGACCGATTCGTCGTCTCCGTCCAGGACGACGGCGTCGGCGGTGCGAAGACGCGAAGAGGCACGGGGCTCGCCGGCCTCAACGATCGGGTCGAGGCGCACGGCGGGCAGATGCGGATCGAGAGCAGCCGCAGTGCCGGGACGTTGGTCGAGGCGGTGCTGCCGTGCGCATTGTGATCGCCGAGGACTCGGTGCTCCTGCGCGATGGTCTGGCAGGGCTGCTCGAGGACGACGGCCACGAGGTCGTTGCGCGTGTTGGTGACGGTGAAGCGCTCATCGCCGCCGTCGGCGCACACGCGCCGGATCTCGCCATCGCGGACGTGCGGATGCCGCCCGGCTACTCCGACGAGGGGATGCGGGCCGCAGCCGAGATTCGAAGCAGCTTTCCCGGCACCGCGGTGCTGATGCTGTCCCAGCATGTCGAGACCCGCAACGCGCTCGAGCTCATCCAGTCCGGCGGCGGCTTCGGCTACCTATTGAAGGACCGTGTCCTCGACACCGACGACTTCCTTGAGACGGTGCGGCGCGTGGCGTCGGGCGGGTCGGCGTTGGACCCGGAGGTCGTGGCCACGCTGATCCCGGCGCCGGTCGCCGCCGATCCGCTCGCCGACCTGACGCCGCGAGAGCACGAGGTGCTCGGCCTGATGGCCGAGGGGCGCACCAACGCCGGGATCGCGACGCGGCTGTGGTTGACGGAGAAGACCGTCGAGACGCACGTCCGAGCGATTCTCGGCAAGCTCGGCCTGCCCGTGTCGACCGACGACAACCGGCGCGTGCTGGCGGTCCTCGCGTACCTCCGGTCCGTCGGCTCCTGACAGATCGGTGCTGGCACCGAGTGGAACTCAGGGCCCGTCACGACGACCGCTCGAATCGGCCTCGATAACGTGGATTCAAGGCGGCGACCAGCCGCTAAACGCCACGAACTCGGAGGTCGAAATGTCTGCCGGAGCGCTTGCGTATCCCCGCACTGCCGTGCCGGAGAAGGGAACGAGGCTGGCCGCTTGCAGCGGCATCGCCTCGGCGCTTTCGTTTCTCGTCGGCACCGCCGTCTTGAACGTCCCGATCACGGCTTCCGATAGCGAGCTCGTGCAGTGGTGGTCGACCGACTCCCACCAGACGGAGGCCCTTCTCTCGATGATCGCGTTCACGCTCGCCGGGCTGCTGTTCCTCATCTTCCTCGCGCAGCTCCGGGCGCAGCTGCTGGCCGCCGAGGGAGGCGCGGGAACGCTGACCACGATCGTCTTCTCCGCCGGCCTGCTGTTCGTCGGCGCGCTGTTCGTCGCGGCGACGGCGCGTGGGGTCATTGGCCACGCGGTCAAGTCGCCTGCCGGCGAACAGCCGCTGCCGGGCGTCGACCTGCTGCGGTACCTGCCGCAGATCTCCTACGTCGTGCTCGGCTTCTGCGGGTTGCTGTCCGCCGCGCTGGCGATGGCCGTCACTTCGGTGCTCGCATTCCGGACGCGTGTTTTCGGTCGCGTGGTGGCGTGGGTCGGAATCGTCGGGGCCGCAAGCCTCGTCGCGGCGAACGGCATGCTGATTGGGGGCGCCGCGATTCCGGCGATGCTGCTGTGGACGATCGCGACCAGCATCGCGCTCTGGCGAGGCGGCTCAGGTGACGAGCCTTCCAGTCACTGACCGACCCACGCGCCGGTGAACGTGATCGTCGTGACTTTGAACGTCGGGTCTTTCACGGCAATGATCTTCCTGAACGGCCATCGTGATGCTTGTCGCGACGATCCAGATCACGGCGAGCAGGAAAGTGGCTTACCGGTCAGCAGCCGGGATGGGTCGGCCTCGATGGGGGGCGCCACGGCTGGTGCTCGTGCGCGAGCCAGACCAGCTCGGGGTCGAGCGCGCGCACCCGCAGCTGGCCCTCGGTGTGCGGCTGGTCGAGTTCGCCGAACCACACCGCGACGTCGCCGCCGACGACGACCGGACGCCGGCCCGTGTCGAGGACGACCACCTGCATGCCGCGTGTGTGGCCCGGCGCCGGGACGAGCCGGAGTCCGGGAAGCAGCTCGAGCTCGCCGTCGACCGGCACGTACCGCGCGCCGGGCGCGTCGACCCATTCGCGAATGGTGTAGTCGTCCTGGCTGCGCGCGTCGTCGAGCTCCCGACGCTGGACGTAGATCGGCCTGCCGGCGAAGAGGTGGTTGCCGCCGCAGTGGTCGAAGTGCAGGTGCGTGTTGACGACGAGGTCGATGCCGGCGAGGTCGAGGTCCTGCTCATTCAGTGGACGGAGGCGGGGATCGAGGTCGGCTATCGCCGGGTGCAGCTCCGTCATGCCGGTGTCGACCAGCACGCGCGCATCGGGATGGTCAATGACGTGCACGTAGACCGGCATCCGCTCGCCCTCGGCGAGCAGGTCGGCAACGCGTACCGGCGTGATGGTGGGCGGCGACGGCACCCGAAGATCGTCCCACAGCCACTGGTGATCCTCAACCCGCTGTCGGTGAGCCCGCGCGCCGTCGTCTATGGCTGGGAACTTCAAAGCGTCTCGTCGACGGCTCCGACGCGGCCCACGCGGCGGCGCCTGCAAGGCGCACCGAGGGTCCGATCGCCGCCCCAGGCACATGCTCAGGGCGCCGAGGTTGGGCCTCGGCGCCCTGGAGCGGACGGGCGATCGTGTCAGCGGGGCTGGCTACCCAGCGGCCGCAGGCGATGGCGGGCGGCGACCGCGATGCCGCCGACCAGCAGTGCGAGGCCGAGGATCGCGACGTCTCGTGCCAGGATGCCGCTCCTCGACGAGTCCGGCGTGGAGGTCTGGGTCGCGCTAGCCGGCGTCGAGTCCGGCGCCGACTGACTGACCGGCGTCACCCTCGGTGCGACCGAGGCGGATCCGCAGGTCGGCAGGCACGCGGGCCGCGCGGTCGCTGCGGCCGTCGGGTCCGACAGGTCGAAACGGTGCGCGGCGAGAGCCGCGTCGGACGTCTGGTTCGCCCGGTGCGTGGCGAGCGCCACGGCTGCCGTGTGGTTCGGCCGGTTCTGCCGGGACGCCAGCGGCACGTGGACGTCGGAGCCGCACGTCGGCAGGCACGCGGGGGCCGGTGTGGTCGCCGCCGGAGCGGTCGAGCAGGTCGTGCCGCACTGCAGGCTTGCCGGTGCCAGAGGCTGCGCGGAGGCCCCGGCGGGGGCGAGCGTGGCCAGCAACACGGCCAGCAGCAGGCAGCGCGGGAGGCGGGAACAGAACATGACTCCTCCTTGGGGAGCGACGAAGGCCGACTGGGGGTCAGCGGTTGCTCTTACCTAACGCGAGTGACAGCGTCGCGTTACGCCACCGGAATGAGGGCATCCCCCGGGTGCGTTAGGGGGAGGCCCGGCGTACCGGCGGCCGACCTCAGGGTCGGCACGACCAGGCGGCGGCGAGTTCGACTCGGCCGTCGCGGCGATCAACCAGCTCCCGCAAGTCCGAAGGCGCGGCTAGTCGTTCACACACGGCAGAAATGGCGGAGCTCGACGACGCCGCGCCAGAGAGGCTGCGAGGCGAGCCGGTGGCAGCGCCGGAGTCGCTCATGAGTGGGCGCAGTTGCTGGTCGAGCGCTCGCACCGGGACGGGGTGGCGCTGACTGGCGAAGGTGGCTTGTTGATAAAGATGATGCGCCACGTGCTGCAGACCGGGTTGGAGATGGGGATGAGCGAGCATCTCGGGTACGGGCCGCAGCAGCGGGATGCGGCAGCGCCGAGAACGCGCATCACGGAAGCTACCCGAAGCGGGTGATCACGGAGATCGGCGAGGTTGATCTACGCGTTCCGCGCGACCGTGCAGGGACGTTCGAGCCGGTCGCGGTGCCGAAGTTCCAGCGCCGGTTGGACGCCTTGTCGAAACGTGATCTCGCAAGTTGGTTTTCTCGGTGGTGGTGATCGGTGAGTGGTAGAGTCGGGCGGTACCGAAGAGGGAGGCGTGACGCGATGTCGACCACCACGGAGACCATCACCGAAACAGCCAGGGCGTTCTTCGAAGCCTGTGAGAAGGGCAAGGGCTGGGCGGGATGCAGCACTTACTGCCAGCCCGGCGCCAGCTTCGCGGCCCAAGCTGAACCGCTCGCCGACGTGCGCACGGTGAAGGACTACACGGAATGGATGAAGGGCCTGCTCGTCATCCTCCCGGACGGGGACTACGTCGTGAAGTCCTTCGCCACCGACCGTGAGCGGAACCACGTCTGTGCCTTCGGCGTGTTCACCGGCACGCATACCGGCCCGGGGGGGCCGGTGCCGCCGACCGGTAAGAGAGCGAGCGCGGACTACGTCTACGCGATGGAGTTCGAGGGCGGGAAGATCAGCCATATGACCAAGATCTGGAATGCCGGCCTGACGATGACAGAGCTCGGTTGGACGGGCTAGCCGAGATTCCTCAGTAGCTCCTCGATCTCGCCCGCGTAGAGTCGCGCTCAAGCAGCGCGAGAAACCGCCGGATCTCAGGCCTGGTCACGTCCTGGAACGGTGACGTCGTCACTTCACGTACTGCCGTTAGTCAAGAAAAGTCGGCACCTTTGACTACGTGGTGTCGTTGTTCAAGGATGGGGTTTGCGGCCCGCTCGGATATGCCGGCGACGCTGCAGGCCGCACCGGCTGGTCGCGGTGGACGTGCTGCGGCCGACCACCGCCACCGTGAAGCGCGGCCGGATCTTCGAGTCCGTCGGATGGTTCGCATTGCTCGACCAGTTCGAACAACGCGACGGCACGCCCAGATCGGTTCCGGCACCGA
Organism: Gaiellales bacterium; assembly: GCA_046598415.1. Lineage (GTDB taxonomy): Bacteria > Actinomycetota > Thermoleophilia > Gaiellales > F1-60-MAGs149 > VFJZ01. The sequence continues at coordinate 22,005 of JBKJIG010000092.1, forward strand.
CGCGACGCTGAGATCCTCCGGTCAGCTGCTGATCGCCGAGGGCGCGTCCGTGGGCGCGACCCGCCGTGCACGAGCAGCTCCGAACGATTGTCGCTGGGATTTTGGAAGATTTTCCACTGGGATCTTGAAAAGCGCCGTTCTTGCTCCCAGTAGTCCATCCGCGATGGGCACCGGACTTCGGCGTTGCCGGATCGTCGCCGCTGATCGGCCGGCGATCTGAGCGTGAGATCATCCCCTTGATGACGCTCTGGACGATCGGCCACGGGACACGGCCTGCGGGGGAATTCGTGTCGATTCTCCGCGAAGCCGGCGTCCGTACACTCGTCGACGTCCGACGCTTCCCGGGATCGCGGCACAACCCTCAGTTCAACGAGCAGGCACTCGAGCCGGTGCTTGAAGAGGCCGGGATTGCGTATCGGCACGCCGTCGAACTCGGCGGCCGTCTCGCCGATGAGCCAGGCGAGGAAAACTTCGGCTGTTTGCGCGTCGCCGCGTTCCGCAGTTATGCCGCCCGCATGGGAACCGAGAGGTGGCAGGCGGCGCTCGGCGTGGCTCTCGCGGAGCCCGTTCCGTGCTTCATGTGCTCGGAGACGCTCTGGTGGCGTTGCCACCGACGTCTGATCGCAGAGCTCCTGCATGCGCGCGGGGAGCATGTCGTGCACCTCCTCGGGCCTGGCAAGCGACAGGAGCATAAGCCCTGGCTCGAGGCGGACACGCGCGACGGCAAGCTGTACCTGTGCGGTGTCCTCGTAGCGTGAAGCCGAGGCCGTGTCGCGTCGCAGCAGGCGCTGAGCGCCGACGCGCTCTTCCTGTCCGGACCGTCCGACCAGGGTTCGGCCGAGCCCGGCGGGGATCTCGCTCAGCCGGCTCTCCATCGCGGTCACTGCATCCCGGAATGAGAGGTCCTCGTCGTGGGATGGCAAAGGCATGTGCCGGACACGCTCGCGGCCGAAGAGAGCCTGGACGCCCGTGTCGCGCGGTGCGGGGTAACGATCACGCACCCGATCGCATCGGGATCGTCTCGCGTCGCCACGAGGACGAAGCGGTCTCCGAGTTTCGTCCGCAAAGCATCGCGGAGCGCATCGACGACCGCCTCGTCAGGGAGGGGTGCGAGCTCGAGCGCCGGTTCTTCATGAGCGCTCGCGAGCTGGAGAAGCCCAAGGCGATACAGGCGGTGCAGGACCGCCTCTAAGAAGCGCATCAGGACCAGCATTCGAGGCCGGAGATCCTCCCACCCGGCGACACCGCGTGCGTGGGATCGCCTGATTGGCGGGAAACCGCACCGTGCGGTGTCCCGCGGCCGACTCAGGCGAGGGGGATCTCGACCTTGAGCCGTGTTCCGCCGCCGCGTTTCGATTCGATCTCGAGCAGTCCGTTGACAGACGCGGCTCGCTCACGCATCCCGACGAGCCCGAGCCCACCCGTGCGCACCTGGTCTGGGGAGAAACCGCATCCGTCGTCTTCGACGGCGAGAACCACGGAGCGATCCCGGCCGGCGAGGGTGATGCGCACACCTTTCGCGTCGGCGTGCTTGACAACGTTCGTCAGCGCCTCCTGCGTGATCCGAAAGACGGCGGTCTCGAGTGTGGCGGCGAGCCGCGCGCCAGCTGGGAGATCAACCTCGAGTTCTACCTTCGGTCCGCCCCGTTCCTCCAGACCGCTACCCAAGTCCTTGAGAGCTGGGACGAGGCCGAACGCGTCGAGCGCGGCAGGACGAAGCGCGAACGCCAGTCGAGCGACGTTCTTGAGCGTCAGACTTGCTGTCTCCCGTAGAACCGTTGCTGCTTGGCGCGCCTCGGGTAGCGTCGCCGCATCATCGATGGCCCCGAGTCCGAGAAGCAGGGCAGTGAGCGCCGAGCCGGTCTCGTCGTGCAGTTCCCGCGCGATCCGGCTCCGCTCGGCCTCCTGGGCTTCGAGGATCGCATCGACCGTTTCGCGCGCCACGCGTTGCGAGAGATGAACTGCGAGCGCCATGCGTGCGGCAAAGGCTTCGGCCACGCGAACGTCGTCGTCCGTGAAGCGCGGATCGGAGCCGTGCTTGTTGAAGGCGGAAACGATGCCGATGACGTGCCCCTGAAACACGAGGGGGACGAGGAGTGCGGTCATGCCGCCGACCCGGCGGGCGAGGACCTGATCGACCTCGGGATCTTCCAGGAGCGAGTCGCTGCGCGCGCTCCTTCCGTGCGCAAGGACCCGAGCGTGCTTCGAGTCCGACGGAATGTCGTAGCCGATCAAGTCGGCGCTGTCGGCGCCGTCGGCGGCGACAATCTGAAAACCGCCCGAGGGGACAGGAAGGGCGATGAGCACTACGCCGGCCTGGATCTGCTGGCGCAAACGAAGAGCGACGAGCTCGAGGACGCGCGACACGTCCTCCCGCTCCTCGAACACGCTGTGCGTGAGCTTGTCGAGCGCCTCGAGCTGACGGATCCAGCGAACTGCCCCCTCCTGCATCAGCGCCTTCTCGATCGTTATCCCGATCTGGGCGGCGAGGAGCGTCACGATCTCCTCGTCTGCCTCCGTGAACTCACCACCGCCCCACTTCTCCGCCAGGTAGAGGTCCCCGTACACGACTCCGCGTACGAAGATCGGGACGCCGAGGAAGCTCCGCATCATCGGATGCCCGTGGGGGAAGCCGAAGAAGCGCGGTTCCTTGGTCACGTCGGCAACGCGGACAGGGCGCGCCTCCCGAAGGAGGATCCGGAGAATGCCGTGGTCGCTCGGTAGATCGCCGATCCGAGCGCGCGTCTCGTGATCGATCCCCGTCGTTACGAGGCGTTCCAGGTGTGAGCCGCTGCGGTCGAGGACTCCCAGCGCCGCGTAGCGCGCAGCAACGAGCCTGGCCGCCACCTCCACGGTCGTCTGGAGGACATCATCGAGCGAAGCCTCAGCCGCTACCTCGACATTTGCCTCGACAAGCCGGCGAAGGCGTGTCTCGTGATCAGCGGTCAGCACGGTCCACGTAGCTGCGATTCTGGCACAGGCCCCGTGGACTGTCTATCGGCGGGCACCTCGCGGTAGGCGAGCGCGGCATCGCGCACCTCCCGATAGCGGCGATAGTCGCCCGAAATGGGGCCGCGAACCCATGGCGGACGAGTCGTCGGTAGACGACGCTTCGGATCGAGCGCGCGTCATTCGTTTTTGGTCTGAGAAGGAGCGGAGTGTGGCGATCAACATCACAGTTAATGGCGTCGACCGTTCGACGGAGGCGGAGGGCAGTACGCCGCTGCTCTACGTCTTGCGCGACGACTTGGAGCTCCGCGGCCCGAAGTTCGGTTGCGGCCTTTCCCAGTGCGGCGCCTGTTCCGTGCTCGTGGACGGCAAGGAGACCCGTTCCTGCGTGACGCCGGTTGCGGCGGTCGCGGGCCGGGGGGTGACCACGTTGGAAGGGTTGCCGGCCTGGTACGCGAAGCAGAAGCGGTTGGCGACGGTGCCAGCGCTGCATCCGCTGCAGCAGGCATGGATCGACGAGCAGGTGCCGCAGTGCGGCTACTGCCAGAGCGGGATGATCGTCATGGCGGCCGACCTGCTGTCGCGGAACGCGGCCCCGACCGAGGCGGAGATCAAGCAGGCGATGGACCCGCACCTCTGCCGGTGCGCGACCCACAACGCGATCGTGCGCGCGATCAAGCGTGCGGCCGAAGCGGCGGCCTGAGTCATGGGAACACCTGAAACAGCTCCACACGAGCATCAGAAGTTCACACGCCAGGCTCTCCTGAAGGGGGGCGGCGTACTGATCGTCGCGATCGGGCTTCCCGCCGCCTTGTGGGGATGCGCCGGTGCCGGCGACGACAAGCCGGCCTCGTCGCTGGCCGTGACCGATCCGTCGTCGGTCGACTCGTGGCCGGCCGACCTCGATCCGTCGACGCTGGACTCGTGGCTGGCGATTCGCGCCGACGGCACCGTCACCGCGTTCACCGGGAAGACCGAACTCGGCCAGGGCAACCGGACGGCGCTGTCGCAGATCGTCGCCGAGGAACTCGACGTCCCATTCGATCGAGTCGCGATGGTCATGGGCGACACCTCGAGCTGCGTCGACCAGGGGTCGACCGTAGGCAGCCGGACGATCAACCTGGCCGGCCCGCAGCTTCGGCAGGCAGCGGCCGACGGACGGCGGGCGCTGCTCGACCTGGCGGCGATCCAGCTCGATGTCCCGGCAGACCGGCTCACGGTCGCGGACGGCGTCGTCAGCGTGACCGGAGACCCCTCGCGCCGAGTCTCGTACGGCGAACTCGTCAAGGGTCGTCTGCTCGGCGTCGCGATCCCCGTGAAGGGCAAGGGCACGGGATTCGGGCTCGAGCTCGGCGGGGCGCAGCCGAAGGCTGCGAGCGACTACTCGATCGTCGGCCGGTCGGTGCCGCGGGTCGATATCCCGCGCAAGGTGACGGGCGAGCACTACTACGTACAGGACGTCCGCGTGCCGGGGATGCTGCACGGTCGCGTGATCCGGCCGACGGGGCTCGGCTCGCAGCTGCTCGGCCACGGGAAGCCGTCGCATGGCGCGCAGATCGTCAAGCTGAACAACTTCCTCGGCGTGGTCGCCGAGCGCGAATGGGATGCGATCCGAGCCGCGCAGGAGCTGGAGGTGGAGTGGTCCGACTGGGCCGGGCTGCCGTCGATGGAGGACGTCTACTCGTACGTCCGGCAGACGCGGAGTCTCGAGGACAAGGTCGTTGCGAGCACCGGCGACGCCGCTGCGGCGCTCGCCGCTGCGGCGCGCACGCTCGACGCGTCCTACACGACTTCGATACAGACGCACGGGTCGATCGGACCCTCCTGCGCGGTCGCGGACGTCACGGGCGTCTCCGCCACGGTCTGGTCGGGAACGCAAGGACCGAACGTCGTGCGTTCGGCCGTTGCCGACGCCCTCGAGATCCCCGTCGAGAAGGTACGCGTCATCACGTACGAAGCCTCGGGTTGCTACGGCCGAAACGGGTCGGACCCCGTCACCGTCGACGCGGCGCTGATGTCACACCTCACGGGACACCCCGTCCGCGTGCAGTGGATGCGCCACGACGAGCACGGCTGGGACCCGAAAGGCCCGGCGACCGTCCACCAACTGCGCGGAGGGCTCGATGCGGACGGAGCGATCGCAGGCTGGGACCACGAGGCGTGGATTCCAGCGTTTTTCGAGACGACGATCATCGGGAGCGTGCTGGCGGGGCGCACGGCGCGGATCCCGTCCATCCACCTGTGGGAGGACCCGATCCTCTACGACATCCCCGCCAGCCGCCAGTTAGCGCACTACCAGGGCGACATCGGCTCAGCCGAGAACGACGGCGTCGGCCTCATCTCGGCCTGGATCCGGTCACCGGTGCAGCTACAGGCCACCTTCGCGAGCGAATCGTTCTTCGATGAGCTCGCCGCCGCGGCCGGCGCCGACCCGGTCGAACTGCGCCTGAAAGGCCTGAAGGATCAGCGCATGGTCGCCGTGCTCGAGGCGGCGGCACGCGCGGCGAAGTGGCAGACGCGTCCGTCTCCGGGCCCGAAGGCTCACGCGGCAACCGGCGTCGCGCGCGGCCGCGGCGTCGCGACCTCGCTGCGGGGCGGCACCTACAACGCGGCGGTCGCCGAAGTCGAGGTCGACCGCGACACCGGCCACATCCGCGTCGACCACATCATCATGGTCCAGGACAACGGCATGACGATCAACCCGCAGGCAGTCAAGCTCGGGATCGAAGCCAACATCGTCCAGACCGTCAGCCGGGCGTTGATCGAGGAGGTCAGGTTCGACCGTTCGAACGTCACCAGCCTCGACTGGAACGACTACCCGATCATCCGCTTCACGGACGCGCCCACGGTCGACGTGATCTCGATCGACCAGCCGGACCTGCCCGCCACCGGCTCCGGCGAGCCGTCTTGCAACCCCATCGCCCCGGCGATCGGCAATGCCGTCTTCGATGCAGTGGGCGTCCGCCTCCGCAGTCTCCCGATGACGCCCGACGGGGTCAAAGCGGCTCTCAAAGGAGCGTCATGAGTTTCCAGGATTGGATCTTCGCGCTTCATCTGCTGAGCGCCGCGACGCTCGTCGGTTCGCTTGTGATGTCGTGGATCGTCGTTGTCGCGTTGCTGTCGGCGGATACGCCCGGGGCGACGCTCAGCCTTCATCGAGTCGCGATCGTCGGAACCGTTACGACCGTCGTGGGCCTCGTCGGCGCGATCTCGTTCGGGCTCTGGCTCGCGATCCTGCGCGACAACTTCCACGTCTGGGACGGATGGGTGATCGCCGCGCTCATTCTCTGGGCGATCGCGACGATGGCGTTGCTCCGCTCCTTCGTCGAGTACGCAAAGCCAGTCGAGCGAGCAAAGACGCTCGCAGCAGCCGGCGAGACCGGCTCGAGCAACGAACTCACCGCCCTGAACCGTACCGCGACCGGGCTGCTGCTCCGGGCCCTCGCCTCGGTCGCGATCGTGGTGATCGTGATCGACATGATCTGGAAGCCTGGTGCCTGACATGCTCATTGCCGCCATCCGTCCCGACGACCAGAGCCTCGCGCTCCTCTTGCACCTCGTCGGCGCCACCGTCGTCTTCGGTGCCTTGCTCGCCTGTGCCACCTCGCTCCTCCTGGCGCGAGGAGACACCCGCCTGCTCCGGCTCGGCTACTTCTCGCTCCTGCTCGTCGGCGTGCCCGGCCTGATCCTGATGCGGCTCGGCGGCGAATGGCTCTACCGACTCCAAAAGTGGGACCAGCTGCCAGCTCAGTTCGCCGATCCCGCCTGGCTCAGGATCGGATTCATCGTCTCCGACTGGGGTGCCATGCTCCTCCTGCTGGCGCTCGCCGTGGGCGGGATCGGCGTTCGGCGGATGCGCGACGGCAAGGGCGGCGCCGGCCTGCTTCGGGTGACGATGGTCCTCTCGCTCATCCTCGTCGTCGCCTACATCGTCGCCGTGTGGGCGATGACCGGCAAACCCAACTAGCGCGGGCGTCGGGATGAGCCGGGAAAGGTGACGTGCACGATATGACACGGAGGACGTTCTCGATGCGGACGCTGCCGCCGTTCCGGCTCGATCTCACCGTATGGGCTCTACGCCGGCGACCCGAACGCCATCGACACATGGGACGGGCGCATCTATCGGCGTGCGCTCGAGATCGAGGACAGAACGATCGAGCTCGCGGTCGTTCAGGCCGGGCCGTCCGGCGCGCCACGGCTTACGGTGACGCTCACGGGCGTCCACCTCGACGCGAGGACAGAAGCGGCCGCCCGCGCCGCGCTCGCGCACCTGCTCGGGCCCGAAATCGACCTGTCCGCCTTCTACCGTCTCGCCGAAAGCGACCCGTTTCTGCGAACGCTGGCCGAGCGCTTTCGAGGCGTGAAGCCGCCGCGGTTTCCGACGCTTTTCGAGTGTGTCGTGAACGCGATCGCCTGTCAGCAACTCACGCTCGCGGTCGGCATCCGCCTGCTCAACCGGCTCGCCGAAGCGCACGGGACCCCACGAGCCGACGGCGTCCTTCATGCCTTTCCGGGCGCGAGCCGGCTCGCCGGCATTGCGCCCGAGATGCTGTTGCCGCTCGGCTTCAGCCGCGCCAAGAGCCGAAGCATCGTCGAACTCGCCGCCGGGATCGGCGGCGGGACGTTCGACCCGACCGCGATCGAGACACTGGATGACGGCCAAGCGATCCAGAGACTGGTGCGATTGCGCGGCGTCGGGCGCTGGACTGCCGAGTACTCCCTCCTGCGTGGCCTTGGGCGACTTCACGTCTTTCCCGGCGATGACGTCGGCGCCCGCAACAATCTCGCTCGCTGGCTCAACTTCCGTGAGCCTCCCGACTACGCGCGCGTTCAGGCCGCGGTGCGCCACTGGCACCCCTTCGCTGGATTCGTCTATTTTCACCTCCTGCTCGCGAACCTCGCCGACCATGGGACGCTGAATGACGGGTGTCGCCGTGAACGCGTTCGAACGCATTAGCCACAGCTCCCTCCACGCCGACCTCGAGAGCCGCCGTGACGACGAAGCTGGCCCGTGACCCGGCCCGAATCACGCGATCGGCCTGGCGATGATCGCTCGCCGTGATTTGGTACACGACCTGTCGGACGTACTGCGGACGGCATCTTTGCGCCAAGCGGAGGATGTCCGGGCTGATCCACGGCCGACGTGGCGCGACGTTGAACTGGCCGAGGATGTGGTCGATCGCCTGATCGAGTTGGGTTGCTACGCCGAGCCCGTCGACCGCGTGCGCGGTGTGACGAGTCGGCCTGAATCCCCCCGGGTGTAGTGGATGGAGTGGCCGGTTTCCTGGTCCAGAACCGTTGTCGATGCTGCCGCTGCCCCTGCCCGGTCGTCGTGTCGCTCTACCGCTCGGCGACACGCCTCTACTTGGCGGGAGATGCGCTCCCGGTCTCGGTGTAGACCCGGAGGTCGGCGAGGAGACCGTCGAGCGTTCCTGCGAACTTGCGCTTGATCATCGGTGCCATCAGGACACCCATGATTCCGCTGAGATCGGCGGAGATCTCCGTTGTGACGCGTGCAGTCTCCGGGCCGATGGGCCGGACCGTCCAGGCATTTTGGATGCCTGCTACGAAGCCTGGAATGGCATCGGATGCGGCGCTGTAGGTGATCTCCTTCTCGGTGGCGTCGAAGTGGATGATGCGTTCGTCCGTCGTGCCGCCATCGCGGAGCTCGCAGATCCGCCCCCCGGTCGATGCCCCATCCGGCACGTGCGTTGCCGCCGGGTTCGCCCCGGACGACTTGACGCCACGCGCCCAGTGCGAGATCTCGAGGAACTCATCGGCCAATACGTGCCAGGCGGCCTCGGCGGTGGCGGCGACCTCAACTGAACGCGCGACGGAAAGACGGCCCATCGGTGACCTCCGGTCGTGGGTTGGATCTCGTGTCGGATGTTGGCGACGGCCAGCATCGGCGACACATTCGATATTCTGCACTACATGGTGGAAAAAAGAAACCCGCTGTCGCGGCCCCGACGAGGCCGCCCAGCCGAACACGATCGCGACGCCGTTGTCGCATGCGCCGTGCGCGTCTTCTGGGAGAAGGGCCTGTCGGCTGCGACGCTCGCCGACCTCGAGCGTGGCACCGGCGTCGATCGCTCGACGGTCTACGCGAGCTTCGGCGGCAAGGACGGGCTCTACGGGCTCGCCGCAGACAGCTATGCGCGGCAGATGGACGCTGACGTCGTCTCGATTCTCCGTGACGGCGATGCCGGCCTCGACGACGTGATCGTCTTCCTCGACCGGGTCGCCACCGACACGCAGTCGGGGGCGTACCCCGCAGGGTGCTTCATGCTCAACTGCCTTGCCTCGGGGGCACCTCCGCCAGCCGTCTCACGGTACCTGGAGGCACTTGCCGGGGGACTTCGGGCCGCGCTGCTCCGTGCGGCACACGCCGATGAGATTCCAGCCTCGACCGTCGATGCTCGCGCCGGCGTTCTGCTGGCAACGGTCATCGGCTACAACGTGACGAACCGCAGTCCGGCACATCAGTCGCTCGCGCGGTCGATGATGGACAACCTCGTGGCACTCGTCAGGTCCTGGGCCGGCGAACATCGCCGAGTCGGATAGCGAACGAGTTGCAGTTCAGGAACTCCCTATTTGATTCCGACGATGCAGCGCGCCACGCCCGGAACCCGGACCCTGCCGTCCTTCTCATCCGCGCTCACCGCCGCCATGACCGTCTCCCGGATCCGCTCCCGCGCCGGTTCGTCGACCTGATGAAGCGCCGCGATTGCCCCCCGGATTTCCTCGGCACTCGGCATCGCTTCTCCCGCGTTGATACGTCCAGCAAACACGAAGAGACTGCCCGGCACGAGTGCGTCGTGCCCAGTCTGCGATCGATATTCAAGCAGCGGGGCCGGCCTCGAGGGCTGGACCTCTCGCCTCGGGGAGCTTTGCCGGTCGCGCCTGCTTCCGGCGTGCTCGTCGGCGGAGTTCAGACCGCGACGGTGACGCGCAGGAACGTGGCCGCGATGGTGGTCTTATCGCCGTCCGGGCTCGTGTTCTGTTCGTTGAACAGGGTCTCGAGTTCCTGCTGCAGAGCCGGGGCGCGCCCGCTGGCGGTCGCCGCCTCGTACGCGTTCATGGTCGGCCCGTAGTAGGTGCGGAACGCGGCCAGCAGATCCGACGGCGGCGCCGGGTAGAAGAACGTGTACGTGTCCGGGACGCACGAGATCCTCTCGGCGGGCACGCCGGCGCTGCCGAAGCGCTCGAGCACGTGGTCTTCGACACCCCACGTCATGGGGCTCACGAAGCCCTCGGGCGGCGGCGGCGAGTACGAGGCACTGATCTTCAGGATCTGCGCCACCAGAGTCGGATCGTTCGGGATCCAGTTGCCCATCACGATCCGGCCACCCGGTCGCGTCACCCGCACCATCTCCTTCGCGACGTCGAAGGGCCGGGGCGCGAACATGGCGCCGAAGATGCTCACGACGCAGTCGAAGCTGTCGTCGGCGATTCCCTCCAGATTCGACGCGTCGCCCTCCTGGAACCTGCAGTTGGTCAGGCCGAGAGTCTCCGCTCGGCGATTCCCCGCCTCGACCAGGTTGCTCGAGATGTCCACTCCCAGGACCTCCGCACCCGCTTGCGCGGCGGGGATGGCGGTGGTGCCGTCACCGCAGCCGAGGTCCATGACCTGCAGACCGGAGGGGATGTCGAGACTCGCGACCAGCGCCTCCCCGCTCTCGCGCAGGCTCGCAGCGATCTTCGTGAAGTCGCCCTTCTCCCAGAGCGCCTTGTTCGCGTTCATCGGTTCCTCCCCAGTTGTCTCGTCGCAACCAAACCGAACGGAAGGGGCCAGATCGGCGGTGGGGGCGAGTATGAACGATCCGAGGTGCGCGCGTACGGCGCTTCGCCGTGGAGTACGCGGTCGATACCGCGCGCGATGTCCGCGCCACCGTCGCGGACGTGCTCAACACTCGCCCGCTGGCGCACCCGCTCGCCCGGGCGTAGACGCGCGGGTTTCCGGCTCCGGCCTGCGGGAAGTCGCAGGAACGCCCACCTGAAGTGTCTAACGGAGGTCGCGCGTCATGGCCGCGAGCAAGTTCGTCTTTCGCCCCCGTCAGTATCCTCGCCGGCCTGCTCGCGGCGATGATCGCGAAGCGGGCCTTCACGCTGGTCTGGAAACTCGTCGACACGGAGGAGCCGCCCGCCCCCGACCAGCGCGACGCGCGGCTCCAGAAGCTCGTCCCCGCCCTGCTGCTCCAGGGCGCGGTGTTCGCGGTCGTGCGCGGCCTGGTCGACCGCGGATCCCGTCAGGCGTTCCGCAAGGCAACGGGCTCCTGGCCCGGCCCGAGCACACGGCAGCACGTCGTGGACCATGACTGACGGCGAGCGGCCGGCGCCGCGGCAGGACGTCACGCCGGCCGAAGACCCCATGGAGCAGCGGCGCGACGACGCAGCGGATCCCGGCCGCCGGCTCGATGACGACACGGGCACCGAGACCACCGAGCCCGGGTATCAGGACATCGACGACCGCGATGGCGTCTGACCGTCGATCCGGCGTCCCCGTAGGCTTGCGGAATGCCCGAGACCGCGAGAAAGAACTTCCACGACTTCGAGCGGCGGCGGACGAGCGTCCCCGGCGCCGAGATCGACTACCTCGTAGCCGGCGACGGCCCGCCCGTCGTCCTGCTGCACGGCTTCCCGCAGACGCGCGTCATGTGGCGAGACATCGCACCGGTCCTGGCCGGGACGCGGACGGTGGTCGTGCCAGACCTGCGCGGCTACGGCGCAAGCTCCGTGCCGCCGTCGGCACCGGACCATGCGCAGGCGTCGTTCCGCGCGATGGCCGATGACGTCGTCGCCGTCATGGGGGAGCTCGGCCACGAGCGGTTCGCGGTCGTCGGGCACGACCGCGGAGCGCGGGTCACGCACCGCCTCGCGCTCGACCATCCCGAAGCGGTCGAGCGGGCGGCGGTGCTCGACATCCTCCCGACGCTGACCATGTACGAGCGTGCCGACCAGCGGTTCGCGCGCAGCTACTGGCACTGGTTCTTCCTGATCCAGCCGGCGCCGCTGCCGGAGGCGATGCTGTCGGGCGCTATCGAGCAGTTCCTGTGCACGCAGTTCGGCGGCGTGCAGCGATCGGGCGCCGTCTCCGAGGAGGCGTTCGCGGCGTACCTCGCGGCCGGACGCGATCCCGAGGTCGTGCGCGGCTGGTGCGAGGACTACCGCGCTGCCGGGTCGATCGATCTCGAGCACGACCGTGCCGATCGCGACGCCGGCCGCCGCGTGACCTGCCCGCTGCTCGCCCTCTGGGGCACGCGCAACCCCGTCTGGGAGCAGTACCGTGACGTCCTCGCCGTCTGGCGCGAGCACGCGGCCGACGTCCGCGGGGAGGGGCTCGACTGTGGTCACTTCATTCCGGAGGAGGAGCCCGCGAAGACGCTGGAGCTGCTCCGGACGTTCCTCGGCGCCACCTGACCGGCAGCCCGGGTTCTGGTACAAGCGTCGTAATGCGTGAACGCCTCGTCCTCGGCATCATCGCGGTCCTGACCGTCGTCGCCGGCGCGTTGCACTTCGCCGGCGCAGGGGCGGTGGTGACCTTCGTCGTGGCCGGGGCGGCACTCGGCGGCCTGGCGTGGGCGATCGGCAGCGGTACCGAGATCGTCGGCGGCTACTACGGGCCTGCCGTCACGAGCGTGCTGCAGACGACCCTCGGCAACCTGCCCGAGCTCTTCGTCGTCCTCTTCGCCCTCTCGGCCGGCGAGATCGTCGTGGCCCAGTTCTCGATCATCGGCTCGCTGTTCGCCAACGCCCTGCTCGTGCTCGGCCTCGTGATCGTCGCCGGGTCATCCGTGAGCAAGGACGGTGTGATGCGGTTCGGTGCCCGGCTGCCGAACGACACGGCCACGCTGCTCCTACTGGCGGTCTTCATCATCGTTCTGCTCGGCCTGTCCGACCGGGCGGGCGACCGCGCGTCGCATCACGCGGTCGCGATCTCCATCATCGGCGCGGTCTGCCTGCTCGGCGTCTACGGCGCATGGCTGTGGTCGTACCTGCGCATGGCCGGCTCGCAGGAGACGCACGACGCGCCGCCCGGTCACGTCGGGCACTCGCTGCGCTTCGGAATCGGGCTGCTCGTGCTGTCCGGCGCCGGCGCCGCGCTGGTGTCGGACTGGTTCGTCGCAGCGCTCGATCCCGCCGTCCGCGCAATCGGCATCTCGAAGGCGTTCACGGGCCTCGTGATCGTCGCGATCGCCGGGAACGCGGTCGAGAACATCGTCGGGATCACGCTCGCCCTGAAGGGGCGCTCGGAGTTCGCAGTCTCGCTGGTCAAGAACTCCGTCTCCCAGATCGCCGTGTTCCTGTTCCCCGTCCTGGTCCTGCTCTCGCTGTTCTTCGACCCGTCTCTCACCTTCGTCCTCGATCCGATCTGGATCGGGGCGCTGACGATCTCGGCGCTCGCTGTCTGGCAGATCACCGGAGACGGCGAGGCTGCGCTGTTCGAAGGGCTCGCGCTGATCTCGCTGTACGCCATCCTGGCGACCGTCGCCTGGTTCGAGTAGGCGGTGCTGAAGTGCGTCGCGATCGGGTGATGGGCGGATCGCCGCTCGGCTGCGTGCGGGGCGACGCGTGCAGCGGCCTCGAGCGCGTCATCGTCGGGCAGCGGAACCGCTGAGTCGTGAGCCCCGGCGAGGACGCGTCCGGCCAGGTCGACCGGGTGAAGCGGTTCTACGACCGCAACACCGCCCGGTTCCAGCGCCTGGGCGAGGGCGGGGCGTCGATCCACCGGGCCGTCTGGGCGCGGGGCGTCGCAACGCTCGAGCAGGCCTTCCACCATGTCGATGACGTCGTCCTGTCACTCGTCGCGGACGACGAAGCGCCGCTGGTCGTCGACCTCGGCTGCGGCGTCGGCGGCAGCCTCATCTATCTGGCATCGCACCGGCTCGACCTCCGCGGCGAGGGCGTCACCATCAGTCCGGCGCAGGCCGACGTCGCCGCGACCCTGATCGCGGAGGCCGGCCTGTCGGGCCGGGTCCGGGTCAGGGAGGGGGACTTCCTCGCGCCGCCGCCGGACCTGACGGGCGCGGACCTGGCGTTCTCGGTCGAGGCGTTCGTGCACGGCCCGGATCCCGCCGCCTACTTCCAGCGCGCCGCCGGACTACTGCGGCCCGGCGGGCTGCTCGTCGTCTGCGACGACCTGATGACGCCCGCCGGCGCGTCAGCCCAGCCGGCCGAGGCGCGCCGGATCGACGAGTTCCGTGCCGGCTGGCGCATCGGCTCGCTGCTGACGGTGGACGAGGCGGTGCACCACGCGGCCGGCGCCCGGCTCACGCTCGTCCGCGACGACGATCTGACGCCCTACCTCGAGCTGCGCCGTCCCCGCGACCGCTGGATCGGCCGGCTCGTCGCAGCCGCGCGGCCGCTGCGGCTGCGCGGCGAGTACTGGTCGTCGCTCGCAGGTGGGGATGCGCTGCAGCACTGCCTGACAACCGGCCTGGTGGGGTATCGCCTGCTCGTATTCACGCACACACCGACGCTGCCGAAGCGCAAGGTCAAGATGTAGCCGAGGCGCCGCGGGCGCGGACGTGCTCGAGGGCGCCGACGGCGCCGAGGACCCGGCGGCGGGACCGCTCGTCACCGGCGGTCGCGGTCCGCGGATGACGACGTTCAGGTCGCGGTCAGATCGTGCCGCCTACACTCCGCCCGATGAGCGTCCGGTCGCGTCCCGCCCTGCACGATCGGCCCGCCAGGTGACCGATCGCGCGTCCGCACAGCGCGGGCTTCGACGGGCGAGGCTGCGCCGTGCTGCGCGGCGTCGCCGCATCGCCGCCGGTATCGTCGCGGCCGTCGCCGCGACGGCGGTCGTCGCCTCCGTCACCTCCTTCGGACGAGCGGCGAATCCACGCTCGCAGCAGGCCACCACATCTGCAGCCGGCCCTGCCGCCGGGTCGCCGACGGCTCAGCCGGTGCGGGCCGTCGCACCCTCCGATCCTCCGCCCGCCGCGATCCCCGGCCCGGCCCCGACTCGGTTCGCCGAGCGATCCGCCGCCGTCCGGCTGCCGGCGCCGCTGCAGAACGCCGCCGCTGCCGATGCCGGAGGGGTGGCGGTGCTCGCCGGCGGCCTCGACGCGGCCGACGTGTCGGTCTCGTCGATCCTCACCGTCGACGGCTCGCAGGCGCGGCCGATCGGCCGGCTTCCGGTCGCGCTCCACGACGCGCCAGCCGTGGCGATCGGCAGCCGCGTCTACCTGTTCGGCGGCGGTGACGGCGTGTCCGAGCATGACGCGATCCTCGAGGTCGATGCGGGCCGCGGAACGTCGCGGCGCGTCGGAACGCTCCCGGCCCGCTCGTCCGACTCGGCGGCCGCGGCCATCGGTCGGACCGCCTACGTCGTCGGCGGCTACACCGGCTCTCGCTGGCTCGACACCATCGTCGCCTGGCGGCCCGGCGGACGCCCCCGCGTGGTCGCGCACCTGCCGCAGGGACTCCGCTACGCCGCCGTCGCGGTGGCGCGCGGCCTCCTCGTGATCGCAGGCGGGACGCTTCCGGACGGCTCGGCCAGCCGCCTCGTGTACGTCTTCGACCCGGGGGCCGGCACGCTCCGCCACGCCGCCCGACTGCCCCGGGGGACGACGCACGCGGCGGCAGCGGCCGTCGGTAACCGCGTGCTCGTGCTTGGTGGCCGCGGCGCGACGTCCGGATCTGCGGTCGACTCGATCGTTGTCGTCGATCCCGTGGCGCGTACCATCCGCCGCGGTGGTCGGCTGCGGACGGCGCGATCCGACCTGGCTGCGGTTGCACTCGGCGATCGCGTCCTGCTGGCCGGGGGACGGGAACGCGGCCGGCCCACCGATCGCCTGTCCTGGGTCGCGCCCGCCGGCACGGTGGCGGCCGCACCGGCCACCACGAACGTCTATGCCGCCACGGCCGCCGGCATGCTGACGGGCGCCGCCCGTGGCGCCCGGCCCCTCGTCTACGTCCCGAACGGAGGATCCAACACGGTCGTCGTGATCGACCAGACGACGTACCGCATCGTCGGACGCTACAAGGTCGGTCGGCTGCCGCAGCACGTGACTCCGTCATGGGACCTGACGACGCTGTGGGTCTCGAACAACAAGGGCAACAGCCTGCAGGCGTTCAATCCGGTCACGGGACGACCGCGCGGCCGGCCGGTGCCCGTCGCCGACCCGTACAACCTGTACGCGACGCCGGATGGGCGCTCGGCGATCGTCGTCGAGGAGGCGAACCGGCGCCTGACGTTCCGCGACCCGAAGACCTGGCGGGTGCAGCATCGGGTTGCGATGCCATGCGCCGGCGTCGACCACATGGACTTCTCCGCCGACGGCGGGTTTCTCCTCGCCAGCTGCGAGTTCTCCGGCGATGTCGTCCGCGTCGATCTGCCGAGCCTGAGCGTGCACCACCCGCTGCATCTCGCCGACGGCGCGATGCCGCAGGACGTGAAGCTCAGCCCGGACGGCCGCACGTTCTACGTCGCCGAGATGATGGCGGGCGGCGTCTACCTGATCGACGGCAGCGGACGCAGGAAGGTCGGCTTCATCGGCACCGGCGCCGGTGCGCACGGCCTCTATCCGAGCCGGAACGCCCGGGATCTCTACATCACGAACCGCGGCGCGGGCACCATCAGCGTCCTGCGCTTTGCGAGCCGCCGGATCGTGGCGACGTGGCGGATTCCGCATGGCAGCCCCGACATGGGCGGCGTTTCCGCCGACGGGCGGACGCTGTGGCTCTCGGGGCGCACCACCGACGAGGTCTACGCGATCGACACCCGCACCGGCCGGCTGCGGGCGCGCATCCCCGTCGACCACGGTCCGCACGGTCTCGCCGTGTGGCCGCAGCCGGGCCGCTACTCCCTCGGTCATACGGGGATCCTGCGGTAGCCGCGTCGCAGCGCCGTCACTCAACGTCGGAACAGCCGCTGCCCCCGTTCGCGATCGCGCAAGGTGCGGCGCGACGCTCCAATTGCCACGGCCAGCGCGACGACGATCAGCGCGGCCGCGACCGCGAACGTCACTCGCATGCCGGTGGCGGCCGCGCCGGGCGGGGTCGCGGTGATGTCGGTCGTCGCCGATGCGAGGGCGAACACCGCGCCCATCACCGAGGCGCCGGTGATGAGGCCGAGGTTGCGTGAGAGGTTGAGCAGGCCGGAGATGACGCCGCGCCGATCCGGCCCGACATCGGCCATGACGGCGGTGTTGTTGGCCGTCTGGAACAGCGCGTAGCCGACGGTGATGACGACGATCGGGCCGATGTAGCCGGGGATGCCAGCCGACCCCGGCAGCGCGGTGAGCAGCATCGCGCCGACGGCCATGCCGGCGAGTCCGATACTGGCCATTCGTGGTGCGCCGACGCGGTCGACGAGACGGCCGGCGGGCACACCGGTCAGCGCGGCGGCGATCGGACCGACCGACAAGACGAGACCGACCGGAGCCGCGCCGAGCCCGAGCGCCCGCGACAGGTAGAACGGGCCGACGACGAGCGTCGCCATCATCACCGTCGAGACGAGCGCGCTCATGACGAGGCTCGCGCTGAGCGCCGGATCGCGGAAGATCGCCAGCCGGATCAGCGGTGACGTTGCGCGCCGCTCGGCAAGTACGAAGAAACCGACCCCGACGGCCGCGGTCAGCAGCAGTGCGGTGTTGAGCGGCCCGAAGCGGCCATGTCCGAGCGTCATGGCGAGCGCGTATGCCGCGAGCGTCAGCGCCAGCAGCAGCGTGCCGACGTTGTCGAAGCCGGCCTGACTCGCCTTCGGTGTCGGGCGATCGACGGGCAGGTACCGATCGGCCAGCACCAGCGCCACGACGCCCAGCGGCACGGTGACGAGGAAGATCGCCCGCCAGCCGAAGGCGGCGATCAGCACGCCGCCGAGCGACGGGCCGAGAGCGGTGCCGATCGCCGACGTCGTCCCGAGCAGGCCCATCGCGCTGCCGGTGCGGTCCTTCGGCACGGTCTCGCCGACAAACGCCATCGTCAGCGCGAGCATGATCGCCGCTCCCAGGCCCTGCGCGGCCCGGGCGGCGATCAGCAGCCAGAGCGTGGGCGCGGAGCCGCACAGCGTCGACGCCGCGGTGAAGAGGACGATGCCGGCCAGGAGCAGCCGGCGCCGGCCGATCAGGTCGCCGAGCCTGCCGACGGTGACGATCAGGGTCGTGATCGCGAGGAGATAGGCGAGGACAACCCACTGGACCTGCTGGAACGACGCGTCGAACGCCACGGCCAGCGTGGGCAGCGCGACGTTGGCGATGCTGGTGCCGAGCGAGGCCAGCAGCATGGAGAGCGAGAGTCCGGCGAGCGCCCATCGCACGGAGGGCGCAGCCATTTCGTCGCTTCGAGGTGTCCTGACCGCTCGCACTACGAGCAGCCTGATCCTCGCGCCGGCCTAGCGGAAGGCGCACGAGTTGCACATGATTCGTGCGTTCAACGCCATATCGCCTTCAAACGCGCTACGGTCGGTTGATGTCGACGCCCGATCTCAACCTGTTGGTCGCCCTCGATGTGCTGCTCGCCGAGGGCAGCGTGGCGGGCGCGGCCCGACGGCTGCGGCTCAGCCCGTCGGCGATGAGCCGCACGCTGGCGCGACTGCGCGAGACGACGGGCGATCCGCTGCTGGTGCGTGCCGGCCGCGGTCTCGTCCCCACGCCGCGTGCGCTCGAACTGCGCGAGCGGGTCGGCCAGCTCGTCGAGGACGGTCGGGCGGTTCTGCGACCGGCCGAGCAGCCCGACCTCGGGCGGCTCGTGCGGGCGTTCACGCTGCGCACGAGCGAGGGCTTCGTCGAGAACTTCGGACCCGAGTTGATCGCTCGCGTCGGTGCGGAGGCGCCGGGTGTGCGGCTGCGCTTCGTGCCGAAGTCTGACCGGGAGAGCACGTCACTCCGCGACGGAACGGTCGATCTGGAGACGGGAGTGGTGGCGGAGACGACGGGGCCGGAGATGCGCGCGCAGGCGTTGTTCCGCGACCGCTTCATCGGCGTCGTGCGGGCGGGGCACCCGCTCTCTGAGAGCGAGATCACGCCGGCCCGGTACGCGGCTGGAAGGCACATCAGCGTCTCGCGCCGCGGGCTCGAGAAGGGGCTGATCGATCGGGCGCTGAGTCCGCTCGGGCTCGAACGGGACATCGTTACGAGCGTCGGTGGCTTCGCGACGGCGGTGGCGTTGGCGCGCGGCTCCGACCTGGTCGCCAGCGTCCCGGAACGTCACACCGGCAACCTGCGCGACGGGATGCACAGCTTCGAGCTCCCGGTGCCGGCGCCGGAGATCACGGTCTCGATGCTCTGGCATCCCCGGCAGCACGCCGACCCGGCGCATCGCTGGCTGCGTGGGTGTGTGCGGGACGCTTGCGCGGCGCTCCGCTGACATCAGGCGGGCGACGCTGTCGTCGCTGCCGTCGACGAGCGCGGCGTGGGCTAGCTGGACGAGGCCCGGCTGGGCGAGGCGTTCTCATCGGCGGGTCGACGTTCTCGTGCCTGGCACGGATGCGTCACGCGGTGCGGCGTCGGCCGGCTCACCAGCGCTGCCAGTGCAGCACCGTCTCGAGCGGATTTCGCGGCGCGGGCTTGAAGCTGGTGCCGATCGTGTGGGCGACCGGAATCAGCGCGACTTGCGTGACCTCGCCGTACGGGATGCCGAGCAGCTCGGCGACCTCGGCCTCGTAGTCGAGGTGGTACGTCGTCCAGGCGCTGCCGAGACCGCGGGCGCGCGCGGCCAGCTGGAAGCTCCAGGCGGCCTGGACGACCGAGCCGTACAGCTCCGCGAGGCGAGGGGCGCCCACACCCTCGGGACGACCCAGGACGCACGGGATGACGAGCACCGGGACCTCGTGGAGGTGCGCCGCGAGGTGGCGCGAGGACGCTCCGGTCGGGGTCTCCTCCGGACGCTCCTCGCTGGGCGACCGCCCGTCGGCGTACGTGCTCCAGGCCTTCCGGTAGTAGCCGGCGATCGCGGCGCGCGCGTCGGGATCGGTGACGACGACGAAGTGCCACGTCTGGGAGTTCACCGACGTCGGCGCCTGGACGGCCAGCCGCACGCACTCCTCGAGCAGCTCGGCCGCGACCGGCCGGGTGAGGTCGAGGCGGCGCTTCACGGCGCGCGTCGTCGAGAGTAGCTCGTCGGGGGAGAGATCCAAAGTCGGCATGGGCGAACGATACGGTGGACGGCGACCGCGTAGACTCGCGGCCGATGGACGCGCTCTACGACCCGGAACGGCATCAGCCGCTGGCCGGCATCGCGTGGGACCCCGCACGAGCCCGTGATGCGATCGCCGAGATCTGCCGCGACGCCGAGCAGGCCTTCGACCGCGAGCGGCTGTGGCCGCTGCACCCCGCCGACGACGACCCGGCCTTGGGCCCGGACGGGATCCTGCGCGGTATCTACGTCGGTGCAGCCGGGATGCTCCACGCGTTTGGACGCCTCGCCGAGGCCGGGCTGCACGATCCTGCCATCGATGCGGCCGACGTCGCCGCGGGGCTCTACGAGGAGTCGCTCGCGTCGCCGGACGAGGAAGGGGCGGGCGCGTCGTTGCTGGTCGGCGCGAGCGGCATCCTGCTCGTCGCGCACCGGCTGACGCCCTCGACGGCGAACGCCGACCTCCTCGCCGCCGCCATCGCCGCAAACGTCGAGAACCCCTCGAACGAGCTGCTGCTGGGCGCACCCGGCACCATGATCGCCGCCCGCGCCATGCACGCGCGCACGGGCGAGGAGCGGTTCGCGGACCTGTGGCGGGCCAGCGCGCGCACGCTGCTCGCGCGACAGGAAGACGACGGCCTCTGGACGCAGGACCTGTACGGATCCGTCGTGCAGTACATCGGCGCCGGGCACGGCTTCGCGGGCAACGTGCTGGTGCTCACCGGGGCGCCCGGGTGGCTCGACGCCGCCGCCTCCGTCGAGTCGCGCGCGGTTGCGACGGTGCGTGCGCTCGCGCTCGTCGACGGCGACCGGGCCAGCTGGAAGCCTCTCACGACGCCCACGCGGGTTCCCGCGCCGCCCCGGGTGCAGTGGTGCCACGGCGGGCCCGGCATCGTCACCTCCCTCGCCCGCGTCGCGACGGGTGACGACGAGCACGGAGCGTTGCTGGCCGCAGCCGGCGAGCTCACCTGGCAGGTCGGGCCGATCGCAAAGAGCGTCAGTCTCTGCCACGGCACCGGCGGCAACGGCTTCGCGTTCCTGGCGCTGCTCGAGCGAACCGGCGACGAGCGGTGGCTCGCGCGGGCGCGCGCCTTCGCCATGCACGCCCTCGCCCAGGTCGAGCGGTTCCGGTCGGCCGACGGTCGCGGCCGGTACACGCTCTTCACCGGTGACATGGGCGCGGCGCTGCTGGCGGCGGCCTGCCTGGAGGGTGAGTTCGCGTTCCCCGGCCTCGACGATTACTGACACGGAGAGGAAGCGGTGCCGATGCTCCGCGCACGCGAGCCCGACGACGACGGCTTCATCGAGCGAGACGGGATCCGCATCCACTGGGAGCGGTTCGGCGACGGCGACCAGACAGTGCTGCTGCTGCCGACGTGGTCAATCGTCCACGCGGGTCACTGGAAGTGCCAGATCCCGTACCTCGCGCGCCACTTCCGGGTCGTCGTGTTCGACGGGCGCGGCAACGGGCGATCCGACCGGCCGCAGGACGGACCGGCGTACGACGAGGCGGAGTTCGTCGCCGACGCGCTCGCCGTGCTGGACGCGACCCGCACCGAACGCGCCGCGATCGTAGGGTTCTCGCGGGGCGCGCAGCGGGGCCTCCTGCTCGCCGCGAACCACCCCGACCGCGTCACCGCCGCGGTGTTCGTGGCACCGGGCGTGCCGATCGCCGACCGGCATCCGGAGCGCTCGGTGCACGACTTCGACGACGAGCTCGGCAGCGACGAGGGGTGGGCGAAGTTCAACACTCACTCCTGGCGGCGCGACTACCGCGGCTTCGCCGAGTTCTTCATGGCGAACATCTTCACGGAACCGCACTCGACGAAGCAGTTCGACGACGCCGTCGGGTGGGCGCTCGAGACGGACGCCGAGACCCTGATCGCGGCGTCGATCGGCGACGGCATCGCCGACGCGGACGAGGTGCGCGAGCTGTCCAGCCGGGTGCAGTGCCCGGTGCTGGTCGTGCACGGCGATCAGGACGCCATCTGCCCGCACGCCTACGGCGAAGGGCTGGCCGCGGCGACCGGAGGAACGCTGGTGACGTTCGAGGGGTCGGGCCACGCGCCGCACCTGCGCCACCCGGTCGCCGTCAACCTGCTGCTCCGCGACTTCCTCGGCGGCGGCGACCAGCCGGCCGACCGGCGGCGCGTGCGCGCGGTATCACGCCCGCGGGCCCTCTACGTGTCGAGCCCGATCGGCCTCGGCCACGCCCAGCGCGACCTCGCGATCGCGCGCCAGCTGCGCCGGCTGCGCCCCGACCTCGATATCGAGTGGCTGGCGCAGGATCCGGTCACGCGCGTGCTGGAGGCGGCGGGCGAGACGGTGCATCCGGCCTCGCGGCTGATGGCGAACGAGTCGGCGCATCTCGAGACCGAGATGGGCGAGCACGACCTGCCGGTGTTCCAGGCGATCCGCGAGATGGACGCCATCCTGCTCGCCAACTTCATGCTCTTCCACGACATCGTGCGCGACGAGCGCTACGACCTGTGGATCGGGGACGAGGCATGGGAGGTCGACTACTTCCTGCACGAGAACCCGGGCCTGAAGACCGCACCGTACGTGTTCCTGAGCGACTTCGTGGGCTGGCTGCCGATGCCGGCCGGCGGCGACCGCGAGGCCTTCGTCGCGGCCGACTACAACCGCGAGAACATCGAGCACGTCGAGCGGCGCCCGTCGGTGCGCGACGCGTCGCTGTTCATCGGCTCGAAGGCCGACGTGGTGCCGCGCCCGTTCGGGCCGGGGCTGCCGATGATGCCCGACTGGGTCGACCGGCACTTCGCGTTCACGGGCTACGTGCTGCCGTTCGATCCGGCCGACTTCGCCGACACGGCGCGCCTGCGCCGCGAGCTCGGCCACGACCGGGACCGGCCGCTGATCGTCGCCAGCGTGGGCGGATCGGGCGTCGGCGTCCACCTGCTGCGCCGCATCGCCGCCGCGTTCCGCCTGCTGCGCCCCGACGCGCCGGACGCGCGGCTGCTGCTGGTCTGCGGGCCGCGCATCGACCCGGGCGTGATCGAGCCGGTCGAGGGGATGGAGGTGGTCGGGTACGTCCACGACCTGTTCCGCACGCTCGCCTGCTGCGACCTGGCGGTGGTGCAGGGCGGCCTCACCACGACGATGGAGCTGGTCGCGCACCGGCGGCCGTTCATCTCGATCCCGCTGCGCAACCACTTCGAGCAGCACCATCATGTCGCGCACCGCCTGCAGCGCTACGGCGCGCCGGCGCCGACGCCGTACGAGAAGGCGACGCCGGCGGCCCTCGCGGCGCTGATGCGCGAGCGGCTCGGCGCGCCGGTCGACTACCTGCCGGTCGAGACCGGCGGCGCCGCGCGGGCTGCGCAGGCGATCGCGCGCGTGCTCGAGGAGCGTGGCAGAGGCACGGGACCTGGCGGGGGACACCAGGATCCCGTGCCTCGGGGCGCTCGGTGAGCCGCTATGCGCGGATCTCGTAGACGGCGTTCAGCGGCGTCTCGGACGCGCGTCGGAAGCGCGTGAAGCCGGCCACCGTGGCGACGTCGCGGATGCGCGCCTCTCCAGCCTGCGTGCCGAGCGCCAGGCCGACCTCCTGGGACAGGGAGGCGGGGGTGCAGAGGAGCGTCGAGAACCCGTAGTACGCGCGTCCGACCGGGTTCAGGTTGTCCTCCACGTTGTCGCCGGCGCGGGGCTCGACGACCATCCAGGTGCCGCCCGGCGCGAGCGAGCGATACACGTGGCGGGCGGCCCCGACCGGGTCGCCCATGTCGTGCAGGCAGTCGAACATCGTGACCAGGTCGTACTGGTCGCCCGGATAGGCCGACGCCGGCGCGCTCTCGAAGCCGACGCGGTCGCCGACGCCGGCTTCCGCGGCCCGCTGGCGGGCGGTCTGGATTGACTCGTCGTGGTAGTCGAATCCCGTGAAGGTCGAGGCCGGGAACGACTCCGCCATCAGGATCGTCGACGCGCCGTGGCCGCAGCCGATGTCGGCCACACGGGCCCCGGTCTCGAGCTTGCCGACGACGCCCTCGAGCGCCGGCAGCCAGGTCGAGACCAGGTTGGCGTTGTAGGTCGGCCGGAAGAACCGCTCGCAGCCGTGGAACACGTCGTGGTCGTGCTCGTGCCAGCCGATGCCGGCACCGCTTCGTGCGGCGGCCTCGATCTTCGGGGCGTCGCGCACCACGCCGGTCGCGATC
The DNA here is from genome assembly GCA_046598415.1 of Gaiellales bacterium. Taxonomy (GTDB): domain Bacteria; phylum Actinomycetota; class Thermoleophilia; order Gaiellales; family F1-60-MAGs149; genus VFJZ01. Next base: position 46,208 of record JBKJIG010000092.1, read on the forward strand.
TGGAAGGCCCCGGGCAGGAACGCCGGGCTCGACTCGTCGGCGAGCGCCATGGCCTGCTCGGGCAGCAGCGAGTACGTGCGGGTGGCAGGGTCGTACTCGACGAAGCCGCCGGCCGCCTGGGCGTTCAGCCATTCGCGGATGTACGGCTCGGCCGTCGACGTGCGATCGGCCAGGTCGGACGGGGTGACGGGGCCGTCGGCCGCCATCTGCTTGTACAGCCCGAGCCGGTCGCCCATCACGACGAGGGCCGCGTTGAGCGTTGCGCCGAGCTCCTCGACTGCCTTGAAGACGAACGCGTTGAGCTTGTCCTCGTCGATCGGGCGCTGCTGTTCACTGACCGCCATGGTGGTGCCTCTCTGGTGGGGGACGGTGTCGCGACCGAAGCTATGGCGCGGTCGCCGTGCTCGCACCGGGCCCCCCGCCTAAACTGAGCAGCCCCCCCGGCGGGACCGTGATGCTGATCGGCCGCGACACCATGCTTCGGACGCTCGACGAGCTGCTGGCGAACGCCCGCACCGGGACGAGCGGCGCTCTCGTGCTGGTCGGCGAGGCGGGCATCGGCAAGACGCGGCTGCTCGACTACGTCGCGGAGCAGGCGGCCGAGATGTCGGTGCTGCGCGTGCGCGGCGTCGAGTCGGAGGCCGACATCCCGTTCGCCGGCCTGCTCGAGCTGTTGCGACCGGCGCTGGCCGCGCTCGACCGCATCCCGGCGCCGCAGGCGCGCGCGCTGTCGACCGCGCTCGCCATCGGCGGTGGCGGCAGGCTCGACCGGTTCGCCGTCGGTGCCGCGACGCTCGCGCTGATCGCCGCCCGGGCGGAGGACCGACCCGTCGCCGTCCTGGTGGACGACGCGCAGTGGGTCGATCGCGCCTCGGCCGCGGCGATCGGGTTCGCGGCGCGGCGGCTGATGGCGGATCGCGTCGCGCTGGTCGCCGCGGCGCGCAGCCCGGACGCGGCGTTCGCCGGCCTGCCGACGCTGACGCTGGTGGGGCTCGACCGCGCGGCCGCCGCGCAGCTGGCGCAGGGCCGCGCGCGCGTCCCGCTCAGCGACGATGCGCTCGAGAGCCTGTACCGCGCGACCGCGGGCAACCCGCTGGCGACGAACGAGCTGGCCGACGAGGCGGCGACGCTGGCCGCCCAGCCGGATGGTGCGGCGGTGAACCTGTCGTCGCGGCTGTCCGAAGCCTTCCTGCGGCAGGTCGGCGCGTTCGGGGCCGACGGTCGACGGGTGCTGCTGCTGGCCGCCGCCTGCGATCGGGCCGATATGGCGACGCTGGAGCCGGCGGCGCGCCGGCTTGGTGTCGACGTCGGGCGGCTGACCGACGCCGAGGAGGCGGGAATCGTCACGCTGCGAGACGGTGTCGTCACGTTCGGGCACCCGCTGGTGCGGTCCGCGATCTACTCCGCGGCGTCGGCCGCCGAGCGCCGGGAGGTGCATGCGGCGGTCGCGCTCGGCTTGCCGGAAGCCGACCTCGACCGGCGTGCGTGGCACCTCGCCGCGGCCGCGTTCGGTCCCGACGCGGGCGCCTCGGCGGCGCTGGCCGCGGCCGCGGCGCGGGCCGCCGAGCGCGGCGCGTCGGCCGTGGCGGCGGCCGGCTTCGCGCGGGCCTCGGGTCTGGCGCCCGACTTGGCCGATCGACGATCGCTGCTGTGCGATGCGGCGGAGGCGGCGTGGGACGGCGGCCTCACGCAGCGCGCGCTCGAGTTGCTGGACGCGGCCGCCGCGACGCCGGCGCCGGCCGACGAGGCCACCGCGGCTCGCATCGAGCGCACGCGCGGCCATGCGCTGATCGGGTGCGGCCGGTTGCGCGAGGGGCACCTGGCCATGACCCGGGCGGCGGACGGGCTGGCGGGCAGCGACCGTCCCGCCGCCGGCTGGCGCTGGCCGAGGCCACCGACGCGCTGTTCTTCACCGGCGACGTCGAGGCGATGCTGGCCGCCGGCGAGCGCGCCCACCGGCTGGCGAGCGGCACCGCCGACGCCGAGTCGCTGTTCTTCGGCGGTCTCGCCTACGGCATGGCGCTGATCATCTCGGGCGAGGGCCGCCAGGGCTCGTACCTGATCCGCGAGGCGCTGCGTCTGGCCGAGACGTCGCACGCCGTGCCGGCCGATACCCGCCTGATCGCGCTGGCCGCGACGGCGCCGCTGTTTCTGCGCGACGCCGGAACGGGCCGGTTCGTGATGACGAAGGCGGTCGCAGCGGCGCGCGACGAGGGCCGCATCGGCGTGCTCTCCTACCTGCTCTTCCACGTCGCCCGCGACCTGGCGACGACCGACGACTGGCCGGGTGGCCGGGCCGCCTACGGCGAGGCGATCCGGCTGGCGCGCGAGGCCGGGCTCGCCACCGAGCTGACGTCCAGCCTGGCCGGGCTCGCGTGGCTCGAGGCGCGCCTCGGCATGGAGGATGACTGCCGTGTGCACGCCGCCGAGGCGGACGAGCTGTGCGAGCGGTTCGGACTCGGCGTGTTCGCGGTGTGGGTGCAGGCGGCGCTGGCCGACCTCGAGCTCGGCCGCGGCGATCCGGCGGCGGCCGTCGTGTACCTCGAACGCCAGCGCGACCGGATCGCCGAGTCGGGCATCCGCGACCCCGACCTGTCACCGGCGCCGGAGCTGGTGCACGCGTACCTGCAGCTGCGCCGGCCCGATGACGCGCAGACGGTCGGCGCGGCGTTCATCCGCGTGGCCGAGGCGAAAGCCCAGCCGTGGTCGCTGGCTCGGGCGGAGCGCGTGCGCGGGATGCTCGCCGGAGACGGCTACGACGAGCCGTTCGCGGCGGCGCTGGCCCACCACGCGGAAACGCTCGACGCGTTCGAGCGGGCCCGGACGCAGCTGGCGTACGGCGAGCGTCTGCGCCGCGAGCGCCGCCGTACCGACGCGCGCGTCGTCCTGCGCGAGGCGGTGGCGGCGTTCGACGCCCTCGGGGCGAGCCCGTGGGCGGACCGCGCGGCGGCCGAGCTGCGCGCAACCGGCGAGGCGGCTCGCCGGCGCGTGCCGGCGACGCTCGACGACCTGACGCCGCAGGAGCTGCAGATCGCGGACCTGCTGGCCGGCGGGAAGACGCGCCGGGAGGCCGCAAGCGCGCTGTTCGTCAGCCCGAAGACCATCGAGTACCACCTGCGCAATGTCTACAACAAGCTCGGCGTGCGCACGCGCGAGGAGCTGCGAGCGGCGTTGCACGCCGCGCCGTGACGCCGCGTCAGCGGCCGGGAGGCCGGTATGCTCTGCGCCGTCGGCCCTGGAGGGTGAGCATCGGGGACAGCAAGCACCCAGGCGGAATCGAGTGACGCCCGACGCCAAGCGGATCGCGATCGACTGGGTCGACCGCAACGCCGCGCAGCTGTCCGCCTGGACGCGAACGATCTGGGACTTCGCCGAGCCGGCGTTCCGCGAGTACCGATCGGCTGCGTGGTACGTGCGGACGCTGGAGGAGGCGGGCTTTACCGTCGAGGCCTCGAGCGGCGGCATGCCCACGGCGTTCGCGGCCACCTACGCGAACGGATCCGGGCCGACGGTCGCGACGTACGCCGAGTACGACGCCGTCCCGGGGAACTGCCAGGCCGCGACCACCATCCAGCAGCCCCGGCCCGGTCTGTCGAAGCACGCGGCGGGGCATACCGACCCCCACAGCGCCCTCGGCATGAGCGCGCTCGGTGGCGCACTCGCTGCGAAGGCGGCGATGGACGGGCTCGGCATCGGCGGCACCCTCAAGGTGTTCGGCGAGCCGGCCGAGAAGCTGCGCGCGTCGAAGCCGATCCACGCCGCCAAGGGGTATTACGACGACCTCGACGCCGCCGTCAGCTACCACCCGCACTGGGCCATGCCGCTGTGCAACACCGTCGTGTGGGACACGCATTGCGGCGTCGGCTTCAACTACGTCTACGCGTTCACGTGCGACGATCCGGCCGGGTGGCTCGCATCCGACCGCTCCGCCGACGGGCGGCCGCGGAACCCGCACTACGCGGCGCGCGCGCCGGGTGCAACCGACGCGATGCTGTTCTTCGTGCACCTCAACGAGACGCTGCGGCGCTCGATGCTGCCGGCAGCGGGGCTGTGGAGCTTCAACGAGGCGATCCTCACGGCGGGCCAGGCAACGGCCGACAACCTCGCGCCGCAGGTCGCCGAGATCGACTACATGGTGCGCACCGACACGCTCGCCGAGGCAGAGTCGATCAGCCGCGTCATGGACAACAACGCCGAGGCGGCGGCGCAGGCGGCGTTCTGCCGGTGGCGCAAGATCTGGGTCTCGAAGTCGCGCGGCGGGGTCGCGAACCACACGCTCGCCCGCGCGGCCTACGCGAACCTGCAACTGGCCGGCCCGCCGGTGTGGGGCGACGACGCGGTGCGCGTCGCCCGCGAGATCCAGGCGAACCTCGGCCTGGAGCCGCTCGAGCGGCCGTTCCAGCGCGACATCGAGGTGCTGCACGACCCGGAGGAGGTCGAGCGCAAGCGACGGCAGCAGCTGCCCGAGTACCAGCGGCACCTCACGTCCGACGACTACACCGAGTACACGTGGCACTGCCCGACGGCGCGCATCTACGTCGCGCGGCCGGCGCTCGACGGCCCGCCCGGCTACGCGTATCCGCCGTGGGTGTCGAACGCGCTCGGCGGCATCCCGGCGACGATCGATCCCTCCGTGCAGGTGGCGGCCAAGGCGGTCGGCGCGACGCTGGTCGACCTGCTCACCGACGCCGACCTGCTGGCCAGGGCGCAGGCTGAGTTCCGCGACCGCACCGGCGGCGGCGTCGGCGGCGACCGTTGGGAGGCACCGCTGCTCCCGGCCGACTTCGACGTTCCGCACCTGCTCCGCTGGCCGGAGTACGTCACCACCGCGCGGGGAGAGGAGTGGTGCATCCCGTGGCGCCCGGACGAGTGACGCAACGGCCGCGGACATCGGGTCAGGCGAGCGGCGTCAGTGACATCGGTGCGTTGGTGAGCTGTTCGTAGCCGTCGGCCGTGACGGCGACGACGGTCTCGGCCTGGTAGATGCCGTGGTCGCGGGTCGCGAGCGGCTCGATCGTGAACACCATGCCCGGTTGCAGGATGAGATCGGACGACGCGATCACGTCGGGCGGCTCGGTCGTCGCGAGGCCGAGGCCGTGCCCGACGCGGCCCGGCGACATCTCGCCGTGCAGGGTGCCGGCCAGCGCGACGTCTCCCATCCGCGCTCCAGGATGGACGGCCTCGACGCCCTTGCGCGTGGTCTCGGCGACGCGGTCCTGCTCCGCGATCTGCTCGGCGGTGGGACCGCCGAGGACCCCGGCGCGGGAGTGATCCGACCAGTAGCCGTCGATGCGGCAGGCGATGTCGAGCCACACCAGCTCACCGTCGGCGATGCGGCGGGCGCGTGGTGTGGCGAGCAGGCGGTGGTAGGAGTCCGAGCCGGACGTGATCATCACCCAGCCGGGCTCGTCGGCGCCCTCCTCCATCATCAGCAGCCGCGTGCGGCGGGCGATCTCGGCCTCGGTCTGGCCGGCGCGGATCTCGCCGGCGAAGAGCCGCGCGAACACGCGGTCGCCGACCGCGGATGCAGCGCGCAGACGGTCGAGCTCGGCCTCGCTCTTGATGAGCCGCGCCGCCCACAGCGACGGCCCCGCATCGGCGAACGCGCTGCCATGGGCGGACTCGATCGCGCGCATCTCGTCGAGGGCCATGCCGATGCGATGCTCGTCGCCCAGCTCGGCACCGAGCTGCTCGCCCGTCAGGCCGGCTGCGGCGATCGCCGACCCGACGGCGTCGACCGCCTCGTCGGGCCGCGTGTAACGGACGACGCCGTCGACAGGCGGATCGTCGAGTTCGACGGCTGCGGAGGCGACCACGACAACGGCGCCGGCGGCGTCCAGCAGACAGGCGGTCGGCCGGGTGCGACTCTGCCAGGGCTGCTCGAGCGCGAGGCCGGTCAGGTAGCGGACGTTCGCCGGATCCGACAGCAGCGCGCCGGCGAGACCGCGCGCGGCGAGGTCGGTTGCGACAGTGCCCCGCCGCGCGTGGAGCTCGTCAACGGTGATCGGTTTCATGCCGACCACGGTACCGGTCCGGGCGCCGCCGGATGGTCGCTGCCGACCGCTGGCTGGGAAAGCTCTAGAGTCACTCGCCGTGCGCGACTCGAGGAGCCGTGGATACCGCCGTCGCCGGTCGCCGGTCATGCTGCTCGTCCTCGCGGCGCTGCTCGTCCCCGCCGCGACGGCACGCGCCGCCGATTCGCCGGAGCAGCAGCTCGCCGCGAAGTACGCGCCCATCACCGAGCTGAAGGCGCAGACCGAGCCGTGCGACAACGTCGGCGAGCAGTTCGAACCGGCGCCGGTATCGATCGTGCTCGGCAACCCGGCGGTGACGCTGCTGCGCGGGCCGACGGCCGGCCAGTCGGCGTTCACTGCGCTCGCGACGGCACCGATCGCGGCGCAGGTCGCGGGGCTCGGCGGTTCCTACTACCTCGACCTGCCGGGTGACCCGCTGCACCCCGGTTGCACGTACGAGACCGCGTCGCGCGAGCTAATGCAGACCCGGAACCCGACCACCTACGCCCACGTCGTGAGCGAGCCGGGCGTCCAGGGCATCGCGCTCCAGTACTGGTTCTTCTACTACTTCAACCAGTTCAACGACCTGCACGAGGGCGACTGGGAGATGATCCAGCTCGCCTGGGACGGCGCCGGGTCGGTCGGCGAGGCGCTCGACCGGGCGCCCGACCGGATCGGCCTCGCACAGCACGGGGGCGGCGAGATCGCCTCGTGGAGCTCGACGAAGTTGCAGAAGGAGGGCGACCATCCGGTCGTCTATCCGGCGTCGGGCTCGCACGCGACGTACTACGACCAGGCGCTCTACCTCGGGACGGGCCAGAACGGCTCCGGGTTCGGCTGCGACAACACCACCGGACCGTCGCGTCGCGTCGCACCCGAGCCGGTCGTGGTGCCGAGCAGCGACGACGCGGCCGGCGCGTTCGCCTGGCTGTCGTACGAGGGGAAGTGGGGTCAGTACGAGCCCGGACTCAACAACGGGCCCGACGGCCCGGCCCAGCATTCGCAGTGGCGCGAGCCGTTCCGCTGGATGGACGGGCTGCGCTCGTCGAGCCCCACGGTGCCGCTCGGAGCGACGTTCGGTCCGAGCGTCACGGGCGCCTTCTGCAGCGTCGTCGAGAAAGGGTCGGCCACCTACAACTACCTCTCGCAAACGCCCGGGCTGGTGCTGCTCGTGCTCGTCCTGATCGCGCTGCTCGTCCTGTTCCTGGCGCGCCGCACGCGGTGGGCGCCCGCCTCGGTGACACCCCTCGACCAGCGGCGCCGGGCGCGCCAGATCGTCACCTCCGCCGCGCGCCTCTACAACGGGCGCGGGCCCGAGCTGCTGGCACTCGGCGCGCTGTTCGTGCCGCTCAGCCTGCTGTCGGCGGCGGTGCAGCGGCTCGTGTTCGGCTCCGGGTTCGTCGAGGCGTGGCGCTCCGCCACGGCGTCGCCGGCCGCCAGCGCCGCGATCGCCCTCATCGTCGGCTCGTTCGCGACGGCGATCGCCTACACGGTGGTCGTCGCGCTGGTGAGCGTGATCGTCCGCGACGACCTCGCGGGGCGTCCCCAGAGCTGGCGCTCGGTCTACCGCGCCGTCGCGCGCCGGCTCTGGCCGCTGCTGGCGACGCAGCTGCTCGTGATCGGCATCCTCCTCGTCCTCTGCGTGACCATCGTCGGCCTGCCCTACGCGTTCAAGAAAGCCGTCGACTGGGTGTTCACGCCATGGGAGGTCGTCGTCGAGAGCCGGTCCGGCCGCGCAGCCTTGCGTGGCTCGACCGGGCGCGTCCGCGGCGCCTGGCTGACGACCGCGGCGGTGAGCACCGTGGTGGTCGCGACCACCGTCGCGCTCGGGCCGGTGATCGGATTCATTCTCATCTTCACGACCGGCATGCCGCTCTCGGTCATCAACATCGTCGGCTCGATCGCATACGCCCTCGCGGTGCCGTACACGGCCACGGTCCTCTGTCTGCTGCTGTTGGAAGGCGCCAGCGGCCGGGGGCGCAGCGCGTGACCACGCCGGGCGCCGAACCGGTGCTCCCGACAAACTGACCGTGTCGACCCAGTGACACTACGACCCGGACGACAGCGTCCTCAACTCGGGCAACGGCCTAGCTAGCCCCGCAGGCCGGGCGCGACCTCGGCCACCAGCGCGCAGAACCGGTCGATCTCGTCCTCGGTGTTGTAGTAGTGCACCGACGCGCGGACGATCTCGTCGAGGTCCCGCTGTTGCATGTCGATCAGCGACGACGACCGTGTCGACGTCCAGATGTTGACGCCGAGCGGCGTCATCGCGTCGCGCAGGTCGCGCGGCTCGACGCCCTCGAGCGTGAACGTGACGATGCCGCCGCGGACGCTGCCGGTGTCGGTGATGGTCGCGCCGACGCCGGTCAGCCCGGCGCGGAGCCGGTCGGCCAGCGCGCGAACCCGGACCTCGATCGCGTCGAGCGTCCACGCGGCCGCGTAGTCGAGCGCGACGCCGAGCCCGATCTTCGCCGCGACGTTGGCCTCCCACATCTCGAACCGCCGCGCGTCGGTGCGGATCGTGAAGCGGTTGCGCTCCGCCCAGACCGCCGAGTGCAGGTCGAGCATCGGCGGCTCCAGCCGCTCGATCAGCTCGCGCCGCGCCCACAGCAGGCCCGTGCCGCGCGGGCCGCGCAGGAACTTCCGGCCGGTCGTCGTCAGCAGGTCGCAGCCAATCGCGCCGACGTCGATCGGCATCTGACCGACCGTCTGGCACGCGTCGAGCAGGTAGATGCAGGTGTGGTCGCGCGTGACGCGCCCGATCGCCTCGGCCGGGTTGACCAGCCCGCCGCTGGTCGGCGTGTGCGTGACCGAGACGAGCTTCACCCGGTCGTCCATCATCGCGGCCAGCGCGTCGACCGAGAGCGCCCCGTGCTCGTCGTCCGGCACGACCTCGATGACGGCGCCCGTGCGCTCCGCCACCTGCAGGTAGGCGATGTAGTTGCTCGCGTACTCGGCGGTGGCCGTCAGGATCCGGTCGCCACGACGGAGCGGGATCGCGTAGAACGCCATCGCCCAGGCGCGCGACGCGCTCTCCAGGACGGCGATCTCGTCGGAGCTGCCGCCGAGCAGGCCGGCCGCGGCGTCGTAGATGTGCGCGATCGCCGCCTCGGCGTCACGCTCCGCCTCGTACCCGCCGATGGCCGCCTCGAGCTCGAGGTGCGCCGTGACGGCGGCGATCACCGGCGCCGGCTGCAGCGCAGCGCCGGCGTTGTTGAGGTGCAGCACGTGCGCGCACCCGGGCGTCTCGCGCCGGGCCCTGTCGACGTCGATCGCAGTCATCGGCAGCGATCATCGCAAGCTCTGCCACGGCCAGCCACTTCGTGCCGTCTGATACGGGGGTCAGACCCCAGGACCGCGCGTTCTGGGGTCTGACCCCAGAACGTTTCTCCCACGGAAGCGCGCAGGTCGTACGACCTGTGACGGGATGTGGCGGAAATGGTGCGGTCCGCGCCTTGCAGCGCGCTGCGGCTATGCGATCGGTTCGAGCACCAGCACCGGGATCTGACGCTCGGTCTTCTGCTGGTAGTCGGCGTACGACGGGTACGCCGCGACGGCGCGGTCCCACCAGATCGCCTTCTCGTCGCCGGTCACCTCGCGGGCCAGGTACTCGCCCTTCACCGTGCCATCCTGGAGTTCGACGTGCGGGTTGACGGTCACGTTGCCGTACCAGGTCGGATGCTTCGGAGCCCCGCCCATCGACGCCACGATCGCGTACGCGCCGTCGTGCTCGACGCGCATCAGCGGCACCCACCAGAGCTTGCCGGACTTGGCGCCGCGGATCGTCACGAGGACGACGTCGCGGCCCTCGATATCGACCGAGCCGGTCGTCCCGGTCTCGAGGATCTTCTCGGTCTGCTCGCGCACCCAGGCGACGGGGCTGATCTCATACGTTCCTTCAAGCGGCATGCCTCGTGCAACGCGGCCGCGGGCGGCGGCATTCCACCGCCGGGTGGAGCGGACTCGAGCGCCGGTCCGGTTCGGGCAGCGAGACCCGTCGCCGGATTGACGTCGACGTCGGAGTCACCGCCGCGGCCCTTGGCATCCCGGGCGCCTGGGGTATACTCGGCGCCTCTTGGGAACTGCCGCGCCACCAGACGTCCGCATCGCAGAGGTGACGAAGCGGTTCGGCGACGTGGTCGCGGTCGACAACCTCTCGCTGGAGGTCCCGCACGGCAGCTTCTTCGCGCTACTGGGGCCCTCCGGGTGCGGCAAGACGACCACGCTGCGCATGATCGGCGGCTTCGAGGACCCCACATCCGGCGCCGTCTTCCTGGGCGACCGCGACGTCACGAAGCTGCCGCCCTACCGTCGCGATGCGAACACCGTGTTCCAGAACTACGCGTTGTTCCCTCACCTGTCGACGTTCGACAATGTCGCCTTCGGACTGCGCGAACGCCGCATCTCCAAGTCGGAGATTCGCACCCGCGTGAACGACGTCATCGAGCTGATGGCGCTGGACGGCCTTGCTGACCGCAAGCCGCGACAGATGTCGGGCGGCCAGCAGCAGCGGGTCGCCCTGGCCAGGGCACTGGTCAACTCGCCGCAGGTGCTGCTCCTCGACGAGCCGCTCGGCGCGCTCGATCTCAAGCTCCGCGAGCACATGCAGCTCGAGCTCAAGCAGATTCAAAGCCAGGTCGGGATCACCTTCATCTACGTGACCCACGATCAGGAGGAGGCGCTGACGATGTCAGATCGCATCGCCGTCTTCAACGAGGG
>JBKJIG010000173.1:0-91149 GCA_046598415.1 Gaiellales bacterium
GAGGCGCTCGAGGAGCACCTTGGGACCCGCGAAGGCCTTCTGCACGGGCACCTGCTGATCGAGCACGAAGCCGATCAGCAGCGCGTTGGCATCGGCCGCGAGCAGCACGTTGGCCGCCTCGTCGGCGGTCCACGGGATGCTCGCGGGTGTCATGGTCGAACCGGCTCGGATCAGGCGGCCGCGCCGAGCAGGCTGTCGACGCGCTCGGACGCCTCGGTCTCCTCGATGCTGAGGGCGGCCGAGGTCTCGAGCACGAGCGCGCGACGGGCGCGGTCGAGCAGCGTGCGCTGGGCGTCGTTGAGCTTCTTCGTCCCCGCCAGCTCGATCAGCGAACCGAGGGTGTCGAGGATGGCCTCGAGACCGCCCTCCGCGTAGCGCTCCTTGACGAGGCGGCCATCGCGGTTCCACGGAATCGACGTCCAGCGCGATTCCTGCAGGCTGTCGAGCACGTTCTCGATCTCGTCGGTGCTCGCGATCGGTCGCAGGCCGCGCTCGAGCGCACGCTCGACCGGAACGGAGACGCGCATGTTGGCGTCGAACACGAACAGGTCGAGGAAGACCTGCGTGCGGCCGAGTGCTTCCTTCTCGCCAACGGCCTCTACTCGGGCGAAGCCCTCAGAACCGAAGACCATTACTTCGCCAACCTCGAAAGTTGCAGCAGACGTCAAGCAAGGCTCCTCTCCACCGTCGCTGGACAGGCATCATAGCGGAACTTGGCGGCTGTCCCGTATGTTAGTGACGAGCCCGCCCGGGAGGCCCCTGCGCTATCGTCTGCGGTGTGAATCGGCTGCTGCGCTCCCTCGCCCTCGCCTCGATCCTCTCGCTCCTCGTGCCCGCCGTCGCCGGTGCGGCCGAAGCCACCAAGCTGGGCGAGGAGAAGGTCACGCAAGCGATGTTCGTCCTGATCATCGCCCTGGTCGTCATCCTGGCCGTCGCCGTCGCGTTCGAGCAGCGCAAGCACGGCAAGGACCACTAGGCCTCCGCGGCTCCCCGTCGGCGGAGCACGCGATGGTCGTCGACGCGGCGGGTCGTCCCGTCCGCATCCATGCGCTCCAGCAGGGCCTGCGCGTAGCGCCGTGAGGTGCCCGTCGCGTCGCGCAGCTCGGCCAGCGTGAAGCGTCCCTTCGCCCGGCAGCCCTCGATCACGATGCGCCGCGCCGCGTCGTAGGCGGCCTGAGGCACGGCGAGGCCGTCGGTGAGCCGCACCAGTCGCTGCTCGCCCTCCAGCACGCCGACCAGCGCGCGGCCGGTCGCCGCGTCCAGGCCCGTCGCGGCCAGCGCATCGTCGAGCCGCGGATCGGCCGCCAGCGCGTCGAGCAGCACGGCTGCGGCGCGGGCGGCCGTCTCGCTGGTCGTCGTCGTTCCCGGAGCGACGGCCTCGGCGCCGCGGCGCTCCAGCACGCCGTCGCGCTCCAGCCGGCCGGCCAGGGCGTCGGCGTGCGGGCCGGCACCGGTGACGGCCGCCAGGGGCAGGCCGGGAGCGAGCGGCGCGGTGGCGGCGCGGAGGGCCAGCGCCGCGCGGGCCGCGTCGCCGGCCGTGCGGTAGTCGGCGGGCGCCATCAGCCAGCCGTCGCCGAGGGCGACCAGGCCGCCGGCGGCGACCAGGGCCGCCTCCGCCTGCGTGGCCGGAGCCGGATCGAGCAGCCCGCCGTCGACCACGTCGGCGGCGCGGGCCGGCTGCTCGGCGACGGCGGCTGCGAGCACGTCTGCGTCGGTGCCGTCCAGCAGCGCCCGCAGGCGCACGTTGACCTCCGCGCTGCCGGCATGGCGGGCCGGCCGGGGATCGGCGATCACGCCACCCGCGACGGTGGTCGGCCGGGCCAGCGTGCGCAGCACGACGTGGTCGCCGCGCAGCGTCGCGAGCGGCTGCTCGAGCCGCAACTGGGCGAGCGCGCCGTCATCGAGCAGGACCACGCGGGCGTGCGTGGCCGCGGTGCCGTGCAGCACCTCCACGTGGTCGCCGGAGCGCAGTGCCGGCGCACCGGCCACGGGGTGCAGCTCCACGTCGAGGCGGTAGGAGGTCGGCGGCGGCGGGCCCGCCACGACGGTCGCGCCGCGGGCGATGTCGGTGCGCTCGACCCCGACCAGGCAGGCGGCGACCCGGCCGCCGTCGGCCGCCTCGGGCACGACGCGGTCGTGCGTTTGCAGCGAGCGCACGCGACCCTCCAGGCCCTGCGGCAGCAGCGTGACGCGGTCGCCGGCGGCGATCGACCCGCCCCACAGCGTGCCGGTCACCACGGTGCCGATGCCGTGCAGCGAGAAGACGCGGTCGACCGGCAGCCGCGTGCGGCCCGAGGTGCGCACCACGCGCGTCGCGGCGGCTGCCCGCAGCAGGGCGGCGCGCAGCTCGTCCAGCCCCTGCCCGGTGCGGGCGGAGACCTCGACCAGCTCGGCGGCGTGCAGCCGCGAGCCGGCCAGCGCCTCCGCCGCATCGTCCCGGGCCAGCGCGGCGCCCTCGTCGTCGACGAGGTCGCGCTTGGTGAGCGCGACGACGCCGTCGGACACCTCGAGCAGGTCGAGGATCGCCAGGTGCTCGCGCGTCTGCGGCATGACGCCGTCGTCGCAGGCGATGCACACGAGTGCCAGGTCGATGCCGGTCGCGCCGGCCACCATCGTGCGGACGAACCGCTCGTGTCCCGGCACGTCGACCACCGACAGCTCGTGACCGTCGCCGAGGTCGAGCAGCGCGTAGCCGAGCTCGATCGAGATGCCGCGGCGGCGCTCCTCCTCGAGACGGTCCGTGTCCTTGCCGGTGAGCGCCCGCACGAGCGCGGTCTTGCCATGGTCGACGTGGCCGGCGGTTCCGAGCGTGTGCAGCGTCATGCGCGAGCCGCGAGCACGGCCGCCGCCACGACGGCGACGTCGTCGTCGGTGAGCGTGCGGGCGTCGAGCAGGAGACGACCGGCGTCGATCCGCCCGATCACCGGCGGCACGCCGGCTCGCAGCGCCGCGTGCAGCTCGCCGCGCGGATCGGGCAGCGCGGCGGCGCTCGACGCCAGCGCCAGCGCCGGCATCGAGCCGCCGCCGACGCGCGAGTCGGTGTCGGCCACCTCGCCGCCGATGGCCTCGGCCAGCCGCTCGGCGCGGGCCCGCACCTCGGTCGCGGGCTCGTGCGCCATCCGCAGCACGGGGATCGCCGCTCGCGCCCGCACCGGGTCGCGGTGCAGCCGCAGTGTCTCCTCCAGGGCCGCCGCCGCCAGCTTGCCGATGCGCACGGCGCGTGCCAGCGGGTGCCGGCGGACGCGATCGATGGCCTCACGGGTGCCGGCGATGATGCCGCTCTGCGGCCCGCCCAGCAGCTTGTCGCCCGAGAAGCAGACCAGCGTTGCGCCCGCCCCGATCGCCGCGCGGGCGTCGGGCTCGCCGGCGAACACCGGATCGGGCGCGAGCAGGCCCGACCCGAGGTCGTCCAGCACCGGCAGCCCGTGCCGGGCGCCGATGCCGGCCAGCGTCGCGGTGTCGACCTCCTCGGTGAACCCCACGATGCGGTAGTTCGACGGGTGCACGCGCAGCAGGAGCGCCGTCTCGGACGTGATCGCGCGTTCGTAGTCGGCGCTGGACGTGCGGTTGGTCGAACCCACCTCGACCAGCCGGGCGCCGCTGGCCTGCAGGATGTCGGCGATGCGGAAACCGTCGCCGATCTCGACCAGCTGGCCGCGCGAGACGAGCACGTCGCGACCGGCCGCCAGCGCGCTCAGTACCAGCACCAGGGCGGCGGCGTTGTTGGAGACCGCCAGGCCCGCCTCGGCGCCGGTGAGTGAGGCGATCAGCGGCGCTACGGCGTCCTGCCGCGAGCCGCGGCCGCCGGTTTCCAGGTCGAGCTCGAGGTTGGCGTAGCCGTCGGACACGGCCGTGACCGCGGCTAGCGCCTCGCGCGCCAGCGGCGCGCGGCCGAGGTTGGTGTGGACGATCACGCCGGTGGCGTTGATGACCGGCCGCAGGTGCGGCGCCTCCCGGTCGAGTGCCTCCTGCGCGATGGCCGCGGCGACGGCGTCGCGGTCGTCGCCGGCGATGCCCGCACGACGGCGCTCAGCCAGCGCATCGCGCACGCCCGCGACCGCTACGTCGCGCCCCGCACGGGCCGCGAGCTCCTGTGCCGCCGGCTCCTGCAGGATCCGGTCGACCGACGGGAGGGTTCGGAGGTCCGCCATGGCCGAAGTGTATGGTTCCGCCGTGCTCGACCGGATCTTCGCGGCCGTGCTCCTGGTGGTGCACCCCTCTGTCGCGCCGAACACGAGCGTCGTCGCCCGCCCGGCGCCACCCGACCTCATCTACCCGTCCGAGGTCTCCGGCGGTCCCTTCTCGCCGGGCCTCACCGCGCAAGCCTACATCTCCGTCAACCTCGAGAACGGAGCGGTCATCTACGCGAAGGAGCCGCACCAGAAGCGGCCGATCGCGTCGCTGACGAAGATGATGACCGGGCTGCTGACCGCCGAGCAGGGCAACCTGGCCGTCAAGGTACGTGTGCCGCGGGCCGCGACGCTGGTGGAGCCGACGCGCGACGATCTCGTGGCCGGCCGGCGGTACACGCGCAGCACGCTGCTCGACTCGACGCTGATGATCTCGGCGAACGACTCGGCGTACGCGCTCGGCTACGACCTCGGCAAGGGCAGCATGAAGCGCTTCTACACGCTGATGAACGACGCCGCCGGCGACCTCGGCATGGACGACACGACCTTCGCCAGCGCGAACGGTCTCGACGACTCGCGCAACAAGTCGTCGGCGAACGATCAGGCGATCATGGCGTGGTACGCGCTCGGTGACCGCACGTTCGCGCGGGTGGTGTCGACGAAGGTCGAGCGTGTGCCGTGGGCCGCGCCGATCCACGTCAAGGAGTACCGGAACCACAACAAGATGCTGTTCTCCTACCGGGGCACGTACGGCGTCAAGACCGGCTTCACGACCGCCGCCCGCGCGTGCCTGGTGGTCGCCGTCCGCCGCGGCGACAAGAACGTGCTCGGCGTCCTGCTCGGCTCGAAGGACATCTGGGGCGACATGCCGCGGCTCATCGACGCGACGCTGAACAAGGTGCCCACTGGCTGAACGGCGTGGCTACTGCGGGCGCGGCGGGGCGGCCTCGAAGAAGCCGCCCGCGAGCAGCAGGGCGATGCCGAAGTACAGGACGGCGATCACGATCCGCTGTTTGGGCGTGACGCTGCGGTAGAAGCGCAGCGTCGCCTCGTCGCCGGCGCGGTAGCGCTTCAACAGCCCGTAGGCCTGCCACAGCGCGATCCCGAGGAAGAGGAACAGGATCACGTTCGGGAACCGCAGCGCCGCGACGGTGAGACCGAAGATGCCGACGAACCACACGTACGGATGGATCGCGCCGGCCGCCACGCCGCCGTCGAACGGCACGACCGGCACCATGTTGAAGAGGTTCAGCAGGAATCCGAGCGTGGCCGCGGCGCTCATCAGGTCGGAGCCCGTGGTGTGGCCGTACCACCACAGCACCGCGCAGCCCGCGCCGCCGATCAGCGGGCCGGCGAGCGCGCAGAGCGCGTTCACCCAGGCGCTCTCGGGCGCCTCCTTCGACATCGCGTAGGCGCCCAGGAACGGCACGAAACCGATCCGGGCGACGCCGAGCCCGAACGCCTTGTAGGCGATCGCATGGCCGAGCTCGTGCACGAGCAGCAGCACGATCACCCAGGCCGCGATCTGCCAGCCCCAGAACAGGGCGTAGAACCAGAGGTTGGTGGCGCCCAGCAGCGCCACCTTGAGGAAGCCGATCTTCGGCAGTGCGAACAGCAGGAGCTTCAGCTTCGCCACCCATTTGACGGCGAAGATCAGCACGACTGCGAACGGGCCGAGCAGGCGCCGCGCCCGGGCGTGCCAGCCGGGTGGCTCGGGCGGTTCGCTCGGCTCCGGCAGCGTCGCCGGCTCCGGCGCCAGCGTCGCGGCGTGCTCGTCCGCAATCGGCGCCGGCGCCGGCATGGCCTCGGGGCCGGCGACCAGGAAGCCGCCGCTGGCGCGGCAGAACTCGGCCAGGCGCGTCAGCCCGTCGCGGTCGCCCGCGTCGGTGTCGGGATCGTCGGCCTCGTGGTCGGCGAGCCCCGCCATGCGCGTGGCCTGCAGGTCGGACACGACGACGCCGGGTGCCCGACGCCATGCCTCGAGCAGCGAATCGTGGAACGCCTGGTGGCCGGCCAGGAAGTCGACCGTCGCCTCCCACGCGGCGCGCGAGAGGGCGACCGGCTCACCGTGCTCGGGCACGAGGACGAGGAGGTCGCTCACGATCCCTGCCCGATCCACGCGGCGCCGTCGCGGTAGACCTCGCGCTTCCAGATCGGCACGGCCTGCTTGAGCGCGTCGATGGTCTCGCGGCACGCCTCCAGCGCCTGGGCGCGGTGCGGCGCGGAGCAGGCGATCGCGACCGTCGTGTCGCCGATCTCGCAGGCGCCGCCGCGGTGCACGACGGCGATCGCAAGCAGCTCGTGGCGCTCGGCCACGTCGCGCGCGATGCGGCTCAACTCGCGGATCGCCATCTCGGCGTAGATCTCGTACTCGAGGCGTTCGACGTCGCGCTCGCGCGAGTGGTCGCGGACGGTGCCGGAGAAGGTGGCGATCGCGCCGGCGCCGGAGTGGGCGACCCGCGAGACGATCGCGCCCAGGTCGATCGGGGCGTCGGTCAGCTCCACGTACGGCTCCATCGCGCCGCCGGAGACGGGCGGGATGAACGCCACCTCGTCGCCGTCGGCCAGGGTCGTCGAGCGGTCGGCGTAGGCGCGGTTGACCGCGAGACCGAGCGCCGGCGGCTCCTCGCCGATGCCGAGGCTCGCCCAGACGTCGGCCGCGGTGGCGCCGTCGGCCAGCTCGACGTCGATCGACGAGCGGCCGGCCCGCTCGCGCAGCATCGCGAAGAGACGAACGCGGACGCGGATCACGCGTGGGGCCGGGCCGGGCACTTCATCGACTGCCAGTCTAGCCGTGTGGACTAGTCTGCCCGGGTGCCAGGCGAACGTCGCACCGACTCCGGAATCCCGGTGCCCATCGTCGCGGAGGACTCCGGGCCGCACGACCTGGGCCGGCCGGGTGCGTTCCCGTTCACGCGCGGGGCGCGGGCCGACGGCTACCGGTCGCGGCCGTGGACGATGCGCCAGTACGCCGGCTTCGCCTCGGCGGAGGAGACGAACGGGCGGTTCCGGCTGCTGCTGGAGCGCGGCCAGACGGGCCTGTCGGTGGCGTTCGACCTGCCGACGCAGCTCGGTCTCGACTCCGACGACCCGCGGGCCGGGGGCGAGGTCGGGCGCACGGGCGTCGGCATCGACTCGGTCGAGGACATGGCACGACTGTTCGACGGCATCCCGCTCGGCGAGGGCGTCTCGACGTCGATGACGATCAACGCACCGGCGTCGCTGCTGTTGCTGCTCTATGAACTGGTCGGCACCGGGCAGGGCGCCGAGCCGGGCAGCCTGCGCGGCACGATCCAGAACGACATTCTCAAGGAGTACTGCGCGCGGGGGAACTACATCTTCCCGCCGCGCCCCTCCATGCGGCTGACGACCGACACGTTCCGCTACGCCTCGGCACAGCTGCCGCGCTTCAACACCATCTCGATCTCGGGGTACCACATCCGCGAGGCCGGCTCGACGGCCGTGCAGGAGCTGGCGTTCACGCTCGCGAACGGCATCGCGTACGTGGAGGCCGCGATTGCGGCCGGGCTGCGGGTCGACGACTTCGCCTCGCGCCTGTCGTTCTTCTTCAACGCGCACAACGACGTGTTCCAGGAGATCGCCAAGTTCCGTGCCGCCCGCCGCCTCTGGGCGTACATCATGCGAGACCGTTTCGGAGCGCTCGATCCGCGCAGCCAGGCGTTGCGCTTCCACGCGCAGACGGGCGGCTCGACGCTGACCGCGCAGCAGCCCGAGGTCAACATCGTGCGCGTCGCGCTGCAGGCCTTCTCGGCCGTCGCCGGCGGCGCGCAGTCGCTGCACACCAACGGCTTCGACGAGGCGCTGGCCCTGCCGACGGAGCACTCCGCCACGCTCGCGCTGCGCACGCAGCAGGTGCTGGCGTTCGAGGCCGGCACGACGGCGACGACCGATCCGTTCGGCGGCTCGTACTACATCGAGATGCTCACCGACGAGCTGGAGCGTGGCGCTCGGGCGCTGATCGACGAGATCGACGGTCTGGGCGGCGCCGTGGCCGCGATCGAGTCGGGCGTGATGCAGGACCGGATCGAGGAGGCGGCCTTCGCCTACCAGCGCGGCATCGAGGACGGCTCGCTGATCGTCGTGGGCGTGAACCTGTACCAGGACGAGGGCCGGGTCGAGCCCGAGCTGCACCGCCTGGATCCCGCCGCCGAGGCGCGGCAGGCCGACCGCACCCGCGCGTTCCGGGCGGGCCGGAACGAGGAGGAGGCGGCGGCCCACCTGGCGGCTGTCCGCGCCGGCGCGGTGGCGAGCGACGTGAACCTGCTGGTGCCGATGCGCGCGGCCCTCGCGAACCGCTGCACGATCGGCGAGATCTGCGACGTGCTGCGCGAGGAGTGGGGCACGTACGACGCGCTGATCGCGGGCGGCCGGTAGCCGTGCGTCGCCTCTGGGTGCTCGCAGTTTCAGTGCCGCTGCTGCTCGCGGCCTGCGGCTCCAGCGACACCACGATCCGGCAGGACGAGGTCGGCTCCATCCAGGCGGCCGTCGATGCGACCCCGACCGGCGTGGCGAACTGCGGCGCGCACTACCCGGTGCCGCGGCGCATGAGCCAGTACGTGAACCTCGTCGAGTCTGATGCGCTGCGGGAGTTCATCGCCAACCCGATCGACTCGGCCTGCCGGCTGGCGGTGGCGACGCTGATCGAGTCGGTGCCGGATTGCGAGACGGGCACGCGGGAGGACCAGGCGAAGGTTCTCGACATCACCAACCGCGTGCGCGGCCAGATCGAGTCGGGCGTGCCGCCCGACCAGGCGTACGCGCTGATCCGCGACGACGCCCGCGAGCTGGCGAACCGCAAGGCCTGCTGAACCGCCGGCAGCGCCCGGGGCCCGACTAGCACGTCTCCGGCGCACCTTCCGCGCCAGTACGCGCACCCAACGTGCCATCTCTGGTGCCGGCGCGCGACCTTTGCGCGATCCGCGCGTCTTCCGTTCTGGGGTCAGACCCCGGGAACGGCCGTTTCGGGGTCTGACCCCAGAACGGAAGGCGAACGCTTCCGCACGGGAGGCGCGCCGCCTGACGCCGCGCCCGGGTGGCACCGGTACGATCGGTTCTCCATGACCGACCGGCACGCGCAGCACACGACGGCCGAACGGCTCGAGCATCTCGAGCGGCTCACGGACGAGGTCACCACCGGTGATCAGGTCGCCATCGAGCGGCAGCGCGGCCGCGGCAAGGGCACCGCGCGCGAACGCATCGAGGCGCTGTTCGACCCGGGCACGTTCACCGAGCTCGACCGCTTCGTCCAGCATCGGAATCCGAACTTCGGGATGCTGCGCAACCGCCCGTACGGCGACGGCGTGATCACCGGTCACGGCCTCGTCAACGGCCGCCGCGTGTTCGCCTTCTCGCAGGACTTCACCGTCTTCGGCGGCTCGCTCGGCGAGGTGTTCGCCGAGAAGGTCTGCAAGGTGATGGACATGGCCCTGCGCTTCGGCTCGCCGATCGTCGGCATCAACGACTCCGGCGGCGCGCGCATCCAGGAGGGCGTCGTGTCACTGGCCGGCTACGCCGACATCTTCGTGCGCAACGTCGACGCCTCGGGCGTGATCCCGCAGATCTCTCTGGTGATGGGACCGTGCGCCGGCGGCGCCGTCTACTCGCCGGCAATCACCGACTTCATCCTGATGGTGCGCGGCACCTCGCACATGTTCATCACCGGCCCCGACGTCGTGAAGACCGTGAGCGGCGAGGACGTGTCGATGGAGGAGCTCGGCGGCGCCGACGCCCACGCCATCAAGTCGGGCGTCGCGCACGTGGTGTCCGACTCCGAGGCCGACTGCATCGCCGAGGCCCGCGCGCTGCTCGCGCACCTGCCCGACAACAACCTCGAGCCGGTGCCGTGGCACGCCACCGCCGACCCGGTCGACCGCGAGATCCCCGAGCTGGACACGCTGATCCCCGACTCGCCGAACCGGCCGTACGACATGAAGCGCGTGATCGCGGCGATCGTCGACGAGAGCGACTTCCTCGAGATCCAGGCGGCGCACGCGATGAACATCGTCTGCGGCTTCGCGCGGCTCGGCGGCCACGCGGTCGGCGTGGTCGGCAACCAGCCGTCGCAGATGGCCGGCGTGCTCGACATCGAATCCAGCGAGAAGGCCGCGCGGTTCGTGCGCACCTGCGACGCGTTCGGCGTGCCGATCGTGACGTTCGTCGACGTGCCCGGCTTCCTGCCCGGCACCAGCCAGGAGTGGGGCGGCATCATCCGGCACGGCGCCAAGCTGCTCTACGCGTATGCCGAGGCGACCGTGCCGAAGCTGACCGTGATCACGCGCAAGGCCTACGGCGGCGCCTACGACGTGATGGGCTCCAAGCACCTGCGCGCCGACTTCAACTTCGCGTGGCCGACCGCGGAGGTGGCCGTGATGGGCCCGGACGGCGCCGTCAACATCGTCTTCCGCAAGGAGCTGGCCGAGGCCGAGGATCCGGTCGCGCGCCGGGCCGAGCTGGTCGACGACTACCGCGCCCGGTTCGCGAACCCCTACACGGCAGCCGAGCGCGGCTACGTCGATGACGTGATCCAGCCGCGCACGACGCGCCGCGTGCTGTGCGACGCACTCGCCGTCAGCTCGACGAAGCGCGTCGAGCGGCCGAAACGCCGTCACGGCAACATCCCGCTCTAGTGCAGGGCCTCGACTTCGAATTCACGCCGGAGCCGGAGCCGGACGAGGCTGCGGCCCTGATCGCGGCCCTCGAGCAGGCACTGGCCGAGGACGGCGCGTTCGCGCCGCCGGCCGCCCACGCCAGCGCCTGGCGCCGCGCCGGCGCCGAGGAGGCGCGCGCGTGACTGCCTTCAAGCGGATCCTGGTCGCGAACCGCGGCGAGATCGCGCTGCGCGTGTTCCGCGCCGCCCGCGAGCTCGGCATCGGCTGCGTGGCCGTCTACTCCGAGGCCGACCGCGACGCGCTGCACGTGCACCGCGCCGACGACGCCTACCTGCTCGGCCCGGGCGCCCCGTCCGAGTCGTACCTGAACCAGGACCGCGTGTTCGAGGCCGCCCACAAGGCGGGCGCCGACGCGATCCACCCGGGTTACGGCTTCCTGGCCGAGAACGCGTCCTTCGCCCGTCGCTGCGCGGAGGAGGGCGTCGCCTGGATCGGCCCGCCGCCGGAGGCGATCGACGCGATGGGCTCCAAGATCCGGGCGCGGGAGATCATGCTCGCGGCCGGCGTGCCGATCGTGCCCGGCACCACCGAGCGCGTCGAGGACCCGGCCCGCGTGATCGAGCTGGGCGAGCAGTACGGGTGGCCGATCGCGCTCAAGGCCGCGGCCGGCGGCGGTGGCAAGGGCCTCAAGGTCGTCGAGACGCCCGCCGAGGCCGAGCGCGCGCTCGAGGCCGCCCAGCGCGAGGGCCAGTCGTACTTCGGCGACCCCGCCGTCTACGTCGAGAAGTACCTGCTCGACCCGCGGCACGTCGAGGTGCAGCTGATGGCCGACACGCACGGCACCGTCGTGTCGCTGCACGAGCGCGACTGCACGCTGCAGCGGCGACACCAGAAGATCGTCGAGGAGACGCCATCGCCGGCGGTGACGCCCGAGATCCGCGCGCGTCTGGGGGAGATGGCGATCGCCGCCGCGCGCGCCGTGGGGTACGTCGGCGCCGGCACCATCGAGTGCCTCATGGACACCCGCGGCGACGTGTTCTTCCTCGAGATGAACACGCGCATCCAGGTGGAGCACACCATCACGGAGATGGCCACCGGCATCGACCTCGTGCGCGAGCAGATCCTGGTCGCGCAGGGCGCGCCGCTGTCGTTCGCCCAGGACGAGGTCGTGCTGCGCGGCCACGCCATCGAGTGCCGTGTGAACGCCGAGGATCCGACCACCTTCCTGCCGTCACCGGGCCGGGTCGTGCGCTACCGCGAGCCGGCCGGGCCGGGCGTGCGCGTCGACTCGGCCCTCGAGCAGGGCGGCGAGATCGTGGCGCTGTACGACCCGATGGTCGCCAAGCTGGTCGTCTGGGATCGCACGCGCGACCTGGCGCGGGCCCGCATGCGGCGTGCGCTGGACGAGATGGTCGTCGAGGGCGTGCGGACGCTGATCCCGCTCCACCGGCTGATCATGGAGGCCCCCGAGTTCGCGCGCGGGGAGACCTGCGCCGGCCTCGTCGAGGACGTCTGGCCGGGACAGCTGGCCGCGGCCCACGAGCCACCGCCGCCGGCCGTGGACGCGACCCGGAGCCGCAGCTACGTGGCCGAGGTCGACGGCCGGCGGTTCGACGTCCGCATCCACGCGCCCGACGACCCGGTGCTGGTCGAGGCCCGCCGGCGGCGCCTCGCGCGCAGCATGGGCGGCGGCGGCGGCGCCGCCGCCGCCGGCACCGTCACGAGCCCGATGCAGGGCAGCGTGCTGCAGGTGGAGGTCGCCGAGGGCGACACCGTGGCAGCGGGCCAGGTGATCGCCATCGTCGAGGCGATGAAGATGGAGAACGAGATCGCCGCGCCCCGCGCCGGCGTCGTCGAGGACCTCGCGGTGGCCGCCGGGCAGACCGTCGCGGTCGGCCAGGCGATCTGCCGGATCAGCGACGCGTGAGCCGCCGCAGGCGCCGGCGGTTCGGGTCCTGCCCGTCGTAGAAGATGTCCTCGAAGCCTTCCGCGCCCGGCCACGGCACGGGCGGATGCCCGGCAAGGGTCTCCTCGTCGTCCGCCGGCGGAGGTTCGTCCAGGTCGATGACGCGGCGTCCCGAGCGGCGCTCGAACAGTTCGCCGACCATGTTCAGCAGCCACTCGCCGATCGCGAACGGCACCAGGAACAGCACCATCATCACGATGAAGCCGATGATGCCGAGCGGCCGCAGGCGCACGACCGGGTCGGCCGGGCCGCCCTCGCGCAGCCGGACCATCATGCGCAGCGGGTTCGCGACCAGCGCCCCGATGATCATGAGGAACAGGCAGAGGCACCAGAAGCCGAAGCCCTTGTGCAGGAAGATGAAGTCGACGACGAGCAGCAGCAGGCCGGCGCCGGCCAGCCATGCGCCCACACGCCAGCGCAGGACCGCCGAGGTCGCCCCTGGCCGCACGGCTTACGGTTCCGAGTCGGTGAGCTTCTTCGCCTCGGCGTTCGAGACGAGGTGGATGCCCTCGGAGCCGAGCACGAGGCAGCCGTTCTCCTTGCCGACGCAGAAGTGCGCGCTCGCGCTCTGCGAGTTCGCAATGAGCAGCAGCACGACGCAGAGCCCGATGAGGTAGAAGATCGTCTTCATGCCCCGGCATCCTTCGCTGCTCGCCCCGGGGCTCCTGCAACGCGTGTGACCGACGCTTGCGGGCCGGGGGCGTCGGGTATCGTCTCGCTCATGGGAACGATCCCCGGCCACCATCCGCCACCGTTCGCCGCGAAGGACTACGTCAAGAAGCCCGACGGACCCGCCGATCTGCGCATCGACTGCGGCGTCGCGATCGTCGGCGGCGGCCCGGCCGGGATGGCCTGCGCCGTCCGCCTCGGTCAGCTGCTCGGCGATGATCCGGCCACGCTTGAAAAGCTCGGCGAGGTGCCGCTGATCGTGCTCGAGAAGGGGCGCGCGCCCGGCGCGCACGAGCTGTCCGGCGCGATCGTCAACCCGAGCGCGCTGAAGGAGCTGTTCCCCGACACGCCGCTCGAGCAGATGACGTCGTACGGACCGGTCGCCGGCGAGGGTGTCTATTTCATGACCCGCGGCCGGGCACAGCGCCTGCCGACGCCGCCGCCGTTCCACAACAAGGGCAACTGGATCTTCTCGCTGTCGCGCCTGACGCGCTGGATGGGCGAGCGGGCCGAGGAGCTGGGCGCGTTCGTCCAGCCGGAGACCACGGCGCTGCGGCTCCTCGTCGACGGCGGCGCGGTGCGGGGCGTGCAGACCGCGCCGATGGGCCTCGACCGGTCCGGCAAGGCCCCGCCCGGCGCGGCGCCGCCGACCGAGATCGTCGCGCAGGCGACCGTGCTGGCCGAGGGCACGCAGGGTCATCTCCGCGGTGTCGCGCTCGACCACTTCCAGGTCGGCTCGCGGTTCCCGCAGGCCT
Organism: Gaiellales bacterium; assembly: GCA_046598415.1. Taxonomy (GTDB): domain Bacteria; phylum Actinomycetota; class Thermoleophilia; order Gaiellales; family F1-60-MAGs149; genus VFJZ01. Next base: position 14,150 of record JBKJIG010000173.1, read on the forward strand.
ACGAGATCGGCGTCAAGGAGATCTGGAAGGTCTCGAAGCCGCTCGACAAGATCATCCACACGCTCGGCTGGCCGCTGCGCTGGTCGGCCCGGTACGGCGAGGTCGGCGGCTCGTTCATCTACCCGATGGGCCGCGAACACATCTGCGTCGGCTTCGTGGTCGGGCTCGAGTACACCGACAGCGGCCTGTCGCCCCACGACGTGCTGCAGGAGTTCAAGACGCACCCGTTCATCAAGCGTCTGCTGGACGGTGGCGAGCGGGTCGCTTGGGGCGCGAAGACGATCCCGTCTGGCGGTTTCCACTCGATCCCCGACACGCTCGCCCTGCGCGGCGCCGTGCTGACCGGCGACTCGGCCGGCCTGGTCAACATCCCGCGGCTGAAGGGCGTGCACTACGCGATGCACTCCGGCATGCTCGCCGCCGAGACGATCCACCGCGCGCTGCAGGCCGGGGCCGATCTGTCGGCGCCGGGGGCGCTCGAGTCGTACGACGCGGCCGTGCGAGCGAGCCGCATCGGCAAGGACCTGCACCGGTACCGCAACATGCGCCAGGCGCTGTCGAAGGGCCTCGTCGTCGGCGGACCGGTGGCGGGCGCCATCGACGCCGTGCGCGGCGTCGTGCCGTTCCGGCCGTTCGGACACCGCGACGACGCCGAGGTGGAGATGGCCCCGCGCGGCCGCACGCTGGTCGAGCCCGACGGCGTGCTGACGTTCGACAAGCTCTCGTCCGTGTTCCTCTCGGGCAACCGCACCCGCGACGACCAGCCGAACCACATCCGCATCCAGCCGCGCGTGCCGCTCGATCTCGCCCACACCTGGGTGAACATGTGCCCGGCGGCGGTCTACGAGATCGTCGAGGGCTCCGAGACCGGCGACGGCCAGGTGCGCGTGCAGATGGCGCCGTCCAACTGCGTGCAGTGCGGCGCGATCACCGCCAAGGGCGGCCGGCTGACGCCGCCCGAGGGCGGCTCGGGGCCCGAGTACACGCTGATGTAGGCGTCGCTGCCGCTACTTCGGCGGCAGCGTGCTCGTGAACGCGACGGAGCGGTCGACCCAGGTCTCGAGCTGCTCGTCGGTCTCCAGCGCCGGCGGATCGACCAGCAGCCAGCCGGTCATCGTGCGACGACCGTTGTCGCTGCTGAATGGGCGGACGTGCGGTTCGGCCAGCGCCTCTTCGGCGCCGTCGCCGAGCCGGACGATGAGCGCGTCGCCGCGGACGCCGGCGCACATGTTGCCGTGGTACAGGAAGCCGAGCCCGCCGAACATCTGCCGCTCGACGATCGTCTCGCGACCGGCCAGCGCGTCGCGGACGCGGGCCGCCAGGGTCTCGTCGTACGCCATCGCCGGATCCTACGCCGTCGGCGATTCCCACTGGCCGCTCGCGGCGCTGCGGAACACGGCGTCGATGACCTCCATGTTGCGCACGGCCTCCTCGAGCGGTGTGGGAGCCGGGCCGCCCGTCTGGATCGCCTCGGCGAACAGGTCGCCCTGCACGGTGTACTGGTCGAGGACCGGGAACTCCTCGACGCGGATCGTGGCGCCCCGCAGGTCGGCGCCGTCGTCGATGAAGATCCGGCACGGGCTGTCGGGCGGCGCGTTGAACGGGATCTCGATCTCGATGCGGCCGGTGGTGCCCATGATGTGCATCCGCTGGTACGGCACGAGCTGCGTCGAGCACGTGAACGTGGCGTGGCCCGACGGGAAGTCGAGGATCACCGACGCGAGCCGGTCGACGCCGAAGTCGGGGTCGTTCTCGAGCAGCCCGAACACCCGCGTCGGCTCCTCGCCGAAGATCATCCGCGACGTCGTGATCGGGTAGCAGCCGATGTCGTAGAGGCCGCCGCCGCCGATGCCGGCGATGTTGCGCACGTTCTGCGGATCGCGGTTGAAGTACGTGAACGCCCCGGTGACGACCCGCAGGTCGCCGAGCGCGCCGGACTGCGCGAGCTCCTTCGCCCGCAGCCACTGCGGGTGCGAGCGCGCCATGAAGGCCTCGCCGATGACGACCCCGGTGCGGTCGCGCACCTCGAGCAGCCGGCGGGCCTCGGCCGCGGTCAGGCCGATCGGCTTCTCGCACAGCACGTGCTTGCCGGCCTCGGCCGCGCGGATCGACCACGGCACGTGCAGGTGGTTCGGCAGCGGGTTGTAGACGGCGTCGACCTCGGGGTCGGCGAGCAGCGCCTCGTACGACTCGTGCACGCGGCCGATGCCGAGCCGGTCGGCCGCCGCCCGGCCGCGATCGCGCCGCAGCGACGCGATCGCGACGACCTCGGTGCGGGCGCCGCGCTGCATCGCCGGGACGACCTTCTCGACGGCGATGTTCGCCGCGCCGAGCACGCCCCAACGGATCTTGTCTGCCATGCGGTGATGGTACGCGCCATGTGCATCGCGCACATCGCAGACGCCCTGATGACCGCGCGCGTCACGTAGCCCGCATGGCCGCGCCGATCGTACGCTGCCTGCGAGATGTGCGGCATCGCGGGGTTCCTCTCCAAGCGCGGCGACGGCCCGGTGGCGTCCGAGGTGCTCGGACGCATGCTCACGGGCCTGCGCGGCCGCGGCCCCGACTCGACCGGGCTCGGCCTGTACGACCCATCCTCGAACGGGCACTACGTGGTACGCGTGTGGTGCGGTGACGACCACGTCGCCGCCGATGCCGCGCGTGCCCGCGCAGCCGACGCGTTCGGTATCGAGGACTCCGACTTCGACTCCGGCGTGCTCCGCTTCCAGGTCGACGCGACCATCCCCGTGGCCGACATCTGCCGCGAGGTGGAGGGCGCCGACGCGCACGTCGAAGTGTTCTCGGTCGGCCGCTCGCTGCAGATCTACAAGCACGTCATGGACGGCGAGGGCCTGGCCCGCGCCTACGGTCTCGAGGGCTCGCCCGGCCGGCACGGCGTCGGCCACACGCGCCTCGCGACCGAGTCGCGCATCGACGTGCAGCACGCCCACCCGTTCTGGGCCCGGCCGTTCGCCGACATCTGCGTCGTGCACAACGGCCACGTCACGAACTACCACAAGCTGCGCCGCCTCTACGAGATGAAGGGGCACCGCTTCTTCACCGGCAACGATTCCGAGCTGCTCGCGCTGTACCTCGCCCACCGGCTCGAGGAGGGCGCGACGATCCAGGAGGCGATGGAGGCGTCGATCCGCGACCTCGACGGCGCGTTCTCCTACCTGCTCGCGACGCCCGACGGCCTCGGCATGTGTCGCGACCGCGTCGGCTCGATGCCCGGCATCGTGGCCGAGACCGACGACTGGGTCGCCGTCGCGTCCGAGCCGATCGCCGTGCACCAGGCGTTCGGCGAGGCGGCCGAGCAGGCGTCGTTCCGCGAGCTCGGTGTGGGGAGGGCGGAGATGTGGATGCTGTAGTCGACTGCGCCGGCCAGACGACGCGCGAGATCAACCGCGCGCTGAAGCGCCTCGCCGCCGAGGGCGCGCCCGAGATCCGCGTGCTGCACCCCGGTGCCCGGCACTGCCTCGGCGTCGCGATGTTCGACCCCGTCAAGATCCGCTTCGAGGGCTCGGTCGGCTACCTGTGCTGCACCCTCGGCGATGGCGCCGACTTCGAGGTGATGGGCGAGGCCGGCTGGTCGATCGGCGCCGACATGCACGCCGGCTCGGTGCTCGTCCACGGCGGCGCCGGCACCAACGTCGGGGCCTCGATGAAGGGCGGCTCGGTCGTCGTCAAGGGCTCGGTCGGCACCCGCGCGGGGATCGCCAACAAGGGCGGGACGATCGTCATCGGGGGCGACGCCGGCTACATGAGCGGGTTCATGTACCAGAAGGGCGTGCTGGTGATCTGCGGCGACGTCGACGCCGGCATCGGCGACTCCATGTACGCGGGCGACATCTTCGTCGGCGGCGACCTGGGCGTGCCCGGATCCGACTGCGTGGAGCAGGAGCTGACCGCCGAGGACGAGGCGCTGCTCGCCACCCTGTGCGACCCGCACGGTCTCGGGCCGAAGCGCGCGTGGACGAAGCTCGGCTCGGGCGGCAAGCTGCACAACTTCGATCGGCGCGAGTTCGCGATCTGGCGGGAGGCGATGTGACGGAGCAAGAGCACGACGCGATCGAGGCGCGGCGGTGGCTCCACAACCACGCCGTCTGGAAGCCGGACGTCATCCAGGACATCCAGCTCAAGGCCGAGCTCGGCCGCTACCGCTATCGCGGCATGTCGACGACGCGCCCGGTGCCGAACTTCGACGACCTGACGTTTCTCACCTGCACCCTCTCCCGCGTGCCGCTCGAGGGCTACCGCGAGCGCTGCGACACCGAGACGGTGCTCGGCACGCGGTTCGCCGAGCGGCCGCTGCGGCTGAAGATTCCGATCACCGTCTGCGGCATGTCGTTCGGCGCGTTGTCGCGCAACGCGAAGGCCGGCATCGGCCTCGGCGCCAGCCGCGCGGGCACGTCGACCACCACCGGTGACGGCGGCATGCACCCCATGGAGCGCGCCAACTCCGACCGGCTGATCTACCAGATCTGTCCGAGCCACTACGGCAACGACGCGCACGACATGGCGAGCGCCGACGCGGTCGAGATCGTCGTCGGCCAGGGCGCCAAGCCGGGTACCGGCGGGGTGCTGCTGGGCGCCAAGGTGTCGGACGAGGTGGCGCGGATGCGCGACCTGCCGCTCGGCGTCGACCAGCGCTCGCCGGTGCGCCACCCCGACTTCATCGGGCCCGCCGACCTCCGGCTCAAGATCGAGCAGATCCGCGAGGCGACCGACGGCCAGATCCCCGTCTACGTCAAGATCGGCGCCGCCCGCACCCGCGACGACGTCAAGCTGGCGGCCAAGGCCGGCGCCGACGTGATCGTCATCGACGGCATGGAGGGCGGGTCGGCCGCAACGCCCGACATCCTCTACGACCACACCGGCATCCCGACCATGGCGGCGATCTGCGAGGCCCGGCGCGCGCTCGAGGACATGGGGCTGCTGGGCGAGGTGCAGATCGTGCTGCAGGGCGGCATCAAGAACGGCGCCGACGTGGCGAAGGCGCTGGCGCTCGGCGCCGACGCGGTCGGCGTCGGCTCGGCCGTCATGATCGCGCTCGGCTGCAACGCGCCGCGGCACATCGAGGACTACCACGCGCTCGGCGTCGAGCCCGGCCACTGCGCCATGTGCCACACCGGCCAGTGCCCGGTCGGCATCACGACGCAGGACGAGCGCCTGATCCCGCGCCTGCCCGTCGACGTGGCCGCCGAACGGGTCGAGAACTTTCTGAACGCGCTGACGCTCGAGTGCCAGATGTTCGCCCGGGCGTGCGGCAAGCAGGACGTCCACGACCTCGAACCCGAGGACCTGCGGGCGATGACGCTCGAGTCGTCGATGATCACCGGCATCCCGCTGGTCGGCACCGACGTCGCCTTCGGCGCGCCGTGGGCGCACCGCATGCACGTCGACGGGTCCGGCCACCTGCCGACCTCCGATCTCGAGGGCGGGCACTAGTCTAGAGACTTGACGTGAATCTCCCGTGCGCTCCGCGGCGGCGGCCGAAGCGCCGCTCCGGGTAGGCTGACGCGATGCTCACCGGCGGTCCTTCCTACTGGTTCCACGCGATCGGCGGGCTGCCCCGCCCGCGGCCGGCGCTGCCCGGTCCGGTCGACGTCGACGTCGCCATCGTCGGCGGCGGGTTCACCGGCCTGTGGACGGCGTACTACCTGAAGCGCGCCGACCCGTCGCTGCGCATCTGCGTGCTCGAGCAGGAGGTGTGCGGCTGGGGCGCGTCGGGGCGCAACGGCGGCTGGGTCTGCGGCGCCGTTGCGGGCTTCGGTGACGCGCGCTCGCAGGCGGCGATCGATGATGCCGTGGACGAGATCGGGCGCGTCACCGAGGCCGAGGGCGTGGCCTGCGACTTCCACAAGGGTGGCGCGCTGCACGTCGTCACGGCGCCCGCCCAGCTGCCGCTGCTCCGCAACCGCCCGGGCTGGCTCGAGCCGGCCGAGTTGGAGGAGCGCATCCGCGTCGCCGGCGCGCTCGGCGGCGTGTTCGAGCCCAATTACGCACGCGTGCAGCCCGCGGCCCTGGCGCGCGGCCTGGCCGACGTGGTCGAGCGCATGGGCGTCGGCGTGTACGAGGCGACGCGGGTCGAGTCGATCGCGCTCGGCGTGGCGCGAACGGTGCACGGCGACGTGCGGGCGAGCTGGGTCGTGCGCGCCACCGAGGGCTACACGCCGCACCTCGGCGGCGTCGCACCGCGCGCGCTGATCCCGCTGCGTTCGACGATGATCGTGACCGAGCCGCTGCCGGCCGAGGTCTGGGCGCAGATCGGCTGGCAGGGCGCCGAGCTGGTGCACGACGCGGCGCACTCGTACGTCTACATCCAGAAGACCGCCGACGGGCGCATCGCGATCGGCGGGCGCGGGCGGCCGTACTACTTCCGGTCCGGCTACGACCGCTACGGCGAGGTCGAGAACTCCGCCCTCGACCGGCTCGCCGACCGCCTGCACGAGCTGTGGCCGGCGACCCGCGAGGTGCCGATCGCGCACGGCTGGTCGGGCGTGTTCGCCGCGCAGCGCGACTGGAAGCAAACCGTGGCGGCCGATCCGGCCACGGGCCTCGCGTGGGCCGGCGGCTACGTCGGTGTCGGTGTCGGCGCCGCCAACCTCTCGGGCCGCGCGCTCTCCGACCTGATACGCGGCGAGCAGACCGACCGGGTGACGCTCCCGTTCGTGAACCGCGAGCAGCCCCGCGACTGGGAGCCCGAGCCGCTCCGGTACATCGGCGCGCACCTCGTCTACACGCTGTTCCGCGCCGCCGACCGCGACGAGCGACGCACGGGCGAGCCCTCGAAGATCGGCGATCTTGCCACCCGGATCTCCGGTTGGGGGCATCGCGCGCCCGCGGGCGAGTGAGGGTGCCGGGAGAGCGGTAGGATCCCGCGGTCGAGCCCCCGAGGAGGCCTCCGTGCCGCGCGTGTCGTTCGTTCTCGTCGTGGCCGCTCTGGCAGCGGTCATCGTTCCCTCCGCCGCGGGAGGGGTCGTGGTGCGAACGTGCGCCGCAGCCGACCTGACGGCGCGCATGTACCCGACCGGCGGCAGCGGCGCCGGCACCCTCGAGATCGGCGTCCGGCTGCGCAACGTGTCGGGGACGCGTTGCGCGATGAAGGGCTTCCCGGGCCTCGGCCTGCGGCGATCGAACGAGACCGCCATGCGTGGCTTCGCGGCCTTCGACAAGTCGAGCACGCCGAAGCGGGTCGTGCTCGCCAACGGCGGCTACGCCCACGCGACGATCCGCTACTCCGACGTGCCGTCGACCGGGGATCCGGCGACGTGCCCGACCAGCAGCTTCCTGCTGGTGACGCCGCCGAACCGCCGCGTCGCAGTCGAGGTGCACGCCCGGCTGGCACCGTGCGCGAAGGGGCGGATGCTGGTCTCGCCGATCATCAAGGGCAAGGTCTGACGCCGCCCGGGGAGGCGAACCTCTAGCCTGCCGCGGTGCTGATCGGCGGTCCGTCCTACTGGTTCCACGCGCTCGGCGGTCTGCCGGCCGCGCGTCCGTCGCTGCCCGGCGGCACCGATGTGGACGTCGCGATCGTCGGCGCCGGCTACACCGGGCTGTGGACGGCGTACTACCTGAAGCGCGCGGATCCGTCGCTGCGCGTGATGATCCTGGAGCGCGAGGTGGCGGGGTACGGCGCGTCGGGCCGCAACGGCGGGTGGGTGTCGGGGGAGATCGCCTTCGAGGGCGACCGCCGCACGCGGCTCGCGGTCTACGACACCGTCGACGAGGTGGGTCGCGTGTGCGCGGCCGAGGGCATCGAGTGCGACTTCCTCAAGAGCGGCTCGCTGTCGGTGGCGACCAATGAGGTGCAGCTCGCACGGCTCCTCCGTCACCTCGAGCACCGCCGCGCCGGCGGCGACACCGACGACGATGCGCGGCTGCTGGAGCGCGACGAGCTGGAGCAGCGCATCCGCCTCGGCGGCGCGCTCGCCGCGGTGCGGACGCCGCACTGCGCGCGGGTCCAGCCCGCGGCGCTGGCGCTCGGGCTGGCCGCGGTGGTCGAGCGGATGGGCGTCGTCATCCACGAGCACACGCCGGTGCGCGAGATCCTGTCCGGCGGCATCGCCCGCACCGACCAGGGCGACGTCCGCGCCTCGTGGGTGGTGCGCGCCACCGAGGGCTACACGGCGTCGATCCGCGGCCGCAAGCGCCGGCTGCTGCCGATGAACTCGTCGATGATCGTGACCGAGTCGTTGACGCCCGAGGCGATCGCGGCGATCGGCTGGGACGACGCGGAGACGATCCACGACCTGGCGAACGCGTACGTCTACATCCAGCGCACGGTTGATCACCGCATCGCGCTCGGTGGGCGCGGCGTTCCGTACCGCTTCGGGTCGCGCACCGACAGGCACGGCGAGATCAGTCCGGGGACGGTCGCGAGCCTCGAACGTCGGCTGCGCAGCCTGTTTCCGCAGGCCGCCGACGCGCGCGTGGCGCACGGCTGGTCGGGCGTGCTCGGCGTGCCGCGTGACTGGCAGTTCGCGGTCGGCGCCGATCCGCAGCGCCGCGTCGCCTGGTCGGGCGGTTATGTCGGCGTCGGCGTCGCAGCGGCGAACCTGGGCGGCCGCATCGTCGCCGATCTCGTCCGCGGCGAGCGCTCGGACCTCGTGACGCTGCCGTTCGTGGGCCACGCATGGCGCCGCGACTGGGAGCCGGAGCCGCTCCGCTACCTCGGCGTCACCGCGATGTACTCCCTGTACCGGACGGCCGACAAGCGCGAGGCCCTCACGGGCCGTCCGTCCCGCCTGGCGGGCATCGCGGACAAGATCACCGGCCGCAAGCACTGAGCGAGTGCTAGCCGACGAAGCGTGCCGCCCAGCGCGCGCTTCGGGTCACCGCGCGCGCGCTCGCGGTCCTGTCGCGCGATCGGCGCGGCTTCCGCGCGGAAACGTTCCGGGGTCAGACCCCAGACCGGCGGTTTTCGGGGTCTGACCCCGCTCGTAGAAGGCGCACGCTTCAGCGTGGAAGTGTGTCGGCTACCGGCCGTGGTGTGCACCCTGCACATCACGGCCGGGCCATTCGGGCGTGCGGATCTCTGGCGCCGGAGGGCTTCGATTGCCTACGATCACCTGCGTCCGTTCGGCCGTGCCTGAACCCGGGAGCGAGTGCGTGGGAAGGTCCTTCGAGATCCTGTCCGGTAACCAGCGCGTCGTCGCGCAACTGCTCGACCGCGAAGCGCCGAACGTCGCGCGCGCGTTCACCGATCACCTGCCGTGCGAGAGCTTCTCGGTGCACGCCAAGTTCGCGGGCCAGGAGCTGATCGTGATGGTGCCGTTCTTCTCCGAGCCGGAGAACGAGATCTTCGCGGTCGAACCCGGCGACATCGGCTACTACCCGGGCCGCCAGACGATCTGCATCTTCTACGGCGACACCGAGCCGTTCGGTCACGTCAGCGTGTTCGCGAAGGTGACCGAGGGGCTCGACGTGCTGAAGACCTGGGGCGCCGACATCCTCGAGGTCGGCTCGATCGGCGTCCAGATGCAGGAGATCTGACGGTGGCCGACGACCTCACCGCCCGCATCACCGACCTCGTCGCGAAGGCGCTCGCCGAGCGCGAGGGAGCCGCCCCGTCGGCGCCACGCGCCCCGGCGCCAGCCGCGGCGCCGACCGTCGTCACCGCCGGCCGCGTCGTGACCCGCGAGGACGTGCAGCGCGCGGCCGCCAGCGGCGCCGCGCTGCAGGTGCCCGCCGGCGCGATCGTGACCGACCTGGCGCGGGAGGAGGCAGAGTCGCAGGGTGTCACCATCCTCGCCGGCGGCGGCTCCGTCCCGGCCGCCGCTCGTCCAGCCGCGCGTCCCGGCGCCGCGCCCCGTGCGGCCGAGTCAGCCGCGGAGCCGGCCGGCGGCGCGAAGGGACCGGCCGTCTATCGCCGCGACGCGCACGACATCGCCGGCTCGACGGCCGAGATGATCGCGCGGCTCGACGCGTTCACCGAGCTGGTTTGGCGTTCCGAACCGAACGAGGTGCGCCGCCTGCGCCAGCTGTCGCGGCCGCCGATGGGTCAGCTGCCCGGCATCTTCTACGCGTGCTTCAACCTCTTCTGGCTGGGTGAGGAGACGCAGACCCTGCGCGACAAGGCGAAGGCCGGCGCTTATCCGGTGACCGTGCTGAACGACCTGCTCGCCACCCTCTGCGCCCGGCACTCCGGCCGCCTCTCGAAGTGGTACCTGGTCGACTCGCTGGAGCTGCTCGGCGACGTCCAGCGCTTCTGTGAGAGGCCCGGCTGCGCCAGCCACGACGAGTTCCGCCAGCTGACGGAGAGCCTCCTTGTCGCCATCGATCGGATCCAGGCCTGGGTTGACCGCATGATTCCGTGGCACACCCTCGACGCGAACCTGGAGCTGGTGCCGTGACGCGGACGGTCTCGGAGATCCTCGACGACTGGAAGGCGAACGACGTCGCCTGGGTCCGGTTCGAGCTGCCCGACATGCACGGCACGGCGCGCGTGAAGCTGGTGCCGCTCGCCGCCGCCTACCACTATGCCGAGGAGGGCCTGAACATGTACGGCGGCGCGCAGGTGCTCGACTCGCGCTCCGACGTCGTCGCCGGCTCCGGCTACAACGACGAGTACGCGTACGCCGACCAGATGCTGCGGCCCGATCCGGCCACCGCGCAGATCATCCCGTGGCAGCCCGGGCACGCGCGCTTCATCTGCTCGGCCTACTCCGTCGACGGCACTCCGCGTGTGGCGTCGCCGCGGCAGCTGCTCTCGAAGGTGCTCGATACGGCCGGCGAGATGGGCTACGGCATCAGGACCGGGATGGAGTACGAGAACTACTTCCTCAATCCCGACGGCTCGCCGCTCTTCGGCGGGTATCACATCTTCAACCCGGTCCGGAACGTCTTCCACCCGGTCGTGCTCGACCTGCTGGAGATGCTGCCGAAGATCGGCGTCGATCTGATCACGGCCAACGCGGAGTACGGGCCGGGCCAGTTCGAGATCAACTTCGGGCCGGGCGATGGTCTCGACGGCCCGGACAAGAGCTACACGTACAAGAACGCCGTCAAGGAGGTTGCGCACAAGCACAACCTCATCGGCACCTTCATGTCGAAGCCGCTGAACGGCCTCGCCGGCTGCGGCGCCCATCTGCACCTGTCGCTGCTCGACGGCCAGGGCAAGTCGATCATGGGCGCCGACAAGGAGGAGTGGGGCCTGTCCGACACCGCGAAGGCGTTCGTGGCCGGCAACCTCAAGTACGCGAAGGACATCTACTCGCTGCTCGTGCCGACGGTCAATTGCGCCAAGCGCCGCCGGCCGCACACCTTCGCACCGTCGAACATCTCGTGGGGTCACGAGGACCGCTCGGCGCTGATCCGCATCAAGGGCATGACCGAGGGCTCGCGCCACGTCGAGCAGCGCGCCGCCTCGGGCATGTCGAACCCGTACCTGGTCACCGCGGGCGTGCTCGCGGCCGGCCTGCTCGGGATCCGCGAGGGTCTCGAGCTCGAGCCGCCGGCCGGCCCCGGTCCGGCGGAGGACGATCCCCGGTACGAGCAGCTGCCGTGGACGGTGCGTGAGGCGCTCGACGCGTTCGAGCGCTCCGAGCCGGTTCGCGACATGCTCGGAGACGAGTTCTGCAATATCTGGCTGGCGGTCCGCCGCTACGAGGTGCAGCGGTTCGAGGATCACGTCACCGACTGGGAACGCACCGAGTACCTCGAGATCTACTGATCCAGGAGAGCGAGACGAGATGGCACAGCAGTCCCTCGGCATGATCGAGACGAAGGGTTTCGCAGCGGTGGTCGAGGCCGCTGACGCGATGCTCAAGGCGGCCGACGTCACGGCCGGCGCGTACCAGAAGATCGGCGCGGGGATCGTGTCGATCTCCGTGCGCGGCGACGTCGGAGCCGTCAAGGCGGCCATCGACGCCGGCGCCGCCGCGGCCCGCCGCGTCGGCGAGGTCGTCGCAGTGACCGTCATCCCGAGCCCTGATGCCGCCACCACCGGCAAGATGGGCTGAGGCCGAGCGAGGAGCGAGGTACATCTGATGCCGAATCCCACCGATGCCGTCGGACTGGTCGAGACGAAGGGCTACGTCGCCGCCGTCGAGGCAGGCGACGCGATGGTCAAGGCCGCGAACGTCGAGCTGATTGGCTACGAGTCGATCGGCGGCGGCCTCGTGACGGCCGTCGTCCGCGGCGATGTGGCCGCAGTCAAGGCGGCCACCGATGCCGGCGCGGCCGCTGCGTCGCGGGTCTCCGAGGTTGCGGCGGTGCACGTGATCGCGAAGCCGCACGAGTCGCTCGGCGCCACGTTGCCGATCGGCGGCAGCAGCGGCAAGTAGGCCGGCGATGGCGATCCCGGAGTCCGAGCTCGACGCGATCGTCCGGCGTGTGGTCGGCGAGCTGCGCGGCGGACCGGCGGCGACGCTGGCGCCTGCCGCAGCGTCGTCCGCCGGGCGTGACCCCCTGGCAGCGTCTGGCCGCAACGGGCTGTTCGCGACGGTGGGCGAGGCCGTCGATGCCGCGCGCCGTGCGCAGAAGGAGCTCGCAAAGGGCGGCGTCGCGATGCGGCAGACCGCGATCGCGGCGATCCGCCAGGTCGGGCTCGACCACGCCGAGCCGCTCGCCCGGGCCGCCCACGAGGAGACGGGCCTCGGCCGCGTGCGCGACAAGGTCGCCAAGATGCAGCTCGCCGCGACGCTGTCGGTCGGCACCGAGGACTTCGGCGAGCCGCGGGCGTTCGCGGGCCAGCACGGCCTCACCATCGAGGACTGGCTGCCGTGGGGCGTGGTCGCGTCGGTGACGCCCACCAACTCGCCGTCGGCGTTCATGATCAACCACGGCATCACGATGATCGCGGGTGGCAACGCTGTGGCGTTCAACGCGCACCCCGGGTGCCGGTGGACGTCGATGCGCACGGTCGAGCTGATGAACCAGGCGGTGGTCGCCGCCGGCGGGCCCGACAACCTCATGACCGGCGTCGTCGCCCCGTCGCTCGAATCGGCGCGCGAGCTGGTCACCCACGCGGGCGTCGACATGCTCTGCATCACGGGCGGCGCCGAGCTGGTGCGCGACGCGTTCGGCACCGGCAAGCGGGTGGTCGCGGCGGGCCCGGGCATGCCCGTCTCGGTCGTCGACGATACCGCCGACGTGCGCTGGGCAGCGGCCGAGATTCTCAAGGGAGCGATCTTCGACAACACGATCCTCTGCATCGGCGAGAAGGCCGTGGTCGCGGCCGACGGCGTGTACCGCCCGCTGCTCGACGCGTTCGCCGACCTGCCGGCCCACGTGCTGACCGACGACGAGACCGAGCGGGTCTACCGCGCCGTCATCGACGACGACGGCACGGGGCATCCGCGCACGCGCCGCGAGTTCGTCGGTCGCGACGCCGAGGTGCTGCTGGCCGCGGCGGGCATCTCGGCGCGCAAGCCGGTCGGGCTGCTGGTGGCACCGGTCGAGCGCGAGCACCCGCTGTTCTGGATGGAGCAGTTCCTGCCGTTTCTCCCGGTCGTCCGCACGAAGGACTCCGACACGGCGATCGACCTCGGCATCGAGGCCGAGGGCCACAACCGTCACACCGCGATGATCTACTCCAACTTCCCGCCGAACGTCGAGCGGTTCTCGCGCGAGGTGTCGACGGTCGTGACCGTCGTCAACGGCTGCTCGCTGCGCGGCCTCGGCGCGGAGGGCGAGGGGTATCCGGGCTTCGCGATCGGCACCGTCACGGGCGAGGGCATCACGTCGCCGCGGCACTTCGCGCAGGTGCGCCGCGTCGCGCGGATCCGGTGACCCGCGATGCCGACATCGAGCTGATCGTGCGGATCGTGCTCCGCGTGCTGGACGAGCTCGACCGCGACGGCGCCATCGCCTCGCCGGCGGCGCCCCGCGTCATGGCGCCGGCCGGCTCGCCGCTGCGACTTGCCACGGAGCGCGACGTGCTGGCGGCGGAGGCGGCCGGCGTGCTGCGGGTGGCGCACGGCGCCGTCATCACGCCGCTGGCGCGCGAAGCGGCCGAGGCCAAGGGCGTGCAGCTGGTGGTGGGCTGATGCTGCTCGCCCGCGTCGTCGGCCGCGTCAACGCGGCCCGCCGGATCGAGGCGCTCGACCCGCACCGGCTGCTGATCGTGCGCGCGGAGCGGTCCGGCCGGCACTACGTCGCCGTCGACACGCACGGCGCCGTGGCGGGCGAGCTGGTCGTCACGGCCAGTGCCGCCGCGGCGCGCATGAGCGAGCGGCTGCAGGGGGTGGCGGTCGATCTCGCGGTGATCGCAGTGCTCGACGACGCGGAGGTGCCGGCGGCATGATCCTGTGCAAGGTGCTCGGACACGCGGTGTCCTCGCGGAAAGATGCCAAGCTCGAGGGTGCGAAGCTGCTGGTGGTCGTCGAGGTCGAGCCCGCCGGCACCGAACGCGAGGAGCTGCACGTCGTGGCCGACACGCTCGGCGCCGGCGAGGGCGACACCGTGCTGGTGGTGATCGGCTCCGCCGCCCGCATGACCGAGCCGACCCGCGGCCAGCCCATCGACGCGCTCGTGGTCGGCATCGTCGACTCGGTGGACGTCCAGGCGTGAACCTCGGCCGCATCACGGGTCGCATCGTGTGCGCGCGCCGGGTGGACGAGCTCGGGCAGTTCGGGCTGCTGCTGGTGCAGCCGGTCGACGAGCGCGGGGTCGACGAGGGCCAGACGCTGGTCGCCGCCGATCCGCTCGTGCACGCCGCCGCCGGCGACGTGGTGTGGTTCGTCAACGGGGTCGACGCCGTCGACGCGCTGGACGGGCCGCAGCCGGTCGACGCCGTGATCGTCGGGATGCGCGACCGGTGACCCCGGCCCGCGTCGTCGGCAAGGTCACCGGCTCGGTCAAGCATCCCGCGTACGTCGGGCGGCCGCTGCTGGCGCTGCGGCCGCATCGCCGCGGCGGTGCGCTGGGACGGAGCTTCTTGGCGGTCGACCTGATCGGCGCCGGGGTCGGCGACGACGTGCTCGTCTCGCGTCCACCCGGCCTGGCGCGCGAACTGATCGGCGGCAAGGCGCCGATGCGTTCGCTGATCGTCGGCATCCTCGACGCGCCGCCGGAGGACGCGCTGTGAAGGTCACCGTCATCGGCGCCGGCAATGTCGGGGCCACCACGGCCATGCGCATCGCCGAGTCCGATGTCTGCCGCGACGTGGTACTGGTCGACATCGCGCCCGGCCTCGCCGAGGGACTCGCCCTCGACCTGGGCCAGTCGGCGCCGATCGAGGGCTTCCGCACCCGCATCACCGGCACCACCGACTACGCCCTGACGGCCAACTCCGACGTGATCGTGATGACCGCCGGCCGGCCGCGCAGCCCGGGCATGAGCCGCCTGGACCTGCTGCTCGTCAACGCCGCCGTGGTGCGCAGCTGCGTGGAGGCCGCGACCGCCGCCTCGCCGTTCGCGATCCTGATCGTGGTCACGAACCCGCTGGACGAGATGACGCACCTCGCGTGGCGTGTCTCGGGGTTTCCGCCGCAGCGCGTGCTGGGCATGGCGGGCGGGCTCGACTCGGCCCGGCTGCGGTTCTTCCTGGCGGGGCTCGCCAACGTCGCGCCGCCCGACGTCGAGGCGATGACGCTCGGCTCGCACGGCGACACGATGGTGCCCCTGCCGGGCCACGCGACCATCGCCGGCACGCCGGCCGAGGAGGTGCTCGATCGCGAGACGCTCGCCGGCGCCTTCGAGCGCACGCGCGGTGGCGGTGCCGAGATCGTCGCGCTGCTGCAGCGCGGCTCGGCGTTCTACGCGCCGGCCAGCGCCACCAATGCGATGGTGAAGGCGATCCTTCAGGACCGGCGCGAGGTGCATCCGGTCTGCTGCCACCTGACCGGCCAGTACGGCATCGACGACGTGTTCGTCGGCGTGCCGGCGGTGCTGTCCCGGCGCGGCGTCGAGCAGGTGCAGGAGCTGGAACTGTCGACCTCCGAGCTGACCGACCTGCGGGCCGCCGCCGAGGCGGTCAGGGCGAAGTGCGCCGAGCTGGACGAGGCGCTCGGGCTGGTCCGCTCATGACGCGCCGGCGGCGTCGCGGTAGCGCACGATGCGCAGCGCGACCTGCAGGTCGAACAGGATCGCCGGGTCGTCCAGGTCGATCTGCGCCACCCGCCTGATGCGGTCGAACCGTTGCCGCAGGGTGTTGCGGTGCACGTACAGCAGCGCCGCTGCCTCCTTGCGGTTGGCGTTCGACTCCAGGTAGCGCTCGACCGTCTCGAACAGCCGCGAGGCGTGCTCGCCGTCGTGCACGCGCAAGCGCTCGAGGCGTTCCTGCCAGACGTCACGCGCGGGCTCCTGCGCGAGCGACCACAGGTAGCGCTGCACGCCGAGATCGTCGAACCGCGTGACGGCCGCCCGCCCGCGCAGCGCGCTGCCCATGCGCACCGCCTGCGCCGCCTCATCGAACCCCTCCGCGTGGCCCTGGCCGCCGGTGCGGGCGCGGGAGAGACCGACGGCGACGGCGACGCGACCCTTCGCCGCCCGCTCCAACCGGACCGCCAGCTGCGATTCGTCGCGCACCCGCAGCAGCGCGATCGCCTGCAGCCCGCGCACCGCGCAGGCCGAGCCGGGGAACGCGCCCAGCACCGCCGTCCGCACCCGCGCGAGCGCCTCGTCGGGGTCGCCGGCGGCCGGGTCGGCCTCGAAGACGACGGCGACGTGCTGCTCGGCCAGCTCGATGCCGAGGCGACGGGCGCGGGCGACGAGCACCGCCTCGGGCTCCTCACCGTCGACGAGCGCCTCCAGGAAGTCGCGCTCGGCGTTGCGGCCGGCGACCTGGTCGATCAGCCGTCCGTTCAGGATCACCTGCGCGGCGGTCGCCGCGATCGCGCCGAGCACGTCGAGCAGCGCGGGCGTGGCGGCGTGGCGGCCGGCGCTGACCAGGACGCCGACCAGCTCGCCACCGGCCTGGATGGGCGCGGCGACGCCGGTCGTGGCGTCGGCGACGCCGACCAGTACGTCGCCGTGCCGCGCCCGCGTGAGCACGCGGACGCGGCCGCCGAGCGGGTCGAGCAGCGCGGCGTCGGCCACCCGCTCGACGCGGCGCCACGTGCCGGCGACGGCGCCGACGCCGAACCGGCCGCGAGCGTCGCGCGTCGCGAGCAGCACCGCGTCGGCACCCAGCAGCGCGCGGGCCGACTCGGCCAGGCCGTGCAGCGCCCGCCGGCGCGCGGCCGCCGATCCGAGGTCGTCGACCGCCGAGGCGAGCGTGCGGACGGCGTCGAGCTGCCGGCGGCGCTCGGCGTACAGCTGTGCCGTCTCGACGGCGGCGGCCAGCAGCGCCGCGATCGGCGCGACCAGCGTCAGGTCATCCTCGGTGAACTCGTGGGGCGCCTCGGTGTGCAGGGTGACCACTCCGACCAGGCGGTCGGACGGTGGGATCAGCGGGTAGGTGAGGGCCGACTCGAACCGCTCGTCGTGCAGTTCCGGCACCAGCAGGTACCGCGGATCGTCGCGCGCGTTGTCGCGCACGATGGCCGGCGCGCGGTTCAGCGCCGTCCAGCCGGTGAGGCCCGCGCCGATCTCCAGCGAGTAGACCCCGACCCACTCCTCGTACCCCTCGGTGCCGGCCCGCACACGCAACCGCTCGGCGTCCGGATCGAGCAGGTAGATGAGCGCTCCGGCCGAACCCGTCAACTGCGCGAACAGCCGCACGGCCTCGCCTAGGATCTCGTCGACGTCGAGCGACGAGGTGATGCGCCGGACGAGCGACAGCACCGCCTCGGTCTCGGCGCGGCGTTCGGCGAGCAGGCTGCGGAGCGCGGTCGAGGCAGAGACGGGAGCGTGCACGTTGCACAGTATCGACGATCGGCTGGAGCGGATCGACCAGCACGAGCACCTCGGCGCCTTCTGGCGGCTCGACGTGCAGCCGCCCAGCGGCGAGGGGCCGCTGAGCGGCCTGCTGGTGGCGTTCAAGGACTCGTTCGCGGTGGCCGGTACGGAGCGCGACTCGGGCGTGCCGTTCCTGCTCGAACGCTCGGAGGTCGACGCGCCGGCCGTCCGCGCGCACCGCGCTGCCGGCGCCACCATCGTCGGCAAGCTGTCGATGCACCAGCTGGCGTGGGGGATGATGGGCCAGACCCCGGGCCGGCCGGTCGTGCGCAACCCGCACGACGAGTCGCGCATTCCCGGCGGCTCGTCGTCCGGTTCGGCCGTCGCCCTCGCCGCCGGGCTCGTCGACCTGGCCCCCGGCACCGACACGGGAGGCTCCGTCCGCACGCCGGCGTCGGCGTGCGGCATCGTCGGCCTGAAGCCGACGTTCGGCGTCGTCGACGTGCGCGGCATCCACGTCAACGCGCGCTCGCTCGACACCTGCGGCCCGATGGCACGCACTGTCGCCGAGTGCGGGCTCGGGTTCGACGTACTGCTCGGCCGCGACCCG
Organism: Gaiellales bacterium; assembly: GCA_046598415.1. Lineage (GTDB taxonomy): Bacteria > Actinomycetota > Thermoleophilia > Gaiellales > F1-60-MAGs149 > VFJZ01. The sequence continues at coordinate 32,487 of JBKJIG010000173.1, forward strand.
GAGCCGGTCGAGCCGATCGGTCTCGCCGGCCTGCGCGTCGGCGTGCTCGAGACATGGTTCTGCGAGGGGCTCGATGCCGGTGTCGAGCGAGCGTTCCGCGCCGCGCTCGATGCGCTCGGCCGCGCCGGGGCGGTGCTCGCCCCGGCCGACATCGGCTGGCAGCACGATCACCTCGTCCTGCGCGATCTCTTCAACTGCGAGCCGGTGCCGCACTACGCCGACGGGGTGCGCGCCGATCCCGGCTCCTTCGAGCCGTTCATCGTCGCCGACCTGGCCGAGGGCGAGGTGACGCCGCTGCGGCAGTACCTCGAGTCGCTCGTCCGCCTCGACGCCGTCCGCGACCGCGCGCTGGCGGGATCGGACGACTGGGACGTCCTCGTCTGCCCGACGCTGCCGCTGCCACCGCCGCCGATCGCCGGGCCCGACCTGACGCTGACCATGAACCGCAACACGAAGGCGTTCAACGGCCTCGGTTGGCCGGCGATCTCGATCCCGTGCGGCACGGATGACCTGGGCCTGCCGGTCGGCCTCCAGCTGATCGCCGGGAGCTACCTCGACGACTACCTGCTCGCCGTTGCCGCGGCGACCGAAGGAGCCCTCGCATGAAGGCGGCAATCCTGCGCGCGCACGGTGCGGCCGACCAGATCGAATACGGTGACTGGCTCGATCCGGTGGCCGCTCCCGGCGACGTCGTGATCGACGTCCGCGCCGCGTCGCTGAACCGCCGCGACTGGTGGATCATGCGTAACCCCGCTCGCGCTGCGGCGCCGTGTGTTCTCGGATCGGACGCCGCCGGGGTGGTGCGCTCGGTCGGTGCCGATGTGACGCGATGGGCACCGGGCGACGCGGTGATCGTCTACCCCGGCACCGGCTGGGGCGACCGCGAGGACGCCTTCGGACCGGACTTCGAGATCTTCGGCATACCCCGCCAGGGCGTGTTCGCCGAGCAGGTCGTGCTGCCGCAGGAGTGCGTGTTCGCGAAGCCGGCGCACCTCTCGTTCGCGGAGGCCGCATGCATCGGCATCGCGGGCCTGACCACCTGGCGCGGGCTGGTCACCCGCGGCGGCGTGGGCGAGGGTTCGACAGTGCTCGTGACGGGCGCGGCGGCCGGTACCGGCACGTTCGCGATCCAGATCGCGACGGCGCTCGGCGCCCGCGTCTACGTGACCAGCTCGAGCGAGGAGAAGATCGCGCGCTGCATCGAGGTGGGTGCGGTGTCGGGCGCGAACTGGCGCGATCCGGACTGGTTCGAGACGATTCGCGAGGCAACCGGCGGCGGCGTGGACGTGGCGCTCGACTCGGCCGGCGGCGACACCTGGGACGGCATCTTGCGAGCGATCCGGCCGGGCGGCACGCTGGTCAACTTCGGCGACACCGCCGGCGACTCCGCCAACGTCCCGGTCGCGCTGGTCTACTGGGAACAGCTCAACATCCACGGCACGACGCTGGGCAGCCCCCGTGAGTATGCCGCCCTGCTCGAGCACGTGGCGCTCGACCGCTGGCGGCCCGTGATCGACTCGACCTTCCCGCTCGACCGCACCGACGACGCGTTCCGCCGCATCGACGATCCGGCGCGGTTCGGCAAGATCGTGCTCGACGTCAGCTGAGACGCGCGGGCATCGGTACGCCCAGCTCGGCGGCCAGCGTGGAGAGCCGGTCCCAGGTGAACTGCTGCACCGGCACGCCGTCGCGCAGGCGCTCGGCCTCGGCCGTGGCGCCCGACTCGCCGGGGAAGCGGATCGCGTCATGGCCGTCCTCGAGCGGCGTGTCGCGCACGTAGGCGAGCATGCGCTCCATCTCGTCGGCGAAGTCGTCGAGCGGCCGCAGCCGGGCCACGTCGATCGCGATGCAGAAGACGCCCTGCGCGTCCGACTCCGGCGCCGCCGAGACCGAACCGGAGCCGGTCAGGATGCCCGCCAGCGCCTCGGCCACCAGTGCCAGGCCGGTGCCCTTGTAGCCGCCGCTCGGGCGGATCGCGCCGCCTCCGGTGAGCCAGTCGGGGCCGACCTCCTCGCCCCGGTCGAGCCACTCCGACAGCCGGCCGCGGGCGATCACGCTGGTCGACATGTCGAGCACCAGGTGCGGCTCGGACGCACGCGGGATGCCGGCGCCGATCGGGTTCGTGGCGAGGCGCGGTGCGTCGCCGCCGTACGGCGCGACGTCCTGGCCACCGCCGGAGTCGTTGAACCAGAACAGGATCGCGACGCCCGCCCGGGCGCCGCGCGCGCAGAAGTCGGCGATGCGGCCGGCGTGCGACGAGTCGCGCAGCGCGATGCCGGCGATGCCGTGTGCCTTCGCCCGCTCGATCGCCAGGTCGGTCACCTCGCGCATCGCCACGTGACCGAACGCGCTGCGCCCGTCCAGACGAACGAGCGCGCCGAGATCGAGCTCGATCTCGGGGCGCTCACCCGGCTGGAGGAGGCCGGTTGACGCGCGCTCGACGTACTCCGGGAGCCGGCGCATGCCGTGCGATTCGTGGCCGGCCAGATCGGACGCCACGATCACCGAGGCGGTGAACGCGGCGTCGTCCGGCCGGGTGCCGATTGCCTGCAGGACCGCGGCGGCGAACCGTGTCAGCTCGGCGGCGGTGCAGCGGATCACGGCCGGAGGCTAGCGAACCGCACGCGCACTCGCCGAGTGGCCGGTGCCGCCGTGTGCGATCGTGGCGCGGCCATGCGCATCGCGAACTCCGCCGTCAAGGTCGCCCTCGTCACCCTGCTCGCCCTGCCGCTGCTGTTTCCAGACTGGCCGCAGTACGAGGGCAAGGCGATGGCGGGCCGCGCGCTCACCTATCCGATCGCGATGCTGGTGGTGCCCGCCGTCTGGGCGCTGGTGTACCGGCGCCGCGGCGCCGCCTTCCCGCACGACGTCGACTTCCTGCTGGTGCTGCCGTTCGCGATCGACATGGCCGGCAACCTCGCGAACCTCTACGACACCATCGACTGGTGGGACGACATCAACCACCTGGTCAACTGGGCGATCCTGTCGCTCGGCGCCGGTCGGCTGTTGGGGCGGGTGGTTGAGGGCCGGTGGACGCTCGCGGGCCTGACCGCCGGCTTCGGGGCCGCCACGGCGATCCCGTGGGAGCTGGCCGAGTACGTGACGTTCATCCGCGGCAACGCGAACGAGCTGGCGACCGCCTACACCGACACCCTCGGCGACCTGGCGCTGGGGTTCACCGGCTCATGCGTCGCAGCGATCATCGCGGCCCGCACCTTGCGCGTGGAGTGAGTTCCGCGCGCTTTCGTGCGCCTCCCCTGCGCGGGGTCTGACCCCGAAAACGCCCTTCCTGGGGTCTGACCCCAGAACGGTTCCGCGCGGAAGCGGCACGGATCGGGCGACATGACACGGACCGGGCGCGCGATGGCGCGGAGCGTGACCCGGCGCGCACGAAGTCGCGGGTAGGGTCAGAGCGTGACCGGTTCCGGGGCCGGACCGGCTCGGCCCTCGGCGATCAGGTGCGCGCCGAGCTCGCGGAACACCCAGTCGTGGAACGGCGCGACCGCGAACCAGTACAGGCCCGAGGCGAGGCGCGTGTTCGCCAGCGTCGCCGTCTGGACGAGGCGGGAACCGTGATCGGTGGGCTGGATCTCCAGCTCCAGGCGCGCGCTGCCGGGCACACGCATCTCGGCCACGAGACCGAGCGCGTGGCCCGGGTCGATGCGCTCGACGCGCCACCAGTCGACGGCGTCGCCCTCGGCGAGGGAGCCTGCCGGACGTCCGCGCCGCAGGCCGGCACCGCCGAGCACGCGGTCGGCGGTGCCGCGAATGCGCCACAGGATCTCGGCCTTCGCGCCGTACCCGCCGCGGCCGCCGAAGTTCGCCTCGACGCGCCGCCACAGCTCGTCGGCCGACAGCGCCGTCTCGAATACCTGCCGGTCCTGGAACTGCTTCCGTCCCGGCGCGAGGCGGAACCGCTGCAGCGGCTGCTCGACGCGGTCGAAGCGCGCGTCCTGCCAGCGGGACTGGCGCTTCGCGGCCTCGACGTTGAGCGCCTTGCGCACGGCCTCGCGGTAGGGGATCGTGTCGCCCGGCAGCAGGTCGCGGATGCGGTGGTCGTGCGTCACGACGTCGTTGCGCAACCCGTCGATCAGCGGCCGCGCAACCTGCATGTCGACGCTCGTCACGAGGTGCAGCCAGTACGACGAGAGCTTCGGGGTCAGCACCGGCACGCTCAGCATGCGGAACGGGCGGTGCTGCTCCTCGGCCGCGACGCGCAGCATCTCACGGTAGGTCAACACGGTGCCGCCGCCGATGTCGAACGTCTCGCCGGCCGTCCGCGGCTCACCGAGGCAGCCGACGAGGTAGCGCACGACGTCGGCGATCGCGATCGGCTCGCACCGCGACGACACCCACTTCGGCGCCACCATCGCGGGCAGGCGTCGCGTCAGGTCGCGCATGATCTCGAACGACGCGGAGCCCGAGCCGATGATCACGGCCGCGCGCAGCTCGGTCACCGGCACGCCGGCCGTGCGCAGCGCGTCACCGGTCGCCTGGCGGCTCTCGAGGTGCTCCGACAGGTCGTCGCCCGCGCCGCCGAGGCCCGACAGGTAGATGATCCGGTCGACGCCCGCCGCCGCGCAGGCGTCGGCGAAGTTGGTCGCCGCGTCGATGTCGTGCTGGCGGAAGTCGGAGCCCGCGCCGAGCGAGTGGACGAGGTAGTACGCGGCGTCGATACCGGCCAGCGGCTCGTCCAGCGTGTCGCGTTTCAGCACGTCGCCGCCGACGGCGGAGAACCTCGGGTCGGGCGCGAACACGCGGCCGGCGAGCTTGCCGGGCGTGCGCGCGAGCCCGCGTACCTCGTGGCCCGCGTCGAGCAGCGCCGGAATCAACCGGCCGCCGATGTAGCCCGTGGCTCCCGCCACCAGGATGCGCTGAGAATCGGTCACGCTACTCCATTCGGTGCCCTGGGTTGCGACGGCCCAAACGTTTCAGTCCTCGGCGGTCGTATAGGCGTTGGTGATGGCGCCGTCGACCAGGAACGCGGTGCCGCTCGTCCACGACGACTCGTCGCTCGCCAGGTACACCGCGGCGTACGCAACCTCGTCCGCGGTGCCAACGCGGCCCATCGGGTTGTGGAGGAGGCGCCGCGCCAGGCCCTCGGGGTCCTGACCGAAGATGGTCCGGAACAACGGCGTCTCGATCGGCCCCGGGCACAGCGCGTTGCAGCGGATGCCGCGCCGGCCGTACGTGACGGCGACGTCGCGGCTGATCGTGACGACCGCGCCCTTGGTCGCGTCGTAGGCGATCTGCGGCGTCGCGGAGCCCTGCAGGGCGACCATCGAGGCGGTATTGATGATCGATCCGCCGCCGCCCTCGAGCAGGTACGGCAGCTGGTGCTTGAGGCAGAGGAAGACGCCGGTCTGGTTGATCGCGAGCACCTTCAGCCACAGGTCGAGCGGCGTCTCGATCGGATCGCCGTCGCCGGGCAGCAGCACGCCCGCGTTGTTGAAGCAGACGTCGATGCGGCCGAACTGCCGGTGCACGTCGCGGTACAGGCGCTCGACCGAGTCGGAGTCGGTGACGTCGACCGTGAAGGCCACGGCGGCGCCACCCGCGGCGACGATCTCGGCAGCGCCGCGCTCGACGCCGTCCGTCGCGAGATCGGCGAGCGCCACGCGGCCGCCCTCCGCCGCGAGTCGCTGCGCCGACGCGAGGCCGATCGCCCCGGCCGCCCCGGTGATCACGCAGACCTTGCCCTCGACCCTGCCTGCCATGGACGGCTCCCTTCGACGGTTTGCGACAGCGTACGTGGACCCGATGCGGTAGATTCGCCGCGATGACGTGGCCCGGCCTCGCGGCGCTTCCGGCTGTCGCGCTGGCGCTGACCGCCCCCGCAACCGGCCTCGCAGCCGTGCACGGCAAGGCGGTCTCGTCCGCGCTGGCTGCATCCGGCCCGGCCTACGCGCCGGGTTCGCGGTTGTGCGCGACAGGTACCCGCAATTTCCGCGTCTTCTGGGACGAGACGCGCGGCTCGAAGCACCTGCCGTCGGGCAAGAGCGCGCGCGATCAGAACTGCTTCACGGCGCCGCCACTGGTGCGCCGGATCATGGCCCTCGTCGAGCCGCTGCGCTCGGCCGAGATCGCACTCGGCTTCCGGCCGCCGGCGAGTGACGCCGGTACCCGCCGCAACGGCGGCGACGGCCGGTACGACATCTACCTGGCACGCCAGGGCACGGATGTCCTCGGGCGGACCACCTGCACGTACACGCGCAGGAACGGCAAGCCGAGCCGGCGCTGGTCGACCACCATCATCCGCTCGCGGCTGCCCCAGCTCGTCAACCCCGACCGGATGCTGCGGGAGACGCTGGCGCACGAGTACTTCCACGGCATCCAGTGCCGCCTCGCGCCGCGTCTCGACCTGCTGTCGAAGTCGATCGTCGAAGGCACGGCGAACTGGATGGCCGCGGCCATGACGGCCGACTGGGCGCGCGCCGAGGGGCCGTTCCTCGGATCGCTGCCAGGCCGTCTGCTGCGCAGCGCCGCCTCGATCCGCTCCGTCACCCGCCAGAGCTACGACGCGTGGGGCTTCTGGTTCGAGGCGACGCAGGGACGCACACGCCCGACCGTGATCCGCACGCTGTTCAGGCGCGCGGCGACCCGGACGCGCCGCACCAACGGCGACGCCGACGTGCGCGCCGTCGTGCCCGCCCTCGAGCAGACGCTCCTGCGGTACGCCCTCGCGCTGCGCGGTGCGCGGCCCCTCGGCGGCACGCCGCTGCCCGCCGTCTACGCGGCCGACCTGCGCGATCCGCTGCCTCTGCTCGACCTGGCGGGTCGCCGGTCCGCCTCGGCCACGGTGCGGGTGGAACCGATCGGCTACCGCTTCCCCGGCGTCGCCTGGGAGGACGACTCCGGCCGCATCACGATCGGCATCGCCGGCGTTCCGTCCTCGTCGATCGAGGTCGTCGGTGCCCCCTCCCGGCGGTTCCAGCGCGACGGTATGACGGTGTTCGAGATCGACGGCGAGTTTGCGGGCGAGGCGACCGTGGTGCTCGTCAACGCCGGCCGCGTCACCCGCTCCGTCAGCGTCTCGGCAGCGCACTGAGACGCCGCGGTTAGACTCCCTCCGGGCCGTGACGTCCGACGAGCTGCTTCCGATTGCCGGCCTTGTGGCCGCGCTGGGCGTGGCGCTGCTGCTCGTTGAGCGCGGCGCGATCCTCCGGCTGTCCGGGATCGCCGCGACCGTCAGCGGCGCCATCCCCCTCATCGACGCGCAGGCGCCGGGGCTCGCCGACGCCGTCGACCGGTCGCTGCTGCTGGTCGTCGCGGCGGGCATGGGAGGGCTCGGCGCCCTCGTGCTCGGGACGGCGGCGGCTCTCCGCTGGCCCTGGCTGGCGCCCATCGCGGGCCTCGTGATCGCGCTGCGCTTCCCGCTCGGCAACCCGGTCCGGCCGGCGCACTTCCTGCTGCCGCTGTACGGCGTGCTCGCCTGCGGACTCGCGGCGCTCGCGTGGTCGACGCTGCGTCGCCGCGGCGCGCCGCCCGATCTCGGGCCCGTCGGCATCGCGCTGGCGGCCTACGTCGTGTTCGTCGCCGCGAGCCTGTCGTGGACGTTCGACCTCGACCGCGGCGTCTTCGCGATGGCGGCGACGTACATCCCGCTCGGCGTGCTGGCGTCGCTGACGGCCCGCGCGGCTCGCCTGCGCCCCTTCGGCGTCACGCTCCCGTACGTGCAGGTCGGCCTCGCCCTGGTGCTCGCCGTGGTGGCCATCTGGGAGTGGTTCGCGAAGACCACGATCGTCGCGAATCCGAAGATCGAGATCGCCAACGCCTACTCCGATCTGTTCCGCGTCAACTCGCTGCTCGTCGACCCGAGCCTGTTCGGCCGGATCGAGGTGTTCGCCCTGCTGACCATCACCGGCGTGTGCCTGTTCGGGCCCCGTCGCCGGGTGGCCGTCGGGGCCGCCCTGGTGGCGCCGGTGATATTCATCGGAATGGCGTTCTCGTTCTCGCAGACGAGCTTCATCGCGCTGGCGGCAGGTGTCTGGGTGCTCAGCCTGATCGCGTGGCGCCGGCTCGTGGCAGTCGCGATGGCGGTGGTCGTGGTGGTCGTGGCGATCGGCGTGGCGGTTTCTCAGCCACAGGTCGTGAACGCGCTCGACCGCTCGCTCAACAAGGCCTCCTCGAGCCGCTCCAGCCTGGCGGAACGGGGCTCTGAGACGTTCGGTGCACACCCCGTCGGGGGTGTCGGGCTCGGAGGGTTCGGCGCGGCCACCGGGAAGAACGATTTCGAGAAGCGACACATCGCGCCGCACAACATCGTCGTGGACGTCGCATCGGAGCTCGGCATCGTCGGCATCGGACTCTTCCTCGCCCTCCTCTCCACGATCGCGGTGGCGCTGCGTCGCGTGCCGGGTCTCGCCCTGCGCGCCGTCCTGGCCGCCGACCTGGTCGCGCTGCTGGTGCACGGGCTCGGCTACGACCAGTTCTTCTCCGACCCGACGTTCTGGGGCATCGCGGCGATCGCCGGCGCGTGTGCGCTGCGACCGGTGCCCGAGGCGGCGGCTGAGACGGCGCCCGCCGTGACGGCGACGTCGACGCCGGCGACGCCATGAGGTGGCGCCTCGTCGCGATCGTGGTCGGCGTCCTGCTGCTCGCCGGCGGCACGGCGGGCGCCTGGTACTACCACGACCAGACCGAGACCAAGAACGTGCGCGGCTCGTCGACCGAGGAGTTCGACCCGGCCGAGGAGCCGGCCGGCGACACGACGCCGGTCGTCACCGCGCCGGTGGCCACCACCGCGACGGGGCCGGTCGAGCCCGTGCGGAAGCTGGCCGCCTGGCCGATGTACGGCTACGAGCCGGGCCGCACGCGCGCCGCGACCTTCCCCGACCTGCGGCCACCGTTCAAGACCCTGTGGGAGCATGACACCTCGCTGATCGAGTTCCCGCCCGTCGCCGCCAACGGCAAGGTGTTCGTGGCCGAGGCGCGCGGCCACTTCTACGCCGCCGACGGCGCCACCGGCGACATCGTCTGGGAGAAGCAGTTCAAGCGGTGCTCGGCTGGTTCGCCGGCCTACGCCGACGGCGTCGTCTACCACGCCTACATGGGCACCCGCTGCAAGCGCGTGGCCGGCGCGAAGGGCCTCGTCGTCGCGATGGACTCGGAGACCGGCAAGATCAAGTGGCGCGCCAACACCGAGGTGGTCGAGTCGTCGCTGCTGTACGTCAAGGGCTCGCTGTACTTCGGCGGCTGGGACGGCCAGATCGTCTCGCTCGACGCGAAGACCGGCAAGCAGCGCTGGAGCTTCGCTGCCGACAGCGGCATCACATCGTCGGTCTCCTACCACGACGGCACCTTGTTCGTCGGCTCCGATGGTGGCTCGTTCTACGCGCTCGACGCGTCCAGCGGCAAGCTGCGCTGGAAGAGCGGCTCGTACTCGACCTTCGGCAAGCGCGAGTACTTCTACGCCACGCCCGCCGTCGCCTACGGCCGCGTCTACGCGCCGAACACCGACGGCTACGTCTACTCGTTCGGCGAGAAGAGCGGCAAGCTGCGCTGGGCCCGGCGTGTCGGCACCTACGTGTACAGCGCGCCGGCGGTCTGGAAGCAGACGGTGTACGTCGGCACCTACGACGGGTTCCTGGTCGCCATGGATGCGGCCACCGGTGACGTGAAGTGGAAGTACTCCGCGCCCGCCGCCGTGCACGGTGCCGCCACGATCGTCGACGGCGTCGTCTACTTCTCGACGCTCAAGGGCAAGCACACCGGGTCGGCGCGGAAGGTCAAGAACGGGCCGGGGCGCAGCTTCGGCCTGGACGCCGTCACCGGGAAGGTGATCTGGCGGCGGGATGAGGGCCGGTACACGCCGATCATCGCCGACGGCCAGCGCGTGTACTTCACCGGGTTCGGCCACCTCTACGGGCTCGAGCCGAAGGAATGAAGCTCGAGCGCGCGGCGCTGGTCCTCGGCACCCTCGGGACGCTGGTGGCCCTCAGCGTCGCGGAGCTCGGGTCCGACCCGACGCCCTGGAACGTCGGGCCGGCGCGGGCGCACGGGGTGCTCGGGCCGCTCGTGCGCGCGGCGGACGGCGTGTGGGATCCGGGCCTGCTGCGGGCGATCGCGGTGCTCGGCGGGGTGGTGGTGGTGCTCGCGCTGATCGCGGTGCTGTTCGTGCGCGACCGGAAGTGGCGGTGCGGCATCGTCGTGGCGGCTTCGATCGCGGTCGTCTGCGCGCTCCTCGTCCCGGCCACGCTGCTCCAGATCGGGCTGCGCGACGGCACGGCGCCGTGGTTCCACACCAACGACTCGGTCTACCAGATCGAGATCGCCGGCAACCTCGTCCTGCATGGCACCAACCCGTACGGGCGCGACTACACCGGCACCGGCATGGAGCGCATCTACGACCTCGACGGGTCGACGCCCGACCCCGGCCGCGAGATCGTGGCGCTCGGGCACTTCCCGTACTTCCCGGGCATGGCGCTGCTCGGCGCCGGCGTGCGGCTTCTGCCAGCGCCGTTCGACGACGCGCGGTTCGTCGTGCTGCTCTGCACGCTCGCGCTGCTGCCCGCCGCGATGCTGCTGCGCGGGCCGTTCGCGGTGCGGCTCGCGATCGGCGCCGTCCTGGCCGCGAACCCGCTGGCGGTGCGCGGCGCCTGGTTCGGCACGGCCGACGCGCCGGCGCTGCTGCTGCTGCTGCTGGCCTTCGTCTGCGCGCAGCGGCAGCGCTTCACCGGGGCGCTGGCGCTGGTCGGCGCAGCGATGATCCTCAAGCAGTTCGCAGCGCTGGCGGCTCCGTTCCTGCTGCTCGAGGCGTGGCGTGCCGGCGGCCGGCAGGCGCTGCTGCGACCGCTGATGGCGCTGGCCCTGGTCGTTGTCGTCCCGTCGTTGCCGTTCGTGATCGCCGATCCGGTGGCGTTCTGGGACGACACCATCACGTTCGGCGCCGAGACGTATCGGGTGATCGGCTACGGCCTCGCCGGGATCCTCGTCAACGCCGGCGTGATCGACCGGAACGGCAGCTACCCGTTCCAGCTGATCGCGCTCGTCACCTGGCTGCCGGTCACCGTCGCGCTGCTCGTGGCCCAGCGGCGCAACCCGGTCCCGTGGCTGCCCGCCGCCGGGTTCGCCGTGTCGATGTTCATGCTCGCGTTCATCGCGCGCGTCTTCCAGACCTCGTACCTGATCTACCCCCTGCTCGGGATCGCGATCGCGGCCGTTGCCGCCGCGCGCCCGGCCGAAGCGCCTAGCATTCGGACATGACAACAACCCGGGCGCGGCTGCGCGGCGGCATCGACCTCGGCGGCACGAAGATCCAGGCGGTCGTCATCGACGGCCGCAACGAGGTGCGCGGCAAGGCACGCACGGCAACGCCGCGCGGCGGTCCGCCCGCCGTCGCGACCGCGATGGCCGAGACGCTGCGCGCGGCGCTGGCGTCGGCCGGCGCCTCACCCGGGCAGCTGGTCGCGGCTGGCGTCGGTGCGCCGGGAGCGATCGACTTGGCCACGGGCGCGGTGTCGCACTCCGGCAACATCCCGGGCTGGGAGGGCTCCTTCCCGCTCGGCGCGACGCTCACGGAGCAGCTCGACGTGCCGGTGCGGATCGGCAACGACGTCGACGTCGCGACCGAGGCCGAGTACCGGCTGGGCGCGGGCAAGGGGTACCGGTCGGTGCTGGGTGTCTTCTGGGGCACGGGCGTCGGCGGCGGCCTGGTGCTGAACGGCCGCCGCTGGTCGGGTGCCGGCGCCTCGGCCGAGATCGGCCATGTCGTGGTGCAGATGGACGGCCTGCCCTGCCCGTGTGGGCGGCGCGGCTGCATGGAGGCCTACGCCGGCCGCGGTGCGATGGAGGTCAGGGCGCGGGCCGCGGCGGCCAAGGGCACGAAGACGAGCCTGTTCGACATCATGGAGCGGCGCGGCAAGGACCGACTCGCGAGCGGCGTGTGGGAGGAGGCCCTGGCCGGGGGCGACCAGCTCGCGAAGAAGCTGATCGACGAGGCGATGGCCGCGCTGGGTGCCGGTGTGGCGTCGGCCAACAACGTGCTCGACATCGACGCGATCATCCTCGGCGGCGGCCTCGGCACGCGCCTCGGCCAGCCCTTCGCCGACCGTCTGGCGAAGGAGATGGCGCCGCACGTCTTCGCGATCGAGCGTCCCCCGCCGGTGCTGGTCGCCGCGCTGGGCGACCTGGGCGGCGCGATCGGCGCAGCCCTCGGCTCACAAACCCGCCGCTGACCGCGGGCGCGCACGTCAGCGGTGTCGTTTGCGTGCCTGCCACCGAAACGGACACGCGATGCGGTACTACGGGGCGGAGGCGGTTCGCTGCCAGTCGCGGAAGACCTCGAGGAGCTTCGCCGCCGCTGGCGGGCCGATCGACTCCGGGGTGAGGTGGCCGACCGCCGCGATCGTCTCGCGGAACTGCTCGAGGTACTCGGCGCACCCGTCGCACTGGTCGATGTGCGCTGCGAAGCGGGCGCTCGCGGGCGCGTCGAGGGTGCCCTCGAGATACTCCGTCACGAGCTCGACGAACTCCTGGCAGGTCACGTCGGAGACACCTCCATTCGGATCCTGTCTCGCAGCGGGCGCGAACGTTTCATGTCGGTGCGAAGTACGTCTCGAGCGCCGCCCGCACCCGGGACCGGGCCCGGTGCAGGATCACGCGCTGGTTGCCTTGCGAGATGCCGAGCGCCTCGCTCACCTCGTCCGAGCCGAGCCCGTGGATGTCGCGCAGCGTGATCACTGCGCGCTGCACCGCGGACAGCCGGTCGATCTCCTCGCGGATCCGGGCGCCCGCCTCGTCGTCGAGCGCGATCTGCGCCGCGTCGAGGCCCCACGGCCGGACCGGGCTCGCCCACGCCCCGGCAGCGAAGCGGGCCTCGTTCACCGCCCGCTCGTCGTCGCCGTCAGTGGCCGCGAAGCTGGACAGCGGCACCGACCGGGACTCCCGCACGCCCCGCGTCTTCGCGATGTTCGCCGCGATCCAGAAGATCCACGTGCGCAGCGACGACCGGCCCTCGAACCGGTCGAGGCCGGTCAGCACGGCGACCCAGACCTCGCCGACGATGTCCTCCGCCACCGCGTCGCTCGACACGTACATGCGCGCGAACCGCTGCAGCGCGAGGCCATACATCTGCACCAGCGCCGCGAAGGCCGCCTCGTCGCCGGCGCGGAGCGCGGCAACGAGGCGCGCGTCGTCGTCGCTCACGGGGCGAAGAGCGCGAGCTGGACGCCCTCGAGCGCGAGCAGGTGGCGCTTGATGTCGAGGCCGCCGGCCATGTCGCCGGCGTAGCCGCCGAGCGACCCGTCGCTGCGCAGCACGCGATGGCACGGGACGATCACGGGGATCGGGTTCGTGCGGCAGGCCGTCCCGGCGGCCTGGGTCGCGCCGGGCTGGCCGGCCCCGGCCGCGATGTCGCCGTAGCTCGCCACGGTGCCGTACGGAATGCGGCTGATCGCCTCCTGGGCGGTCCGCCGGAAGCCGGTCGACAGGCAACGGTCGAGCGGCACGTCGAACACCTGCCGCTCGCCGGCGAAGTACTCGTCCAGCTCTCTCCGCACGTCGTCCAAACGCCCGGGCTGCTCGGTGACCTCGGCCTGCAGTCGCGTCCCGACGTCGTCCAGCAGGTCCTCGCCCGGCCCGAACGAGATCGCCGCGAGGCCGGCCGGCGTCGCGGCGAGCGTGAGCACCCCGATGGGCGACCCGGTGCGCGTGTACCAGACCTCGGCCACGGCCATATGATGCCGCACGTGGCGATCGACTCGGCCGAGGGAGTCCGCTGGGACCTGACGCGCCTGTACGCCGACGGCGACGCGGCCCGGCGGGCGATGGCCGACCTGGACGCCGCCGCCGCGGCCCTCGAGCCGCCGGGCGACGACGTCGCGCAGATCCGCGCCGCGCTCGACGCGCACGATCGGGTCGCACGTGTCGCGGAGGCGCTGCACGACGAGTGGGGCTACGCCGCGCTGCGCCTGTCGGCCGACCTCGCCGACGTCGAGGCGCGCGATCTGGCCACGGCGGCCGGGCCGGTGCTGGAGCGCGTCCGCGCGGCCTGCCGGGCGCTCGAGCAGCGTTACGGCGAGCTGTCGGACGAGGTGCTCGCCGATCCCCTCCTCGAGCCCTACCGCCACTACCTGGAGCGGCGCCGCGTGGAGCGCGCATTCCGCCTCGATCCGCTCGCCGAGCAGGCTTTCGCGGCCCGCGGCGACGCGGCGAGCACCGCCTGGCGGCGTCTCTACGACGACACGGTGACTGCCGTCACCGTGCCATTCGATGCCGGCGACGGCGTCGAGCCGCACTCGCTGCAGGACCTGCGCGCGCTGCTGTGGCACCGCGACCGCGACGTCCGCCTGCGGTCGGTCGCGGCCGCTGCCGAGGCGCGCACCGCCATCGCGGCGACCGCCGCCGCGTGCCTCGACGCCGTGATCGGCGACCGCCTGGTCGAGGACCGCCTGCGCGGGCACGACGACCCGATGGGCGCGACGCTGTTCACCGACCAGGTCACCCGCGCCGATGTCGAGTCGCTGCTGACGGCCATCGAGGGCCGGGCGTCGACGGTCCACCGGTGGTACGAGCGGAAGGCCGCGGCGCTGGGCATCGCCGAGTGCACCGAGGCCGACCGCATGGCACCCGTCGGCGACCAGCGCGAGGTGCCGTGGAGCGAGGCCGTGACGCTCGCCCACCACGTCTTCGCCGCGCTCGGCGACGAGCCGGGTCAGCTCGCGCGCGAGCTGACCGCGAGCGGCCTGATCGACGCCGAGCCACGCACCGGCAAGTCGGCGGGCGTGTACTGCGCCCCGCTGCCGCAGGGGTTCCCGTCGTTCATCCAGCTCACCTACCGCGGGCAGCCCGGCGATGCGTTCACGCTCGCACACGAGCTCGGCCACGCGGTGCACTTCGAGCTGGCGAAGGCCGCGCATCCGTGGCTCTCGGTGGATCGCAGCCTGAGCCTGGCGGTGATCGAGGTCCCGTCCACGACGAGCGAGATCGCCGCCGTCGAACAAGCCATCGCCACCTCGGACGCCGCGGATCGCGGGCCGCTGCTGCGCGGCTTCGTGGAGAGCATGCTCGACCTCGTCTTCGAGGCGGCTGCGCTGTGCCGCTTCGAGCAGGACGCCGCCGCGCTGCGCGCCGCCGGCACGTCGCTGACCGCCGATCGCCTGGCCGCGCTGTGGCGCGCGCGGATCGAACCGTTCTTCGGCGCCGCCGCCGCACCCGACGCCTGGATCGAGTGGCCCCATCCGTACGGCGCCCGCTTCTACAACTACCAGTACCCGTTCGCCTTCCTCTGCAGCTTCGGGCTCGCCGCTCTGCGCCGCGCCGACCCCACCGGCTTCGGCGACTCCTATCCGCGGATGCTGCGCGCGGGCGGCTCGCTGCCGCCCGCCGAGCTGCTGGCGATCTGCGGTTTCGACCTGGCCGATCCGGGCCTGTGGGAGATGGGCCTGGACCAGATCGACCGTCTCTGCGGCGAGGCCTGGTAGCCGCTTGCGCCGCCCCGCTCTCGGCATCGCCCTGCTGGCGTCGATCTGGGGCGGTAGCTACCTGTTCAACGAGATCGCGCTGCGCGAGCTGAGCCCGGGCGCGATCGTCTGGTCGCGCGTCACGCTCGGCGCGCTCACCGTCTGGCCGCTCGCGATCCGGTCCGGCGCGACCGTCGCGATGCGCAGCCACCTGAAGCCGCTGGTGGCGACGGGGGTCGTGCAGATCGCCATCCCGATCACGCTGATCACGGTCGGCCAGCTGTGGATCGCGTCGTCGCTGGCGGGCGTGCTGAACGGGTCGGTGCCGATCTTCGTGGCGCTGTTCGCGCTCGTGCTCGACCGCTCGGAGCGCCCGAGCGGCGTGCGCGTGACGGGCATCGTGGTCGGCTTCCTCGGCGTCGTCGCCGTCTACGGGCTGGACGTCGGCACCGACCCCTACGCGCTGCTCGGGGCGATCTGCCTGACCGGCTCGAGCATCGGCTACGCGATCGGGCCGCTGTACGCCAAGACGCGCCTGTCGAGCGTCGAGCCGCTCGGCATCGTCGCCGTGCTGCTCACGACGGCGTCGGTGGTGACCCTCCCGCTCGCGCTCGCCGACCTGCCGGACGCGGTGCCGAGCGCCGAGGTGGCCGGCTCGATCGCGATGGTCGGTATCGTCTGCACCGGCGCCGCGTTCGTCCTCTACTACCGGATCATGCAGACCATCGGCCCGACCCGGACGTCGGTGGTCGCGTACCTGATCCCCGCAGTCGCCGTCCTGTACGGCGCCACCCTCCTGGAAGAGCCGGTCGGGGACGGGATCGCGATCGGCCTCGCGCTGATCGGAGCCGGCTCGTACCTGACGGCCCGTCGATCGCGCGTGCCCGCCTAAGATCCCGGCCGTGGATCTCTACGAACATCAGGGCAAGGAGCTCTTCGCGCGGTACGGTATTCCGACCGGCGAGGGCCGCGTCGCCCGTACACCCGAAGAGGCTCGCGCCGGCGCCGAGGCGCTCGGCGGCGGCCGCGTGGTCGTCAAGGCGCAGGTGCTGGCCGGCGGTCGTGGTAAGGCCGGCGGCGTCAAGGTCGCCGACGACCCGGCCGACGCCGAAGAGAAGACGCACGGCATCCTCGGCCTCGACATCAAGGGCCACATCACGCGGCGGGTGTGGGTCGAGAAGGCCATCTCGATCGACAAGGAGTACTACTTCTCGATCACGTTCGACCGGGGTGCGAAGGCCAACCTCTTCATGCTCTCGACGATGGGCGGCATGGACATCGAGGCGGTCGCGGTCGACCACCCCGACAAGCTCGCCCGGATCCACCTGAACCCCGCGATCGGACTGCAGCCGTACTTCGTGCGGCGCCTGCTGTGGGCGGCCGGCGTGCCGAAGGAAGAGCACAAGGCGGTCGGCTCGCTGATCTCGAAGGCGTACGAGATGTACCTCGGCACCGACGCGATGCTGGTCGAGGTGAACCCGCTCGTGATCACCGCCGAGGGCGACGTCGTCGCCGCCGACGCGAAGGTCACGATCGACGACAACGCCCTGTTCCGGCATTCCGACATCGAGGAGATGCGCGACACCGAGGCGGCCGACCCGCAGGAGCAGATGGCGCGCGAGCGGCACGTGACCTACGTGAAGCTCGACGGCACCATCGGCATCCTCGGCAACGGCGCCGGGTTGGTGATGTCGACGCTCGACGTCGTCGACCAGGTCGGCGGCAAGCCCGCCAACTTCCTCGACGTGGGGGGCGGAGCCGACGCCGACAAGATCGTGACGGCGCTCGAGGTGATCCTCTCCGACCCCAAGGTCGAGGCGATCCTGTTCAACATCTTCGGCGGCATCACCCGCTGCGACGAGGTCGCGAAGGGGATCCTGGCCGCGCTCGAGCAGCTCACCATCGACGTCCCGATCGTCGTGCGTCTGGACGGCACCAACGACGTCGAGGGCCGCAAGCTGCTGGCCGACGCCGCGCCGGCGAACGTGTATCCCGAACGGACGATGCTCGACGCGGCCCGCAAGGTCGTCGAGCTCGCGAAAGGACGCTGACGTGGCGATTCTGGTGAGCGAGGACACGCGTCTCGTCGTGCAGGGCATCACGGGCCGTGAGGGCACGTTCCACACGCTCCGCAACCGCGACTACGGCACCAAGGTGGTCGCCGGCGTCACGCCCGGCAAGGGCGGCTCCGACGTCGATGGGATCCCGGTGTTCGACACCGTCGCCGACGCCGTCCGCGAGACCAACGCGAACACCGCGATGGTGTTCGTACCGCCGCGGTTCGCCGCCGACGCCATCTACGAGTCGGCCGATGCGGGCGTCGAGCTCGTCGTCTGCATCGCCGAGGGCATCCCGGCGCACGAGATGCTCGACGTGTACACCTACCTGCGGCCGCGCGGCATCCGGCTACTGGGGCCGAACTGCCCCGGCGCGCTGTCGCCGGGCCGCGCCAACGTCGGGATCATTCCGGCGCAGGTGTTCGCCCGGGGTGGCGTGGGCCTCGTGTCGCGCTCCGGCACGCTCACGTACCAGATCGGTGCGGAGCTGGCCCAGCTCGGCCTCGGCAACTCCACCATCGTCGGCATCGGCGGCGACCCGGTGGTCGGCACGAGCTTCATCGACGCCCTCGAGCTGTTCCAGGCCGACGACCAGACCGAGATCATCGTGATGGTGGGCGAGATCGGCGGCAACGAGGAGGAGAAGGCGGCCGACTACATCGCCGAGCACGTCACGAAGCCGGTGTTCTCGTACATCGCCGGCTTCACCGCGCCGCCTGGCAAGACGATGGGGCACGCGGGCGCGATCATCTCCGGTTCGGCGGGCACCGCCGCGGCCAAGAAGGAGGCGCTCGAGGCGCGCGGCGTGCAGGTCGGCACCAACCCCACCGAGGTGGCGCAGCTGGTCGCCGCGGGGGCGCGCCGCTAGATGGCCGTCATCTCGTTCGCCCGCGGAGTCCCCTCTCCCGACCTGCTGCCCGTCGCCGAGCTGGCGAGCGCCGCCCAGCGCGCGCTCGAGCAGGACCCGGCCGGTGCCCTCGCCTACGGCGACGGCGCCGGCTACGCGCCGCTGCGCCAGTGGATCGCGACCCGCTACGGCGACGGCGACGCGGGCCGGGTGCTGTGCACCAACGGCTCGCTGCAGGGGCTCGCGTTCCTGGCCGAGGCACTGTTCGCCGGCTCGGGCGGACGGGCGATCGTCGAGGCCCCCACCTACGACCGCGCGATCCTGATCCTGCGCCGCTTCGGCGCCACGGTCGACGCGGTCGATCTGCATGCCGACGGCCTCGACGTCGACGCCATCGAGGCGGCGTGCGAGTCGGGCCGCGTGCCGGGCCTGGTCTACACGATCCCGAACTTCCAGAACCCGGCCGGCGTGACGCTCGCGCGCGCCAAGCGCGAGCGCCTGGTCGCGCTGGCCCGCGCGCACGGCTTCCTGGTGCTCGAGGACGACCCGTACGGCGAGCTGCGCTTCGACGGCAGCGACGAGCCGCGGCTGTTCGCGCTCGACGAGGGCGCCGGCAACGTCATCTACTCCACGTCGTTCACGAAGACCGTGGCGCCCGGTATCCGCACCGGCGCCATGGTGCTGCCGCCCAAGCTGCACGCCACCATCCGGCGGCTCGCGATCGACACCTACATCGGGCCGACGATGCTGTCCGAGGCGATCGTCGCCCAGTACTGCGCCGCCGGGAGCTTCGAGCCGGGCGTGGCGCGCATGCGGGCCGCGCTGCGCGAGCGTCGCGATGCGCTGGTGGCCGCGATCGACCGTCACTTCGGCGACCGGGCGGTCTACGACGCCCCGGCCGGTGGCTACTTCCTGTGGGTGAACCTGCCAGGCGTCGACGCCGACGCGGTGGCCGACGCGGCCGAGGGCGCGGGCGTGCCCGTCGTCAAGGGCTCGACGTGCTTCATCGACGGTCGCGGCCGCGACGCGCTGCGTCTCGCCTACTCCGCGTGCCCCGCAGCGGACATGGACGAGGGCCTGGCGCGCCTTGCAGCCCTGCTGTAGGGTCGGGTTTCAGCTTGCGTAAAGAACCACGTATGGTGAGATCGTGCTCTCGAAACCGCCGGAAGATTCGCGCCAGCCTGACGAGCTCCACGAACTCCTGACGCTCCTCGGTGCCGCCGCACAGCTGGCGGGCTGCTGGCTGTACGTCGAGGATCGCTTCGCCGCCGGCACGGTGCGGTCGGTGTACGACGCCCCGGGCTTCGGTGCGCTGTTCGGTGACGCGGACCTCGAGGAGATCACGTGGCGCGACCACGTGCTGGCCGAGGACGAGGAGATCCTGAATGGGCTCGCCAACGTCGCGCCCGGCGACGCGTTCGACGTGCGGTACCGGCTGCGCGGTGTCGACGGCGTGGTGCGCGTGATGCGCGATCGCGGCCGCGTCCACCTGACCGCGGCGGGTGCCATCCGCGTGTGGGGGACGGTGCAGGACATCACCGACGAGCAGGAGATCCGCGAGACGGTCGCCCGCATCGGCGAGACGATCGACGAGTACTACTTCACCGACGAGCTGCGACCCGACGGTATCTACGAGCCCATCTTCGCCACCAGCGCGATCGACCGCCTGCTCGGCGGCATCCCGGACGGCATGACCTACGGCGATGCGTGGCGCGCGGCCGTGCACCCCGACGACCGGGCGCTGGCCGCGTCCCTGATCGAGCGGCTGCGCGCCGGCGAGTCCGTCGATGTCGAGTACCGCATGGTCGGCTTCGACGGCGTGACGCGGTGGATCTGGGTGCGCTGCGCGGTGCGCCAGATCCTCGCCGACGGCACGCGCATCCTCGATGGTGTCGCCCAGGACGTGACCGTCCGGCACGACGCCCAGGCGCGGCTGACCGAGATCGCCGAGGCCATCGACGAGGTGCTCTACGTCGAGGAGCACCGCACGGACGGCAGCATCGTCGAGACGTACTCGACGAGCGGCATCCACCGGCTCTACGGCCTCGACAGGGACGACCCGATCCCCGCTTGGCGGCCGTACATCCACCCGGAGGACCGCTCCATCTCCGACGAGCTGGACGCGAACATGCGGCAGCTCGGCACCGGCGACGTCGAGTACCGCCTGGTCGGCGCCGACGGCCGCGTGCGCTGGATCCGCGACCGCGTGCGCTCGCGTCTGCGCGCCGACGGCGTCGTCATCGCCGAGGGGATCCTGGCCGACGTGACGGTCGAGAAGGAGGCGCTGCTTGCGCTCGAGGCCGCGCGGCAGGAGGCCGATCGCCTCGCCCGCGTCGACCCGCTCACCGGCGCTTACAACCGCCGCCACTTCTCGGAGGCGCTCGAGTCGGAGCTGGCGCGGGCCGGGCGGCAGGGCACCGGCACCGGCCTGCTCGCCGTCGACATCGACCACTTCAAGGTGCTGAACGATCTGCACGGCCACGCCGTCGGCGACGAGGTGCTGGTGCACGTCGCGGGGCGGATCGCCGACGCGCTGCGCGGCTACGACACGCTGGCCCGCTGGGGCGGCGAGGAGTTCGTCGTGCTGCTGCCCGGCTTCTCGGCCCGCGACGACCTGCTGTCCGCGGGCGAGCGCGTGCGCGAGGCCGTCGAGGATACGCCGGCCGTCATCCGCGGCTCGCAGTTTCCGCTCACCGTGTCGGTCGGCGCCGCCTCGAACGACCCGCGCGACGCCGATCCGGCCGGTCTCGTCGAGCGTGCCGACCGCGCCCTGTACGCCGCCAAGAACGCGGGTCGCAACTGCGTCGTGCTGCACGACGACCTGGCCGGCGCCGGCGTGCTGGAGCCCGTCGCCGTGCGCCTGGCGCGCACGTTCGCCATCTCGGCCGGCGCCCGCGAGGGCATGCCGCCGAATCACCTGGAGGACGTCGCCGAGCTGTCGTCGCGCGTCGCGCTGGAGCTGCGCCTGACGTCGATCGACGCGGTGCGCTGCCGGCTGGCCGGCTGGCTGCACGACGTCGGCAAGGTGGCGGTGCCCGACCACATCCTGAACAAGCCCGGCCCGCTCACCGAGGACGAGTGGGAGATCATGCGCGAGCACGTCGTGATCGGCGAGCATTTGGTGCGCCAGGTTCCCGAACTCGCCGATGCCGCGGCCGCGGTCCGGCATCATCACGAGCGATGGGACGGCACCGGCTACCCGGATCGGCTGAGCGGTGAGGCGATTCCGCTCCCGGCTCGCATCGTCGCCGTCGTCGATGCGTACAGCGCCATGACCTCACCTCGCGTCTACTCCAGGGCTCGCTCGTCGTTCGCCGCCATCGCGGAGCTCGAACGCTGCGCCGGAACGCATTTCGATCCGACGGTCGTGAGCGCCATCCACCGCGTGCTCGAGCTGGCCGGGATCACCGCCGACAGTGCCTGACGACGTCACCGCGCTGTCCGCCGTCGAGCTGCTCGGCGCCTACGCGAGCCGCACGCTCGACCCGGTGGAGGTGACCGAGGCGACGCTGCAGCGCATCGAGCGTCTGGAGCCCCAGGTCAACGCCTTCGTGACCGTCACGGCCGAGCGCGCACGGGACGACGCGCGCCGGGCGTCGGCGGCCTGGGCCGACGGCACCGCGGGCCTGCTCTGCGGCGTGCCGTACTCGCTCAAGGACCTCGCGGTCACCAGGGGCATCCCCACCGGCCGCGGCTCGCTGGTGTGGGGCGTCGAGGACGCCGGGTTCGACGCGCCCGTGGTCGAGCGCCTCGGTGCCGCCGGCGGTGTGCTGCTGGGCAAGACGACGACCCCGGAGATGGGATGGAAGGGCGACTCGGGCAACCGGCGCAACGGCCCCTGCCACAACCCGTGGCGGCACGGCCGCACCCCCGGCGGCTCGAGCGGCGGCACGGCTGCCGCCGCGGCCGCCGGCTACGGGCCGCTGCACCAGGGCTCCGACGGCGCCGGCTCGGTGCGCATCCCGGCCGCGTTCTGCGGTGCCGTCGGCCTGAAGCCAACGTACGGGCTGATCCCGCAGTACCCGCCGAGCGCGGTGGAGACCGTCTCGCACATCGGCCCGATCACCCGCACGGTCGCCGACACCGCGCTGATGCTCGACGCCATGGCGGGTCTGGACGAGCGCGACCGCACGTCGGTCGACCCGCCCTGCGCGTCGTACCTGGACGCGCTCGCCGCACCGCTCGAGCCGCTGCGGATCGCGTACAGCCCCGACCTCGGCTTCGGCGTCGTCGAGCCCGGCGTGGCCGCCCGCGTCGCGGAGGCGGTCGACGTGCTGCGCGGCCTCGGTCATCGCGTCGACGACGTCGAGCTCGCGCTCGACGACCCGTGGTGGATCGAGGAGGCCATCTGGGACACCGCAATGGCGGCGCTGCACGCCGAGCGGTTCGCCGCGGTGCGCGACCTGCTCGACCCGGGGCTCGTCGCCGTGATCGAGTCGGGGCAGCGGCGTTCCGGTGTCGACCTGGCCCGCGCGTACCAGGCGCGCACCGCCTGGGTCGACCGGCTGCGCCTCGCGCTCGAGGGCTACGACGTGCTCGTCTGCCCGACGCTGCCGTGCGTGGCGTTCGCCGCGGGCGATGATCACCCGGGCACCGTCGCCGGCCGCAAGGTCACCTATCTCGGCTGGACAACGTTTACGTATCCGTTCAACCTTTCGCACGGCGCGGCCCTGACGGTGCCATGCGGCTTCGACGACGGCCTCCCGGTCGGGCTGCAGATCGTGGGCCGGCGCTTCGCGGACGCGTTGGTGCTGCGCCTGGGCGCTGGCTACGAGGCGGCCGTCGGGCCGTTCTCGGTCCCGTCCCTGTAGCCGCGCGCAACGCGCCGCCGCTCGGCCGCGCGGCCGATCACCAGGCCGCCGATGACGCCCAGCAGGATGCACAGCAGCATCACGGCGATCAGCGGCCAGTCGGCGTCGAACGCGACGAACGAGACGCGCACGCGACGGGCGTTGGAGACCGCGAACGCCACGAGGAAGATCACGAGCAGCGCTGCGATGGCGATCTGCAGGTAGATGCCCTGCTCGGACTTGCGTTCCGGCAGCTTCACCGGGAAGAGCCTACCGGCTCAGGGCTGCGACGACGACCCGTCCCTCACTGGTCGGCGCCACGAGAGCGGGCTGCTTCGGGGCGGTGATCCGGCCCGCCCGCATCTCGCGGAAGGTGGGGCAGGGCGTCTCCGTCGCGAGCGCGCAGAGGCCTTTTCGGCGGAAGAAGCAGTCGTTGCATGTCCGCGCACGGGCCACGTTTCTCGCGTCCTCCCACAAGGTCGCATCGGGTGTCAGGCGGAAGCTGGGGCGCACCGCCTCGAACCCGGTTGAGACTACCGTCGATCCGGCCGAGCACCAACGGGACCTCGGGTCGGGCATCGCAATTTGCGGGCTATTTCGCGGCGCCGGGCGGGAGCACCTTCAGCTGCGCGAGCGCGTCGCTGAAGCTCTTCACCGGGATCACCCGAAGTGACTTCGGCGCGCCCTTGCGGGCCTCGGCGAGGTTCTCGGTGGGCACGAGGAACACGTCGGCGCCCGACTTCGCGGCGCCGATCGCCTTCTGCTCGGCGCCG
This sequence comes from Gaiellales bacterium, assembly GCA_046598415.1. Taxonomy (GTDB): domain Bacteria; phylum Actinomycetota; class Thermoleophilia; order Gaiellales; family F1-60-MAGs149; genus VFJZ01. Next base: position 56,355 of record JBKJIG010000173.1, read on the forward strand.
CCGATGGGCTCGACCTCGCCGCCGATCTCGAGCGCGCCCGTGACGGCCACGCGGTGGCCGTTCGCGAGCTTGCCGCCGGTGAGCGCGGAGTAGACCTCGAGCGCGAACGCCAGGCCCGCCGAGGGCCCTTCGACGTCGCCGATCGAGTACGTGACGGGCACCGCCAGCGCGATGTCCAGGTCGTCGCTGCCGCCGATGCCGAGGATCGCCCGGCCCGGCTCGTCCGGCGACGCGCGGAGCGTCGCCTTGGTGGTGGCCGGCTTGCCGTCGCGCGTGTAGGAGACGATCACGGTGTCGCCGGGCTTCGACGTCGCGAGGTGGTCGCGCAGCTCGACGAGGGTCTTCACCTGCGTGCCGTCGACGGCCGTGATGACATCGCCCGACGTGAGGCCGGCGGCGCGGGCCGGCGACCCACCGGGCACGGCCGTGTCGTCGACGCGCACGCCGCGCGTGGTGATCTTCACGTCGCGGCCCAGCGCGCGCTCCGCGACGGCGGCGGCAGTGCGCTGCGAGTCGGTCATCGCGGCGCGGTCGACCTTGTCCTGCTCCTCCGGCGTGCCGCCCGGCGGGATCAGCGCGTGGCCGGGCACCAGCTCGGCGTGGTCGTCGCGCAGAAAGGGGATCCACGATTCGAGCCGCGACGCGCGTCGCTGGGTGACCGCCGTGAACAGGAAGCCGGGGCCGCTGGGCGGGCCGTCGGCCGCCTCGCCGGCCACCTTCACCACCGGCGCCACGGGCTGCGCGGGCGAGGGCAGGAACAGGAAGTCGCCCGACGGGGTTGCCGCCGCCAGCAATGCCAGCGTGATGGCGGCAAGCACGGCCAGAGCGCCGCCCGCGGCCGCGCCCTTGACGAAGGCTCGTCGCACGAACCGCACGATAGCCGTCGCGCCGAGAGCGGCAATCGGCTTCAATAGCCTGGTGGCAGAGACCCGGGGCATGCGCTACCTCCGACAGCGGCGCGTGGCCTTCGACGTGCACACCTACGAGCATCTGGAGAAGGGCGCCGAGTTCGCTGCGTCGGCGCTCGGTCTGCCGCTCGAACGGTTCGCGAAGACGCTGGTCGTCGAGGCCGCGGGCGACCCGGTGTTCGCGCTGCTGCCGGGCGACCGCGAGCTGTCCCTGAAGAAGATCGCCCGCGCCGCCGGCGCCAAGCAGGCGCAGCTGGCCGATCCCCGCGACGCCGAGCGCGTGACGGGCTACCTGGTCGGCGGGATCTCGCCGTTCGGGGCCCGGCGGGCGCTGCCGGCGTTTCTCGAGGAGTCGCTGCTCGAGCACGAGCGCATCGCCGTCAATGCCGGGCAGCGCGGCGTGATCCTCGAGCTGGCGAGCGCCGACGTGGTGCGGCTGCTCGACGCGGTGGCGGCAGACCTCGCGGCCGGTTAGGGTCCGGCGGATGTACGAACCAGCCGACTCCCTCGCCTCGCCGCGGTTCACGGGCCCGCGCACGTTCGCGCGCCTGCCGCAGGTCCACGATCTCGAGGGCGTCGACGTCGCCCTGTTCGGCATGCCGTGGGACGGCGCCACGACCTACCGGCCGGGCGCGCGGTTCGGACCCGAGGGCGTGCGCAGCGCCTCGGCGATGCTACGGCCGTACAACCCGGTGCAGGACGTGATGGTGTTCGGCAACCTCTCGTGCATCGACTACGGCGACGCGTCGACCGTGCCGGGCTACGTCACCGACACGCTCGACCGCATCGAGGAGTTCGTGCGCCCGGTGGCCGAGGCGGGCGTGATCCCGGTGGGCATCGGCGGCGACCATTCGGTCACGCTGGCCGAGCTGCGGGCGGTCGCGAAGGTGCACGGCCCGCTCGGCCTCGTGCACCTGGACTCGCACGGCGACATCTGGGAGAGCTACTTCGGACGGCCGTACAACCACGGCACGCTGTTCCGCCGCGCGCTGGAGGAGGGCCTGATCGATCCGGCCCGCTCGCTGCAGGCCGGCATGCGGGGGTCGCTGTACGGACCCGACGATCTGGCGATGCACGCGAAGCTCGGCATCGAGATGCTGACGTGGGGCGAGCTGGCGCGGCTCGAGCCGGCGCAGTACGCCGACCGCGTCCGTGCGCGGGTGGGCGCGGGACCGGCCTTCTTCACGTTCGACATCGATTTCGTCGACCCGTCCTACGCGCCCGCGACCGGGACACCGGAGGTCGGCGGACCCACGTCCTACCAGGCGATCGAGCTCGTCCGGGCCCTCACGGGGATCGACTTCCGCGGCTTCGATGTGGTCGAGGTGGCACCGACCTACGACGGCCCCGGCCAGGCCACATCGCTGATCGCGGCGAACGTGATCTTCGAAATGCTCTCATTGATTGCCGTTTTCAGCCGATAAAGGGCCGAGTGGCCCTTTACGACCTGGCGGTTCGAGGCTTAATGGCGATTGTGGGGATAAAGCGCGTTCTGCTGTGCGCGATGGCGTTCGGCCTCGTGGTACCCGCGGTGGCTTCCGCTGCGATCACGTTGACGCCGACGCAATCCGCGACGCAGGGGCTGCCCGCCCTCACGTGGGTGGACACCGTCGGCTCTGGCCCGTACGACGTCATCCGCGACCCGGCCCCGTGTCCATCGTCGACGGTCGTCGCCACCACCGCGGCCGCAGCGACGGGCTTCACCGAGCCGGCACCGCTGGCGAACGACGTCTACTGCTATCAGGTGCGGGACACGGTCACGCTCGAGGTTTCGAACGCCGTCACGGTTGCGGTCGATACGGTCGCTCCGTCGGTGTCGTTCAGCTCGCCCCCCGGCAACGGGACCCGCGTCAACGTCGACCGCGATCTCAACGCGACTGCGACGGATGCCACATCCGGCGTGGCCGGCGTCCAGCTGCAGCGCCTCACCCCCGGGCCTGTCTGGGTGAACGTCGGGCCGGCCGACACGGCGGCGCCGTTCACCGAGGTCGACTTCATCGTCGCGACGCTTCCCGACGCCTCGTACACCCTGCGGCTGCTCGCAACGGATGCCGCGGGCAATACCGCCGTCAGCAGCTCGAACGTGACGCTGGTGCTCGACACCGTGACCGCGCCGCCCATCTTCACGGCGCCGGCCTCGAGCTCCGTCCATCGCGGGACCTTCAGCATCGACTTCACGAACGCCGACGGATCGTTGCCGGTGACGACGGTTGCGACCGCCTCACCCGCCGGTGCCGGAACGTTTGCGCCGCGCGCGGGGCTGGACGAGACCAGCTGGGTGTCGACCGCAGGCAACGACGGCGTCTGGGATATCCGCCTGGCCTCGCAGGACTCGCTGGGCAACCCGGTGAGCACCGGCGTCGTCACGTCCGTGACGGTCGACAACACGAACCCGGCGGTCGGACCGATCGCCGCTCCGGCGACCGGCGGCTTCCGCAAGGGCGCCATCACGCTGCAGGTGCCGGCGAGCGACGCCACGTCGGGTGTCTTGTCCGTCGTCTTCCAGGGGTCCAGAAACGGCGCAGGGTTCAGCACGATCGGCGGGGTGGTGGCCGGGTCGGCCGGTAGCTACAGCTCGACCTGGCCGACGTCCGGCTCCGACGATGGCACGTGGGTGATCCGTGCGATCGCGACCGACACCGCGACGAACACCGCGACGTCGTCGACCGTCACGATCACGGTCGACAACACCCTTCCGTCGCTCCCGGCCTTTACCGGCCTGCCGCAGAACAACGCGACGATTGGCATCGGCGAGATGGTCATCCCGTACAGCGGCGGCACCGACCCGAACCTCGTCAACGTCCGGCTCGAGACACAGTCCGCGCTGGAGGTCGCGGGCGACCAGTGGACGCAGCGCACCACGGCCACGACCAGCCCCGTCCGGTGGACGCCGCAGCCCGCTGACGACTGCACCTGCAACTTCCGCCTGGTCGCAACCGACCTGGCAGGCAATGTCCGGGTGAGCACGATGCGCACGCACGTCATGATCGACAACTTCGCGCCGCTGGCACCCGCCCTGTTCAGGATCGACCGGGCGATCACGAACGGCCCGCCGATCCTGACCTGGACCGCGTCGCCGTCCGGCGACATCGTCGGCTACAAGCTGGTGCGGGACACCGTGCACCTCCAGGGCGGTGGCGGGCTGCTCGCCCCGCAGATCACGACCTACACCGACATGGATCTCGCCCGCGACGGTTCGGACGACGGCGCGCACGGCTACGAGCTGTTCGCCAGCGACGGCGGCAACGACTCGCCCGTCAAGCTGGTCAGCTTCTTCCTCGACTCGATGGCGCCGACGCCGCCCACCGGGGCGAAGGCGACGCGCCGGGCCGGGCAGCGACTCGTCGACCTCTCGTGGGGCGGATCGTCCGACACGTTCGCCTCCAACGGCGCGACCCCGACCGGCATGTCGCGCTACGTCGTGCGCCGCGCCGTCGGCACCGTGCCACCCAGCTCGATCACGGCCGGAGCACCCGCGTGCAACGTGCCCAAGGAGCAGCGTTCCTGCGTCGACACGACCGCCGCCGAGGGCCAGACCTACCGCTACGCCGTGTTCGCGGTCGACCTTGCCGACAACGGCTCCGGCGCCGCCGCACCGCCGGCCGTCGTGATCCCCGACCTCACCGCGCCCGGCGTGCCGGGCGCGTTCACCGTCAAGCCGAAGGGCCTCGTGATCGCGATGACCTGGCGCCTGCCGACCGCGACGGACCTGCTGAAGATCGTGGTCGTTCGCAACGCCGCCCGCGCGCCCAGAAGCGCGAAGGACGGCACGGTCGTCTACACGGGCAAGGCGGCGAAGGCCGCGGTCAAGCAGCCGGGCGGCAAGACCGCCTACTACCGCGCCTTCGCGATCGACCGGGCCGGCAACGCGTCGGCGACCGCCGCCGTGCGCATCAGACAGCCCGTCTTCAAGCTCTTCCCCGCGAACGGCAGCGAGCTGCGCGGCACCGTGCGACTGACGTGGAAGAAGCCGAAGCGGGCGACCTACTACAACGTCCAGCTGTACCTCGGCTCGAAGCGCGTCACCCAGTCGTGGCCGAAGAACGGCAGCTTCAAGATCCCGCGCTCCAAGCTGAAAAAGGGTAAGAGGTACACGTGGTACGTCTGGCCGGGCGTCGGCAGAAAGTCCGCCGGGCGCTACGGTCACCTGATCGGCAAGTCCACCTTCACGTATCTGGGCTGACCGGCGCGAGCCCGGCCTGCCGGGCGAACCGCGCGAGGATGTCGTAGCCGAGGGGCGTGAGCACGCTCTCGGGGTGGAACTGCACGCCCTCGATCGGGAGCGCGTGGTGGCGCAGGCCCATCACGAGCCCGGACCCGTCGGCGAGGCGGGCCGACACCTGCAACGGCGAGCCGGGCGGCGGCTCGGACGCCGCCAAGGCGTGATACCGGCCTGCGTCGAACGGCGACGGCAGGCCCTCGAGCACGCCCCGGCCGTCGTGCTCGATCGACGAGGCGCGGCCGTGGCAGGCGTTCGCGTTCGGCGCCACGGTGACGCCGTGCGCGACGGCGATGCACTGGTGGCCGAGGCAGATGCCGAGCACCGGCATGCGCTCGCCGAACACGCGGATCGCGGCAGTCGAGATGCCTGCCTCGTCCGGGCCCTGCGGCCCGGGGGAGACGATGATGCCGGCCGGGTCGCGGGCCTCGATCTCGTCCAGGCGGGTGGCGTGCGACGGCACGACCACGCTGTCAACGCCGATCTCCCAGAGGCGGTGCTGGATGTTCAGGACGAACGAGTCGCGGTTGTCGAGGATGACGATCACAGCAGCCGCCAGGCATCCCGTAGCTGCTCGACCAGCGGGTGCACCGGGATCGGGCTGCCGTCGACGTCGGCCAGCACCACGATGCCGCGGCCGGCCGTGGTGAGGAACGCGCCGTCGGCTCCGCGCAGCTCCTCCAGCGTCAGTGCCCGCTCGACCGCGCCCAGCCGCTCGATCGCCCACAACCGGGTGACGCCCGGCAGGATGCCCGCGAGGGCCGGCGTCACCACCGTGTCGCCGAGGATGGCGAACACGTTGGCGCGCGTCGTCTCGCCGACCAGTCCCTGGATCGAGACCAGCAGCGCCTCGCCGCCCGCGGCCGTCTCGGCGGCGTCCGCCCAGGCGCGCTCCGTTCGCTTGCGCTCGCGCGTGCGGTCGCCCGGATCGTAGGCCTCGACCAGCAGCCCCGACACCGGCCCCGGCGTGCACGGGGCGCGGGGTCGGGCCAGCACGCGTCCGGCGGCGACGTCGATGCGCACGACCACCGGCTCAGACGCGGCGGTCGTCAGGCGGGCGACCAGCTCGCGCACCTCCTCGATCACCGGCTCGGGCACCTCGCTCGCGGCGAGCCGCCCGAGATGGCAGTCGAGCAGCCGCACGCGGCCGGCCTCGATCAGCATCGTCTCGAAGACGGCCGCCATCACCAGCCCGCCACCGTGGCGTTCACGGCCTCCAGGAACGGCCGCGCCTTCACCATCGTCTCCTCGGCCTCGTCGGCGGCGTCGGACAGCAGCGTCACGGCACCGCCGGCGCCGTACCGGGCGCGGCCGCCGTGGACGGTCGCCGTGCGGATCGCGATCGACGCGACCAGGCGGTGCTCGGCCGGCTCCCACGAGAACACCGAGCCACAGTAGAAGCCGCGGGGCTCGCGCTCCAGCCGGTCGATGATCTCCATCGCGCGGCGCTTCGGGGCACCCGTGATCGAGCCGCCCGGAAAGCACGAGACGAGTACGTCGGGATGCCGCACGTCGGGCCGGACGGTAGCCACGACCGACGACACGAGGTGCAGGACGCTCGTTGTCCGCTCGACCTCGCACAGCGCCGTCACGCGCACCGAGCCGGGCACCGAGGTGGGCACGAGATCGTTGCGCAGCAGGTCGACGATCATCACGTTCTCGGCCCGGTCCTTGGCCGAGGCGCGCAGCTCGGCCTCGAGCACGGCGTCCTCGGCCGGCGTGACGCCCCGCCGCCGCGTGCCCTTGATGGGACGGGTCTCGCAGCGATCCCCCTCGATGCGCAGGAACACCTCGGGCGAGATCGAGGCGAGCACGACGTCGCCCGCGTCGAGGTAGGCGGAGTGATCGCCCGGCGCCGCCGCCACGAGGCGCTCGAACAGGTCGAACCCGTCGTCGTCCCACGGCACGTCGAGCACGTGGGCGAGGTTGACCTCGAACACCTCGCCCAGCGAGATGAGGCGCTTCACCTCGTTGCACAGCGCCGCGTGCTGATCGCGCGTGACGGCGCTCGACGCTACGCGCGGAGCCGCCGCCCGGATCGTGTGTGGCGCCGGGCCGGCCGCGATCGCAGCGGACAGCAGCGCGTGCGCTGCGCCGGCCGGACCGACCACGTCCCAGGTGCCGGCTGCGTGGTCGAAGGCCGCGTACGTGCGGTGGTAGGTCGCCGTCAGCGCCGGCACGACCGGGTCGTGGCGCGACCCGATGCCGAGCAGCCCGAGACCCGCGTCGTAGGCGATCGCGCCGGCCCACAGGCCGCGGCCGCGGGCGGTGTGCACCAGGCGCGGCGGGATCGCCGGCAGCCCCGCGCCGCTGCCGGGTGCGGTGCGGATCACCTCGTCCGGCCGGGTCGCGAGCAGGGTGCGCGCCGGGTGCGGGCCGGGTGCGCCGGCTAACAGCAGCACGACGGCCTCGCCGGCCTCGTGGAGGTACCGGGCGGCCGAGAGCGGGTCGCTGCGGTCCGCCATGGGACGATTGTTCCGCATCGTGGGTTCGAGCGCACCGAGCGGTACCTCCGGGGTCAAACCCGCCGCAGCTTTCAACAGGATCGGTTTGCCAGCCTCGGGCGTCCCGGGTAGGGTCGAGACCGATGAGGATCGCTTCTGCTGTAGGGGTCGCAGCGGTCGCAGCGGGTCTTGGTGCCACACCTGGTGCCCTGGCTGCTGGCGGCTGCACCGCCGTAAATTCCTGGGGAAAAGCCACCCCGACCTTCGAGCTCCGGGTGCTCGTGCTCGTCAACCAGCATCGCCGTGCGATGGGTCTCAGACCCCTCCACCGGTCGGTCAGCCTGACGCGGGCGGCGCGCTGGAAGTCGAAGCACATGGCCCGGTTCAAGTACTTCCAGCACTCCGACCCGTCGGGCCGCTCCCCTTTCCAGCGGATCGCTGACTGCGGCTTCACGCGCCGCCTCGCGACGGGCGAGAACATCGCCGCCGGGCAACGGACGCCGCAGGCCGTGGTGCGGGCCTGGCTGCACTCGCCCGGGCATCGCCGCAACATCGAGGCCCCGGCGTTCCGGTACACCGGCATCGGCGCCGTGCATCGCAGCGGCTCGGCCTACGGCTGGTACTGGACGCAGGACTTCGGTCGTTAGTGTCACGAGTCGTGAGTTCGCGGGCAGCTCCATGCCGCTGACTGGCCGACGAGATCCCACCGCGCGACACCGAGCCGCCCGGTGACGTCCGGGCCGTTCGAGCGCGGCCGGTTTCGGCGCTGATCGCTACCCTCCAGCGAATGGCGAAGATCCAGGTCGCGAACCCCGTCGTCGAGCTCGATGGCGACGAGATGACGCGCATCATCTGGCAGCTCATCCGCGAGCGGCTGATCCTTCCGTATCTCGAGATCGAGCTCGAGCGCTACGACCTCTCCGTCGAGAGCCGCGACGCGACCGACGACCGCATCACGGTCGACGCCGCCGAGGCGATCAAGCGCCATGGCGTCGGCGTCAAGTGCGCCACCATCACCCCCGACGAGGACCGGGTGGAGGAGTTCGGGCTGAAGCAGATGTGGCGGTCGCCGAACGGCACCATCCGCAACATCCTCGGCGGCACCGTCTTCCGCGAGCCGATCATCATCTCGAACGTGCCGCGGCTGGTGCCGGGCTGGACGAAGCCGATCGTGATCGGCCGCCACGCCTTCGGCGACCAGTATCGCGCCACCGACCTGGTGGTGCCGGGCGCCGGACGGCTGACGCTCACCTTCGCGCCCGCCAACGGCGACGATCCGATCGAGCTGAACGTGTTCGATTTCCCCGGCGGCGGAGTCGCCCTTGCGATGTACAACCTCGACGAATCGATTCGCGACTTCGCGCGTTCGTCGCTGCGCTACGGCCTCGACCGCGGCTATCCCGTCTACCTGTCCACGAAGAACACGATCCTGAAGGCCTACGACGGCCGCTTCAAGGATCTGTTCGCCGAGGTGTTCGAGGCCGAGTTCGCGGCCGACTTCAAGGCCGCCCGCATCACCTACGAGCACCGGCTGATCGACGACATGGTCGCGGCCGCGCTGAAGTGGGAGGGCGGCTTCGTTTGGGCCTGCAAGAACTACGACGGCGACGTGCAGTCCGACACGATCGCCCAGGGCTTCGGCTCGCTCGGGCTGATGACCTCGGTGGTGATGACGGCCGACGGCAAGACGGCCGAGGCCGAGGCGGCGCACGGCACCGTCACGCGCCACTACCGCGCCTGGCAGCGCGGCGAGCAGACGTCGACCAACCCGATCGCCTCCATCTTCGCGTGGACACGCGGCCTCAAGCACCGCGCCAAGCTCGACGACAACGCCGCGCTGGCCCGGTTCGCCGAGCAGCTCGAGTCGGTCGTGATCCGCACCGTCGAGGGCGGCCAGATGACGAAGGACCTGGCGGGCCTGATCGGTCGCGACCAGCCGTTTCTGGAGACGATCGCGTTCATGGACGCCGTCGACGCCAACCTGCAGGCGGCGCGGGCGTGACTCGAAGCTCGCACCGCCTGTTACGAGGTTGGCACTTGTCCGACCCCTCGCATAGCCTTAGATCGGCGTGGCAAGCCACGTTCCGTGAGTCTGGAGGGCTCTCTTGATCCGTCACGATGTCGTTGTCGTCGGCGCCGGCCTTGCCGGCATGCGTGCGGCCATCGAGGCCAAGCGTCAGGGGATCGACGTCGCCGTCGTCTCGAAGCTCCATCCAACCCGCTCGCATTCGGGCGCGGCGGAGGGCGGCATCAACGCCGCGCTCGGCAACGCGACCGAGGACTCGCCCGAGAGCCACACCTTCGACACGGTCAAGGGCTCCGACTACCTGGGCGACCAGGACGCGATCGAGATCATGTGCACCGAGGCCCCGGGCGACATCTTCGAGCTCGAGCAGATGGGCGCGATCTTCTCCCGGGCCGAGGACGGCCGGCTGGCCCAGCGTCCCTTCGGCGCCGCCGGTGCTCCGCGCACCGTCTACTCCGCCGACATCACCGGCCACGTGCTCATCCACGTGCTGTTCGAACAGCTCGTCAAGCACGACATCAAGGTCTACGAGGAGTTCCACTGCACCCAGCTCGTGATCGACGACGGCCGCTGCGCCGGCGTGCTGGCGTGGGACATCGTCCGCGGTGGCGTGCAGGCCATCGAGGCGAACCACGTCATCCTCGCCACGGGCGGGGTCGGCCGCATGTACTACGGCACCACGAACGCCTACGCCTGCACCGGCGACGGCATGTCGCTGGCCTGGCGCGCCGGCGCGCCGCTGAAGGACATGGAGTTCATGCAGTTCCACCCGACCACGCTGAAGTCGAACGGCGTGCTCATCACCGAGGGCTGCCGCGGTGAGGGCGGGTATCTGCGCAACAAGGACGGCGAGCGGTTCATGGCCAAGGACGCGCCGAACGCGATGGAGCTCGCCTCGCGCGACGTGGTCTCGCGCGCAGAGTGGAAGGAGATCGCCGACGGCCGCGGCGTCGACGGCTGCGTGCTGCTCGATCTCACCCACCTCGGCCCGAAGAAGATCCGCACCCGGCTGCCCGGCTCCCGCGAGCTGGCAATGGACTACGCCGGCATCGACCCGATCCGCGAGCCGATCCCGGTCCGGCCGGGCGCCCACTACCACATGGGCGGCGTCGACGTGGACAACTGGGGCGAGTCGATCATCCCCGGCCTGTGGGCCGCCGGCGAGGTCGCCTGCGTGTCCGTGCACGGCGCGAACCGCCTCGGCGGCAACTCGCTGATGGAGACGATCACCTTCGGCCGGCGCGCCGGCCAGGCCACGGGCGAGCGCGTCCGCGACGAGGGCGACACCGGCGCCCGCATCGAGGCGAGCGTCGTCGCCGACGAGCAGCGCCGCATCGACGCGCTGTTGTCCCGCGACACCGGCGAGCGCCCCGCGGCGATCCGCGAGCGCCTGGCGAAGTCGATGTACGACAAGGCCGGCGTGTTCCGCACCGAGTCCACGCTGAAGGAGGCGCTGGAGACGGTCGGCGAGCTGCGCGAGCGCGCGAGCCGCCTGGTGCTGCAGGACCACGGCCAGCTGTACAACTCCGACCTCGTGCAGAGCTTTGAGCTGACGGCGCTGCTGGAGTGCGCCGACTGCCTCGTCACCGGCGCACTGGCCCGGCAGGAGAGCCGCGGCGCCCATTCCCGCCTCGACTTCACCGAGCGCGACGACGAACGCTGGATGAAGCACACCCTCACCTGGTGCGACCAGGGCGAGGTCCGGCTCGACTACAAACCGGTCACCGTGACGCGGTACCAGCCGGTGGTCAGGAGCTACTGATGTCCGTCCCCAACGAGCACTTCACCACGCTGCAGGGCGCCTACGACGTCGACCTCATGGAGGTGACGCTGCGCGTCCGGCGCTACGCCGGCGACGGCGCCCGGGCCGAGACCAAGTCGTACACCGTCGAGGTGCCGACCACCGCGACGCTGCTCGACGCGCTCGACGCGGTCAAGGACACCCGCGACGGCACGCTCGCCTACCGCAAGTCGTGCCGCATGGCCGTCTGCGGCTCCTGCGGCATGCGCATGGACGGCGGCGCCGTGCTGGCCTGCAAGACGGCGATGAAGCCCTTCGTCGACGCCGGCCACACGGTCACCGTCTCGCCGATGGGCAACCTGCCGGTGATCAAGGACCTTGTCGTCGACATGGCGCCGTTCTGGCACAAGGTGCACGCGATCAAGCCGTGGCTCGACAGCTCCGACATGGAGCAGCCCGAACGCGAGTGGCGCGTGACGCCGGCGCAGAACGCGCTGATCTCCAAGGAGTCGCTCTGCATCATGTGCGGCTGCTGCGTGTCGGAGTGCAACTCGATGGAGTCGGACCCCGACTTCCTCGGCCCCGCCGCGCTCGCCAAGGCGTACCGCTTCGTCGGCGACGTGCGCGACGGCGACACGAAGTCGCGCCTGAAGGACCTGTCCGGCGCGCACGGCATCTGGGCCTGCACCCGTTGCTACTTCTGCAACCAGCGCTGCCCGAAGGGCGTCGATCCGCGCGACGCGATCGCGAAGCTGGGCGCCGAGGCGTTCCGGGAGGGCATCACGCGCGACGAGGGCGCCAAGCACGCGAAGGTGTTCGTGTCGTCCACGTACAGGGGCGGCTACCTGCGCGAGACCGAGCTGGTGCCGAAGACGATCGGGCCGATCGGCGCGATTCAGCAGATCCCGTTCGCGCTGCAGCTGGCCCGCGCCGGCAAGGTGCCGAACCCGCTCGCGCCGCACAAGGCGAAGGACAACGCCGAGGTGAAGCGACTCTGGAAGCTGATCGAGTCGCAGACGCCCAAGCACAAGGACCGCGCCACGCGCGGCCCCGAGGGAGCCTGAGGATGAAGGACCGTTACGCCTATTACCCCGGCTGCCTCGCCAGCCTCTCGCAGAAGGAGCTGGACTCCTCCAGCCGCGCGATCATGGGCCTGCTCGGCGCCGAGCTGGTCGAGATGCCGTCCGTCACGTGCTGCGGCGCGGGCGACATCCACGAGGCGAAGCCCGACTACTACCTGCACATCTCGGCGCGCATCCTCGGCCAGGCCGAGCGGTCCGGCTGCGACACGATCCTGACGATCTGCAACGTCTGCACGCTCAACCTGCGGCAGGCGAACGAGCGGCTGAAGGAGAACCCGGCCGAGCTGGCGCGCGTCAACGACAACCTCAAGCAGACCGGCATCGGTGGCTACGAGGGTGGCGTCGACGTGCGGCACCTGCTGTGGGAGGTCTCGCAGGGCGATGGCTACGAGCGCTTCAAGGAAGTCGCCGTGAAGTCGCTCGAGGGACTCAAGGTGGCGCCGTTCTACGGCTGCCAGATCCTGCGCCCCGCCAAGCTGCTCGGCTTCGAGGATCCCGATCGCCCCGAGTCGCTGGAGCGCCTGATCGAGGCGTGCGGCGCCGAGGCGATCGACTACCCCGCCAAGATCAAGTGCTGCGGGTTCCCGATCGTGCTGGCCCGTGAAGATGTCGCTCTGGGCGAGCTCGTCCAGCCGCTGCAGCAGGCCACCGACGCCGGCGCCGACGTGATGGTGACGCCGTGCCCGCTGTGCCACCTGTCGCTGGACGCGTGGCAGAAGAAGGCCGCGGGCGTCGCCGGGCAGGAGTTCAACCTGCCGGTGCTGCACCTCGCCCAGCTGCTCGGTGCCGCCGCCGGCATCGACGAGTCGACGCTGAAGTTCAAGCGCCACATCGTCCGGCTCTCGGACGACGTCAAGGAGAAGCTGAAGCTGCCCTCCGTCATCAGTGCCGACTGAGCTACCGGCACCGGCCCGCCGCGTGCGCGATGCGCTGCACGCGGCCGGGCTCGACATCGAGATCGTCGCCACCGGCGAGAGCGCGCGCACGGCCGAGGAGGCCGCGGCGGCCGTTGGCGCACCGGTCGGCGCGATCGTCAAGTCGCTCGTCTTCCTCGCCGAGGGTGAGCCCGTGCTGCTGCTGGTCTCCGGTTCGAACCGGGTGGGGGCGAAGGAGCTCGGGCTGAAACGCGCCGACGCCGACCAGGTGCGCGCCGCGACCGGCTACGCGATCGGCGGTATCCCACCGCTCGCGCACGCCACGCCGCTGCATGTGCGGTGCGACACGGACCTGCTGGCGTTCGACGTCGTCTGGGCCGCGGCGGGCACGCCGCACCACGTGTTTCCGATCACGCCCGCCGATCTCGTGCGGGTCACCGGCGCCGAGGTCGTGCATCTCGCGGAGCGGGTGGACTAGTCGATCTCGATGACGTCGCCGTCGTGCAGCGAGCGCACGTCCTGGTGCCCGGCGATGCGGAGCTTCTCGCCCAGCTCCTTCTTGGCGTCCTCGACGCCATGCACGAGCAGCAGCGGTGTGTCGCGCTGCAGGGCGCTGACGGCCTGCACCAGCTCGCGCTGCGACGCGTGGTCGGGTGACGGCGCCCAGCCCCAGCGGCACGTGATCTCGGTGCGCTGGAGCGCGCCCCCCTCCCCCATGAACTCGAACACGTCGCCGGTCGTGCGCTGCCGGGCGTTCGCGCCGGAGTAGCCGGTGAAGAACACGCCGCACTGGGGTCGCTGGGCGGCCGCGAAGGCCAGCTGGCCGCTGCGCCGCTCCAGCGCCGACGCGCCGCCGACGACGACGTAGGACGCGCGCGCGACGACCTCGTCGGCCGTCTCCTCCGGGCGCAGCATGCCGACGTCGGGGTACGGGATGTCGGCGAGCCAGCCGTCGCGGTCGCCGGCGCGGTACCGGTCGAGCACGCGCCGGGCCAGGGGTGTCATCAACACGGGCGCGTCGGGCAGCTTGCCCGCGGCGATCTGCTCGGCCAGGAGCGCCGCGAGCTCCTGCGCACGGCCGACGCTGGCGGCCGGCAGGACCGCGCAGCCGCCGCCGTCGACCACGGCCGCAAGCTCGCGGACGAGCATCGTCTCGTGGCTCGCGCGGATCGGGCCGCGGTCACCGAGGGTCGCCTCGAGGAGGACCGCGTTCGCGGCGCTCAGCGGCAGCGGCTCGGCCGGCCGCAGCGTTCGCAGGCCGCCGCCGCCGAGGTCGCCCGAGTAGACCACGACGCGGTCGTCGGCGAAGCGGAGCCGCACGGCGCACGAGCCGAGGATGTGCGCGACACGGTGCAGCGTCAGGTCGACGGCGCCGTCCAGGATCCGGTACGTCTCGCCGGGATCGCGCACCAGGATGCGGTCGCCGGGTATGTACTCGTCGGCGGCGTTCGCCTGATACGTGGCGAGCAGCTTCGTCGACTTGGAGCAGTACACCCGCAGGTCGGGCTGGCGGCGCAGCAGCTCGGGCAGGCCGCCCATGTGGTCGCCGTGCGCGTGGGTGAGGATGGCGGCGTCGAGCCGCTCGGGCAGCGAGTCGTGCATGCCGGCGCCGCCGATGCCGCAGTCGAGCAGGATGCGCGAGCCGCCGTACTCCAGCACGTAGGCGGACGAGCCGACGCCGCCGCCGCCCGCGATCGTGATCTGCAGCGGTCCGCCGATGGCGCGCGCTGCGGCCCGGGCGCGGCCGGCGCGCGTCCGCGTCTGGGCGGTGGCGGCGGGTGAAGGCTCCGGCGGCGGGGGCGGTTCGGGTGGCGCGGCCGCGCGCGTGGTGCGGCGGGTCGAACCGCCGCTCGCCATCTGCCAGCGCGTGACGCCGGCGATCACCTCGAGCAGCTCCGCGTCGCCGGGCGCGGGAGACTCCAGCCGCAGCAGCGCCGCGGCGCCGACATGGCGTGCGGCGCGCACCAGGTCGGTGGTGGACGGCGGCGCGGCCCGCAGGCGCTCGGCCTCGGCGCGCGCGGCGTCGACGTCGGAGCGGGCCGCCTCGAGCGCCGACTCGGCCCGCCGGGTGGCGGCCTCGGCGGAGGCTGCGCGGGTCTCGGCGTCGCGGGCCGCCCGGCGCGCCTCCTCGGCGGCGTCCTCGGCCTCGTTGCGGGCCTCCAGCGCCGCGGTGATGACCTCGCTGGACGGCCCCGACGCGAGCTGCTTCTCGGTGTCGCGCAGGGCGTTGCGGAGCTTGTCGCGGTCCGACGTCAGCTCGGACCGGGTGGCGGCGTGCGCCTCGCGCTCCTCGCGCAGCTTGCGGTCCTTGTCCTTGGTCCGCTCGCGCTCACGCCGCAGGTCCTCGGCGATCCGGTCGCGCTCCTTCAGCAGCGTCTCCGGGCTGGCGGCGACCGCCGGCCGCGATGGCGCGCCCTCGGCAGCGGGGTCGACCGGGATGGGTGCGAGGCCGTTGGTGGCCATGAACCGGTCGATGGCGCCGGACGCGAGCGGCGACGGGATGCCGACGCGCAGCATGGTCAGGGCGACCCGCGGCAGGCCGTAGCGCTCCTCGAGCTCGTCGATCGGCTCGAGCAGCTCGGCGGGCGGCACCGAGCCGCCGGCGTGGTCGAGCAGCACGTCGAGGCGCTCGGGCCAGTAGCGCCCGACCTTGCGCGCCTGTTTCGGGAACGCCTCATCGCGCAACAACACCGCCAGGCGGTCGAGCAGCTCCTCGGGCACCCAGTCAGGCGCCTTCCTCGGCTCGCTGTTGCGACGTCGGGCGCGCGGGGCCATGGTTGAACCGTATCCGAATACTCCATCCGTCGACGGCTTCTGCGGGAGCGGGTAGGCTGCTTCGATGGGTCTGTCCACCGCCATCGTGAAGCGTGTCGGCGGCCGCGCGGCCGCCCCGGCGATCGATGAGATCTCCAACCGGTTCGCGGTCGTCACGCGCAACGCGCTGGATACCGTCGTGCGAACGCGCGCCGCCGCCATCGCGGCCGACGTCGACATCTTCCGCCTGCGTCGCCCCGGCCTCGGCCAGGCCGGCCTCGAGCGCGCGCTGATCCGCGACCGCGCCCGCCGGGGCGCCCTCATGGGCCTCGCGAGCGGCCTGCCGTCGGTCGTGGTCGGCATCGGCACCGGCCTCGAGGTCGCCGCCGCCTTCGGCGACGCCGCCGCCGTCACCTACGCCGAGGTGTCCGAGATCCTCGCGATCGCGCACCTGCGAGGTCGCGACCTCGCCGACATCGAGTCCCGCCGGTTGGACGTGCTGCTCACGATGGGCCTCGCGACCGGCGCCGTGAAGGTCAAGGACGGCACGTTGTACGCCGGTGAGCGGCACCTCGACCCGGCCGACATCGAGGACCTGCCCGACGAGGTCGTCGGCGCGATCAACCGCGATCTCGTCGATCGCGTGGTCATGAAGTTCGCCCGGCGCCGGGCCGCCGTGCTCGCCGGCAGGCTGTTGCCGCTCGGCATCGGCGTCACGGTTGCCGGCGTGGAGGACTTCCGCAGCGTCGGCGGCGTGGGCCGCATGGCACGGAAGTATTTCGACCTGGTCGACGCCGCGCGCGTCCCCTGACGATCGGCGCGACCTCCGTGATGACGATGCCGAGTAGCCTGGTTCGGTGCGCATCGTCCTCGTCGTCGCCGTGCTCCTCGCTGTCGTCGGCGGCGGTCTGGCGGGCGAGCGGCTGGCGCGCCCGGCCGCCGGCCGCGTCGACGCCGTGCTCGACGGCGACACCATCGTCGTCGACGGGACGCACGTGCGCGTGATCGGCATCGACACGCCCGAGATCGCGCACGACAAGCCGGCGGCGTGCTACGGCGACATCGCCGCGGCCTTCGTGCGCGATGCGCTGCTCGGCCAGCGCGTGCGCATCGCGACGGGCCCCGAGTCGCACGACAGGTACGGCCGCACGCTGGCCGGCGTGACGCCGCTGACGGGCCCGCTGGCCGGTGCCGACCTGGCCGCCACGCTGGCCGATCGCGGGCTGGCCCGCCAGCTGGCGATCCCGCCCAACGACGGTAACGCCGCCGACATCGCACGCCGCGTGCGCAGCGCGCGACGTGCGCGGCTCGGCCTGTGGTCGGCCTGCACCTTCTCCACCGCGTTCCCCGGCAAATGAACGTACGCCAGCCGGGGGGCGGCCTGCGACGGAAAGAGCCGCCCGCACCCGGCTGGGCCCTAGCAGCGGGGGGCTGCCAAGCCGTGACCCTCACGTCGGCGAAGATGTGTGCGACGCGTCACTCTGGGCCGTGCGCCGCCCACCATATCACTAGGAGCGAGCGAAGGGAACGTCGCGGATGAGCGCGAAGAATCGTCTACTGACCGTCGCCGCCGTCGGAGTCGGATGGGGCCTGTTCGAATCCCAGTGGGTGCGCGCGAGCGAGCGTGAGGTGCCGATCGCCGGCCTCGATCCCGCGCTCGACGGCCTCCGGATCGGCCACCTGTCCGATCTCCACGTCGGCGCGCCGGGCCTGAACGCCCGGGCGCTGGCCCACGGTGTCGAGCTGATCCGCCGCGCCGAGCCCGATCTCGTCCTCATCTCGGGCGATTTGCGGGCCCGGCAGTCGGGCGACGACGCCCTGCGCCGATCACTGGCCCTGCTCGACGCGCCACTCGGCGCCTTCGCCGTCCTCGGCAACCACGACCACGCCGACGGGCACGACCCGTTCGCCGACGGCGTCGCCCTCTCCGATCTCGATGACACGCCGGTACGGCTGCTGCACGACGAGACGGTGGACATCGATGCCCGCGGCGCGCGCATCCACGTCGGCGGCCTCGCGCCCCGCACGTTCGAGGCCGACGAGGACGAGCGCGGCACCGCCCTGGTCGATCGCACCGCCGGCCTGCGGCTGCTGCTGTGCCACTTCCCCCGCATCCTCGACCGTGTTGAGCCGGGCGAGTGGCAGCTCATCCTCAGCGGGCACCTCCACGGTGGACAGCTCTGCATCCCGTACCCGGGCGGGCGGTACCGGCTGGCGCACCTCAGCCGCGACTACCTCGAGGGCGTCTACGTGCGCGAGGGGACGGCGATGCACGTCTCGCGCGGGCTCGGCACCACCTTCGTGCCGCTGCGCTTCGCGGCCCGGCCCGAGGTCACCCTCCTCGAGCTGCGCGCCGCGTAGACTCCGCTCCATGGACGCTCCCGAGCCGCCCGGCCCGCCCGCAGTGCGTGCACTCGTCTCGCCGCGGCCCGGCGTCGCCGCCCCGGCGGCGTGCCACGCGCTGGACGACACCGTCGGCACGTACCTGCAATCGATGATGGCGCTGGAGACGGGGCGCCTCTCCGTGGTCGTCGAGGAGGCGGCCGGTGTCGCAGACTGAGCCGCGCGCGTCGCAGGTCCGGGTCGCCCACCTGACGGGCGCCACCATCGCCGACGCCCCGCAGTGCTGCGTGAGCTGCACCTTCTGGCAGCAGCGCATCGGCGGGCGCGCGCCCGACAAGCGCCGCTGGATGGAGGATGTGCAGGAGCAGTTCGGCCCGTGGGGCAAGCTGTACCTCGACGGCGGCCGCCTGATCGCGTTCCTGCAGTACGGTCCGTCGCAGGCCTTCGAGCGGGCCCGCGATCTGCCCGCCGGGCCGCCATCACCCGACGCGGTGCTGATCACGTGCTCGTTCCTGGTCGAAATCGGCTCGCCGTGGGCGCTGCAGAGCCTCGTGCTGGCGTGCATCGGCGAGGTGCGCGACGGCGGGCACGACGCCATCGAGGCGTTTGCCTATCGCTACGAGGAGGGCGAGGAGTTCGGCGCGCGCTTCCTGCGCCACCGCACGGTGTTCCCGCGCGACTTCCTGGCCGACTTCGGCTTCCGCACGCTGCGCACGGCGGGCCGCATCGAGCTGATGCGGCTCGAGCTGGGTGGCATCGTGCCCGTCTCCGACGATCAGAACGCGCTCGAGAAGGCGTGGACGGCCGTGCAGACGTGGCGCACCGCCGGCTCGCCCGCCGCTGCGGGCTGAGACCTACGCCCGCGTCAGCAGGCCGTCGCGCACGAGCAGCTCGGCGATCTGCACCGCGTTGGTGGCCGCGCCCTTGCGCAGGTTGTCGGACACGACCCACAGCGCCAGGCCGTTCTCGCAGCCCAGGTCGCGGCGGATGCGCCCGACGAACACGTCGTCGGAGCCGGCGGCGTCGAGCGGCGTCGGGTACGCGTGGCTGGCCGGGTCGTCGACGACGACGATGCCCTCGCGCTCCATCAGCAGGTCGCGCAGCTCGCCCGGCGACATCGGCCGTGTGGTCTCGACCCACACCGCCTCCGAGTGCCCGGTCACGACCGGTACCCGCACGCAGGTGGCGGAGACTCTCAGGTCGGGCGCCGACAGGATCTTGCGCGTCTCGTTGACGAGCTTCAGCTCCTCGTCCGTGTACCCGTCGTCGCCGGCGAACGAGCCGGCGACCGGGATCACGTTGAAGGCGATGCGGTGCGGGTACACGGCGGGCGCAACGGTGTCGCTCGACAGCGACTGCGACGCCTCGGTGCGCAGGCCGTCGATGGCCGACTGGCCGGTGCCGGAGACTGCCTGGTACGTGGCGATGGTGACGCGCTCGATGCCCACGGTGTCGAGGATCGGCTTCAGCACCGGCATCAGCTGCATCGTCGAGCAGTTGGGGTTCGCGACCAGGCCGCGGTGGCTGCGCGCGGCCTCGGGGTTCACGTCGGCGACGACCAGCGGCACGTCGGGATCCATCCGGAAGGCCGACGAGTTGTCGACCACGACGACGCCCCGCTCGATCGCGATCGGCGCCCACTCGCGCGAGCGGGTGGCGCCGGCGCTGAACAGCGCGATGTCGACCCCGTCGAACGCCTCGGCCGAGACGGCCTGCACCTCGACCTCGTCGTCGCCGAACGCGACCCGCTTGCCCGCGCTCCGCGGCGAGGCGAGGCAGACCAGGTCGTCGAGGGGGAACGCGCGCTCCGAGAGCACGCGTCGGAGCACGTCGCCGACGGCGCCGGTGGCGCCCAGGATCGCGACTCTAGGCACGGACGGCCTCCTCCTCCATCGGCTCGCGGTCGAGCTCGAACGCCTCGTGCAGCACGCG
Organism: Gaiellales bacterium; assembly: GCA_046598415.1. Classification (GTDB taxonomy): domain Bacteria; phylum Actinomycetota; class Thermoleophilia; order Gaiellales; family F1-60-MAGs149; genus VFJZ01. The sequence continues at coordinate 76,679 of JBKJIG010000173.1, forward strand.
CACGGCGGTTGCCATCTCGCGCTTCGAGATCATGCAGCTGATCTTGATCGGCGACGTCGAGATCATGCGCAGGTTGATGCCGTTGTCGGCGAGCGTGCGGAACATCTTGGCCGCGATGCCCGGATGCGAGCGCATGCCGGCGCCGATCAGCGACACCTTGGCGAGGTCGTGGTCCTCCTCGACCTGCATCGTGCCGAGTGCCGCCATGGCCGACGCGATGCCGGCGCGGGCCGCTACGACGTCCTCCGACGGCACCGAGAACGACAGCTCGGCGATCTGGTGGATGGTGTTCTGGATGATGGTGTCGACGTTCACGTGCTCGGCGGCGACGGCGTCGAAGACGGTGGCCGCGGCGCCGGGACGGTCGGGGATGCCCGTCAGCGTGAACACGACCTCCTTCTCGTTGTGCGTGACCGCCGAGATGATCGCGTTCTCCATGCCGTCCTCTCCGATCCAGGTGCCCTGCTCGTCCGAGAACGTCGAGCGGGCGTGGATGCGCACTCCGTGGTTGCGTGCCAGCTCGACCGACCGCAGCATCAGCACCTTGGCGCCGGACGCGGACATCTCGAGCATCTCCTCGTAGGAGAGACGCGCGATCTTGCGCGCCTCAGGGACGATCCGCGGGTCGCTCGTGAACACGCCCGGAACATCCGAGTTGATCTCACAGGCGGCGTCGAGCGCCGCCGCCAGGGCCACCGCCGTCGCGTCGGATCCGCCGCGGCCGAGGGTGGTGACGTCCTTCGTGGCCGCCGACACGCCCTGGAAGCCCGCCACCAGCACGATCTTGCCGGCGTCGAGCGCGGCCAGCACGCGGTGCGGGTTGATGCGCTCGATCTTCGCCTTCGTGTGCGACGCGTCGGTCTCGATACCTGCCTGGGAGCCGGTCAGCGAGACGGCCTCGTAGCCGAGATCGTGGATCGCCATCGCGACCAGGGCGCACGAGATGCGCTCGCCGGTCGACAGCAGCATGTCCATCTCGCGCGGGTTCGGCTCGGGCGAGACGGCGTTCGCGAGGTCGATCAGGCCGTCGGTGGTCTTGCCCATCGCGGACACCGTGCCGACGACGCGCAGGCCGCGCTCCTTGGCCTCGACAAGGCGCTTCGCGACGTTCTTGACCTTCTCGGCGTCGGCGACGGACGAGCCGCCGAACTTCATCACGATGGTGTCGAATGCGGGCGCAACGTGGGCCATGGCTGCACCGCATTGTGCCGGACGTCGACGGAGCGCCCTACAGGTCGCGCCGCCCGCTCAGGGCGCGGCCGATCGTGACCTCGTCGGCGAACTCCAGATCGCCGCCCACGGGCAGCCCGCTCGCGAGCCGCGTGACCCGCGTGTGCGGCCGCAGCAGCGTTGCCAGGTACGAGGCCGTCGCCTCGCCTGTCATGGTCGGGTTCGTGGCGACGATCACCTCCTCGACGGTGCCGTCCTCGACGCGGCGGACCAGCTCGGCGATGCGCAGGTCACCGGGGTCGACGCCGTCGATGGGCGACAGCGCGCCGCCCAGCACGTGGTACAGCCCGCGATAGCTGGCGGTGCGTTCGATCGGCACCACGTCGGACGGCGTCTCGACGACGCAGATCTGCGCCTGGTCGCGACGGGTGTCCCGGCAGATCACGCACAGGTCGCCTTCGGCCAGCGAGTAGCAGACGGTGCAGAACGTGATCCTGTCGCGGACGTCGCGCAGCGCCTCGGCCAGGCCGAGCGCCTCGGGCTCGGGCACCTTCAGGAGGTGGAACGCGAGCCGTTGGGCCGTGCGACGGCCCACTCCGGGGAGCCGTTCGAGCTCGGTGACGAGTCGTTCTGCAGAGGGCGGAAGCACTACATCCCGGGCATGTTCAGGCCCATGCCGCCCATCAGCGACCCGAGGCCGCCGGTGACCGCGCCCATCTTCTCCTGCGACAGCGCGTCGGCTGCACGGCGCGCCTCCGCGACGGCGGCGACGACGAGGTCCTCGAGCATCTCGACGTCCTCGGGGTCGACGGCGGCGGGGTCGATCTTGATGCCTTTCAGGTCGCCGCTGCCGGTGACGGTCGCGGTGACCATGCCGCCGCCGGCCGAGCCGGACACCTCGGTCGCGGCGATCTCGGCCTGGGCCTGTGCCATCGCGGCCTGCATCTGCTGTACCTGCCGCATGATCTGCTGCTGGTTCACGACTCCTCCTCTATCTCGTGGGCGTCGAACGCATCGACGAAGCCGCGGATCAGCGCGGCCTCGGTATCCTCTTCGGACAGCACCGGCTCGTCGCCGAGCGGCTCGATCACGGGTGGCGGCGGGGGCGCGTCGACCGCGGGGCGGTCGAGCGTCTCGAGCACGATCCGCCGGCGCTCGCCGAGCACGGCGGTGACGGCCTCGGCGACGATCGCCCGGTTCGCCTCGGTATCGGCGAACGACTTCTGGAACTGCGCGCTGGACGGGAACTGCAGGCGCAGCACGCCCTCCCCCAGCGAGGGCGTGGCGGGCTCGAGGTGCGGTGCGAGCGACGGTCGTCGCTCGGATACGCGGGCCAGGATCTTGAGGCGCCAGATGGGGCCGATGTCGTCGCTGTCGGTGACGAGTGGCGGCGGTGGCGGCGCGGGTGCGGACGCCACGGGTTCGAGCTCGGTCACGGGCTCCGGCTCGGCCGGCGATGCGGGATCCACGTCCCACGGCGGCGTGTGCTCGGCCACGGGCGCGGGCGGCGCGACCACGGCCGGTGCCGGTGGCGCCACCTCGGGCGCCGGCGGGACGGGCTCGGCCGGCACGGGAGCGGCGCCGATCGGCACGGCCACGGGTGGCGGGATCGGCGCCGGGGCGCCCACCTCGAGCGCGTCGAGGCGGCGCAGGATGGCCTCGATCGAACGGTCGGTCGCTGGCCGCGCTGCGCGCACCAGCTCCAGCTCGAGCGGCAGGCGGGGATCGCCGCCGTCGCGCAGCTCGTCCAGCACGCCGAGCAGCCCCTGCAGCAGGGTGACGACGAGCCGCTCGTCGACGCGGCCGGCCTGCTCGGCCAGCGCGGCCCGGGCCTCGTCGGCCAGCGGTGCCGAGGCCGGCACCTCGCCCAGCTCGCGGGTCAGCAGCAGCAGCCGCAGGTGTCCGAGCAGGTCGCCGACCAGCTGGCCGAGGTCCTGGCCGGCGGTGGCGAGCTCGTCGACGGCGCGCAGGGCGGCGGGCGCGTTGCGGGTCGCGGCGGCATCGACGATGCCGCGCAGCACGTGCTCCTCGACGATGCCGAGCAGCGCGCGGGCATCACCGGCGCTGACGACGCCGCCGCACGCGGTGGCGAGCTGGTCGAGCTGCGACACGGCATCGCGGAACGAGCCGCGGGCGCTGCGCGCGATCAGCCCGAGCGCGTCCTCGTCGGCCTCGATGCCCTCCGCCGCGGCGATGCGGCGCAGCACGACGCGGATCTCCTCCACCGACGGCCGCGCGAAGGCGAACGCCTGGCAGCGGCCCTTGATGGTGTCGAGCAGCTTGTGCGGCTCGGTCGTGCAGAGCACGAACACGACGTGCTCGGGCGGCTCCTCGAGCGTCTTCAGCAGCGCGTTCGAGGCGTCGACGGTGAGCGAGTGGGCCTCGTCGAGGATGTAGACTTTGCGCCGTCCGAGCGCGGGCTGTACGGCGACGCGCTCGCGGATCTCGCGGATGTCGTCGATGCCGCGGTTGGACGCGGCGTCCAGCTCGATCACGTCGAGCGCGGTGGCGTCGTGGATCGAGCGGCACGACTCGCAGACCTTGCACGGCGTGCCGGTCGGCCCGTCGAAGGCCAGGCAGTTGAGCGACTTCGCGAGGATCTTCGCGAGCGACGTCTTGCCCGTGCCGCGCGGGCCGGAGAAGAGGTACGCGTGCCGGACGCGGCCCTGCTCGACGGCGTTGCGCAGGGTTCGGACGACGTGCGTCTGCCCGACGACATCGTCGAAATCCTGGGGGCGGTACTTGCGGTAGAGCGCGGACACCGGGTGCAGTGTAGGAGGGTGGTTCGGTGCCGGGGCTGAAGTGACCGTGCACCCACCGTTGTTGGCTGTCCGTCGGCCGGTGCCGGAATCTCCAGCTCCAACCAGGCTTCCCCGCGGCGCACCAGCAAACTCCCTTAGTGCTGCTTCCTCCCGGACCTGACACGGTTCGAGAGCGCTAGTCGCGCGGGACCTGGTCATCAACGCCAGAGGAGGCGGCCCTGATGCCGACGGGCTGGCCCCCGAAGGTGGGAGTTCAGCCCGGCTAGAGCGGCTTGCCGGTACAGGGAACCGCTAGCTCCCCGCCTAGCACGGTCGATGCGAATCCTAGCAGCGCGGCACCGGTAGGGTTCACACCATGCGATGCATCGTCTTCACCGGAGTCGGCGGCGGCGAGGTCGTCGCGCTGCAGGACCGTCCCGACCCCGAACCCGGCAGCGGCGAGGTGGTCGTCCGCGTCCGGTACGCCGGCCTCAACCCGGCCGACCTGCACCAGCGTGCCGGCAACTATCCGGCGCCGCCCGGCGCGCCGCAGGACATCCCCGGCCTCGAGGTGGCGGGCGTCGTCGAGTCGGTCGGCGGCCAGGTGCTCGGCTACCAGCCGGGTGACCGCGTGTTCGGCCTCATCGCCGGCGGCGGGCTCGCGAACCGCGTCGCGGTGCACGAGCGCTGCGTGACGGGCGTGCCGGACGTGTTGTCCGATGTCGACGCAGCCGCCGTGCCGGAGGCGTTCATCACCGCCCACGACGCGATCCGCACCCGCGGCCGGCTCGCGATGGGCGAGACGCTGCTGGTGCACGGCGCCAACGGCGGTGTCGGCACTGCCGCCCTGCAGATCGGCGTTGCAGCCGGCGCGCAGGTGTTCGGCGTCGTGCGATCGGAGGAGGCCGCGGCGCTGGTGCGCGAGCTGGGTGCGGAGCCGGTGCAGGACGACTCGTTCTCCGACGGCGTCCGCGCCGACGTGATCCTCGAGCTGGTCGGCGCGCCGCATTTTCCCGCCAACCTGAAGGCGCTCAACGCGCGCGGGCGCATCGTGGTCGTCGGCGTCGGCGCGGGCTCGAAGGTCGACCTCGACCTGGGCGCGATGATGGGCCGTCGGGCAGAGCTGCACGGCACGGTGCTGCGGGCGCGATCGTTGGAGGACAAGGCCCTCGCGGTGCGCGCGTTCGAGCGCGAGGTCGTGCCGCAGCTGGCCGCGGGACGCATGCGAGCACTGGTCGATCGCGTCTATCCGGCCGACCATGCGCGTGACGCGTACGACCGTCTCGCCGGCTCCGGCAAGTCCGGCAAGGTGCTGGTCGACTTCGGCGAGTAGCCGCAGCGCGTGTCTCCCGCGCGCCTTCGTGCGCCATCCACGCGCGGGGTCTGACCCCGAAAACGCCCTCGCTGGGGTCTGACCCCAGAACGCTTCCGCGCGGAAGGCGCGCGAATCGCGCGACAGGGCACGGACCGCCTGGGAGACGACACGAGGCGGCACCGCGCCGTCACGATGTTCGGCGTAGGGTGCTAGAGGTCACGGCCGAGGACGCGGGCGGCGCCCGTTTCGGCGTGTCGCTCGAGCCCGGCCGTGTAGATGGCGTGCGCTTCCTCGCGGCTGCCCCAGTTGCCGATCTCGACGTGCTTTCCCTTCTCCAGGTCCTTGTAGACCTCGAAGAAGTGGGCGATCTCCTCGAGCAGCTCACGGCGGACCTCGTCGTACGACGACACCCGCGTCCAGGTGGGGTCGTTGTGCGGCACGCAGAGCACCTTGGCGTCCTCGCCGTCCTCGTCGCGCATGTGCAGCACGCCGACCAGGTCGACCGGGATCAGGCAGCCGGGGAACGTCGGAGCAGCGACCAGGATCAGCGCGTCGACCGGGTCGGCGTCCTCGCCGATCGTGTCGAGCAAAAACCCGTAATCGCACGGGTACACGACGCTCGAGTACAGCGTCCGGTCGAGGATCAGGCGCCCCAGCCGCTCGTCGTACTCGTACTTGTTACGGCTGCCCTTCGGAATCTCCACGAAGGCGACGGGCTGGTCGGCCGGGGTGCGCTTCACCTGGCGAGTATAGGACGGGGCCTGCGGATCACGCGATCCGTACCAGCCGCGGCTCCAGCGTGATCTCGGTGCGCAGCGAGTTCGCGATGTAACACTCGTCGTGCGCGAGCTCGAGCAGGTGCAGCACGCGCTCCTGCTTCGTCTCGCCGCGGTACGTGACGCGCGGGTGCAGCACGATCCGTTCGATCCACGACGCGCGGCCTTCGGGCATCTCGCCGATCGCCTCGTCCTCGTAGGAGACGACGTCGACGCGCGCTCGCGCGCAGACGGCGAGGAACGACAGCAGCTGGCACGAGCTGGCGGCCAGCACGAGCAGCTGCTCGGGATTGAGCTTCGCGGGGTCGCCACGGAACGCGGGGTCGGCGCTGAGCTCGACCCCGGCGGCCGCGGGCGGGGCGGAGGCGGTGTGCGAACGGTCGTAGTCGTCGTAGCCGACTCCGGTCGACCCGCGCCACGAGCAGTTGGCGGCGTAGCGGTGCGTGTGATCGCTCATGGCGGAGATCGTAGAGCGATCGGGTGGAGAGGCGCCCGCGCCGTACGCCGGCGCGGGCGTCTCTCTATCTCACGTGCCGGGGATGCGGTTCCGGCAAGAAGAGACCGTCGCCAACATAGGTGGGCGAGCTGCAGGCGCGATAGGGCCGAGCGGCCTACTCCGCCCCGGGCATGCTACGGAGACGTGGTTGGCCGAACCTACCTCGAGCGCGGCCGGCCGGTGGTCGTCGTCGCCCGCTGGCTCGGCCAGCGCACGCCGCGCAACGTACTGATCCGCCGCGACGACGGCACGCTCGTCGTCCGGCCGTTCCGCGGGCTTCGGAAGGTGCGCGTACCTGGGTTCGAACCAGGGACCTCCCGCGTGTGAAGCGGGCGCTCTACCGCTGAGCTATACGCGCCGGAGCAGGCAATCCTATCGCACCGGTGGATCCGGACGGCCGGGTCCACGTATGCTCTGCGGCCCCGTGCTGCTGGCCCTTCCGACACCCGCGCCGCCGCCGGCCGTGCACGCTGCCGACGTCGTGATCGGAGCGCTCGGCGGCGTCGGGTCGAGGGCGGGCAAGATGGTGCTGGCAAGGCGCCCCGGCGGCCTCGTGCTGTTCGGCGAGCTGCGCGACGGCGGCAACGCGCTGCGGCTCGCGCTGCGCCGCGCCGACACGCGGCCGGTGCTGATGATCGACCAGGAGGGCGGCTCCGTCCGGCGCGTGCGCTCGCTCGGCCCGGCGCCCCCGAGCGCGCTGCGGCTGCTGCCCGCGTCGCACACGCTGCGCGAGTACCGGACGGCGGGCAAGGCGCTGCGCAAGATGGGCGTCGACGTCAACCTCGCACCGGTCGCCGACGTCGATACGGGCGGCACGACGGGGTTCCGCAGTTTCGGCTCCACGCCGAAGGAGGCGGGCAAGCGCGTCGTCGCCGCCGTGCGCGGCCTGCACGACGGCGGCGTGGCGGGTTGCGTGAAGCACTTCCCGGGACTCGGCAACGTCGGTACCAACACGGATGCCGGCGTCGCGGTCGATCGCCGGTCGAAGTTCGCCGTCGTCAGCGACCTGGCGGCGTTCCGTGCCGCCATCGGCGCCGGTGCCCGCTGCGTGATGGTGTCGAGCGTGGTCGTGCCGGCACTCTGCAGCCGGCCGGCGCTGCTGTGCAAGGAGACCTACCGGCGGCTGCGTCGGATGGGGTTCCGCGGCGTGATCGTGACCGACTCGCTGGACGCCGGCGCGCTGCGTTCGTACGGCTCGGTCGGTCAGGTGGCGGTGAAGGCGCTCGGCGCCGGCGCCGACAGCGTGCTGGTGGCGTCGCCGTGGAGCACGCTGGCCGTCATCGACGCCGTGGCCGGCGCCACCAGGGCGGGCCGGCTCGACCGTGCGCGGCTGCGTTCCAGCGCCCTGCGCCTGCGCGCGCTGGGCCGAGGCGCGGCTGCCGGATCGTCGTCACGGCAGCCCGAGGCGGAGTGGGAGGGATTCGAACCCTCGAGACAGGCTCAACACCCGCCTACGCGATTTCCAGTCACGCTCCTTCGACCACTCGGACACCACTCCGCGCAAGGGCCAGTCTACTTTGAGCGCTCCAGATCGAGCGCCAGCGAGTTGATGCAGTAGCGCTCGCAGGTTGGCTGTGGACCGTCCGGGAAGACGTGTCCCAGATGGCCGCCGCAGCGGGCGCAGGTAGCCTCGGTCCGGGTCATGCCGTGGCTCTGGTCGGTATGCAGCTCGACGGCCTCCGGATTCATGGCCGCGTAGAAGCTGGGCCAGCCGGAACCGGAGTCGAACTTGGTGTCCGAGCTGAACAGCTCGGCGCCACAGCCGGCGCACCGGTAGACGCCGTCCTCCTTCGTTCCGTTGTACTCGCCGGTGAAGGGACGCTCGGTGCCCTTGCGGCGCAGGACCTCGTAGCGTTGCGGGTCGAGCTGCTCGCGCCACTGCTCGTCGGGGATCTCAATCTTTTCCATGTCGGGATAGTGCCGCAGCGGCGCCGGACGTTACAGTCAGGCCGTCGCCGGGCGCGCCCTCGGACGCCACCAGTCGGGACGGTCGATGCGCATCATCAGCGGCGCCTCGATGAACCGGTACGACAGCCACCCGGCCGTGATGTCGAGCGTCAGCAGCACCGGCAGCCAGAAGAAGGTCGACGCCGGCGCGTCGTGGTGCAGGAGGCCCGTCTGCACGAAGGCGTACTGGATCGGCAGGTGCCACAGGTACATGCCGTAGGACCACCAGCCGATTCGGCGCGGCCACGTGGTCGCGAGCAGGCTCGTGAAGGCGCCGGCGGGCGCACCGGCGATGCCCGTGACGGCCATCGCGCAGGCGATCGCCATCACGGTGTTGCCGTCGACGCCAAGGGGGCCGAAGTAGTCCCACGCGGCGAGCACCGGCACGATCGACGCGTACCGCAACTCGCGGCCCAGTGGCACCGTCCCGCGGCCGGCCGTGACCGCGACGGCGGCCAGCATGCCCAGCGCGAAGGCGTCCCACCAGATCGGCAGCGAGAACGAGAAGGGGCGCAGGTCGGGGTGCGGCATGGTCTGCGGGTCGAGCCAGACACGGTGCAGCCACATCGTGGCGACCACGCTCGCGATCAGCGCGGCCGCCACCACCGCGACGCGGGTGGAGCGGCCGAACGGCTGCAGCGGCCGCCGCGCGGCGATCAGCAGCACCGGCATCGCAATGTAGAAGCTGACCTCGATCACCAGCGTCCAGGCCGGCGGCACGACGCTGCGCAGCAGTTCGGGATCCCACGAGTGCTGCAACGTGGCGAGCAGCGCCAGCTCGCCCGGATCGCCGAGCACGGGGTGATTCGAGATGATCAGCACGACCAGGAGCACGACCCACCAGGCGGGCAGGATCCGCAGCGAGCGGGCGCGGATGTAGCGCCGCAGCCGCAGCGGCCGGTCGTCGATCACGTGGTCGAGGAACGGACGCGCCACGAGGAAGCCGGAGAGCACGAAGAAGGCCGACACGGCATTCACGCCGAGGTGGTGCAGCGCGTTGCGGATCAGCTCCGGCGGCCCCTCGTCGAACCACACCGGCGCGGTCGTGTTGATCAGGTGGAACGCGACCACCGACACCGCCGCGAGCGCGCGGAAGCCGTCGAGTGCGGGCAGGTCCCGTCGCTGGGCGCGATCCTCAGCCACACGCCAAGGGTACCCGCGTCGCCAGGGCTGAACCGTAGGTGGGAGCGGTGCGTACCCCGTGCGAGAGGGTGACTACCGACCAGCTGATTGCATGCGAGCTGCAAACGGGATCCTACGAGTCCGCCGTCCAGGCCCTGGGTCGCGCCTACGGCGGCCGGCTGTACGGCTTCGGGTTGCCACGGCTCGGCGACCACGGCCTGGCTGAGGAAGTCGCACAGGCCGTCCTGACGCGCGTCTGGCGCTCGGCGGCCGTGGGCACCGTCAGGAGCCGCTGCTTCGCCGCGTTCAAGCACCTGCGCCTGGCGTTCGACGAGGCAGGTGCGCGGTGACGCCCTGCCGCGAGCACCGCGAGTCGATCGCGGCGGGCGTGCTCGGCGCGCTGGATCCGCCCGAGGTGAGGCGGTTGCGAGTCCATCTCGGAGGCTGCGAGGCGTGCGCCCGGTTCCACGAGGAGATGGCGGCGCTGGTGCCGCTGCTCGATCTGGCCGGGGGCGTCGACCGGGGCGGCTTGAGCGAGCGCGAGGCGGCGCAGGCCGTCGATCTCGCCGGCACCGGGTCGGCGCCGAGCGCGTGGGGCACGGCCGATCTGAAGGCGGGACCGCACGGCACGACGATCTACCTCGAGGCGCACGGCCTACCCGAGTCGAAGCCGGGTCAGCATTACGCGGTGTGGCTGTCCGACGGCCGCCGGGGCATCACGGCGGGCACGTTCCGCGTGGGCCGCGACGGCAAGGCGCGCTGCACCCTCGCGACGGCGGGCCGCGCCGACCACTTCCGCCTCGTCGACGTCACGCTCGAGGAGGACACCCCGCCGGTCGCGGCCGAGAAGCACCCCGTGGTGCTGTTCGGCGACATCTGATTCATCAGCGTGGCGGATTCGTGCCTGGCCCGAAACCGACAGCCCGTGGCGCATCCGTGCCTGGCACGGAATCGTCGTCCTGGCACGCCTTCGCGCCCGCTACGCGTTGCGCACGTGGGCCGCGGCGCTCACCAGGTACGTCCACAGCATGGCGTCCAGTTCCGGGGTGAGGTGCCGCTCGTCGAGGGTGGATCGCATGTGCTGCAACCAGAGGTCGTGGGCCTCCTCGTCGATGGCGAACGGGGCGTGGCGCATCCGCAGGCGCGGCGGCCCGCGGCGCTCCGAGTACGTGCCCGGGCCGCTCCAGTACTGCTCCAGGAACATCCGCAGCCGCTCCTCGGCCGGGCCGAGGTCGGCGCCGGGATACATCGCGCTCAGCACCGGATCGGTCGCCACGCGGGCGTAGAAATCGGCGACTAGCGCGGTGAAGAACGGCGCGCCGCCGAACTGCTCGTAGGGCGTCGATTCCGGCGCGGACACGATCGTAGTGTCGCGCAGGGTCAGTGCCGGCCGCGCAGCGTCAGGAGACCCTCGGACGCGACGTGGATCGCATCGCGGCGCACCAGCATCGAACCGGCCGCGCCGTCGTCGATGCCGGGCAGACGGCGCAGAACGTGGCAGCTGCGGCCGAGGACGTAGGAGTGCGGCCCGGCGACGACGATCCGCCCGTCTCGGCCGATTGCCACGGCCACGGTCTCGTCGGCGGCCGTGCCGTGGCACCGATGCCAGCTGCGACCCGCATTGCGCGACTCGTACACGCCGTCGCCCTCGAAGCCGAGGCCGACGATGTGGCGAGGATCGCCGGGGTCGATCGCGGGCGAGAGGATGCCCTTGCCCCGCTCGTGGTACCGACCGGCCCCGTGACGCCTCCAGATCGAGACACCGATCGCCAGCACGTCGTCGCCGGCGGCCTGGAGGTCGAATACGTCCGCGATCGCGTCACGCCGGGCGAACGCACGTCCGTCGCGCGTCGAGCGCACGACGTTGCCGTCGAGCAGGTGGACGCCGCGGCGGTTGACGGCGATCGCGACACCGTTGGCGGCACCGAACGTGCTGATGCGGTGCCAGCGGACTCCACCGTCGGCGCTGCCGTAGACCCCGTAGCCGTGGACGATCGCGAACGCCCGCCGGCCGCGCGCGGCGACGTCGAACACGAAGCCGCCGGCGGGGAGCCCGCGCACGCGGCGCCACGGGCCGCCCGCGAGAGGCTGGCGGAACAGGCCGTCCTCGGTCGCCACCAGCAGTTGCCGGTCGGACGCGGCCAGGGCGGACGTCCCCAACGGATCCTGGTCCGGCCCTGGCGGCAGCATGCGCCACGTCGCACCGCCGTCGATCGTCTCGTAGGTGCGGATGCCGACGCGGCCGATCGCGCGCAGCCCGGCAGCCGGCCCCAGTTCCATCCCGTGCAGCGGCGGCAGGCCGGTGTTGGCAGCCAAGAAGCTCTCCCCGGCGTCCCCTGAACGGCGGACGCCGACGCCGTCCGTGATGAGTACGATGCCGCCGGCGAGGAACGCGACGTTGTGGGCGTTCCCGGCCGACGCCGGCGCCCAGTGGTCACCGCCGTCGGTCGACCGGACAAGGCCGCGCTCGCCGAGCACGAGCAGCGTCTGGCCGCCCCGCGGGTCGGCGGTGAGCGAGAACGGGGACGCATCGGCCGGCGCTCGGACGTCGGTCCAGTGCGCGCCGTCGACCGTGCGCCGGATGCCGTGGCCGGTCAGCGATCCCGCCCACGCGCGGTCCGGGTTCGTCGCGTCGAGGGCCAGACGGACGCCGCCGTCGCCAAAGGGGTTCGCGATCGCGCGCCACGTCGCGGCCGCGTCGGTCGTCTGCAGCAGCGTCCCGCCGTTCGTCACCAGCCACGCCGTGTCGGGGGCGGACGACGGTGCGCCGACCTGGGCCGGGAACTCGACCGGCGACGCGGCGAGGCGCGTCCATGTGGCGCCGTCGAGCGTCCGGTAGATGGCTCCTGCCTGGACGGCGTACGCGCCCGGCCCGACCCCGATCGGCGCGACCTCTCGCGTCGCGGCGACCGGCAGCTGCGAGACGTCGACGGCCGTATCGAGCGGCCGCACCACCGGGCCGAGCGGCGCGTTCCGCTGCCACTCGGCCGCCGCGGCCGGCACCGTCGACAGCGCCAACGCCACGAACGTCAGAAGCACGAGCTGGCGCGCAAAGCGAGTCGGCGTTCCGGCTGGGAGCGGAGAGGGGGGGATTCGAACCCCCGATGGAACGTAAGCCCCATAACGGTTTTCGAGATCAGCGTCGATTAGCTCTATACCATGGATTGAGCGCGGTGCGCACCAAGATGCGCACCAGTCTATCTGGTAGGCTCCCGCATGGTGGCGAGCAAAGCGAGAACGACCGGCGTGGTCACGAAGCACGGGCGCTCGTGTCCGTCGGGAGCCGATGAGCGTTGCCGGTGCCACCCGACCTACCAGGCGTGGGTCTACTCGCGGAGCGATGGCCGGAAGCTCTACCGGACGTTCGCGACGCTGGCGGAGGCGCGCGCCTGGCGCCGGGACATCGGCGCGGCAGTCGGGGCCGGCCGTGTGCGGGCGCCCGCGCCGCTCACCGTGCGCGATGCCGGAGAGGCGCTGCTTGCCGGGATGCGCGACGGCTCCGTGCTGAACCGCTCGGGTGACGCCTACAAGCCCAGCGTGGTGCGCTCGTACGAGCAGGCGCTGCGGCTCCACATCCTTCCGGATCTCGGCGGTCGGCGGCTCAGCGACGTCACGACGGGTGACCTGCAGGCTCTCGCGGAGCGCCTCCGACTGAAACGCGACCCGCAGACCGACCGCAGGCTCGACGCGTCGACGTTGCGCAACGCATTCGTCCCGCTCCGGGTGCTCTACCGGCGGGCGATTGTCCGCGGCCAGGTCGTCGTCAACCCGACCACCGGCATCCAGCTCGCGGCGGTGCGCGGACGGCGAGACCGAGTCGTCGAGCCGGCGGTAGCAGCCCGGTTGATCGCAGCCGTGCCGGAGCGTGACCGCGCGGTGTGGGCGTCGGCGTTTTACGCTGGCCTCCGCCTCGGCGAGGTCCGGGCCTTGACCTGGGCCGACGTCGACCTTGAGCACGGGGTCCTCCGCGTCGAGCGTTCGTGGGACGCCCGCGATGGCTTCGTCGCGCCGAAGAGTCTCGCCGGCCGGCGGGTCGTACCGGTCGCCGCCGTCCTTCGGAACCACCTCGCTGAGCACGGTGCACATGCTGCCTGGCGCCACGGCCTCGTCTTCGGGCGCACGCCTGACTCACCCTTCAACGTCTCGTCACTGTACCGACGCGCGAGAGCAGCCTGGGCGGGTGCCGGCCTCGAGGCGCTCACGTTGCACGAGGCGCGGCACACCTTCGCCTCGCTCATGATCGCCGCGGGCGTCAACCCCAAGGAGCTGCAGGTTTTCATGGGGCATGCCTCGGTAACGATCACCCTCGACCGTTACGGTCACCTCTTCCCGGGGACGCACGCGGCGGCCGCGGAGAGGCTGGACGCCTATCTGGAGCGTGCCAAGAGCCTCTCCGCGGACTCGCCGACCGGGTAGAGCGACGGCACCAGGAGAGCGGAGCTTCAATCTGATCGGCACCCATCCGGCGATCGCCGTGCGACCGTGGGACTGCGAGTCTGTCCAGGCGTGTTGTCAGCGGTGACGAGAAATAGAAACTACCTGTAAAAATTTCCAATTTAGAGCGCGCGCGGCGTCGCGGGCGCGGGCGTGGGAGCTGGGCGCAGCGCCCGAGCGGCTGGTGATCGACATCGATGCGACGCTCGTCGGGAGCCATTCCGAGAAGCGTCACGAACGACGAGAGCGTGACGAAGGCTGCGAGCAGAACAGCCCCCGACCAGCCGGACGCGTTGCAGGGTGCGCGCGGATTCGGTCTGGCTCAGTGCTGTGTTACGCCGAGGCATATCTCGCCGCAGTCGAACTCGTAGTCGAGACCGCCGGCCTTGAATACGACGCGAGGCCAGGGACCGATCTTTCGAATGAGAAGGTGTTCGATTTGCGAGGATTCCTCAGGCGCCCAGTCTGAT
>JBKJIG010000018.1:0-17794 GCA_046598415.1 Gaiellales bacterium
TTGAAGCTCCCCGCTGCCGACGGCATCGATCCGGTCCCCGACGAGCGCCGCGTGCTCGGGTTCCTGGATCAGAGCGCGTTGTGGGCGAATCTCGGCGTCAGCCTCGTCGGCGTCGTCACCGGCGCAGCGCTGGTGCCGACCCTGAGCTTCGGCAAGGCGGTCTCGGTGCTGCTCATCGGCGGCCTGATCGGCGGCTGCCTGCTGGCGGCGTCGGCCTGGCTCGGAGCCACCACCGCGCTGCCCGCGATGGCGATCATGCGCCGCGCGCTCGGTCTCCGCGGCGCGCGCGTCCCGACCGCACTCAACATCCTGCAGAACACCGGGTGGAGCGCCGTCGAGACGTGGACGGTGGCCGAGGCCGCGCACGCGCTGCCGGTGATCGGCGGTGGGCCGCGGATCCCGTACTACGTGGTGGCCGGGCTGCTCGGGATGGTGCTCGCCATCACCGGGCCGCTCGGCGTCGTCCGCCGGCTGCTGCGACGGTACGTCACGCCGCTGCTCGCGATCGCGCTCGCCTACCTGCTGGTCGCGCTGCTGCGCGATGCCGATCTCGGCATCGCCGCGACGGGCGGCCTGCCCATCATGGTCGCGCTGGACATCGTCGTCGCCTACAACGCGTCGTGGCTGCCGCTCGCTCCCGACTACACCCGCTTCTCGGGCCGGCCGGCGCGCGCCGCCCTCGGCGCGGCGACCGGGTACTTCGCCGGCACCTCGCTGGTGTTCATGATCGGGTTCCTGGTCGGGACGCTCGGCGGCGTCACCGACACGAGCGGCGTCGTCACCGCGCTCGCCGGCCTCGCGTTCGGGTCGCTCGCGATCGCCGTGATCGTCGCCGACGAGAGCGAGAAGACGTTCGCCAACGTCTACTCGACCGCGGTCTCGATCCAGAATCTCGCGCCGCGCGCCTCGCAGCGCGTCCTGATCATCGTCGTGAGCACGATCGCGACCCTGATCGCCTACCAGCTGTCGATCTCGCGCTTCTTCGACTTCCTCCTGCTGCTCGGCGCGGTGTTCGTGCCGCTGTTCGGCGCCGTCATCGCCGACCACCTGCGGCCGCCGCGGCCGGTCGTGACGGCCGTCGCCTGGGCCGCCGGCTTCGTGGTCTACCAGTGGCTGTCGCCGACCGGCGTGGACTGGATCGTCTCGGCCGAGCAGTCGATCGCGGATGCCGTCGGCGTCGAGTTCCCCCTCGGCGGCGGCTCCTGGGGGGCATCCGTGCCGGCCTTCGCCGTCGCGTTCGGCCTGCGCCTGATCCCGTGGCCGCAGCGCCAGCCGCGGCCGGCGCCAGCCGCCTCCTGAACGAGACAGGGACCCGGATCGTGACCCGGGGCGCCAGGGCGACGCCCACGGCCGGCCGGCCGGGGCGCGCCCGCCGGCCGGCCGCGCCTCCGTCAGTCGGACAGGGTGCGGGTCTCGGCGGCGGTCTTCACCGCGAACGCGCCGCGTGCCTGGAGCAGCAGCAGCGCGACCACGCCGAGGGCGATCCAGATCATCGCGATCCACCAGACGCGATCGAGGCGCCAGAGCTCCGGCGCGCCCTTCACGACGCCGTAGATGGCGGCCACCATCGCGATGGTGCCGACGACGCCGGCGACGGCGAGAGCGATGCGGTTCTCGCCCGGCTGGCCCTTGAACCCGCTCAGCGAGATGGCGAGGTAGACGAGCACGAGGCAGAAGCCGCCGAAGGCCGCGCCCCACTGGAAGAACCCGAACCACTCGCCGGGGTCGGTGGCCGGGTCGTTCAGCACGAGGCCGTCGGTGGCGTGGACGACGATGACCACGATGATCGCGCCGACCGAGGCGACGAGGGCCGACACCCACGGCGTCTTGTGCGTGCGGTGGACGGTGGCGAGCACCTTCGGCAGCCGCCCGTCGCGGGCCAGGGCGAAGATGCCGCGGCTCGAGCCGGTTGCCGTGCCGAGCGCGACGGCCGCGATGTCGATGGTGATGAGCCACTCGGTCAGCTCGCCGAAGCGGG
Source organism: Gaiellales bacterium (assembly GCA_046598415.1). Classification (GTDB taxonomy): domain Bacteria; phylum Actinomycetota; class Thermoleophilia; order Gaiellales; family F1-60-MAGs149; genus VFJZ01. The sequence goes on from JBKJIG010000018.1 coordinate 1,979, forward strand.
TGCTGCCGATGCCGGGGTCGGCGCCGCCGCCGGCGGCGACAGCGAGCTGCGGGAAGCTCTGCAGGAACGTGTCGAGGTTGAGGCTGAACACGATCAGCAGCGCGTAGGCGACGACGACGTAGAAGACCGCCGACACCACCACGCTGATCAGGACGGCGCGGGGGATGAGCCGTTTCGGATCGGCCGTCTCCTCGGCCAGGTTCGCAGCCGTCTCGAACCCGATGAACATGATCACGGCGTACAGGACGCCGTAGAAGACGCCGCTCGCGGTCGACTCGCTCGGGTCGAACGGCCGGGCGGAGTTCCCGCTGCCGCCGCCGACGATGATGATGTAGATCGCGAACGCGCCGATGATCGCCATCGATCCGAGGGCCAGGACCAGCTGCGCGCGGGTCGAGACCTGGACGCCGATGTACTGCATGAAGAAGGCGACGATCCAGAAGGCGATCGCGAGCCAGTACCACGCGATGTCGACGTTGACCGTGTCGGCCAGCGTGCTCGACAGGAAGCCGCCGAAGGCGAGGCCGATGGCCAGCGTGAGGGCGGTCATGCCGCCGTAGTAGACCCACCCGGCGAGGAAACCGGCCCGCCGGCCGAAGGCTTCGGTGACGTAGTCGTACAGCGAACCGGCGGCGTGGATGCGCCGCGCGTAGCGGCTGATGATCCACGCCACGCCGAGCATGCCGACGGCCGCGAGGATGATCGAGACGGGCACGGCGATGCCGGCGCCCTTGCCGGTGAACGAGGCCCCGGCGATGGTGGCGATGAAGAAGGCGGACGCGAAGACCGGCCCGATGAAGCCGATCGACTGGGCGATGACGTCCTTCAACGTCAGCTGCCCCTTACCAAGAGTCTCGTACGTCGGGTCCGTCCCCATACCGGCTCCTCCTCTGTCGGGTGGCACAACGATAGGGCCTCGGGTGGTTGACAGCGATACCGCGGCGCCGGTAGGGTTCGCTCCCTACCGAACGATCGTTCGGGCAGGAGCGGTGGAGGGACGCTGAGCATGGAGGCAGGGGCTCGGGTGCATGACGCCCGGTACGAGTCGGCCGATCCCGGCGCGATCCGCGCGCTCCAGGTGAAGCGGCTGCGCGAGCTGCTGCGCTTCGTGCGCGCGACGAACGAGTTCTACCGGGCGCACTGGGACGACGCGGGGGTGGACATCGAGCGGATCGACTCGCTCGAGGCCCTCGCCGCGCTGGTGCCCATGGTCTCCAAGAGCGACTTCGTCGACGACCAGCTCGCCCACCCGCCGTACGGGAAGCGCCTCGAGCGCGCCATCGGCCTGGGCGAGCGGCTCGAGATCTACACCACCAGCGGCACCAGCGGCCAGGGCGTCGAGATCCACGCGCAGACCGAGCGGGAGCTCGAGGCGATGGTCGAGATGTACCGCTACATGTTCCGCTGGGCCGGGCTCGATCCGGGCGATGTCGCGGTGCTGACGCTGCCGCTGACGATGCTCGGCGGCGGCCGCATCGAGTGGCAGGGTGCCGTCGGTTCCGGGATCACCGTGCTGCCGGCCGGCAACATCGACGCCCGCGCGAAGCTCGCCCTGCTCGACCGCTTCCAGCCGAAGGCCCTGTACGGGTCGACGTCGTACTTCGGCCATCTGCTCGCCATCGCGGAGCGCACGCCGCCGTGCCCGTCGGTCGAGGTGCTCCTGACCGGCCTCGAGGGCGTCGGCTTCTCGTACCTCGAGCAGCTGCAGCAGGGCTGGGGTGCCGTCATCGCCGACCGCTTCGGCTGCACGCAGGTGCGGGCCGACTTCATGTTCACGTGCGAGCACGGCATCGGCACCGCCGAGCGCCCCGGCCTGCTGCACAACCTCGACCCGTTCATCATCACCGAGGTGATCGACGTCGAGACCGGCCTGCACGTCGCCGACGGCGAGTTCGGCGAGCTGGTCGTGACGAGCCTCTACCACCTCGACAACCCGGTCGTGCGCTGCCGGCTGCGCGACGGCGGCATCTGGCATCCGGGCGCCTACTGCTCGTGCGGCCGCCCGTTCGGCGGCGTCGAGGTGGCCTCGGTCACCCGCACGGACGACGTCAAGAAGATCAAGGGCATCAACGTCTTCCCGCAGGCGGTCGACGACCTGGTGTTCTCGTTCGCGCAGGTGGACGAGTACCGCGTCGTGCTCACCTCCAGCTCGAGCATGGCCGACATCGCGACCGTCCGGGTGATGCTGAAGGGAGCGGCAGACGGCCTGGCCGAGCGCATCGGCGGCGCGCTCCGCGACCGGATCGGGATCCAGTTCGCCGTCGAGGTCGTCGACGACATCGAGCGCAGCGAGTACAAGGTGCGCCGCTGGCAGGACGAGCGGGTCCGATGATCGGGAACCAGGTGGTCCTGCTGCGCGTGGTCACGCCCGCGGCCATCGACGACTACTGCGCGCTGACCGGCGACAACGACCCGTTGCACGTCGATGCCGCATTCGCCGCCACCACGATCTACAAGGAGCGGATCGCGCCGGGCGCGCTGATCATCGGCTACATGATGGCCGCCGCCGCGGCCGCCACCGGCAACCTCGGCAGCGCCGTGCCGTCGCTCGGGTTCGACCGGCTCCGCCACACCGGCCCGGTGCTGGTCGGCGATCGCCTGCGCATCGAGTACGCCGTCGTCTCGGTCGTCGACGACCGCGGCCACGCCGACATCACCGTCACCAACCAGCGCGGCGAGACCGTTGCGGTCGCCGACCACGTCTTCCGGATCCTGTCCCGATGAGCGACGACACCGACCTGATCATGGAGAGCGTCGACGAGCTGATCCGCGACGTGGTCGCACCGCGCGCCGGCGAGATCGATGTGACCGCGGCGTTTCCGCGCGACGTGTACGAGGCGTTCGCGCGGCTCGGCCTGCTCGCCGCGGTCATCCCGGCGGAACACGGCGGCGTCGACATCGACCTCGAGACGACGATGCTCGTCGTCGAGCGCATCGCCGTGGCCAGCGCCGCGTGCGCGCTGCTGCTCGGCAACTGCGGCGACGGCGTCGGCGCGATCGTGCACGGCGGCTCGCCGGAGCAGCGGTCGCGTCTGCTGCCGGGCGTGGCCGGCGGGACGCTGATCCCGTGCTTCTGCCTCACCGAGCCGGGCGCCGGATCGGACGCCGCCGGTCTCACCGCGACGGCCCGGCGCGACGGCGAGCGATTCCGCATCAGCGGGTCGAAGCAGTTCATCACGAACGGCTCGGTCGGGGACGTGTTCACGGTCTGGGCCCGCACCGACGCCGGCATCTCGGCGTTCCTGGTCGAGGGCGAGATCGAGGGCATGACGGTGGTCCGCGACGAGGACCTGCTCGGGCTGCGCGGCGTCCCGGCCACCGAGCTGCGGTTCGACGACACGCCGGGCGAGCTGCTCGGCACGGACGGCGAGGGCTTCCGCCTGGCGATGGTCACGCTCGACGACGCGCGGCTGAACATCTCCGCCTGCGCCCTCGGCACCGCCCGCGGCGCCATGGAGATCGCGCTCGCCCACGCCCGCACCCGCGAGGCGTTCGGGCAGCCGATCATCCGCCACCAGGGCCTCTCGTTCCTGCTCGCCGACGTCGTCACCGAGCTCGCCGCCGCCCGCGCCCTGTGGCTCGAGGCGATCCGGTCGGTCGCCGCGGGGGAGGGGCGCATCGCCTCGACCAAGTGCGCGCTGGCGAAGAACGCCTGCTGCACGGCGGCCATGCGCGCCACCACCGAGGCCGTGCAGGTGCTCGGCGGCGCCGGCGTGACGCGCGACATCCCCGTCGAGCGCATGTTCCGCGACGCGAAGACGTTCCAGATCCTCGACGGCACCACGCAGATCCAGCAGCTGATCATCGCCCGGCACCTCGAGCGGCACGGCCTGCCGTTTTGACTAGGAGACCCATGGAAGACCTCGCCATCGACTACCTGTGCGGCCACTTCACCGAGGACAACATCCGGCGCAACTTCTTCGAGAGCTCCGAGAGCGAGATCTTCGAGGCGGTCGGCCGGCTGAAGAACCTGAAGGGCCACACCGCGCCGGAGTTCCTCGCGCACCTCGAGTCCCTCGGTATCGGGCGGATCGTGATCCCGACGCTGCTGACCTGGGACTACTGGCACCAGCGGCCGATCGAGGAGACGTTCGTCGAGGAGGTGGCGGCCGCGCACGCGGAGTTCCCCGACCGCATCTTCGGCCTCTACGGCGTCAACCCGCGCAAGCGCATGGAGGGCGTCCGCGAGATGGAGGACGCGATCCTCCACAAGGGCTTCAAGGGCCTGCACATCCACCCGCACGGCTTCGGCGTGCCGCCCAACCACGCCTGGTACATGCCCTACTACGCCAAGTGCGCCGAGCTGGGCGCCGTCGTCGCCGTCTCGATGGGCCACACGCTCGACTTCATGCCCGGCGACGTGGCGCGGCCGATGTTCCTCGACGACGTCGCGCTGTACTTCCCCGACCTGACGATCATCTGCGGCCACACCGGCTGGCCGTGGGTGGAGGAGGCGATCGCGCTCGCCTCCAAGCACCCGAACGTCTACCTCGGCACGTCCGGCTACGCGCCCCGCTACTGGCGGCCCGAGATGCTGCAGTTCATGGACTCGCGGCGCGGCCGCCACAAGACGTTGTGGGGCACCGACTACCCGCTGGTGCGGCACGAGGAGTCGATGAAGCAGATCGCCGAGCTCGGCTTGAAGCCGGAGACGGTGCGCGCGCTCCTGAACGAGAACGCGCGGAAGGTGTACGGGCTCTCGTGATCCACGAGCTGCGCATCGACCGGCCCGAGCGCCGCAACGCCCTCGACGGCGCCACCGTGGCCCGGCTGCGCGGCGAGCTCGCCGACGCGGCGGCCGACCCGTCGATCCGCGCCCTCGTGGTGTCGGGCGGCGGCGTCGCCGCCTTCTGCGCCGGCCAGGACATCAAGGAGCTGGCGGCGCTCGACCGGCCCGGGCGCATCGCCGCGCACGCCGCCGGCCAGTCGCTGATGGACGAGATCGAGGCGCACCCGTGCCTCGTCGTCGCCGCGATCGAGGGCTTCTGCCTGGGCGGCGGCCTCGAGCTCGCGCTGGCATGCGACGCGCGCATCGCCGGCGACGGCGCCACGTTCGGCCTGCCCGAGGTGGGACGCGACCTGCTGCCGACGTGGGGCGGGCACCATCGCCTCTCCCGCGTCGTGGGCCTCGGCCGCGCGAAGGAGATCGTCCTGCTCGGCCGCCGGCTCGACACCCCGGAGGCGCTCGCCTGCGGTCTGCTCGCCGAGGGCGTGCCGGCGGGGACGGCGCGCGACCGGGCGCTCGCCGTCGCCACAGCCGCAGTCGAAGGCTCGAGCCGTGCCACCATTGCCCGCTCCAAGTCGCTGGTCACCGCCGGCTTCGCCGCCGACGCACGCACCGCGCGCGAGGCCGACGCCGCCGCCGAGGCCGACCAGACATGAATCCGCTCCGACCGAAGGAACTCCGATGAACGACAGCTTCTCCCTGGCCGGCCGGCGCGTACTGATCACCGGCGCCGCATCCGGCATGGGCCGCTCCTTCGCCGAGCTGGCCGCCGCCGACGGCGCCCACGTCGGCCTGCTCGACCTGAACGGCGCCGGCCTGGAGGAGACGCTCGCGAGCCTCGAGGGCGACGGACGGCGCATCGCGGTGACCGTCGATCTCAGCGACTGGCCCGCCACCGAGGCCGCCGTTGCGCAGGTGCGCGACGTGCTGGGCGGCTTCGACGCGATCTGCAACGTCGCCGGCTGGGACGCTCCCGGCAAGTTCTGGGAGCAGGACTACGAGATGTGGCAGCGACTGATAAGCATCAACCTCTGGTCGACCCTTCATGTTTGTCGCGCGACGGTGCCCGACCTGGTTGCGCAGGAGTCGGGCACGATCGTCAACGTCGCCTCCGACGCCGGGCGCGTCGGCTCCAAGGGCGAGACCATCTACGCCGCCGCCAAGGGCGGCGTGATGGCGTTCACCAAGTCGGCCGCGCGGGAGCTGGCGCCGCACCAGGTGACCGTCAACTGCATCTGCCCCGGGCCGACCCTGACGCCGCTGCTGGAGCAGGAGATGCTCGACAACCCGAAGCTGATCGAGAAGCTGATCCGGGCGATCCCGCTGCGCCGTGCGGCCGACCCGGTCGATCAGGCGCGCGTGATCGCCTTCTTCGCATCAGAGGCCGCGGGCTACTGCACCGGACAGATCCTGTCCGTCAGCGGTGGGCTGACGATGGTCGGGTGAGCACCGGCACCGACACCGCGATCCTGCGGGAGGCCGCGGCGTTGATCGCGCAGCGTGGGTACCACGGCGCGTCGATGCGGGACCTCGGCAAGGCCGTGGGGTTGCAGATGGCGTCGCTGTACCACCACTTCGGCTCCAAGCAGGAGCTGCTCGTGGCGATCATGCGCGCGGCCATGGCCGACCTGACCACCTGCGTGTCGGACGCCGTCGAGGCGGCGGGCGACGACCCGCGCGAGCAGCTCGCCGCGGCGATGCGCGCCCACGTCCGGTTCCATACCGAGCACCGTCCCGAGGTGATCGTGGCCGACGCCGAGCTGCGCTCGCTCGAGGAGCCGGGCCGGTCCGAGATCGTCGCGCTCCGCGACCGCCATCAGGCGCTCTTCCGGGGCCCGGTCGAGCGCCTCGGCGTGACGCAGCCGGGCATCGTCACGACCGGGATCATCACGATGTGCACCGACGTCGCGATGTGGTTCCGCGGCGACGGGCCGCTCGCCGCCGACGAGGTGGCCGATACCTACGTCGCCCTGGTCCTGCAGGGGATCGAGCGATGAGCGCCGACGCCCCCTTGCTGGTCGACCGGCCGTCGCCCGGCGTCGTGGTGCTGACGCTGAACCGACCGGCGAAGCGCAACGCGCTGTCGAAGGCACTGGTGGCCGACCTGCTGCGCACCTTCGGCGAGCTCGGGGCCGATCCGGCCGTCCGCTGCGCGATCCTGACGGGCGCGCCGCCCGCCTTCTGCGGCGGTGGCGACCTGTCGGAGCTGCGCACCGCCGACGACGAGGCCTACGCGGCCTACTGCGCGTCCTACCGGGCGCTGGCGCTGCAGATCCGCGACCTGTCGTTTCCGCTGATCGCGGCCGTGGACGGCGCTGCGGTGGCCGGCGGCTTCGAGCTGATGTGCATGGCCGACATGCGGGTCGCGTCCGACGCGTCGTTCTTCATCACGGGCGACGCCAACCTCGGCCTGCCGACGACGAGCGGCCTCAGCTGGCTGCTGCCACGCCTGGTCGGCGACGGCCGCGCGCGGTGGCTGACGATGGTCGAGCCGCGGGTGTCGGGTGCCGAAGCGCACGCGATGGGGCTGGTCGAGGTGCTCTGCCCGGCCGGCGCGGCGCTCGCGCGCGCGGTGGAGATGGCCGCGGCCATCGCCACGAAGCCGGGTGACGGCATCCGCCTCACGCGCCGGACGATCGACGCTGCGCTCGAGTCGGGGTACGTCGAGGCCATCGACGCCGAGCTCGTGGCGCAGCGCGAGGGCTTCGCCAACCCGGCGGTCCGCCAGGCGATCAACGCCTTCTTCGACCGCCGCTGAACACGCCGGCCGGGATCGGCCGCTGCTTGGCCGATGGAGTGACGCCGGCCGGATACGCTCCGGGCATGACCGTCCGCTCCGAGACGCTGCAGGTCGATGGCGTCCACTGCATCAACTGCATCCAGAAGATCGGCACCGCGCTGGCCTCGATCGACGGGCTGCTCGGCGCGTCGGCCACGATGACGGGCGAGGTGTCGATCTCGTACGACGAGGCGGAGCCCGAGGTCCGCGAGCGGGTCGTCGGCGCGCTCGCCGAGTGCGGCTTCGGCCTCGCGCCCGCCTGACGCCTACGCCCCGGACGCGTTGACCTGCTGTGGTGAGAAGCCGGCCAGCAGCTTGTACCGCGCGGCGATCTCCTCCAGCTCGGCCCGCGAGATCACCGCCTCGATGGCGGCGAACCCGTTGGGAGCCCGCTCCTCCGCCAGCTGCATCACCTGCTCGGGCCCGTTGCCACGGTTGGCGAGGATGATCCGCCCCGTCGGCTCGCGACGCTCGTCCTGGTAGGCGGCGAGCGCCGCCACCGGGTCGGCGACCGTGACGACCGCCGTCGCCAGCGCCGCTGCGTCGAGGATCGCCTGGGAGGCGCCGTTGGAGCCGATCGGGTACATGGGATGCGCGGCGTCGCCGAGCAGCGTCACGCGTCCGCTGCCCCAGGTGGCGAGCGGATCGCGATCGGCCAGCGGGTACTCGTAGATCGGTCCGGCGCCGTCGATCAGCCCCGGTACGTCGAGCCAGCCGAAGCGCCACGCTGCGAATGCGTCACGGAACCGGGAGGCGTCGACGACACGCGACCAGTCCTGAGGCGCGGGGTTCTCCGCCACGGGCAACTCCGCGATCCAGTTGAGTGTCTGCAGGCCGTCGGCTCCGGGCCGCTCGATCGGATAGCAGACGAACTTCTGATCCTGGTGACCGGCCATGATCATCGTCGCGGCACTGAGAAACGACGGCGCGCGCGTCATCGATCGCCAGAGCATGCGGCCGGCGTACCGGACGGCGTCGTCGGCCGGCGCGATGCCGGCGCGGACGACGGAGTGGATCCCGTCAGCACCGACCAGCACGTCGGCTGCGACGCTGCGGGCGGCGCCGGTGGTGCGGTCGAGGACATCGACGTCGACGTGGCCGTCGTGCTCGCGGTACCCCGTCACGGCCTGACCGCAGAGGACGGCGTCCGGCCCCAGCCGGTCCCGCACGGCGTCGAGGAGCAGCGCTTGCAGGGTGCCGCGGTGGCAGGAGACCTGGGGGAAGTCGTAGCCCGCCGCCCGGCCCCGCGGCTCGCGCCAGATCCGCTGGCCGTGGCGGTTGAAGAACACGAGCTCACCCGTCTCGATGGCGCCTTCGACCAGCCGGTCGAGCAGCTTCAGGCCGGCCATCACCCGGGTCGCGCTCGGCAGGAGGTTGATGCCGACCCCGAGTGGACGGACCTCGCGGGCCGCCTCCAGCACGCGGCACGACACGCCGTGCCGGTGCAGCTCGAGCGCGGCGGCGAGACCACCGATGCCGGCCCCCGCGATCACGATCCCGTGCCGGCCGGGCGTGGCGTTCACGGGTGGTCGCCGAGATGGCCGACGATGGCGGCGAGGGTCGCGTCCGGCGCCTCCAGGTGCGGCCAGTGGCCGATGCCGGGGAGCTCGATCGTCGTCAACGGCCGGGCGAAATGCCCGTCCAGGCCGGCGAACAACGCGGGGCCGATGCAGCCGTCGTCGGCGCCGTGGATCACGAGCGTCGGCGTCTCGACGACGCCGCACCCGCCGTCGCTGCCGGCGATGTCGGTGCGGTAGTAGCTCGACACGGCGGCGGCCACCTCCGGCCGGGTCAGCACGGCGAGCACCTCGGGCCAGTCGGCGCGCTGCAGGCCCGGTGACCAGTCGCTCGCCGCGGCGGTGATGAACGCCGGGTCGCCGGCGATCTCCGCGCGGGCCGCGGCGTACGCGAGGATCCACGCGTAGGCGCCCGTCTGCTGCTCGCGGAGCACGCTCCGGCGCACGGCGAAGCCGGCGTCGTGGCAGACGGCGAGCGCCGTCAGCGACGCGAGCCGCCCGGCGTGCCCGGCGCCGAGCCGGTAGCCGACGATGCCGCCCCAGTCGTGTCCGACCACGTGCGCCCGGTCGATCTCGAGGTGGTCGAGGAGGGCGACCATGTCGCGCGCGACGGCGCTCATCGAGAGGTCGCCGTCGGCCGGCGCGGCAGACGGCGCGTAGCCGGGCAGGGCGGGCACGAGGACGCGGTAGCCGCGCGCGGCGAGCGCCTCGGCCAGGCTCCGCATGCCGATCGCGTGGTCGGGGAACCCGTGCAGCAGCAGGACGTCCGGGCCCTCGCCAAACGTCCACACGGCGAGGTCGCCTCGGCTCAGCGACACGATCTGCGGCTCGGTCACGCGCCTCTCCGCAGGCCGGCCACGATCAGCGGCACGACGATGTCGGGGCGCTCGAGGTGCGGCCAGTGACCGGTCTCGTCGACCGCGTGCTGGTGCACCGGCGCGTCGAACCAGTCGTCCAGGCCCGTGAACAGCGCCGGCCGCATGCACTGCGAGTGCGTGCCGTAGATGACGGTCGTCGGCGGCGCGATGCGGCCGGTGGAGGGGCCCGTTCCCTCCAGGTCGGCGCGGTAGTAGTGGTGCGTCGCCTGCGCCGCAGCGGGCGTCGCCACCAGGTCGAGCACGGTGTCCCAGTCGGCGCGCCAGAGCCCGGGCGACCAGTCGTGCGCCAGCGACGTCAGCCACGCGCGATCCATCGCCAGCTGCTCCGCGTTCGACGCGTAGGCGAGCAGGTACGCGTAGACGACCGTCTTCTGCTCGGCGTAGAGACGGTGGCGACGGCGGAAGCCGGCCGGGTGGGGGGCGGCGATGCTGACCAGCCGCTCGACCCGGTCGGGGTGGAGGCTCGCCATCAGGTAGCCGTAGAGTCCGCCCCAACCGTGGCCGACGATCGAGAACCGCGGCGCGTCAAGGGCCTCCATCACCGTCATCAGATCGCTGGCGACGGCGGCCATGGAGTAGGCGTCGGCTGGCAGCGTCTCCGACGGCGCGTAGCCGGGGTAGGCGGCGACGATCGCGCGGAAGCCCGCTGCGGCGAGCGTCTCGGCCAGCGGCAGCAGGCCGATGGCGTGGTCGGGGAAGCCGCCGATCAGCAGCACGGGCTCGCCGGTGCCGCGCTCGTAGACGGCGACGCCGGCGCGCGCCTGCACGATCCGGGTCGGCTCGGGCGCCTGCATCGACGGGAGTATGCGGCCTCCCCCGCGGGTTTGCCGAGCGCCTGTGACGGGGACCAACCGGGATCGTGCCGAAGTTGCGGACGACGACGAATGCCCCGAGCGACCCGGACCGGCCCAACGAGGTGCACGTCGTGCTGCCCGCGCGGACGGTCTTCAGCCTGATCCTGACCGGGGTCGGGCTCGTGATCGCAATCAACCTCATCGACGCCATCCAGGGCGTGCTGATCTGGTCGCTCGCCGCCATCTTCCTCGCGCTCGCTGCCGAGGCGCCGATCCGGTTCGGCGAGCGGCACGGCAGGTCGCGACGGACGGCGGCGGTGGGCGTCTACTTCGGCGCGCTGACCGTGGTGCTCGGGATCCTCGCCGCGATCCTCGTCCCGCTCGCGTCGCAGACGACGTCGCTCGTCGACGATCTGCCTCGGATCGTCGACCGGCTCAGGGAATCGAGTGCCATCCGCGACCTCGACCAGCGCTTCCACGTGCTGAACGGCCTCGACAACTTCCAGGCGCGCGCACCGGACGCGGCCGGCCTGCTGTTCGGCCTTACCGGCACCGTTTTCGGCATGGTGCTGGGCGCGGTCTCCGTCTTCTTCCTCGCCCTGTTCACCTCGATGGAGCTGCCGCGCATCACGCGCGGCGTGCTGTCGCTGCTGCCGCCCGAGCGGGCGGATCTGGTCGACACGAGGATCGACGACGTCAACCGCGTCGTCGCCCGGTACGTGGGTGCGAACCTCGCCATCTCGGCGATCGCCATCGTGGTGCACCTGATCGCGCTCGAGTTGCTCGGCGTGCCGTTCGCGTTCGTGCTCGCGATCCTGGTCGGCCTGTTCGACCTGGTGCCGCTGGTCGGGGCCACGATCGCCGGGCTGATCGTCGTCGGCGTCAGCTTCACCCAGGGCGTCGAGGTGGGTATCGCCGCCCTGGTGCTCGTGGTGGTCTACCAGCAGCTCGAGAACCACGTCCTGCAGCCGGTGATCATGGGCAAGGGCGTCGACATCTCGCCCGTCGCCGTGATCTTCAGCATCCTCGTCGGCTCAGCCCTGCTGGGCGTGCTCGGTGCGCTGCTCGCGATCCCGGCCGCCGCCTCGCTGCAGCTGGTGCTCGGCGACGTGTTGTGGCGCCGGCGCTACGCGATGGCGCACGCCCGCCGGGAGGCGGGGGAGGAGCCGGTCGAGCCGGTTCCCGCGACGACCTCCACCCCCGTGTGACGTCTCGCACCGATCCGGCCACATCGCTGCGGCTGGCGGAATCGGTGCCTGGCACGCAGCGACGCGCGGCGCTCTAGTCGGCGGCGGGGCCGTCTGCCGTGGGCGGGATCGGTGCCCCGCGGCGGCGCATGCGGTGCACGATCGCCTGCACGCGGTGCGCATGGGCTGCCTGGTGGCTGGCGTGGATGGCGAGCATCGCGCACGCCGCGGCGACGGGCAGCTCGGCGAAGACGGCCATGCCGACCGCCACCATGCGCTCCTCGCCCGGTGCCGACATCAGCATGTCGAACCAGGCGTCGCACACCAGCAGCGTGGCAGCGGATGCCGCGACGCCCTGCGTCCAGGTGGCACCCCTGTACAGCCCGTACCCGGTCGCGATCAGCGACAGCCCGAGTGCCACGTCGAACCCCGACCACGCGATGTCGAAGTTGCGCGCCAGGTGGCGCTCCGGCAGCGATGCGGCCAGCCACAGCGTCCACGGCACCAGCACCGCACCGAGCACCACGAACAGGTGCGACACCCAGCGCGGGGCGGAGACCGGAGCGGGGGGCTTGCTCGCGTCCATTCTACCATTCTGCCCTCGTTTCGCGATATCCGAAACACCGGGTCGCAATCGCCTGTACGGTCTCCGCATGACCAACCTCGTCGTCGGGCCGCTCCTTCGTTACACCGGATCGACGCAGGCCACGGTCTGGGTCGAGACGGACGCGGCCTGCGAGGTGGAGGTGCTCGACCACCGGACGCGCACGTTCCACGTCGAGGGCCATCACTACGCGCTGGTCGTGATCGACGACCTCGATCCCGACTCCATCACGCCCTACACCGTGCGGCTGGACGGCGAGCAGGTGTGGCCGATCGGCGACGACCGCCCGCCGGCGTCGATCCACACCCGCCACCACGAGCGCCAGGCGCGGCTCGTGTTCGGCTCGTGCCGCGTCGGCGCTCCGCAGCGCCCACCTTGGACGCTTTCCGCGAGCAAGCATCCCGACGGCCTCGAGGTCGACACGCTGTGGGCGTTCTCGCGCCGTCTGCAGGCCGGCCGCGAACCGTGGCCCGACTGCCTGCTGCTGCTGGGCGACCAGGTGTACGCCGACGAGGTATCGCCCGAGACCCTCGCGTTCATCCACGACCGCCGCGATGTCGAGCAGCCGCCCGGCCCGCAGGTCGCCGACTTCGAGGAGTACGCGCGCCTGTACCGCGAGGCGTGGAGCGATCCCGACATCCGGTGGCTGCTCGCGACCGTGCCGAGCACGATGATCTTCGATGACCACGACGTCCACGACGACTGGAACATCTCCGAGTCGTGGGTGCAGGACATGCGCGCGAAGCCCTGGTGGGAGGAGCGCGTCGTGGGCGCGTTCATGGCGTACTGGATCTACCAGCATCTCGGCAACCAGTCGCCGCCAGAGCTGGCCGGGGACCGGCTCATCCAGCAGGTCGAGACAGCCGATGACGCCGGCCCGCTGCTGCGCGAGTTCGCGCACGCCGCCGATCGCGAGTCGGCCGCCAGCCGGTGGGCGTACCATCGCGACTTCGGCCGCTCACGGCTCGTGGTGGTCGACTCCCGCGCCGCCCGGGTGCTCGCCGACGGCCACCGCGACATGGTCGACGCTGAGGAGTGGGCCTGGATCGTCGACCACGTGACGGGCGACTTCGACCACCTCATCATCGCCAGCACGCTGCCCGTGTTCATGCTGCCGGCCATCCACAACATCGAGGGCTGGAACGAAGCGGTGTGCGCGGGCGCGTGGGGTGGGTTCGCCGCCCGCGTCGGCGAGCGCATCCGGCGCGGCTTCGACCTCGAGCACTGGCCGGCGTTCGACCGCTCGTTCGGAACCATGATCGAGCTGCTGCGCGCCGTCGCCGCACCGCGCGCCGATGGTCTGCCGCCGGCCACGATCACCATCATCGGCGGCGACGTGCATACCGCCTACGTCGCCGAGGTCGATCTCGGCAGTGAGCAGGCGAGCCTCGTGTACCAGGTCGTGTGCTCGCCGTTCCGCCATCCGCTCACACCGCGCGAACAGCGCAGCATCAAGCTGCTCCACACGTGGCTCACGGAGCGCGTCACGCGCCTGGTCGCGCGGGCTGCGGGCGTGCGCAGCACCGGCGCGACCTGGCGCGTGGTGCGGGGACCGACGTTCGACAACTCGATCGCGGTGCTGGTACTGGACGAGCGCGCCGCGACGGTGACGATCTCACGCAGCGGCGGCGAGGAGGAGGATGGCCCGGCGCTGGCGCAGCTGCACCAGCGCGTGCTGTCAGGCCGCGGCTGAGATCGCCTCGCCGGGCACGCAAATGCGGATCGCGGCGGGCTGCAGCTTGATGCGCAGCTCCTTCTCGTTCGTCCGATCGCCGCCGTCGATCTCGTACGGCACCTTGCGGTCCATCCGGATCCGGACCTCCTTCGAGGCCGACGTCGTCTCGGTGTACGGCGACGCGGCGGCGGTGTCGAGGGCGGCCCGGGCGATGGTCCGCATCCAGGCCACCGCTCCGTCGGCCGTGACGACGCCGATCTCGAGCGACCCGTCGTCGGGCGACGCGCCCTCGAACGCCTCGACACCGCCGAACAGCTGGCCGACGTTGCCGATCAGGATGCAGCTCGCCTGGCCGCGGAACCACTTCTTGCCGTCGACGTCGACCTTCGCGCCGAACGGTTTCACGCGGACGCTCTTGGCGCCCGTCCAGACGTAGGCGAGCCGACCGAACCGGTCCTTCAGCGGGCCATCGGCGGCGCCGATCATGCGCGCGTCGAACCCGGCCCCCGCCATCACGGCGAACGCCTCGCCGTTGATGCGGCCGACGTCCAGCTTGCGCCGGTGGCTGCCGAGCGCGATCGCGACCGCCGCCTTCAGATCCTTGGGAATCCCCAGGTTGGTCGCCAGCAGGTTGGCCGTCCCGGCCGGGATGATCCCGACCGACGCCTTCGTGCCCGCGAGCACGTCGACGCAGCGCTGCACCATGCCGTCGCCGCCCCACACGATGACCAGATCGGCGCCCCGCTCGAGCGCGCGCTTGACCTGCTTCGGCGCCTTCTTCGACTTCGGCACCTCGTGCCAGTCGGGCTCGGTGACGCCGTAGACGGCGAGCTCGCGCCGCAGCTCGACGAGGCCTCCGTCGAGGGTCTTGCCGGAATGGGCGATGACGGCGACGCGCTTCATTTGTTCTCCTCGGTGGTGATGGTGTGGCGGCGCCGGACGCTGGCCTCGCAGGCGCGGGCTGCCAGCAGGGCGACCAGCAGCGCGCCGATGCCGACGAGCGCGCCGGCGAAGACGTCGCTGATGTGATGCATGCCGCGGTACATCCGCGACAGCGCGACGATCACGGGAATCACCACGGCCAGCGACCAGGCGACGGCGGTCACCCACGTCCGCTGGGCGCGGGACGCGATCAGCAGCGCCAGGGCGCCGTAGACGGCGACCGAGGCGGCCACGTGACCGGACGGATAGCTCTGGTTGACGGGCAGATCGTCCATCCGCGGCACCTGCGGGCGGTCGCGGTGCACGATCAGGCTGGTGACGCGGTACGTCGCCAGCTCGAGCAGCCCGGCCGTGGCGATGAACGCCGCGGCGAGGACCCGGCGGGCGAACAGCAGGACGATCACGGCGAGCACGACGAGACCCGGGAGCACCGGGATATCGCCGATCAGCGAGCCGATGTACGAGAGGTCGTCCAGGGTCGCCGTTCGCTGCCGCGCGAACCACGCGATCAGCCGCTCGTCGTCTGCCGAGAGCGTCCTGCCGCCGAGGATGACCTCCGTCAGCAGCAGGCCAAAACCGATCGCCAGCCCCACCAGTACCAGGTAGCCCGTGACCGCCGTGAGCGCGTAGACGGCGGCGGGGTGCCGGCCGTCGAGCCGATCGGCGATGTGCGCGGCGGGGCCATCGGGCGTCGCCTCGAGGACCGGTATCGGA
>JBKJIG010000090.1:0-43420 GCA_046598415.1 Gaiellales bacterium
GGCTCGATCAAGATCTTCCGCCCCGACTCGACGCAGCTGCTGTCGAAGACCTTCAACGCCGCCGGCACGTTCGTCGACGCCACGGCCATCACGGTCTCCGGCACGCACACCGTGAAGATCGACCCCGCCCTCTCGGGCTTCGGGATGATCACCGTTACGGCCTACCTCGTGCCGGCCGATGCGACCGGCGCGCCGCTCACCGTCAACGGGGCCACGAGCCGCGTGGACACGACCACGCCGGGCCAGAACGCCACCGTCACCTTCGCCGCGAACTCGCAGGACAGCCTCCGCATCGTCGCCACCAGCGTCACCACCGGCGCGTCCACGTGCTGTGGCTCCAAGGTCTCGGTGATCGGTCCGCTCGGCACCACCGTGATGCTGGCGAAGACCGTCGGCACCAATGGCGCCACGTGGACACTGACCGTGCCGTCCACCGGCACGTACACGATCAAGATGGATCCGCAGTCGAGCTCGGTTGGCGGCATCACCTTCAAGGTCCAGACCAACGCCTGACCCGCGGGGACGGGGAGGCCGTCGAGGTCTTCCCGTCCCCGTTTGCGCCTGCGGTACGCTGCGGCAATGCCCGAACTCGAGCACGTCAAAGAGATGATCGAGCACGCGCTGCCCGGGTCGGAGGTCGAGATCGCCGACTTCGCAGGCGGCGGTGGCGACCATCTCACGGCGCGCGTCCACGCCCCGCAGTTCGCAGGCCTGTCGCTGATCGAACAGCACCGGCTCGTGTACGCGGCGGTGGAGCGCGAGTTCGGCTCCGGTGCCATCCACGCGCTCTCGATCAAGACCTCGGTCAAGGAGTCCTGAACCATGATCACCACCGACGAGCAGATCCTCGCCGAACTGCAGAAGATCATCGCGGAGAACAAGGTCGCGCTGTTCATGAAGGGCCTGCCCGAGGCTCCGCGCTGCGGCTTCTCCGCCCGTGTCGTCGGTCGGCTGGACGAGGCCGGCGTCGAGTACGCGGCGGTCGACATCCTGGTCGACCCGCGAATCCGCCAGGTCCTCTCGGCGCACTCCAACTGGCCGACCGTCCCGCAGCTGTTCGTGGATGGTCAGCTGGTCGGTGGGTGCGACATCATCGAGGAACTGGCCGAATCCGGTGAGCTACCCGCGGTGCTCGGCCTCGCGCAGTAGGTCTCCATACCGTACTATCCATGGACCAGCGGTTAGACCTTTACCGGTCGCACCGCGCGGACAGGGAGATAGGCGTGTCTGATATCGATCATGAGGTTCCTGTGTCGTCCGCTCACCTGACGCACATCCTCTCGAGCCTGGCGCTGTTCGAAGGCGTGCCCGCGGAGCGTCTCGGCGCCCTCGCGCCGATCTTCACGGCGCGGACGCACGAGCGCGGCGAGCAGCTCGTCAGCGCCCAGGATCCGCGGGGTCGCACGTACCTCATGGCCGCAGGTGCAGCCCGCGTCTCGCGGGTCAGCCCGGATGGCCGCTCGATCGCCGTCGCGCTCATCGACGCGGGCGATGTCGTCGGCCGGCTGCCGTTCGACGATGCCGCCGGCGGCGAGCGCGTCGACGCCCTCGAGCGCTGCACGGTGCTGCGCTGCTCGGTCGCCGACTTCGAGGCGCTGCTGATCTCCGAGCCGACCGTCGCCCTGCGCGTCCTCGGCTCGTTCTCCCGGCGCATCCGCGTCGGCGGCATGCGACTCGAGGGCCTCGCCTTCCACCAGGTGCCCGCTCGTCTCGCGCGCGTGCTGCTCGACCTTTCCGACCGCTACGGCAAGGTGACCGCGACCGGCGTGCGCGTCGACGTGCGCATCACCCACGGCCAGCTCGCGGAGCTCGTCGCCACCACGCGGGAGACGCTCACGAAGGTCGCCGGCTGGCTGCGCAGTGAGAACATCGCCGCGCTCGAGCGCCGGCAGATCTGGATCGCCGACTATGCAGCGTTGCAGGAGGTCGCGGAGGGCACGCGGATCATGCCGGGCCGCGCCCAGCGCGCGTCAGCTGCCGCGGTCGACGTCGATCAGCATGCGGCCGGCGTCACTGCGAAGGTGGGGAATGACCAGTCCGTCGATGCGGACGACGCGTAGCGTCTCCGCGTTCGACAGGTCGACGTAGCGCACCAGCGACTGGTCGCGTCCGGCCGAGTACTTCACGATCACGGCGTTCCGCCCGGCCCGGACGGCGATCACGAGCCGCTTGAGGGAGCCGTCCCTGCGCTCCGACGAGCTGAACGCGTACCCGTTCGAGGTCGGGCAGAGTCGCCGGCCGCCGTCGTAGCGCAGGTACTGCACGCGCAGGCCGGCGTCCAGGTCGTCGACGCCGGCGACGTCGTCGGTGCGGCGCAGGTTGACACGCGTCTCGTGGTCGTCGACGGCGGCGATCGCCGTGCGGTGGCCGGCCCAGGTGATCGTGCCACCGTGGGGTTCGGTGACGCGCACGCGATCGCGGTCGGGGTCGTAGGCCAGGTCGACGTCGGCCGTCGACGGCGGCGGCTGGACGACGCTGACGCTGAACGCGACCGCCGCGGATGCGTTGCCGTTGGCGTCGGTGGCCGAGCACGACACGGGAGTGGTGCCGAGCGCGAAGAAGCTCCCCGACTCGGGCCTGCACGTCACGGTCGGGCTCACGTCGAGGTTGTCGGTGGCGCCCGGTGAGAACTCCACGACGGCGCCGGGGCGCCGGCGCTCGGACGAGTCGTCGGCGTCGGCGACCACCTCGAGGTCGTCGAGCGCAGCCACCACGGGCGCGGTCCAGTCGGCGAGGAACGTCGCCGCCGTGTCGCCGCCGTTGCCGAGCAGGTCGGTGGCGGTGACCGTCAGCGCGTGCCGGCCCTCGGCCGGCGGCAGCAGCGGGAAGGAGTCGGCGCACGCCACCGGGGCGGCGTCGAGCGTGCAGGTGAACGTGCCGGGCTCGCTCAGCACGACCGTGACGTTCGTGGTGTGGTCGGCGGCGTTCCCGGGGACGATCGTGATCGCGGCGGTCGGGGCGGCCGTGTCGACCGTGAACGTGGCGAGGGCGGGCGCCGAGACGTTGTCCATCACGTCACGTGCGACGATCGCGACCGGATGCGGCCCGTCGGCGAGGCCGGTCGGGGCGAACGGCGACGTGCAGGCTGCGGCAGCGCCACGGTCGACGCTGCAGGTGAACGTCGCGGCCGGGTCGTCCGAGCTGAACCTGACGAGCGGGGTGCGGGTGGGGGACACGGGCGGCGTCACGGAGACCACCGGGGCGGTCCGGTCCTGCGGCTGCAGATCGAGGCCGAGCGCGAGGGCCTCGGTGTCCGAGCGCTTCCAGCTCTGGCCGGCGTGCAGCCAGGCGCCGCCGGCGGTCGGCGGTACGCAGTACAGCCACGAGGCGGCTGTCTCGGGCACCAGGTAGACGACGTACCGGCCCGAGCCGAGCCGGAGTGGCCGGGCGAAGGAGATCGCGGTCTGGCTCGCGGCGGGCGGCAGGTCGATGGTCGTGCTCGTCAGCGGCGCGGCCTCGTCCGGCATGCCGCGGCTGTCCAGCGGCAGGATCGAGAGCTGCGAGGCGCCGTCGGGGCCGAAGGCTGCGAGCGAGAAGGCGTGTAGGTCGCCGCCGCCGGCGCCGACCGTGAACTCCTGGCCGAGGGCGCCCTCCTTGCCCGTGATGGGCGATAGGCCGCCCGTCGCGCAGGTGGCCGGCGCGGCGGTCGCGACCGGTGCGAAGGCGAGCAGGCCGAAGACCAGCGTCAGTAGTACCGCCGGCACCCCCCCAAGGATCCCATTCCGTGCCATTCGTTGCTTCACGCAGTCCTCCGGGCTCTACATCGGCAGGCGGGGGCGAGTACCGGAGGGTCCAAAGGGGTGAATCCCCATCAGAAATCGGGACTTTCAGGCAGTCTGCCTCTAGCGGAGCCGGGCCAGCGCGAGGCGCAGGACCCGGTCCGCGTAGCGCCCGCTGCCGGACGGTCCGACACCGCTTCCCTGGCTCATCACCACGGTCACGACGGTGCCCGCGGGCGTGAACACGAGCGCCGCGTCGTGCTCGACGCCGCTCAGCCAGCCGGACTTGTGGCCGACCGCGTTGTGGACGTTCGGCCGCACCAGCCCGCGGTAGCGGGCGTGGATGAGCAGGTAGACGGCGACCCGCGCCTCGTGCCGGCTGATGCCCTGGCGGCGCGCCTTGCCGCGGCCACCGCCCGCCTCGACCAGGGTGGCGGCCAGCACGCCGAGGTCGTGCGCCGTCGTGTGCTTGCCGTACGTGGGAATCGACGGCGACCGTTCGGTGCGCACCGGCGGCACGGTTTCCGCGGCCCGCGGCACGGCCGCGGCCCGCGCGACGGCAGGCGTGTCGACCAGTCGCGTCAGGACCGCGGTCGGCGGGCTCGTGTTCGGGATGTAGCCGCCGTACATGTCGGTGTCGCGGCAGCCCATCTGCCGGCAGAACTGGTTCACCAGCGCCGATCCGCCGGAGGTGGAGCCGCCCATCTGGATCTCGACGTTGTTCGCGGCGACGTTGTCGGAGTCGAGCACCAGCCGCTGGTAGGCATTCCAGAGCGAGCCGCCGACCGGGTTCTGCCGGTTGTGGGCGAGCGAGGCCATCAGGATCCCGAGCTTCAGCGTGCTGGCGGCGGTGAAGCGCGCGCCGGCGTTGTAGGAGGCGGCATCGCCACTCGCCAGGCCGCGCATCCACACGGCCCGGACGCCCGGGCCGGAGATGCCCTTCAGGCGCCGCTGCACGCTCGCGTCGGTGACGCGCGCGGCGCGGGTGCGGAAGGCCAGGCGGGGCAGGCCTGAGACAGGGCGGATCACCTTCGAGCCGAGCGCCCTGCCGTTGGCGTACGCAATGATCTTCAGCGACCGGTCGCCGGCCGGCAGGCCCGTGGCGGGGATCGCGAACCTGCCGCCGTGCTCGAGGTGGTGCATCGTCACCAGGCGGTAGCGCCCGTTGCCGGAGACGAACACGCCGACGTCGGTCGTCACGGCCGGTGCGCGTCCCTCGATGCGTCCGTCGGATGCCTCGTAGGGCGCTGGCAGGTTGATCGCGACGACTGCCATCGGGCGGCAGTCTAGACCCGTTTGCAGGGAGTCCGTCCGACGCCCCCCGTAGCATCCGGTCCGTGAATGCCGAGCGCGAAAGCCTTGCTCAAGTCGTCGACCTCCGGCTCGCCGAGCTGTGGCGAGAGCTGTTCGAGATCCCGCAGGAGCGGTGGGACGTCGATCTGATCGGCTGGTTCCTGCGGACGGCGTACGGCCAGGGGTACTGCGACGCCCTCCAGGAGGGCGAGCGCGGCGCCCTCTGCCGCGAGGTCGCCGAGGCGATCGCCGCCGTGCCCCGCACGTAGGCGCCGCGTGCAGCCCCAAGTCGTGCTTTTCGAGTCCGCGTCCCCGGGTATGCTGGAGCGGTGACTCCCGAATCGACGCCCGCGCCGATGTCTCGTGGACGGCGCCACATCCGGCTCGTCTTCGCACTCATCATCGCCTCGCTGCTCGGCACGTTCGCGGTCTACACGGCGCTCGTCAGCGACACGACGCCACTGATCGGCGTCGCCGAGGCCGCGTCCGGCCAGAAGGCCGGCGAGGACGTCAAGCTGACGGGCAAGGTGCTGGCGTTCTCGGGTGACGCGTCCACCGATGCCGGCATGAAGATCACGCTCTCCGACTACGCCGGCGGCGGCCAGACGATCCCGGTCGTCTACCGCGGCAGCGTCCCGGACGCGTTCAAGGAGGGGCGGGAGATCGTCCTCGATGGCGCGTCCTCGGGCGGGGTGTTCCACGCGAAAGCGGACTCGCTCGTGACGAAGTGCCCGTCCAAGTACACGCCGGGCGACGCCGACTCGGCCCAGTCCTAATGGCGACGCTCGGCCGTGGGGCGCTCATCCTCGCCCTGCTGCTGGGCATCTACGCGGCCATCGCCGCGGTGCTCGGTGCCCGTAGCCGCGACCGCCGCCTGATCCTCTCCTCACGCCGCGCCGTCTACGCGCTGGTCGGGGCCGTGCTGGCCGCCGACGCCGTGTTCATGGGCGCCATCGTCTCGCACGACTTCTCGTTCGTGACCGTCGCCGAGACGTCGTCGCGCAAGCTGCCGACGGCCTACCTGGTGACCTCGTTCTGGGCCTCGCAACCGGGCTCGCTGCTGCTGTGGCTGACCGTGCTGGTGTGCTTCACCGGCGCCGTGCTGCTGTCGAACCGCCGGTCGAACCGCGAGCTGATGCCGTGGGTCACGGCCATCCTGGCCGGCACCTGCGGCTTCTTCGCGTCGATGCTGGTGTTCGCCGCCAGCCCGTTCGTGACGCAGCTTGCGCCCGCCGACGGCCGCGGCCTCAACCCGTCGCTGCAGAACCCGTACATGGTCGCCCACCCGCCGGCCCTGTACCTCGGCTACGTCGGGCTGGCGATCCCGTTCGCCTTCTGCATGGCGGCGCTGCTGGCCCGGCAGAAGGATGCGCGCTGGATCGTGTCGACGCGGCGCTGGACGCTGGCCGCGTGGGCGTTCCTCGGCGTCGGGATGCTGCTCGGCGCCCACTGGGCGTACGTCGAGGTCGGCTGGGGCGGATTCTGGGCGTGGGATCCGGTCGAGAACGCCGCGCTGATGCCGTGGCTGACGGCCACCGCCTTCCTGCACTCGGTGATGGTGCAGGAGAAGAAGGGCATGCTGAAGGCGTGGAACGTCGTGCTCGTGAGCATCACGTACGTGCTCTCGATCTTCGGTACGTTCCTCACCCGCAGCGGCATCCTGTCGTCCATCCACGCGTTCGTATCGTCGAACGTGGGGTACTGGTTCATCGCCTACATCGCCGTCATCCTGGTGCTGGCGACGACCCTGCTGATCAGGCGCATCGACCTGCTGCGCAGCGAGCACCGCATGGAGTCGCTGGTTTCGCGCGAGGCGACCTTCCTGTTCAACAACCTGTTGTTCGTCGGGCTCGCGTTCGCGGTGCTGTGGGGCGTCACGTTCCCGCTCATCTCCGAGGCGGTGACGGGCGAGAAGATCACCGTCAACGCGCCGTTCTTCAACTTCTTCGTGGTGGCGTTCGGCCTGCCGCTGATCCTGCTGATGGGCGTTGGTCCGGTGATCGCCTGGCGCCGCGCGTCGCTGCGCAGCCTGCGCGCCACGTTCGGCATCCCGTTCGCCATCGGCGTCGCCGCCGGCCTCGGCCTGATCGTGCTCGGCTACGGCGAGCATCCCGCCGGCACCGCCGCGTACTCGCTGTCGGTGTTCGTGGCGGTGGCGATCGTGCTCGAGTTCGCCCGCGGCACCTCGGCCCGCAAGGCGCTCGCCGGCGGCTCGTGGCCCGGGGCGTTCGGATCGCTGGTGAACCGCAACCGGCGCCGGTACGGCGGCTACATCGCGCATCTCGCGGTGGTCATCTTCGTCATCGGCGCGACCGGCGCCACGGCCTACTCGACCGTCCGCGCGGCGGTGCTCCAGCCCGGCCAGACCATGCAGGTGCGCAACTACACGCTGGCCTTCGACGGCGTCACCCGCACCACGGGCGCCAACTTCGAGGAGCGCTCGGCCGTCGTCCAGGTCTCGAAGGACGGCACGTTCGTCGGCACGCTGCAGCCCGGGCAGCGCGCCTACCCGGCCGAGGGCCAGACGTCGAACGAGGTCTCGATCCGCACCGACTGGCGGAACGGCGAGGACCTGTTCCTGATCCTCGACTCGGCCCGCCCCGACGGCTCCGTGAAGCTGAAGGTGCTCATCAACCCGCTCGTGAACCTTCTCTGGATCGCGGCGCTGGTGTTCGTCATCGGCGCCGGCGTCGCCGCCTGGCCCGACGGTCGCGAGGCGCGCCGGCTCGCCCGCCGGTACGCCGACGCGACGGTCATCCGCGAGGCCTGAAGCCCGCAGCTGTGGAGATGGTCCTGCTCGCAGCGCTCGCCGTGACGGCGATCTTCGTGATCGGCTGGCCGCTGTTGCACAGTGCCGCGGCCGAGGACGTGGTGCCGCCGCCGACGGCCGCCGCCGACGAGCGGGTGCGGCTGCGCGAGGAGCGCGATCAGGCGCTGGAGGCGCTGCGCGACCTCGAACTCGACCGGCGCACGGGCAAGATCGCCGACGAGGACTTCGCGGTGCTCGACGCCGAGCTGCGAGCGCGCGCGGCCGCTGCGATCGAGGCGCTGGAGCGGCCCGAGTAGAATCGGAGCCGTGGCTCGGCCGTTCACGATCGCGCACATCTCCGATCTGCACTGCGGCTCGCCGTACTTCGTCCCGAACCTGATGGACCGGGCGATCATCGAGGTGAACGACCTCGAGCCCGACGTGGTGATCGTCTCCGGTGACCTGACCACGTTCGGGTTCCGCCAGGAGTACGTCCAGGCCCGCGCCTACCTCGACCGCATCGACTGTCCCGACATGATCGTGGTGCCGGGCAACCACGACTCGCGCAACGTCGGCTACGTGCACTTCGAGGAGCACTTCGGCGCCCGCCAGCAGGTGCTGCGCAAGGACGGCGTCTGCATGCTGGCCATCGACTCGTCCGAGCCCGACCTCGACCACGGCGTCGTCGGACGGTCGCGGTATCCGTGGATCCGCCAGGAGTTCGCGCTGCCGGCGCGGTTGCGGATCTTCATCCTGCACCACCACCTGTTGCCCATTCCCGGCACCGGGCGCGAGCGTAACGTCGTGTACGACGCCGGCGACGCCCTCGAGGTGCTCGCGGCCAGCGAGTGCCGGCTGGTGTTGTCGGGCCACAAGCACGTGCCGCACGCCTGGCGGCTCGAGGACCTGTTCGTCGTCAACGCCGGCACGGTCTCGACGCTGCGCACCCGGGGCAAGGGCCGGCCCTGCTACAACATCGTCGAGGTGCACGACGACCGTGTCGACGTGCATCGCGCGTACCCGTTCCACGAACGCGACCGGATCCTGGAGTTCTCCCTCTCGACGCTCGATCACCGTAAGTGGCCGGGGCACGAAGGGTCATAGCGCTCGTCGATGGCGAGCACTACCCGCCGGTCGTCGCCGCTGCGATCGCGGCGACGGACGGCGTGGTGGCGGCGCTGCTGCTCGGCGGGTCGGAGAAGCTGCGCGGCGAGCCGTCGGCGTCGACCTACGGCGTCGCGCGGCTCGACCTGGCCGCCGGCGACGCCCCGGCGGCGCTGGCGCGGCTGCTGGCCGAGGTGCCTGCCGACCTCGTCGTCGACCTGTCCGACGAGCCCGTCGTCACCCAGCGCTCGCGGCTGCGGCTGGCCGCCGTGGCGCTGCACGCCGGGGTGGCCTATCGGGCCGGCGGCCTGTTGCTCGAGCCGGAGCGCCGCACCGCGTACGACCTCGCGTCGATCGCGGTCGCCGGCACCGGCAAGCGGGTCGGCAAGACGGCGGTGGCGGGACAGCTGGCCCGCGTCGCCCGCGACCTGGTGGCGCCCGGCGAGGTCGTGATCGTGGCGATGGGGCGGGGCGGACCTGCCGCGCCCGAGTTGGTCGAGCCGGATTCCGTCGACCTGCGGACGCTGCTCGGCCGCTCGCGCGCCGGGCAGCACGCCGCCTCCGACTTCCTCGAGGACGCGCTGCTGGCGGGCGTGACCGCGATCGGCTGCCGGCGGTGCGGCGGCGGGCTGGCCGGCGACGTCGTGCACTCCACGGTGGCCGCGGGTGCGGCGCTGGCCGCCGCCCGCGCCCCGGCGCTGACCATCTTCGAGGGCTCGGGCGCGAGCCTGCCGCCGGTCGCGGCGCGTCGCACGCTGCTGGTCACCTCGTCGGCCGCCGACCCGGAGGAGGTGCTCGGCTACCTCGGACCGTACCGATTGCTCGAGGCCGACGCCGTCCTGGTGGTGGGCGATCGCCGCGCCGACGCGCTCGAGGCCGGCATCCGCGAGCTGCGTCCCGGCATCCCGGTGGTGCCGTGCGCCCTGGTGCCGCAGCCCTCGGCGCCGGTCGCGGGACGGCGCGTGGCCGTGTTCACGACCGCCCGGGCCGACACCCACGCCGGGCTCCGCGCGGCACTCGCCGTACGGCACGGCGCCGAGGTGGTGCTGGTGTCGGGCGCGCTCGCCGACCGGCCGGCGTTGCGGGCCGCGATCGAGGCCGTCGACGCCGACGTGTTCCTGACCGAGCTGAAGGCCGCGGCCGTCGACGTCGTCGCCGAGGCGGCGGCCGAACGAGGCGCCGCGCTGGTGTTCCTCGCGAACCAGCCGGTGGCGCTGGACGGATCGGCCGCGGTCGACGATCTGCTCGCGCAACTGGTGGTTGACGCGATCGCAACGAATTCGTGATCCGTGTCTCAAGCTGCTGATCTACGCTCTGCCTGTGCCAACGCGGCAGTGTCTTGTCGTCTCCGGCGATCGCGCCTTCCCGTACTCCAAGGGACTGATGGCGCAATCGCTGATGGCGTGCGGGATCGCGCCCGATCGGGCGTACCGCATCGCCCGCATCGTCGAGGTCGAGCTGCGCCGTGGTTCCGAGCCGCTGATGACCACGCAGGAGCTGCGCGACCTGGCGGCCGGGGTGCTGGAGCGGGAGGAGGGCGACGAGTCGGTCTCGCGCTACCGCCGCTGGCACGAGCTGCGGCACCTCGAGCGGCCGCTGATCGTGCTGATCGGCGGCGCGCCGGGCACCGGTAAGTCGACCGTCGCGACCCAGGTCGCGCACCGCCTCGGGATCACGCGCATCGTCTCGTCCGACGTCGTCCGGCAGGTGATGCGCGGCGTGATCGCGCCCGAGGTGCTGCCGCAGATCCACACGTCGTCGTTCGAGGCCGCCGATCTGATCCCGGTGGGCGCCGGCGGCGACCGCACCATCGCGGGCTTCTGGCAGCAGGCCGAGACCGTCCGGGCCGGGCTCCGCAACGTCGTCTCGCGGGCCGTCGAGGAACGGTTCCCGCTCGTCATCGAGGGCGTGCACATCGTGCCCGGCACGCCCCTCATCGACGACCTGTCAGCCGCCCACGTGGTCGAGGTGCTGCTGTGCTCGTCGTCGCCCGAGCAGCATCGCGCGAACTTCATGATGCGGGCCGAGAACACCAGCGACTCCAGGCCGGCGCTGCGCTACCTGTCGGCGTTCGGGGCCATCCGGCAGATCCACGACTTCCTCCTGCTCGAGGCCGACCGGGCCGGCACGCCGGTCGTCGATGCGACCGACATCGACGCCGCCGTGCGCTCCGTGATGGATCTCGTGATCCAGCGCGTCGCGGTGCTCTAGCGTCCGGCGACACGCCGGACACTAGGCGCCCAGGTACTCCGGGTCGGGCTGCAGGCCGAGCGCCGAGGCGAGGCGGTTGGTGTAGTTGAACATCGACACGACCTCGATCGCCTCGAGGATCGCCTCGTCCGACAGGCCGTGGTCGCCGAGCGTGTCGAGATCGGCCTTCGACTGCGCGTATGACGTCACCGTCAGCTTCACCGCGAAGTCGCACAGCGCGCGCTCCCGCGGCGTCAGCGCTGCGACGTGCCGGTAGTTGACGGCCACCTCGCGCGCCAGCACCACGTCGCTGACGGCAGCGAGGGCGGCACCGTGCGAGATGACGCAGTACAGACAGCGGTTCTCGACCGAGACGACGACCGCCATCAGCTCCTTCTCCCGCGGCCCGAGATGCGTGCCCTCGCGCGCCATCAGCTTCACCAGGTAGCCGAAGGCGTCGGCGAGACGGTCCTCGCCGAGGGCCAGCGACCGCCAGACATTCGGCGTGAAGCCGCGGGCCTCGGTGACGCGGTCGATCAGCGCGCGGGTGCGTTCCGAGGCGTCGTCGACGGAGGGCGTGCCGAGCCAGGAGATGGGGTCTGCCATCCCCGCAGGATAGGCAGCGTAGGCTTCCGTGCGTGACAATGCTCTCCGAGCTCCACGCCGCCGCCCGCGCACAGGGCCTGCCGCACTACCGCCGCCTGTCCCGCGAGGAGCTCGAGACCGCCCTTGCCGACGGCGACGGCGCCGCCCCGCTCGAGCCTTCGCCGACGCCGGTGCGCCTGGAGCGCGACGGGCCGCTGGCCCTGATCGTGCTCGACGATCCGGCCACGCGCAACGCCATCGGATCGCTCGCGATGGACTGCCTGGACACGATTCTGACCGAGCTCGAGCGTGACGATGACGTCCGGCTGGTGGCGGTCACCGGTGCCGGCCGGGTCTTTTGCTCGGGCGCCGCGATCCGCGAGTTCGACGTCCTCTTCGGCGGTGCGACGCAGCTGAACGAGCGCGGCACCAAGCTCCTCGACCGGCTCGAGGACCTGCCGGTGCCGACCGTGGCGCTCGTCAACGGCCACGCGGTCGGGGGCGGAGCGGAGGTCGCGCTGGCGTGCGACTGGCGCGTCATGGCCGCGGATGCCGAGCTGCGCTTCGTGCACGCCTCGATCGGCCTGACGCCCGGCTTCGGCGGCCTCGGACGCCTCGCAAGGGTGGTCGGCGACGCGACGGCCCTCCGGCTGTTCGCCACGTGCGAGTCCGTGGCCGGCCGGCGCGCGGTCGAGCTCGGCCTGGCGGCCGAGGTCGTCCCGGCCGACCTTCAGCGAGCGCGAGGTCGGAGTCTCGCCGCCCGTGTTGCCGAGTCGGATCGCCGCGCCGTGGCCGCCATCAAGTCGGCGCTCGCCGCGGGCACCCGCTCGGCCGAGCGCGAGGCGTTTCTGGCCAGCTGGCCGAACCGGCGCATCCCGCCGAACGCCCAGGCGTGACCGGGTAAGATGCCCGCATGCTGACCGAGGAAATCGTCCGCGACGCGCTCAACCTGATCGAGGATCCCGAGCTGATGATGGGTATCGTCGATCTCGGCCTGGTCTACGAGGTGGCGATCGACGGCCCGAAGGTCAAGGTCGTCTTCACGCTGACGTCGATGGGCTGCCCCGTCGGCCCCTGGATCGCCGAGCAGGTCGACCTGACGGCGCGGAGCATCGACGGCGTCGAGGACGTGGAGACCGACCTGGTCTTCAGCCCGGCGTGGACACCCGAGCTGATGTCCGAAGACGCCAAGTTCGCCCTCGGCTTCTAGCCGTCTCCGGTGATCCCGGCCGCAGGGATGCGGCCTTACCGCCCGGCGGCCTCGTCGCGGGCGGCGACGGCGAGGCGGTCGGCGCGCTCGTTCAGCTCGACGCCGGCATGGCCGGAGACCCGCTCGAACACGATCGTGTGGCCGTTCGTGGCGAGGTCGAGCGCCTCCCACAGATCCTGGTTCGCGACCGGCTTCTTGGCCGCCGTCTTCCAGCCGTTGCGCTTCCAGCGCTCCACCCAGCCGTGGCTGTAGGCGCGCTCGATGTAGGCGGAGTCGGTCAGGATCCGCACGCGGCTGGGGCGGCGCAGCGCGCGCAGCCCCTCGATCACGCCCATCAGCTCCATGCGGTTGTTGGTCGTGTCCGGATCACCGCCTGACAGCTCGCGCTCGTGCCCTTTCCAGAGCATGATCGCGGCCCATCCGCCCGGCCCGGGATTGCCCGAGCACGCACCGTCCGTCCACAGCTCGACCGTTTCGTCCTCCACGCCGGCACCTTACGTGAGGCCTTGACTTCCGGGCTGCGGCGGGTACGAGTGAGAGGCGGTACTCCCCCGAAGGAGTGATGGATGCGATTCGGCGACCGGCGCCTCGTGCTGGGCTTCATGCTCGGCGCGGCGGCTTCTTCCCTGGCGGGAGCGGGCGCCGCCCTGGCCGAGCACGGCAGCGGCAAGGGCGACGGCAACGGCCCGGCGCCCGTGAACGGCGCCCTCCAGGCCTGCGTCAAACACGGCAACGGCACGCTGTACGTGATCGGCGCCCGTGACCGCTGCGGTCGTGGCGACACGGAGATCGCCCTGAACGTGGCCGGCACACCGGGGCCGCGCGGGCCGGCCGGGCCGGCTGGCGCAACCGGAGCCACCGGTGGGACGGGGCAGGCCGGTGCAACGGGCGCGACGGGCCAGACCGGCGCCGCCGGTCCGCCCGGCCCACCTGGAGCGGCCGGGGCGCAGGGGCCGGCCGGCACGTCGGCGCTGGTGTCGCCGAACAGGAAGTTCCGCATCCAGATCGGCGACAACGGCATCTACGTGCGCGGCCCGGGCGGGACGGTCTACGTCGACCGGCACGACGCCGGTTTCGGTGATCGGTTCCGAGGGAGGTAGCACGATGGCGAAGCTCACCACACGACGGGGGATGCTCGGCAGCCTCGGAGCCCTCCTGGGCGGCGGCGCGGTCGGCGCCATCGTCGTCCGCGGGGCGTCGGACATGGTTCCGGAGCGCAGGGTCCTGCGCTCCTCGGACCTGCGCTTCACGCGTCCCGGCACGCCGCCCGGCGAGCTGGCCGAGGTCGGTGCCTCGGCGGTTCCCTCGGGCACGCTCGAGGACGAGACGGGTGCGTACGCCGGGCTGCTCACATCGACCATCGTCGCGGGCAGTTCCGGCCCCGACCTGCTCCACCGCCTCGAGCTGCTCGACGGCACGCTGCTCGCCGTTGGGCCCGCGGGCGTGGCGGAGAGCGGCTTCTCGGTCGTCAGCGGCACCGGCCGCTACCTCGGTGCGACCGGCACCTACACAGCCCGGCAGACGCCTCGCGACGCCGAGCTCGTCCTCGACCTGACGGTTCCGGAGGCCTGACGTGGCATTCGACATCTTCCTCAAGCTGACCGACGGCGGCAACAACCTGATCAAGGGCGAGTCGACCGCCAAGGGCCACGAGAACGAGATCGAGGTGCAGTCCTTCTCGTGGGGCGAGTCGCGTGACGCCGGCGTCACTGACCCCCAGGAAATGGCGTTCGTGACGCCCGTGTCGCTTGCGTCGCCGACCATCGCGAAGCTGTGCGCCGACGGGACTGCGCTGGGCTCCGGCGAGATCAGCGTCAACGCCGGCAGCGTCAAGGGCACGACGGGCGAGGTGCTGATGATCAAGCTCGCGACCGTGACGCTCGGCTCCTACCAGCTCGGCGCCGCCCAGACGGACCCCGAGATGACCGACCGGTTCACGCTCGCGTTCCAGCGCATGGCGATCACGAGACGCCGCCAGAACCCCGACGGCAGCGTCGGCACCGGGTTGACCGAGACGATCAACTTTCCACCACAGGCCCCCTGAGATGGCGACCACGACCGCACCCATCCTGGTCGCCAGCGCCCGCCGGACAGCCGCACTGCGTGCCTGGCTGGCCGCGTCGGGCTACGACGCGCCCGGGGTGCGGACGCTGCTCGGCGCCGCGTCGACGTCGCTGGTGGACGCGGTCGTCGCACCTGCGGCTCGCCGTCGCCTGGCGATCGCCGACACGCCGTCGGCCGTGCTGGCGCGCCTGTTACTGCTCGGCGACGAGGTCTGCGCGGGCGAGGCCGCCCGGCGGCTGGGGCCGCTCGCCGACGAGCTGATCGCGCTCGGCCTGGTGGCCGGCTCCGGATCGGTGCTGCGCCCCGCCGTGCGCCTGGTGCCGCACGACCACCTGCTCATCGCCAGCGACCTGCCCGGCGCGGGCGGCGTCGACCACGTCGCCGCCGTCCACCGCCCATCGGCGTTGCTGGCGGGCCTGACGGTGCGGCGCCACGTCCGTCGCGCGCTCGACGTGGGCACCGGCAACGGCATCCAGGCGCTGCTGGTCGCCGCCCACGCCGATCGCGTGGTGGCGACCGACATCAACGAGCGGGCGCTCTCCTACGCCGAGTTCAACTGCGCCCTGAACGGCGTCGAGAACGTCGAGTTCCGGCGCGGGAGCCTGCTCGACCCCGTCCAGGGCGAGCGGTTCGGGCTCGTCGTCGCGAACCCGCCGTACGTGATCTCGCCGGGGCTCGACGTCATCTTCCGCGACTCCGGCATGGAGCGCGACGCCGTCTCCGAGACGCTCGTCCGCGGGGTGCCCGACGTGCTCGAGATGAGCGGCTTCGCGACCGTGCTGGTCTCGTGGGACGCGACGCACGGCAACCTCGCAGACCGGCCCTCGACGTGGGTCGAGGACGTGGCCGCCGACGCATGGATCCTGCACACCGGCACGCAGGACCCGTTCGACGCCGCCGCGCGCTGGACTGCCGACGCCGACGACCGCGAGACCGCGATCGACCGCTGGCTGGCCGAGTACCGCCGCCTGGGCATCGAGTGGATCGCGTACGGCGCCGTGCTCCTGCGCGGCTGCGCCGACCAGGCGACGTTCGTGCGCTCGACCGGCGTGCCCGACGGGATCCCGGTGGCGGCGGGCGTCCAGATCGAGCGCATGTTCGCGGCGCCCAACCGGGAGCTCCGCAACGACGACCGGCTGATGATGGCGCCCGGCGCGGAACTGATCGGGTCCGAGCGCCCGGGGCCGGGCGGCTGGCGCGTCGCCGGCTACGAGCTGCGGCTGCGCGACGGGCTGCGGTTCGCCGCCGATCTCGACCCCGACGCCGTCGCCATCATCCGTGCGCTGGACGGCCGGTCGACGCTCGGCGAGCTGGGCCTCGGCGTCGACGAGCGGCGACTCGTCCGCCGTCTCACGGAGCTGGGGTTCGCCGAGGTGGTCTAGCACGGCGCGGTCCTCGGCGAGACCTCGTCTGGCCTGGAGTATCGTTCGCTCGTCGATGGACGGATCGATCCACCAGCTGCTGTCCTCCTATGGGGTCAGCGTCGTCTCGCACGTGCCCGACGCCGGGCACACCGCGCTGATTCGCCGCTGCCAGGCCGACGCCGCCATGCACGTCGTCACGCTGACGACGGAGGAGGAGGGCATCGCGCTCGCTGCCGGCGCGTGGCTCGGCGGCACCCGCAGCGTCGTGCTGATGCAGTCGAGCGGCGTCGGCAACTGCTGCAACCTGCTCGCGCTGCCGCGCATCCTGGCCGGTCCGCTGCTGCTGCTGATCACGATGCGCGGCGAGTGGGGCGAGGAGAACCCGTGGCAGGTGCCCACGGGTCGAGCGGTGCCCGACCTGCTCGAGACCTGCGGCGTGATCGTGCACCGCGCCGACGCCATCGAGGACGTCGAGCCGGCCGTCGCGTCGGCCTGCGGGCTGGCCTTCGCGTCGGGCGAGCGCGTCGCCGTGCTGCTCGGACAGCGTCTCCTGGGTGCCAAGGCCTTCACGGCGGAGGCGTCGTGATCGACCGCCGCGCCGTCGTCCGGGCGCTGCTCGCCGACCGTGGTGGGCTCGTCTGCGTCGCCGGCCTCGGCGGCACCTCGTGGGACGTCGCCGCCGCCGGCGACAGCGATCTCGACCTGCCGCTGTGGGGCTCGATGGGCGCGGCGGCCATGGTGGGCTTCGGCATCGCCCTGGCCCAGCCCGACCGGCCGGTGCTGGTCGTGACCGGCGATGGCGAGCAGCTGATGGCCCTCGGCGCTCTGGCAACCATCGCCGCGGCCGGGCCGGCGAACCTGACCATCGCCGTGCTCGACAACGAGCGCTACGGAGAGACGGGCGCACAGCCCACGCACACCGGCATGGGCACCGACCTGGCCGCGGTCGCCGCGGCGTGTGGCTTCGCCGAGAGCCGGACGATCCGCAGCCTGGACGGCGTCGAGGAGCTCCGCGACGCCGTGCACGCCCTCGACGGGCCGCGGTTCGCCGCGATCAAGATCACGCCCGACCGCCCGCCGCTCGTCCTGCCGCCCCGCGACGGCCCGCTGCTCGCGCGGCGCCTCCGGGCCGCACTCGGCTTGAGTTGATGTCCGGCCTCGACGATCTCGCAGCGCTGGTTCGCGACGACGGCGTCGTCCTCGGTGCCGCGCCGGCTGCGCCGTACCGGCAGGCAGAGGCGGCGATCATCGACCGGCGGGCGCGTGGGCTGTTCGCCGACATGCGCTTCACGATGCAGCAGCCGGAGCGCTCGTGCCACCCGGAGACGGCGTTGCGCGGTGCCCGCACCGTGGTGTCGGCGCTGATCGAGGTGTGGCAGCCCGAGCCACCCCGCCCCGAGGGCGCCGTTGGCCGCCTGCCGCGCTATGCCTGGGGTGATCCGTACGACCGCCTTCGTGCGGCCCTGCATCGCGTGCGGGACGCGCTGCGGGAGGACGGCGCGCGGGCGGCGGTGTTCGTCGATCACAACATGCACGTCGACCGCGCCGGAGGCCAGGCGGCCGGCCTCACGTTCTCGGGCAAGAACACGATGGCGATCGCGCCCGGCCTCGGATCGTTCGTGGCGCTCGGCGCGGTCATCACCGACGCCGAGCTGGTCGGCAAGGCGCCCGAGCCGGTGCGCGACGGCTGCGGCTCCTGCACGCTCTGCATCGACGCCTGCCCGACGGGCGCGCTGGACGAGCCCGGCGTGCTCGACTCGACGCGGTGTCTCTCCTACTGGACGCAGAGCCGCGCCGACGCGCCCGCTGACGTGGCAGATGCGCTCGAGGACCGCGTCTACGGGTGCGACATCTGCCAGGACGTCTGTCCGTGGAACGCCGGGCCCGCGAAGCGGCGCGCCGGGGCCACCGAGGCCGGGGCGGAGGCGTTCGTGTCGCTCGCCGACTGGCTGGCGGCGCCCGGCGACGACCTGCGGCGCCGCTACCAGCGCCTCTACGTGCCCGATCGCGACCCGCGCTACCTGCGCCGCAACGCGCTCGTGGCGCTGGGCAACGGCCCGGCCGAGCATCGCGAGCTGGCGCGACCGTTCGCCGACAGTGCCGATCCGGTGCTGCAGCGGGCGGCCCGCCGCGCGCTCGACCGCCCGGCGTAGCCGGCTTCAAGAGCCGGGGTCAGACCCCGAAACGGCGCGTTCTGGGGTCTGACCCCAGAACGCGCTTTCGCGCGGAAGGAGCACGGATCGCACGACGCGTGCGGTGTCGTGCGAGAGATGGCACAGGGCGCCTGTCGCACGGCACGCGGGGCGCCCGCACGATCCGGGTGCCTATCGCTCGAGCAGCGTGCCGACGTCGTCGCGATCGGCGTTCACCGCGACGGCGTTGCCGAACAGCAGGTCGGCGGCGCCCTGGCCGAGGTTCTGGCAGACCACGCGGCCGTTCGGGCGGGGCAGCGCGAGCGCCTCACCCGTGTAGCCGTCGGCATCGCGATACCCGGGAAACGACCCGCGTTCGGCGATGCGCGCGAACTGCGGCACGTCATCGGCGACCAGACGTGCATCGTTGGCGATGTCGGCGCCCACCGACGTGCCCCAGTCGAGTGGCAGCAGCAGCGCGTCGTCACGCACCGTGGCGGGATCGAGCAGCGCGCCCTCGACGCCGATCGGCACGCCCGTGATGATCACGCCGGCACCGCGAACGGCTTCTGCGGTCGAGCCGACCACCGTCACCCGCAGCCGCGGCGTACGCTCGGCCGCCCAGGCGACGACGGCCTCGCCGGATGCGGCGCGGCGGGCGAAGACCGTCACGTCGAGGTGCCCGAGTTCCTGGCAGACCTCGAGATGCGAGCGAGTCTGCACGCCGGCGCCGGTGATCGCGACGTGGCCGACCTCGGCCGGCGCGAGCGCCTCCATCGAGGCGCCGGAGACCGCCGCGGTGCGGATGCCGGTCAAGAATCCCGCGGCCATCAGCGCGCG
Organism: Gaiellales bacterium; assembly: GCA_046598415.1. Taxonomy (GTDB): domain Bacteria; phylum Actinomycetota; class Thermoleophilia; order Gaiellales; family F1-60-MAGs149; genus VFJZ01. The sequence goes on from JBKJIG010000090.1 coordinate 19,251, forward strand.
CGGCAGGCCGGTGTCGGTGTCGCAGATGACGACGACGCCGTTGATGATCGGCAGGCCGCGCTCGGCGTTGGTGTTGTAGACGGCCACCCACTTGAGTCCGAGCTGGTCGCCGTGACCGACGTCCTCGAGGTAGGCGGGCATGACGTTGGCGAACGAGCCGGAGCGCGGATGCACCGTCGACTTGGGCGGCAGCTCGGCGTGCCCCTCGGCCAGCGCTACGAGCGCCAGTCGGGCGTAGTCGATGCCCTCGCGAACGCTCGGCCGCGCGCGCTCGACCTCCGCCTCCGACAGGTACCGGATCATCTCGCGGGGGCGTCGAGTCGTTCGGTCGCCAGCTGCCGCAGCTCGGTCGCTCGGGTGGCGACGACCGCGCGCAGGTGCTCGGGGCCGATCAGCACGGCGTTGCCGCGGTGCTTGAGGATCTCGGTCGCCAGCCAACGCTCGGAGCCGTAGGAGATGGTCGCCAGCGCGGCGCCGTCGATGAGCGGCGAGCTGGACGGCAGCGTCTCGGTCTCGCGGGCGGCGATCTCGGGCGCGAACCACACGCTCGCCGTGCCGGAGCGGCCGCGCGGTGCGCGCTGCTCGGCCTGCACCTCGAGACCGGCGCGCGGCTCGAAGGTCTCGGGCAGCGGCTCGGCTGCACGGATGCGATCGACGCGGAAGGTGCGCTCGCCGGCCGCCGTGCGGTCGTAGCTCTCGAGGTACCAGTCGGAGCCGACGCCGCGCAGCAGGTACGGCTCCACGACGCGCTCCGTCATGTCGGCGCCGCTGCGCCCGAGGTACTCGACGCGGACGAGCCGGCGGTTGCGGATCGAGTCGTTGATGGCCGACAGGATGCCCTCGGCCTCGCGCTGCGCCACGGGCGTCGGCGTCTCGCGGAGCGCGAAGCGCCCGAACGCCGACTCGACCTTGCGGCGCACGTCGCCGAGCGTGGTGCCGGCGCCCGCCGCGACCTGGGGCCCGACCAGGTCGAGCGCCATCAGGATCGCCTTCGCCTCGAGCGGCGAGAGTCGGGCCGGGCGGCGGAACTCCTCGCCGTACAGCTCCTTCTCGACCTTGATCGTGTCCCCGTCGAACTCGGCGTAGACCGCGTAGCAGCCACCGCCGAAGTTGACGAGGTTGAGCAGGTTGACCTGTTCGACCAGCGCGTCGTCGGTGAGGCCGTAGCGTTCCTTCAGGTCGGTCGCCGAGATCTCGCCGCGCGGCTCGTCGCCGCAGCTCTCGAGCAGGTCGGCCAGCATCGCCTGCAGCACCGCGAAGCGCTCGGGCGCGACCGGGCTGGAGCGCCGCGCCGTGGCCGGCTCGGCCACCTGCTCGCGCACGATCTCGATCGGCGCCGCGATCGGCGGCACGTCTCCCTCGTGGGCCGCCATGCCGCGGTCGAGCGCGCTCGCGACCTCGTCCACCAGCTCGGGCGGCGATACGGGAAGGGCCTGGCCGTCCATGCCGATCACCCACGTGGTGAGCAGCTCGAGGCTGGCGTACGGGGTCGAGAAGCGGGCACCGCGGCTGTCGCGGATCTCGACCGTGCCGTGACGTCCGAAGAGCCGCTCGACCAGCCAGGCGGCGCTGGGCGTGATCTCGAGCACGGCCTCGCCCTGCGGCTCGCCGAGCTGCCACGGGGCGCGGTCGCGGTACGTGCCGGGGTCGAAGCCCTCGGGAAACTTGAAGTCGCGCTCGCGGCGAGTGGCGAACCGCAGGTCGCCGCGGATGCGCGAGACGCGGAAGACGCGCATGTCGTCGCGGTCGTGGTCGCGGCCGACGACGTACCACTGCCCACCCTGGAAGTAGAGGCTGTACGGGTCGACCGTGCGCGTCGCCTCGGCGCCGCGGTTCATGGCGAAGTAGCGGAAGACGATGGTGCGCTGCTTCGAGATGGCCGTCTCGAGCTTGGCGAGGCGCTGCGCGATCTCGGGCGAGTAGCCGCCGCCCGCGAGGTTGAGCGTGACGGCGCTGTCGGCCGGCGGGCCGGTCGGGTTGGGCCGGCCGAGCGCGAGGTTCTGCAGCGCCAGGCGCAGCGGTTCGGAGTAGGCGAACTGGCCCTCGAGCAGGTACAGGCAGGTCTGGAGCGCGGCCAGCTGGGCGTCGTCCAGGTGCAACGGCGGCAGGAAGTAGTCCTCGCGCTGCAGCGTGTACAGCTCCTCGCCGGTGAACTCGTCGCGTTGCGACGTGATGCCGACGCCGAGCGCGAGCAGCTCGGCCCGGTCCGCGTAGAAGCGCCGGGCGAATGCCTCGTCCGACATCTCCGAGTAGCCCTCGACCGCGTTCTTCGCATCGCGCGCCGTGACTGGCCTGCGCTCGGCCATCAGGTACGCGACGAGCGAGAGCTGCCGAATCAGCTTGTCGCCGTCATGGCTCACGCCATGCTGCTCCTCCGGCGCATCCTTGCGTGGCGATCGGTCTCGCCAGCAAGAGCCTCCGCTTCGCGGCGGCCGTTCCTACCTGACTGCGTCGCAAGCTCCAATACCGCCATCCCGGGAGGATCATACGCACGCTCGGCAGGCGGGGTGGTAGATTCGTCCGGCGATGGCGCGCGTGGTCGCCCACCTCGACCTCGATGCCTTCTTCGCGGCCGTCGAAGTTCTCGAACGCCCCGAGCTCGCGGGCCTGCCGCTGGTGGTCGGTGGGAGCCCCGACGGCCGAGGTGTCGTGGCGACCGCCAGCTACGAGGCGCGGGCGTTCGGCGTCCGCTCGGCAATGTCCGCTGCGGAGGCCCGGCGACGGTGTCCCGAGGCCGTGTTCGTGCGGCCCAGCATGGCGCGCTACAGCGCGTGGTCGCGAAGGATCTGGATGCTGGTGAGCGCTCGCGTGCCGCTCGCGCAGCAGGTCGGCATCGACGAGGGCTACCTCGACCTGACCGGCGCCGTGTCGACGGCGGGGGAGGCGGAGCGCTTCCTCCGCGACCTGCAGCAGCTGATCCGGGACGAGACGGGGCTTGACGCGTCGTTCGGCTGCGCCACCTCGAAGGTGGTGGCCAAGATCGCGTCCGACCACCGCAAGCCGCGCGGCGTGACGGTGGTGCCGGCCGGCCGCGAGGCGGCGTTCCTGGCACCGCTGCCGCTGCGGGCCCTGCCCGGCATCGGCCCGAAGTCGGACGAGCGCCTGCAGGCCGCCGGCCTGTCGCTGATCGGCGACCTCGCGGCGCTGGGCGACGACCGGCTGGCGCGACTGCTGCCCGGCGCGGTCGGCGCCGAGCTGCGCGACCGTGCGCGCGGCATCGATCCACGGCCCGTGGCGCTGCCCGGTCGCGCGCTCTCGGTGTCGGTCGAGGAGACGTTCGAGCGCGACGTCGTGACGATCGAGGAGCTGCGCGCGATCGCGCTGCGGATGGCGGACGAGGTGGCAGAGCGCCTCGAGCGCGAGGCCCGGGGCGCTGCCACCGTGACGCTGAAGCTGCGCTACCCCGACTTCGCGATCGCGACGCGGTCGCAGACGGCACCCGCTCCGTTCTCCGGCTCGGACGAGATCGGGCGGCTGGCGCTGATCGCGCTCGATCGCGCACTGGCGCGCAGACCACCGCCCGTCCGCCTGATCGGCGTCGGTGTGGCGAAGCTGATCGATGCAGAGCAGCTGCGGTTGCCGCTGCCCTAGGCCGATGGGCCTAGACGAACACCGGCTCTTCGAGATGCTGATGGCTCGGGCAATACTCCTTGCCCGGCAGCGGCGTCCGCTGGCAGGGCTTGCCCTTGCGCGTCGTGGCGCGGCACGGCGTGAGGGTGCCCTCGCCGCTGCGCTCGATCTCGTCCTGGATGAACTGGTGCGCGATCGTGAGCGTGCGCTCGATCGAGTAGTACACCCGGCCCTGCTCGGTGATCGGGAAGTAGCACCGGATCTCCTGGAACAGGCTCCGCGCGGGCTTCGGGAAGTAGCGCGGATCCTTGGCGAGGCGCTCGATCGTCTCCTCGCAGGCGCGCAGCACGCGGCGGCGGGCCTCATGAGCGGGAATGGTGTCGGGATGCGGATCGATGGCATCCTTGATCTGCATGAAGATCTGACGGCTGAAGCGGTACATGGCTCGTGCTCCCGAACGGTTGGTGGCTGCCTACAGTTGGCAGCGCTGCCGAGGGCGGCGCGAAACCGAACCTACCGTCACACCGACTGTGCGGGGCGGGTTCATCCCTCGACGCTGTTCACTGTACAGCCCTCGACGCGAAATTCAAGGTTCGGCACCATGTTTGTTGCAAAGTCATCTCGTTTCGCCCAGGTGAAGCGACGGTGGCTGTCACAATCTCACACCTTGTGACAGTCGTCTTCACCCATCCCTCGCAGTCGGCGCACGGCGTTGACGGTCATCCCGAGCGCCCCGCGCGGGTCGACGCGTTCCTCGCCGGCCTCGGCGAGCAGGTCGAGCAGCGGCTCGCGCCCGCGGCGACCGCCGCCGACATCGATCGCGTCCACGTGGCGGGCTACACCGAGCGGCTCTTCGGAGCCGGCGAGGGCATGGTCGACGCCGACACCTACGTCGTCGCGGGCTCGCGGGAGGCGGCCATGCACGCCGCCGGCGCGGCGATCGCGGCGGTGACCGAGGCCGTGGAAGGCGGCATCGGCCTCGCCGCCATGCGCCCGCCGGGGCACCACGCGCTGCGGGATCGCCCGATGGGCTTCTGCCTGCTCGCCAACGGGTCGATCGCCGTGCGGCACGCGCAGTACGTGCTCGACGTGGGCCGTGTCGCGGTGATCGACTGGGACGTGCACCACGGCAACGGCACGCAGGCCGTGTTCTACGAGGATCCGTCCGTGCTGGCCGTCTCGCTGCACGAGTGGCCGCACTGGCCCTACTCGGGCGCCGCCGACGAGACCGGCGCGGGACCGGGGCGGGGGACGACGCTGAACGTGCCGCTGCCCGCCGGCATCGGCCACGACGCGTACCTGGCGCGGTTCCGCGACGAGGTGCTGCCGGCGGTGGAGCGCTACGCACCCGACCTGGTGCTGATCGCGTGCGGCGTCGACGGGCACCGCCGCGACCCGCTGGCGAGCCTGGAGCTCGAGGACCGCACCTACGGCGCGCTGGTGACCGACGTCCGTGATCTGTGCGCGCGGCTCGGCATCTGCGAGCCGCCGCTGGTGCTGGAGGGCGGCTACGACCTGATCGCGCTGGGCGGTGCTGCGGCCGAGATCGCCGCGGCCTACTCGGCGACGCGGCGCACGTAGGCGTCGGAGTAGCCCGCCGCCCGCGCCCTCGCCTGGGCGGCCTGCGCCGCGGACTTCGTCTCGTACGGGCCGAGGTAGAGCACCCAGTAGCCCGGATTGAGCGTGAAGTAGTCGTCGGAGTTCAGCACGCCGGCGTTCGAGTACCCCTTCGCGATCGCCTGCTGCTTCTTCGCCGTGATCGACTGGAACGTGAACTTCTCCGTGTCGTCGGACGAGAGCAGCACCGCGAACGCGTCCTTGCTCTGGGGCCAGTCGCTCTTCTCGGCACCGGGGTCGGTGCCCGTCGTCGTACCCGGGTCGGGGTCGGTCGTGCCGGTATCGGTCGAGAAGGTGGGGATGTCGGTGCCGGTGGGGATGTCGGTGCCCGTGGAGAGGCCGGTGCCGGTCAAGATGTCGGTCCCGGTCGGGATCACGTCGGTGAACGTCGGCACCGCGGGGTTCGTGTCGGTGATCGTGAACGTCGGCACCACGACGCCGCCCGTTGTGGAGCCGGTCTTGCCGGTGGTCGTGCCGGCCGCCTTCGTGCCGCCGTCGTCGCGCGTGAAGCCGTACGCGATGCCGAAGCCGCCGAGCAGCAGCAGCAGGGCGCCGGCGGCGGCGATCACCGCGGGGGGCGGCTTCGTGCGGCCGCGCAGCGGGCTGGACGGCGGCGGGCCGGCTGGAGCCAGTCGCTCGCCGCACTGCAGGCAGTACTGCTGGTCGGGCTCGACGGCGGAGAGGCAGCTCGGGCAGCGTGTCTGCTCGACCGGCTCCTCGAACGCCTCGTCGTCCGTCACCGGCGCTCCCGCGGTGCGCCGCAGTAGGCGCAGAAGTTGGCGTCATTGACGAGCAGCGCGTGGCACGTCGCACAGGGCGTGGCGGCCGGCGCGGCCGGTGCTTCGAGCTGCGTCATCAGGGGCGGCACCGCGACGTGGCCGCGCCGGACCTCGGCCTCGGCCAGCAGGAGGCCGTCCAGCTCGGCGATGTGCCGTTCGGTCTCGACCACGTCCCAGGCGCGTCGCTCCACGAGTGCATGATTGTGGACGCCCCGGCGCGCCATCTCGGCGACGAGGCCGCCGAGGTCGACGATCATCCGTTCGTACCCGGCCATCAGCACCTGGCGCTCGCGCCGCAGGGCGCGTCGCGTGGCGGCCGGATAGGGCTCTGTGGCGGCCAGGACGCCGGGCTCCACGCCGTCGACGATCTCCTCGACGGCGTCGAGCACGATGATCTCGGTGCCCGGCCCATCGTCGATCACCACCGCGCCGTGGCGGTCGCGTGTGCCCATGCGCAACCGGTCGCGAAAGCGAGCCATAGAGCCAGTGTATCCCGGGGATCGCCGATTTCCTGCCTCGGCCGCGAGTACGATCACGGCCGAAGCGAGCGGAGGTAGACGCGTGTCGATCGGAACCGTCGGTGTAGTGGGGCTGGGCACGATGGGTGCCGGCATCGCTCAGGTGTGCCTGGAAGCGGGCCATGTGGTGGTGGCGCGAGATGTCGAGCAGCGGTTCGTCGACGCGGGCGTCGCGAAGATCGAGGCGGGGCTCGCGAAGCGCGTCGAGAAGGGCATCATGTCGGCCCCCGACGCCGCCGCGGCACGCGGTCGCCTGACCGCCACCACCGACCTGCACGCCCTGGCCGACGCCGGCATCGTGATCGAGGCGATCGTCGAGGAGCTGGCGCCGAAGGAGGCGCTGTTCGCCGAGCTGAACGGCATCTGCGGGCCCGAGGCGATCCTCGCCACCAACACCAGCGCGCTGTCCGTCTCGGCTGTCGCGGCGGCGTCCGGGCGGCCCGACCGCGTCGTCGGCCTGCACTTCTTCAACCCGGCGCCCCTGATGAAGCTGATCGAGGTCGTGCGGACCCAGATCGTCGATCCGGCCGCCTTCGACGCCGCCTTCGAGTTCGCCTCGGGCCTCGGCAAGGAGGCAGTGCCGTGCGCCGACACGCCGGGCTTCCTGGTGAACCGGATCCTGATCCCGATCCTCAACGACGCCATCCGCGCCATGGAGGAGACGGGCGCGTCGCCCGCGGACATCGACCGCGCCATGCGGTTCGGCGCCGGCTGGCCGATGGGGCCGTTCGCGCTCGCCGACCTGGTCGGGCTCGACGTGCACGCCCACGCGTCCGAGGCGCTGTGGCGCGGCCTGCGCGAGGAGCGGATGGCGCCGCCGGCCCGCCTGCAGCGCATGGTCGAGGCCGGACTGCACGGCCGGAAGGCCAAGCAGGGCTTCTACGACTACCGTTGAGCCATAGCGAGGTTTACGGAAGCCTTACAAGTCGATCACTGCCCGCGCATGCTGCCCGCCGATACTCAGAGAGTGAACTTGCGTCCCTTTCCCCTGCTTGCGATCATCACGACGCTCGTGCTGGCCGTCCCGGCCGCGGCGAGCGCCACGACGGTGAACGTCGACGGCAAGGGCAGCGCGCGCTTCACGACTCGCAAGGTGGCCCAGGTGATCGGCGTCACCGTGAACGCGCCGGGCCGGGTCCGTCTGGTGGCGGCCGACGCTGCCTCGTTCCGGCCCAAGTGCGTGATCAAGCGCAAGAAGCCATGCATCCGCCGCGACCGGAAGACGGGCGACTGGATCGTCGTGCACGCCGTCCGCTTCATCTACGACGGCCAGGGCTTCACGATGAAGGTCACGAGCAGGAACCGGTTCCGCATCTCCATCTCCGGCGTCGGTGTCCTGAAGCTGATCGGCTCGGGCACCTACACCCGCGACGGGGTGGCCCAGCGTTACAGCGGAAACATGGCCCCGATCGTCCTGAAGCGCCGCTGATTCAGCGGGCGCGTACGCCCCACGCACTAGGATGAGGCAGTGCCCGAGCGGATCCTGATCGTCGAGGACGAGGCCAACATCGCGTCGTTCGTGAAGCTCTACCTGGAGAAGGCCGGCTTCACGATCGAGCGGGCCGCGACGGGGGCCGACGGCATCGCGCGCTTCCGTGCGTCCGAGCCGGCGCTGATCCTGCTCGACCTCAACCTGCCCGACATCGACGGCCTCGAGGTGTGCCGGCGCATCCGCGCCACCTCGCAGGTGCCGATCCTGATGCTGACGGCGCGCGACGACGACATCGACAAGATCGTCGGGCTCGAGGTGGGCGCCGATGACTACGTCACGAAGCCGTTCAACCCGCGCGAGTTGGTGGCCCGCATCAAGACGATCCTGCGCCGCGCCGCCTCGCCCGCAGCGCCACCGGCCCGGACGGTACTCACCCACGGCGTCCTGCGCATCGACGCCGGCCGCCGCGAGGTGACGCTCGAGGGCCGCGTCGTGCAGCTCGCCCCGAAGGAGTTCGACCTGCTGTACGCGCTGATGGAGCACCACGGCATCGTGCTCACGCGCGACCAGCTGCTCGAGCGCGTCTGGGGCTACACGTTCGCCGGCGATACGCGGACGGTCGACGTGCACGTGCGGCAGCTGCGCCGCAAGATCGGCGACACGTGCCCCGTCGTGACCGTCTGGGGTGTCGGCTACAAGGTCTCCGACGACGTTGCGGTCGCTTAGGCTCAGACTCGTCGTCTTCCTGATCCTGCCCGTGCTGGTAGCGGGCGGACTGGCCCTCGTGCTGACGTCGCGCTCGGTCACCTCGTACGAGCGCTCGCAGACCGAGCGGCGGCTGAAGGAGCAGGGCCCCGGCGTGGTGCGGCAGTTCGCCGAGTCGGCGCGCCGGGCGTTCGATACCGAAGGGGCGCCGCGGCCGATCAACATCCGCACCTTCGTCCGGCAGATCACGCGCGCCGACATCTACTTCGTGCCGAACCCCGACTACGCGCAGCCGTACCCCGGCGGCAACGTGGCGGTGTGGCCGGCCCTGAAGCTCGACTGGACGCGGCTCGACCGGGGCCGGCAGCTCAGCTTCGAGGACACACCGCCCGGCGGCGACCGCTCGCTGGTGGTGGTCAGCGGCGTGTTCCTGACGCACGACTTCCGCCCCGACCCGGAGGGCAACATCGCCGCCTTCGGCGCCATCGTGCTGACCCGGCCGCTGGCGACGCTCGCACCCACGCAGTCGTTCTGGGCCGAGCGCCTGGCGCCCGCGTTCATGATCGCCGGCGCGGCCGCGCTGCTGCTGGCGCTGTTTCTCGGCACGCGCATCACCGCGCCGCTGCGGCGGCTGGCGGCGGCCACCGCGGCCATCGCGAGCGGCGACTACGACGTGCGGCTCGACCGGCGGCGCCGCGATGAGATCGGCGCCCTGAACCGCTCGTTCGACGACATGGCGACGCAGTTGCAGGCGGCGCGCGAGCACGAGCGGCTGTTCCTGATGCACGTCTCGCACGAGCTGCGCACGCCGCTGACCGCCATCCGCGGCCACGTCGCGGCGCTGGCCGACGGCATCGTCGAGGGACCGGTCGAGCAGGCGGCGGCATTCGACGTGATCGCCGCCGAGTCGTCGCGGCTGGAGCGCCTGATCGGCGACCTGCTCGACCTCGCGAAGCTCGAGGCCGACCGGTTCACGTTCCGGCGCGAGGAGGTGGACGTGGCCGACCTGCTGGCGAGGTGCGAGGCGACGCACCGCGAGACGGCCCGGTCGCGCAGCGTCGGCCTCGACCTGCGGCAGGCCGACGTCGGTGCCGTTGCGGGCGATGGCGACCGCATCCTGCAGATCGTCTCCAACCTGGTCGAGAACGCGGTGCGGTGGACGCCGGCCGGTGGCGTCGTGCGCCTGTCGGCGGCCGGTGTGGCCGGCGGGGTGCGCATCGAGGTGGCCGACTCCGGGCCCGGCGTGCCGGTGGCACGCCGCGACGACGTATTCTCGCCGTTCTTCTCGGAGGGCCGGGGAGGCACCGGGCTCGGCCTGGCGATCGCGTCGGAGCTGGCGCTCGCGATGGGCGGATCGCTGGCGGTCGACGACGCGCCGGAGGGCGGCGCGCTGTTCACCTGCGTGCTCCCGCGGGCTTCCGCGGCGGCGCCGCGGGCGCTCGTGCCGGTCTCGTAGCAATCCGCGCGCACGTCGGCACCGTTCGGCGCAGACACGCGCGCACGCCTGGCTGCACGCTCGTTGTTGGCGGCTCGACCGGGTCGCCAGACGATCGAGGAGAACCTTGTGTCCCACCTCCGCCAGCGTCCCCGTAGCCGCGGCCAGGGCACCGTCGAGTACATCGGCCTGCTGCTCGCCGTCGGCGCGCTGCTGCTCGCCGTATCGAGCCAGGTGAAGGGCGGCGGCCTCGTCAGCCAGATCGAGAAGGGATTCACCGCCGCCGTTCAGAAGGTCGTCGGCAGCGCCGACACCACCAGGCGCTGAGCCGACCCTACAGGGCGTCCGAGAGGGCGGCGACGACCTCCTCCTGCAACCAGCTGAGGTAGTTGTACGCCACCCACTCGGGCGCCTGCGGGTCGTCGCCGAACGGCATCAGGCCCTGCGTGTCGTCGGTCACGCCGAGACGCGTGCCCAGCACCAGGCGCAGGTCGTTGGTGGCCGTTAGCCACGAGCCGAGCTCGTCCTCGGTGAGGCGCTCGGCCGCCGCGGTCCGCGCCATGGTCGCGAGCGCCAGCCGTCGTCCCTCGAGCAGGTCGTCGCCGACCATGGCGGTGTACTCGGCGCTGGCCTCGGCGTCGTCGTCGTACGCGGGCGGCTTCAGTCGTCGCAGCGACGGGTCGTCGGTCTCGAGCAGCTCCATCAGCTGACCGGGCAGGGCCTGCAGCAGCTCGCGCTCCGGCTGCGTCAGTCGCAGGCGATAGCCGCCGCCGCGCTGCCGGGCGATGCGCCGGCGCGCCATCAGTCCTGCCGCATGGTCGCCCACAGGCCGTGGGCGTGCAGGCGCGCGACGTCGAACTCGCACTTCTCGCGCGATCCCGACGCGACGACGGCCTTGCCCTCCTCGTGCACCTGGAGCATCAGCTGGTTGGCCTTCGCCTCCGAGTACCCGAAGAGGCGCCGGAAGATCAGCGCCACGTAGCTCATCAGGTTGATCGGATCGTTCCAGACCAGGACGACCCACGGCGGATCGTGCTGGTGCTCCTCGACGCCCTCGGGCGTCTCGGTCTCGGCCGGGGCCTCGATCGTCCTGCTCACGGCCACATTGTCGCCGGTGTGGGCGCGCGAAGCGTCACGGGCAGCGTTCGCCGTCGACGAGCCGGTCATCGATCACGCGCCCGGCCCGCACCACCACGAGGTGCAGCGCCCGCGCCAGCGGCCGCGCGTGCACCTGACCGCCCATCGTCCAGCGCAGGTCGACGGACTCGCACAGCACGGCATCGCCGGCGCGCCGGCCGGGAACCGGCCCGACGTCGTCGGCCGGTGCGAACAGTCCGACGACGGCCTGGCCCGTCTGGATGCGCCCGAGCAGCGTGCCGAGCGGCGTCGCGCGCGGCACGAGACCCAGCGCGGTGAGACCGGCGTCCCTTCCGGCCGCAACCACGGCCCGGCGGGTGGCGGCATCGAGGTCGGGCACCGGCTCGTCGGCCAGCCGGGCGATCGTGACGGCCGGCCGGCTCGCGGGCGTTGCGATCAGCCGATCGCCGGGCGCCTGCGCACCGCCGACGAGCGCCGTCGCGTCGACGGCGTGTCCCAGGCGCGCACCGTGCCGGGCGAGCAGGCGCGCCGCGAGGTAGTCGTGTGCGCCGTGCGCTCCCAGCTCGAGCGCCAGCAGCCGCTCGGCCGCGAGCAGCGTCGGCGTGCCGCCCCGGCCGGTGCGGCCGGCGAGCGCCTGCTCCGCCAGTGCGGCCGCGGCCGGCGGTCGCTCGGCGGACGGCGTGGGATCGCCATCGAGGGCGCGTGCGACCAGCGGGCCGAGCCGCGGCAGGGTCAGCAGCAGCACGGCGACGACCAGGCCGATGATCAGCCAGAGCCCGACCGCCTCGATGGTCGCCTGGCCGCGTTCAGGCCGGGCACTGCGCACGGCGCACGACCTTCCGTTGCAGCAGCCGTCCGTCGCGCAGCACGGCCATGATCAGCGACGCGCCCTGCGCCGCGTCGACCGGCACGCACAGCAGGACGTCGCCGGCGCGGGTTCCCGGCGGCAGGGCGCCGTCGTGGTCCTCCCCCACCAGCGTCGTCGCGAGGGCGATCTCGGGGAAGGCGGCCGAGGTCGCTCCCGCCAGCAGCGACATCACCGCCTGCTGCACGGCCGAGCTGCGCCGCGCGCGGATGACGAGCGCCCGCGACGCAGCCTCCTCCGCGGCCGTCACGACGTGCCCCGTGCTGCGGCCGGCGCGCGCCGTGTCGGGAAGGAACGGGTCGCCGCCGACCTGCGCCGGCCCGAGCGTGGCGGCCGCGAGCTCGTCGAGGGCGTGGCCCGCCGCGGCCGGCCCAAGCACGTCGCCGAGCAGCACCGCGGCGTCCTCGACCGTCGGAGCGGCCGTCTCGCCGCGCAGGGCCGCCACGGCCAGCGCGAGCTCGCGCTCCGCGGGCGGCGGCGAGGGCCCGGCCGCGGACGAGGCGCCGAGCCGCGCCGCGATGGCCGTGGCGGCGCCGGGTGCGTGCGGCGCGACGCCGATCAGCAGCGCCGCGACGGCGGCCATCAGCGCGACGTGCTCGACCGTGGCCTGTCCGCGAGATCCCACGCATCGACGCTACCCCGGCAGGGGCGCACGGGACCGGAGCGGACCGTGCCGGAAGTGTCAGGAACTGACGGTGTTGCCGAACGGCTGTGCGCCCGGCTCGGTCTGCACCGAGATCCGCACGCGGCGATCGAGCTTCTCGGCCACGTTCGCCACGACCGGCGTGAGGGCCTCGACGGCCGCGACCAGCGTGGTCACCTGCGTCTCGAGCGCCGCGACGCGGCGGTCCTGCGCCTCGGCGGCGGCCGCGATGAGGTCGACGAGCACCTCGACGTCGCCGATGCGGCCGAGCCGCTCGGAGTGCAGGTCGCGCGACAGCGTCTGGATGGCCCGCTGCAGCTCGCCGATCTGCCGCGGCAGGGGTGCACCGTCGGACGATTCGAGGGCCCGGGCGACCGCGGCCTCGATCCGCGTCGGCAGCACGGCGGCAAGGTCGGCGACCGACTCGCGCACTGCTTCGACGCCGGTCTCACGCGCCGGGAGCAGCGCCGTCGTCTCCGGCGTGCCAGGGGGGCCGTCCGTCTCAAAGGAGTCATCGTGCATCGGGCCAGCATACTGCCGTTCGCCCCTGCGACGCTACCTCCGTGCAGGCAGAAAGCTGGGCACGTCGCCGTCGAGGCTGGGCGGCACGTCGTACCCGTCGCTGCGGAACCGGAACCGGCCGCGCTCCTCGTCGAAGTCGACGTCCAGCAGGTCGGCCTTCAGCCGCTCGTCGATCCACGCCGAGCGGAACACGAGCTTCCGCAGCCAGTACGTGATCTGGTCGCGATCCTCAGAGGTCGCGAGCCGCCGGCCGAGGTTCGACCGCGGCGCGATCAGGGCGCCGTGCGCGGCCAGCGTGACGAGGTCGTCGCCCGCCGGCACGCTGACGTCGGTGATCAGCCGGAGTGCCCGCGCAGCACCGAGCACGCGCTCGCGGAAGTCGGACTCCGCAAAGCGGTAGACGAGCCCGACGAATTCGAGCGTGACGTCGTCACCCGACCGGTACGCGAAGTTCTGCACTATCAATGAGTGTAGAGATGGCTCGGATTCTGACCACCGATGGACGGCTCATCCTCGACCGCGTGTCGGTCTCGCGGGCGGGGGAGCACAAGAACGCCAAGGGCCTGCTGGGCCGCACGGGCCTGGATGCGGGGGAGGGGCTGCTGCTGTCCGATCCCACCGGCTCGATCCACATGTTCTTCATGCGCTTCTCGATCGATGCGGTGTTCCTGACGCGCGATCTCGAGGTGGTGCGCGTCATCGAGGGGCTGAAACCCTGGCGGCTAGCCCGCGCCGGCGGCGCGAAGCGGATCCTCGAGCTGGGCACGGGCGAGGCGGCCCGGCTGCGGATCGCGGTCGGCGACCGGCTGGTGCTGGACGAGGCCGCCTAGATGTCGTGAGTCGGAAGTTCGCGGGACACGGGCGCTACCAGCGCTCGCGGTGCACGACGTCGTCGAGCGGCTTGCGCGGCGCCGCCTTGAAGTCGTCGCCGATGGTGTGCCCGACGGTGACGAGCGCGACCTGGGCGTAGTCGTCGAACGGGATGCCGAGCAGCGCGGCGATCTCGCGCTCGTACGGCAGGTGCAGCGTCGTGTAGCAGGTGCCGAGGCCGCGGGAGCGCGCGGCCAGCTGGAAGCTCCAGGCCGCCTGCACGATCGAGCCGTACATGCTGGCCTGCGTGTCGTGCGAGGCAGTCTCCACGCGGCCGCGGAGGCAGAAGATCACGTACGCGGGCACCTCGTGGAACCGCTCGGCCAGGTACGACGACGAGCTGACCATCTTCGCGCGCTGCGTGTCGCCCTCCGCGGCCGGGCGGATGTAGGCGGCGAAGCTCTTCCGGTAGTAGTCGCCGATCGGCCGCTTCAGCTCCGGGTCGGTGACGACCACGAAGTGCCACGACTGGCGGTTCGACGCGGTCGGCGCCTGCAGCGCGATCTCGAGGCACTCGTCCAGCAGCGCCGGGTCGAGCGGCCGGTCGAAGTCGAGGCGCTTGCGGACGGCGCGGGTGGTGGTGAGGAGCTCGTCGGGAGTCAGCATCGTGCCGGGAAGTGTCGGGCATCGCGGCGTCGCGACGCTCGATCCGCCCGGCCGGCAACTTCGCTCGCCAAGATGGCCAGCTGCACGTACGCTCGATCGATGCGACGAGATGGGCTGCGCGGAGCCCGGCTGTTGGTCGCGCCGCCGCCGCCCTGACGATCGGTGATCTCTCGGTCCTGCTCGATGCGTTCCACAACGACCTGCGCAGCAAGACCGCGGTGCGGGTGCGGCACGAGCGGCTGATGGACGCGGTGCTGTCGTGCAGGAACGCATCCGCGGCGCAGCTGCCGGCCCTCGCGAGGGACGTCGAGAAGACGACCGGGCTCGGCGGCGAGCCGGGGCGCCAGGTCGCCGACGCCGCGCGGAAGCTGGCTGCGAAGGGCAAGTCGAGCGGATCCGCCGGCGGGTAGCGGGTACGGCGGAACCGGCGCCACGGCGTACCATCGCCGGACGACCACGACGTGGCGCGCGCATCTCGCGTCGCACTCCTGACCGTGACGGGGCTCGTCGGGGCGAGCCCGCCCCGTTCTGGCGGTGCGAATATCGGCTTCGGCCTGCTGGGGCTCTTGGCCATCGCCGTCAAGGTGCGCGACGATCGGTCAGCTCCGCGGCTGGCGCGAATCGAGGCGACCGTGGTGTTGGACCTGGTCGTTGCAGCCATGCTCGCGCTGTACGTCGGAGCGCCGCTCCTCGGGTTCCTCAGCTAGCGCGCGCCGCCGCCGGCGGTAGTGCCGTCACCGATCCGCGACGAGCTGTCACGGAACACGCGCGGGCTGTTGCGGACCTGGAATGAGTGAGGAATAGGGGATTGCGGGAGGCATCGTGCCCTCGTACGGTGGCCCCAGTCGGTTGGAGCCGTGCGACGCCCGGCCGACTCGCAGTTCCCCTCTCACCCTCCGGCCCGAGGAGGCCTCGCCATGCCTGCGAACGTTCTGATCGTCGAAGACGAGCCCGCCATCGTCGACTTCCTCCGCGACAACCTGCGAGAGGACGAGCACCGCGTCCGCGCGGTCGGCACGGTGCGGGACGCGCTGCTCGCCCTGCGCAGCGACCGCCACGACATCGTGCTGATCGACGTCGGGCTTCCCGACGGCTCCGGACTCGATGTCGTCCGCTCCATTCGCGGCGGCGAGGCGGGCGATCCCGGCGTCGGCGTGATCGTGCTGACCGCGCGGGCCGAGGAGCAGGATCGCCTGCGCGGTTTCCTTCGCGGCGCCGACGACTACGTGCCCAAGCCGTTCAGCTACCCCGAGCTGCTGGCGCGGGTGGCCGCGCTGCACGAGCGCATCCGCCGCGTCACCCGCCGCGATCTGATCGCCGTGGGCCTGCTCGAGATCGACGTGCTGGCCCGCGTCGTCAAGGCCGGTGGCACCACGATCCCGCTGCCGGCGAAGGAGTTCGAGCTGCTCGCCACGCTGGCTCGGGACCCGGAGCGCGTGATCCCGAAGGCCGAGCTCCTGGAGCGGATCTGGGGCTACCGCAACAGCCACACGACCCGCACGCTCGACAGCCACGCGTCGCGGCTCCGGCGACGGATCGAGACCGAGCTGCCCGGCACCCGCTACGTCGTCAACCGCTGGGGCGTCGGCTACGCACTCGTCGGCTCGGCCTCGTGATGCGGCGGGTGCTCCCGAACCGTCTCGTCGTGGCGGTCGCCGTGCTGTCGGTGACGGTCTCGTCGGCGTTCGGGGCATTCGTCGTGCTGCCCGTCAACGAGCTCGCCGACGCGGCCCACGCAAGCTCGGTCGCCGATCGCGCCAACCTCGCGGTCGCCGTGCTCCGGGCCGGCGGTATGCCCGCAACGCCAGGCCTGGCCATCCTCGACCGGCCGGGCCGGACGGTCTTCGAAGGAGTTCCGTCGGCGGTCGACTGGGCCAGCGCAGCCGATCCGCGCTGGCGGCGCGACACCCGCCGCGGCCGGATGGCGTTCTCCGTTCGCACCGTCGGCGACGGCCGTCTGCTCATCGTCGCGATCGGACGCAGCGGCGCGATCGAGCGGCGAGAACGGATCGGGCTCGCGATCGCGCTCACGACGGTGCTGGTAGGTGCTATGGGTTGCGCCCTCTGGGCCGGCGCGTCGCACGCCCGGCGGCTCGGCCGTGTGGCCGGCGTCGCCCGACGCATCGCCGGCGGCGATCTCACGGCCCGCACCCGCGACGACGCCGCCGACGAGGTCGGGCGCCTGGGCGGCGACGTCGACCGGATGGCCGACCGCCTGGTCCTGCTCGAGCGGTCCCGCGGCGAGTTCGTCGCGAAGGTCTCCCACGACCTGCGCACGCCGGTCACCGTGATCAAGGGCTACGCCTTCACGCTCGCCCGGCGCGGCGGCGACGCCGACACGCTGCGGCGGCTCACGGCCATCAACCGTGAGGCCGACCGGCTGACGCGGCTGATCGATGACCTTCTGACGCTGTCCCGCGCACAGGCCGGCGCGCTCAACCTCGTCTGGCGCCCGACCTCGGCCGGCGACCTGCTCGCCGAGGTCGCAGAGCGGATCGGCGGCCAGGCCGCCGACCTGCGAGTCGACGTCACCGTCGAGTGCTCCGAGTTCGCCGTCGACGGCGACCGAGGCCGCCTCGGCCAGGTGCTGACGAACCTCGCGCTCAACGCGCTCCGCCAGGCACCGGCAGGATCGACCGTGGCGTTGCGTGCTGTCGCCGACGGCGACGACGTCGAGTTGCACGTGTGCGACCGCGGCCCGGGCATCGATCCCGCGCGCCTCCAGGACCTGCTCGAGCCCTTCGCGACCGGCGATCGCACGACCGGTACCGGCCTCGGCCTGGCGATCGTCTCCGAGATCGTGACCGCGCACGGGGGCGTCTTCACCCTCGAGCCGCGGCTGGGCGGAGGCACGGTCGCTCGCGTCCACCTGCCCAGCGCCGCGGTGCGCCCGACGGTCCTGGCATGAGCCGCCGGGTGCTCCTCGTCGTCGCCGCGGCGCTCGGGGCCGGAGGTTTCGCCATCGCGTTGTGGCCGTCCGATCCGGCGCCCGCGAGCGAGACCGAGGTCGCCGTCCTCGTGGCGCGGCGCACGCTGCCCGCCGGACACGCCATCGATCCCGCGCAGGTGCGCGTCGTCCGCGTCCCGGCCGGCATCGTCCCGAAGACGGCGCTCGCCGAGACCGATCAGGTGGCGTTCCGGATCGCGGCCGTCGCGATCCCGGCCGGACTGCCGATCGTGCCGTCGCTCCTGCGACGCGGCACCGGGACGGCTGCCCTCGCAGCCGGCGAGCGCGCGGTCGGCGTGCGGGTCGACGACGTCACCGGCCTACCCGTGCTGCTCGATGCCGGATCCGAAGTAGACGTCGTCATCGGCTCGGGCGAGACCCGCGTCGGCATCGAGGGCGCGGGCGTGCTCGCGCGGCCCCGGCGCACCACCGACGGCTCGTGGGCGGTCATCCTCCGGCTGCCGTCGCGCCTCGCGGAGACCGTGGCCGACTCCCAGGCCGGCGGTGCCGGTGTGCGCCTGTTGGCGCGTGGTGACGGCGGATGAGCCGCCCGGTCCTGGTTGCGATCGATGGTGGAGACGAGCTGCTGCGCGAGGCGGTCGCCGCCGCGTTGGCCCCTGCTCACGACATCGCGCTGGCCTCCGCCGGCGACCTCGACGTCGTCGATGTGGTGATCGCGGCCGACGATGCCGGCTCGTCCGCGCTCGACCGTTGCCGTGCCTCGCGCCGGCCATGCGTCGTGCTGCTCGACGAGCCCTCGATGGCCTCGGTGTCCGACGCCATGCGGGCCGGCGCACGCGGCGCCGTAGCGCGCGGACCGCTCGACGCCTTCGGGCTGCTCGGTGCGGTGCGCGACGCGGCTGCGTTCCGGCTGTCCGTCCCGGACGCCGCCACACCTGGCGCGTTGATCGTCGTCACGGGCGCAACGGGTGGTGCCGGCACCACGACCGTGGCGCTGGCGCTGGCCCGGGCCGCCTCGGCGCCAGTCGGTCTGATCGACCTCGATCTCGCGGGCGGCGATCTCGCCCGGCACGCCGGCATCGACCTCGACCCGGGTCACCCCTGGCTCGCCGGCCAGGCCAGCGGGCGCCGTGCCTGGGAGCGGCTCGCCGTCGATGCCGGGTTCGCGTTCGTCGTCCCCGCACCCCGCCGCCCCGACCTGGCGTGGCTCGTGCGCGAGGGTGTGTGCACCGATCTGGCGCGGGCGGCCCGAGCCACCTGCACGACGGTGATCGCCGACGTGGGTCGTGCTGCCGGACCGCCGCTCGAGCTGATCGCCGAGGCCACCCTGGTCGTCGTGGTCGCGCGACCCATCGCGGCGCAACTGATGGCCGCGGCTGCGCACGCCGCCTTCCTCGACGGGCTCGTCGCCGGCCGCAGCCCGATCCGCGTCTGCGTGGCCGGCGTCCGCCTCCGCGACGAGGCAGTCATCCGCCTCGCGACGGCTGCCCACGGGCTGCGCGTCGCGGCGCGGCTGCCGTTCAGCGGCGACGGCGCGGCCGTGCGGTCGCGTGCCGACGGCGCCCTCGCCGCGCTGCTCGAGGCGGCCGCATGAGCGCGCTCGTCCACGGCCCGCTCGCGCCCCTGTTCGACGACCCGCGCGTCACCGAGATCCTGGTCAACGGACCCGACGCCGTCTATGCCGAGGTCGGCGGCCGGCTGCAGCGCGCCGACGTGTCGTTCCGCGACGCCGTCGAGCTGCGGCAGACCGTCGTGCGTCTCGTCGGCCTGTGCGGCCGGCGCATCGACGACGCCACGCCGCTCGTCGACGCGCGGCTGCCGGACGGCTCGCGCCTGAACGCCGTCCTGCCGCCGCTCGCTGTCGACGGGCCACTGCTGACGATCAGGCGCTTCGGCGTCCGGCGCCTGACGATCGACGACCTGCTGCAGCTCGGCTCGATGCTGCCCGAGCAGGCCGCCACGCTGCGCGCGGTCGTCGACGCGCGCCTCAACGTGCTCATCTCCGGCGGCACGTCGTCGGGCAAGACGACGCTGCTCGCGGCGATCGTCGGGCTGATCGACCCCGCCGAGCGGATCGTCTCGGTCGAGGACGCCGCCGAGCTGGCGCTTCCGATCCCGCACGTCGCCAGGCTCGAGGCTCGTCCGGCCAGCGTTGAGGGGCGCGGCGCGATCGATGTGCGGGCGCTCGTCCGCAACGCGTTGCGCATGCGCCCCGACCGGCTCGTGGTGGGTGAGGTGCGCGGCGGGGAGGCTCTCGATCTGCTGCTCGCGCTGAACACGGGCCACGACGGCTCGCTCGCCACCGTACATGCGAACGGCCCCGCCGACGCGCTCCGCCGGCTCGAGACCATGGCCCTGATGGCGGGCGTCGACCTGCCGCACGGCGCGATCCGCGAGAGCATCGCCACCGCCGTCCACGTCGTCGTGCACGTCGATCGCCAGGCCGATGGCCGACGTGTGGTGTCGGAGATCGCCGCGGTCGAACCGGCCGGTGACGGCTGGCGCGTAGCCGGGGCCGGCGCGGTCAGCATCCGCGCCGCCGCGCAGAGGGGAGCCTCGTGCCCGAGCGATCCCTGATCGCCGCGGCGGTTGACCGCCGCCTCGGCGCGCGAAGGCGGCTCGAGGCGCGGCTCGCCGTCCAGATGCCGGACACCGCGCGAGCGATCGCGCGGTCGTACGCCGCCGGCCTGCCGTTCGGCACCGCCTGCCGGCGGGCAGCCGACAGCCTCGACGACCCCGCCGCATCGATCCTGCGCGCCGCGGGACTGGAGGCCGAGCGCGGCCGCGTCCCCGCCGATACCCTGTTCGCCCTGGCCGCAGCGCCCGGCGGCGGTCTCATCCGCGGTGCCATCGCCGTCAACGCCGAGCTGGGCGGCGATCTCGTCCGCGCGCTGGAGGCGCTCGCCGAGGGCCTCGACGACCGGGAACGCCTGCGCGGCGAGATCGCGGTGGCGACGGCGCAGGCGCGCTTCGCGTCACGGGTCGTCCCCGCCGTACCGGTGCTGGCGCTCGGCTTGCTCGGCGCGCTCAGCCCGGCGGCCGTGCTGCCGTTGCTGACGACGACGCCCGGGCGACTGCTCGTCGTCGTCAGCGCGCTCCTCGACGGCTGTGCGATCCTGCTGCTGCGGCGCATCGCGCGTGGAGTGCAGCGATGAGCGGGCTCCTGCTCGTGCTCGCGGCGCTGCTGGTCTGCGCCGCCGTGCTGCCGCGGTTCCTCGGCGCCCGGCGGGCACGTCTGATCGGGCTCGCACGGGCACGGGCATTCCGCGCCGAGCTGCCGGACGCGCTCGAGCTGCTCGCCGCCGCCATCGACGGAGGTGCGCCGGTCGAACGCGCGCTCGCCGCGGTCGCCGGCCATGTCGGCGCGCCACTCTCCACCGAGCTGCGGCGGGCGGCGGACGGCGCGGGTGACGCCCGGCCCGGGGCCGTGCTGTCACGCGAGCCGGCGCTGCGGGCGCTCGGCGCGCTGGTGTCGGCGTCGGAGGAGCTCGGCGTGCCGCTCGCGGGTGCCCTCCGCGGTCTCGCGTCGCAGGAGCGCGAGCGCCGCCGCCGCGAGGTGCGCCTGCGGGCCGCCGCCGCCGGGCCGCGAATGACGCTGGTCGTTGCCGGCCTGCTCGCGCCCGCGGCGCTGCTGCTCGTGGTGGGGGCAGAGCTGCTGTCGGTCGTCCAGACGATCCGCGGTGCGCCGTGAACGGGTCGCGGGGCCAGGCGGCGACCGAGATGATCCTGGTGGCCGCGGTGCTGGCGGTGGTCGGTCTCGCGGTCCTGGGCGCGATCCGCGTATCGGGGCCACGGCCGGTGTCGGCCATGGCGGCCGGCACCGTCGCGCAGTCACCCGTCGGCGTCGCACTGCCGCTGGAGCTGGGCGGGCTGGCGATCGGCGACGGTTCGGCCTCGGTGGCGATCGCGGCGCGGCTGCTCGCCCTCGGCATCCGCGAGACCGGCACCAACACCGGGCCGTGGATCACGACCTTCACCGACGGCAACGCCGAGGCGTGGTGCGCCGACTTCGTCTCCTACGTGCTGCGCCTGGCGGGCCAGCCGTTCAGCGGCGGCCAGTCCGGCGGCTGGCGCCTCGCAGCCGCGGCCGGCGTCCGCGCCTGGTTCGCCGCGCGGGGGCGCTACGTCACCCGTGCGACGGCGCAACCTCTCCCCGGCGACATCGTCTACTTCCGTCACAGCCACATCGGCATCGTCGTCGCCGCGCGCGGCGACACCCTGCTGACGATCGAGGGCAACGCGTCGGATGCCGTGCGCCAGCGCGTCTATCCCGGCTGGCGCCGGATCGCCGACATCGATGGGTTCGGGCGACCGTGAGATCCGGATCACTTTCCGCACGTACCCGCCGAGACCACGAGCGATGACGGCGGCGCGGGGGCGGCGACCGGGACTGACCGTCGCCGCAGACGAGCGGCGCGCGATTCGCCGCCGGACACGCGGGAATGAAGGAGGCAGCAAGATCGTCTATTGCTAGAGAAGACCCTGCTCGAAACGCTCCGACCGCACGGCGGTGTAGCGTTTCCGGGCTCCAAGGAGGAACCGCACGTCATGCCAGCTCTCGAGATCACTTCCACCAACTTCCAGGGCGAGGTCGTCGAGTCCGACGTCCCCGTGCTCGTCGACTTCTGGGCCGAGTGGTGCGGACCGTGCCGCATGGTCGGCCCCGTCGTCGACGAGATCTCCGAGGACTACGCGGGCCGCATCAAGGTCGCGAAGCTCGACGTCGACGCCGAGCCCGGCCTCGCCGGCCGCTTCGGCGTGCTCTCGATCCCCACGATCGTCCTCTTCAAGGGCGGCGAGGTCATCGAGCAGTCCGTCGGCGCGAAGCCGAAGGACCGCCTCGTGCGCGAGCTGAACCTGGAGGGTCACGCCGCCTGATCGGCGACCCACCCGGACGCACTGCCGACGGCGCGCCCACGGGCGCGCCGTCGTCGTCCTGAGGTGTCCACGGGACTCCCTCACTAGAGTGAGGTGATGCGTTACGCCCCCATCGAGGACCACGGCGTGATCGGCGACATGCACACCGTCGCCCTGGTCGCCACCGACGGCACGATCGACTGGTTCTGCCCGCCGCGGTTCGATGCGCCGAGCGTCTTCGGCAGCATCCTCGACGCCGACAAGGGCGGCCGCTTCCAGATCGCGCCCGTCAACGGCGGCGGCAACGTCAAGCAGCTCTACCTGCCCGACACGAACGTCCTCATCACGCGCTTCCTGACCGCCCACGGCGTCGGCGAGGTGCAGGACTTCATGCCCATCCACGAGGACGTCGAACAGCCGCAGCGCATCGTCCGCCGCGTCATGAGCGTCCGCGGCGCGATGACCTTCAAGCTCGAGTGCTCGCCCGCCTTCGACTACGCCCGCACCGCCCACCGGCTCAACGTCGGGCCGACCGGCGCCGTCTTCGCCACGCCGACGCTGACGCTGTCGCTGTCGTCGCCCGTCGCGCTCACCCCCGTCGACGGCAGCGTCCACGCCGAGTTCGAGCTCCAGCCCGGCGAGATGCGCACGTTCGTGCTCGAGATCGCACCCGACGGCACGCAGGTCGCGCGCGTCGTGTCCGACGAGGAGTCGCAGCTGCTGTTCGACGCGACGGTCACGTTCTGGCGGCAGTGGCTGTCGAGCTGCACGTATCGCGGCCGCTGGCGCGAGACGGTGCGGCGGTCGGCGCTGGTGCTGAAGCTGCTCACCTACGTGCCGACCGGCGCCATCATCGCAGCGCCCACCGCGAGCCTGCCCGAGGGCATCGGCGGCGTCCGCAACTGGGATTACCGGTACACGTGGATCCGCGACTCGGCGTTCACGCTCTACGCCTTCCTGCGACTCGGGTTCTCACGCGAGGCCGAGGCCTTCATGCACTTCCTCTCCGACCGGGCGCGGGAGTACGAGGTGGGGTCGGGGCCGCCGCTGCAGATCATGTACGGCATCGACGGCCGGCACGACCTGGAGGAGATCGAGCTCGACCACTTCGAGGGCTACTGCGGCTCGAAGCCCGTCCGCATCGGCAACGGCGCCGCCGACCAGTTGCAGCTCGACATCTACGGCGAGCTGATCGACTCGATCTACCTCTACAACAAGTTCGGCGCGCCGATCTCGTACGACCTGTGGAAGGTGATCGTCAAGCTGCTCGAGTACCTCACCGACCACTGGCGCGAGCGCGACGAGGGCATCTGGGAGGTGCGCGGCGGCAAGCAGGAGTTCACCTACTCGCGCCTGATGAGCTGGGTGGCCTTCGAGCGCGCGGCGCGGATGGCGCGGCAGCGCGGCCTGCCCGGCCCGCTCGTGCAATGGCTGCAGACCCGCGACGAGATCTTTCACGAGATCATGGAGCGCGGCTGGTCCGAGAAGCGGCAGGCGTTCGTGCAGACGCTCGACGGTCACGCCCTCGACGCCTCGAACCTGCTGATGCCGCTGGTGCGGTTCATCGCGCCGACCGACCCGCGCATGCTCTCCACGCTCGACGCGATCGGCGAGGAGCTCGTGTCCGACTCGCTCGTGTACCGCTACGCCGCCGGACACGCCGCGTTCGACGGCCTCGACGGCGACGAGGGCACCTTCTCGATCTGCTCGTTCTGGTGGGTCGAGGCGCTGGCCCGCGCCGGCCG
>JBKJIG010000116.1:0-2937 GCA_046598415.1 Gaiellales bacterium
GAGGAGTTCGCCGACTACGAGCGCCTCGTCGACATCAACCAGCACGGCGTCTGGCGCACCTGCCGGGCGGCGGCGCGGCAGATGATCGCGCAGGGTGAGGGCGGCCGCATCATCGCGCTGTCCTCGATCGCCGGTATGACCGGCATCGACGCGGGCGCCGACTACGTGATGTCCAAGCACGCCGTGATGGGCCTCGTGCGCGTGCTGGCCCGCCAGGTCGGCCCGCACTTCATCACCGTCAACTCGATCAATCCGGGCTACGTGCGGACCGTGATGAACCGCGAGTCGCTCGACGATCCGGCGCGCACGGCCCTGCTGCAGAGCCAGGGCTCGCTGCCGCGACTGGGCGAACCCGCCGACGTTGCCGGCGCGGCGTACTTCCTGGCATCGGACGACGCTGCGTGGGTGACGGGCATCGCGTTGCCGGTCGACGGGGGCTACACCGCGCGCTGATGTCGCCCGACTGGCAGATCCGGGCAGCCATGGGCGTCATGGTCCTCTACTTCGGCTCGTCGTTCACGGCCTACGCGGCCGCCGAGGAGAGCTTCGGCTTCGTCACCATCAACGCCGGGCGATTCGTGCTGGCGTCGCTGCTCCTGCTCGCGATCTCGCGCGGCCGGCTGGCGACGGTGCGCCACGTCCGCGGTCGCCTGCTGCTGGCGGGCGCCTACGGCGTCGGGCTGATGGCGATCCTGATGGCGTACGGCGTCGACCGGGCGACGCCGACCCTGGCGTCGCTGGTGATGGCGCTCGAGTCGCCCGGCATCGCATTGGCAGCGGCCTTCGTCGCGCGCGACCGCCCCACCCGCGCGGCGATCGTCAGTCTGGCGATCGGGTTCAGCGGCGCGGCGATCGCCTCGGGCGCGCTCACCGAGCCGCCGAGCGATGTGCCGTTCCTGGCCGTCGGCGCGCTGCTCGGCGCCGTGGTCAGCTTCTCGGTGTACGCCGCCACGATCCGGCGCACCGCCCCGACCGCCGACCCACTGGCGGTCGCCACCGTCGTTCAGATCGGTGCGGCCATGTTCGCCGCGCCGCTCCTGCTGCTCGACGTGTTCGACCGGGGCATCGTCCGCGACACGCCGGACGCGACCGCGATCCTCAGCGTGATCATCATCGGCGCCGGCTCCGCACTCGGCTACTGGCTGATGTCGAGCGTGCTCGCGAAGGCGTCGGCGAGCCGCTTCGCCGTTTCGATGTACCTGCTGCCCGTGGTCGGCGTCGCCGTGGCGTGGATCGCGCTCGGCGACGCTCCGTACGCCCGCCACCTGGTCGGCGGCGCCCTCATCCTCGGTGCCGTCTGGGTCTCGGAGCGGGCTGCGTCGAGGGTGCCCCGCCCGGCCTGAGGCCGGGCGGGGCGCTTCGAACGAGCGACTACGAGGTGCGGACGGAGATGGCCTGTACGATCGAGTTCGCTGCCGTCCCGGTCACCCGGGCAGCAGCCGGGAACTCGGCGAGGAAGAAGCTAGCGTCCGCGAGCCCCTTCAGGGTCACGGTGGTCGGCCCGGTCGTCGTGATCTGCCGGGTCACCTCGACGGTGCGCGAACCGTAGTAGACCCCGACGATGAAGATCAGCTTGCCGGCCTCGGCCTCGCAGGTCTGCGTGACGGTGTCCACGACGGTGGCGCCGACGAAGAGCTTGGCCTTGGCGGTCAAGTTCGGCTGCAACACCGTGGTCGCATCCGGTGTAGCTCCCGTACCGTCGGACCCGTCGTACGTGCACGTGACGGGCATCCGCGCGGTGATGAGGTACTTCCCTGCCGTCGGCAGGCTCAAGGTGGCGAGGGTCTGATCCGTCAGCGTGACGACGTTGACGGATCCGGCCGCCTGCCGCGCCTCGGAGTACAGCCCGCCGGCGGCGGCGACGACCTGGGCGACGGACAGGCCGCCGATCGTGGCGGCGTCATCGAGATCGGTCTTGAGCGCCGTCGAGAGCTTCGCGGAACTAACGGACTTGGGCCCGAGGTCCCTGTTGCCGACGCCGCCATTCTTGATTTTCGACGAGGTGATCGCGTTGTTCGCGATGTCCGACGACTTGACCTGTCCGTTCTTGATCGACGAGGAAACCACCGAGTTCTTCGATGCGGTGGCGGCGTAGCCCACACCGCCGAGAGCGATGAAGAGCGCCAGACTCGCCACCACGTTGCCGTAGCTGAGGCGCTTACGGATCCGGTTCAGCACGTAGTCCTCCTATTGACTCGGGGGGCATTCCCGAAGGTTTCTACACTACCGATCGCTATCGCGGGTACTCGGAATCGCTTACGCGACCGGTATTTCCGGTAACCCCGTCGCATCGGGAGCGGTCGATTCGTCCGGAGGACGCAAAACGCTCCGCCCGGCAGCGTGCGCCAGACGGAGCGTCAGGAGGGCGCGCTACGGAACGATCGTCGGATCCGTCGCGCTGTTGATGCGGACGGCGACGAGGCGGGCCGTGCGCAGCTTCAGGTCGGTCGCCAGGTTGCCCGTCGCCGGCTTGGCCGACAGCGTCACCGTCAGGGGCGTCATCGCGTCGATGACGGCGACGCGCTCCCACGGGTAGGTCGCGACGTCGTTCGTGCCATCGAGGACGTCGGGATTGAACTGGATGTTCTGCGACTTGATGGCCGAGCCACCCGCGGCGAGCACCACGTCGACGGCGGCGTGATCGTCGACGGTTGGGAGGCTCGCGTGGTCGGAGCCGGCCTACACATAGAACAAAACGACGAATGGCTGATCCAGAAACGGTACCTGTCGCTCGGCTCACTCGCCCTCCTGACCGGCGCAGACATCGACAATGACGCCCCTCAGAGCCCTCCCTGGCCGCCATCGGAACGTCCACCACACAACGAGACTTGACTTGCGCTTTGCCGGGTCCTTGATGGACTGAGGTCATCACCTGGCATTTGAGACGTCCCCCTGTCGCCTCCGCGCTTGCGGCTGTTCGCGGCATCCGACGGGGGC
>JBKJIG010000117.1:0-53591 GCA_046598415.1 Gaiellales bacterium
GGTGCCTGGCACCGAATTTGTCGCCGCGGCGCGGTCCCGCGCAAGGTTCGGCGACCTCCGGCGCGCTCCGCGCGCCCCGCGAGCATTGTGCGCAGGGTCGGAGCGTCCGTTCCGTCCCCTCGAGGAAGCCTGCGATGCGTGCAGCTCCTACGCAGAAGCCAGCTATCGCAAGCGCCGAAACAACTCATCTTCTACAACCACCTACCGCCGTTGATCCCATGCACAACCGGGACGAGGCCAATCGCAGACCAGGTCAGGGATTGCCTGGTGCCGGCGGCCCTATCCACCACACCAACTCAGCGCCTGGCCACGATCCTCGCGCCGCCCAACACGCCGTCGGCGTACAGGCCCGCCATCGTGTCGAAGAAGTCCTCCAGGCCGGCCGCCACCTCGGCGCCGTGGACCCGCACCTGGCGATCTCGGCTGCTGCGGAATGCCGCGGCGCGTTCCGCCGTGTACGCGGTCCACTCGTCGGTCACATCCTCGAAGTCGACCGTCGGGAAGCCGGCGCCGGCGAGGTCGGTCCGGTACACCTCCGGCGACGGGACGTACGGGCACTGCACCTTCACCCGCAGCGCCTCGCGCTGCTCGGGCGTCGGCTCGGACAGCAGCGTGAAGTCCTCGATGTACATGCCGGCGCCCGGCCGCAGCGCCCGGTGGCAGGCGGCGAACAGCCGCGCTCGGTCGGGGATGTGCAGGAAGACGAGGTAGGAGATGAGCCCGTCGTACGCGCCCGGCTCGGGCGCCCCGTCGAGGATGTTGCCCGCCACGTGCGTGACGCGGTCGGCGAGCCCGCTGCGGCGCGTCAGGTCGGCGGCCGTCTCGTTCAGGTCGGGCTGCAGCTCGAGCGCCGTGACGTGGCAGCCGGTGGTCGCCGCCAGCCAGCGCGCCGGGCCGCCGATGCCCGCCCCGACATCCAGGACGCGCGAGGTCGCATCGATCGCGAGGCGCGCGGCCGCGAGGTCGACGGCATCGGTGCCGTGGTAGTGGTACTGGTCGAACGCCACCAGCTGGTCGAGACGCAGCGTCGCGTCGTCGGCGATCCCGAGCGCGCGCAGCTCGTGGTGGATGCGATCGACGCGGTCGTAGAGCTTCATCAGCTTCGCCGACTCCATGACGCGCCGAGTCTAGCCGTCCGTAGGCCGGCGGAACTGCCCGACGCGCCGGCTCTCGGCGGAGTCGGCGATCAGCAGCGCGAGCCGGCGCTCGCGCGTCTCGGGTTTCTTCGCGCTCATCACCCAGTGCGACACCTGTCGCCGATAGGACGACGCCTGCTTCTCGAACCATTCCAAGCCGGCCGCCGACTCGGCCCGGAACCGCTCCGTGAACGCCTCGTCCAGCCGCGGCGGTACCGCCTGCTCGTGCGAGTAGACGGTCATCCGATCGGCGCGCCGCGCGTCGAACGCCCGCCGCCCCGCGGCGGTCATGAGACCCGCCGCCTCGAGCTCGGCCACCCGCTTGATGTTGACGGCGCTCCAGATCGACCGCGCCCGCCGCGGCGTGAAGCGGTTCGTGTACGCCGTCTCGTCCAGGCTGCGCCGCACGCCATCGATCCACCCGAAGCAGAGCGCCACGTCGACCGCCTCGCGCCACGTGATGGTGGGCAGGCCCGTGCTGCGCCGCCGGAACGCCAGGATCAGCTCGGGCGCCGTCTCGTGGTTCGCCTCGAGCCAGGCGCGGAACGCCGCCGGATTCTCGAAGAACAGCGGCTCGAGTGCCTCAGACAACGAGATCGATCGCGACGTGCGACTCGACCACGATCGCCGCCATGGTCGTCATCGCGCGCCGCACCTCGGCGACGTCCTCGTCGTTCGCGATGTAGCGGTCGAGCAGCGCGCGGCCGAGGCCGACGTGGAACTTCTCGTCGCGGATGATCTGCTCGTACGTCTTCACGACCTCCGGCAGGTCGTACCGCTGACCGGCCGCGACGATGCCCTCGAGCGTGCCGGTGGCCGCCGTCTCCGACATGTTCCACGCCGCGATCGCGCCGAGCGGGTGGCGGTCCAGGCAGTCCCACAGGAACCGGCTCCACGTCACCGCGGACGGCGGTGCCTCCGTCGGCGCCGTGCCGCCGAGGCGCTCGATGATGCGGGCGACGTCGTCGTAGTGCTCGGCCTCGTCGAGCAGCTGGCGCGCGAGCGCCGTCACGTGGCGGCGCTCGAAACGCGCGCCATAGCGCCGGATCTGCTCGCCGAGCATGTAGACGTAGTCGATCTCGCGCCAGCAGCGCGGCACGAACCACGCCGCCAGCATGGCGTCGTCGCGCGTCGCCGCGTACGTCTCCCAGTAGGCGTCGGCGCGTCGCCGCACCTCGGCGATGGTGGTCGCGCAGAGCTCGTCGATCTCCGCGCGGATCGGGTCGAGGCCCCTGTGGCGCTCGGCTCCGGCCAGCGCTCGCTCCGTGACGTCTGCCATGGGCTGGAGTCTACGACCGCAGCGGCACCGCCACCGGCCGCATCGGTGCACCGGTGGCGCCGCGCAGCTTGAGCGGGAAGCCCATGAAGGCGAACTCGCCGAGCTTCTCGGCGGCGATCTCCTCCATGTCGACGACCTCCATGATCTGGGCGCCGGCGGTCGCGAACATGTACGAGTGCACCGGTAGGAACTTCTCGGGATCGGGGTTCGGCGTCACCTCGAGGCTGAGGGTGTCGCCCGCGATGCACATTGCGCCGGCCTCCTCGCAGAGGTACTTCGCGGCCTCGAGCCCGATGCCCGGCTGGTCGGTGATGTAGCCCTCCACCTCGGGCCAGACCGTCATCCGGCCGGTGCGCACGTGCACGACGTCCTTCGGTCGCAGCTCGACGTCGAGGCGCTCCGCGGCGCCGACCAGGTCGGCCTTCGTGATCTCGTAGAGGGGCGGCAGGCAGTCGACGCCATGGAGCCCGGCGACGTCGAGCAGCACGCCGCGGGCGATGATCGGCGGGTAGTGCTCGGGCCCGCCCTTCAGCCAGTGCCGGCTGCCGAGATGGTCCTTCGCGTTCCACCCGTTCCAGAACATGCCGTGGTGGCCGAAGTGGTTGAGCGTGTCGAGGTGCGTGCCGCAGTGGACGTACATCTGGACCGCGTCGCCCGCGTACGAGTACCGCTCGAGCAGCTTCGGATCGACACCGGCCAGGCCGTCGATGATCGCGCCGTCGGGCGTGTGCGTCATCCAGATGTCGTACAGCGGGTCGCCGGCTGCGATCCACGACGGCATGCCCTTGAAGTACTCGACCGACATGTCGAACACGCGCCGGCCGTCGAGCCGGCCGAGGATCTCCGCCGACAGCTCGGGCGTCATCCAGTTCAGCCGGCCGATCTCGTCGTCGGGACCCCACGGGCTCCGGGACACCTTCAGGTCGTCGCGCTCGAGTAGCGCCTCGAAGACGAGGCCGTGGTCACCGCACATCGGGTCCTCCCGCAGAAGATGGCGAGATCATTGCAGGCGGGAGACGTACGATTCCCGGCGTGGTGCGGTCCGACGACCCCGAGCACGCCCGCCGGTTCGGTGCCGCGCAGCGCTCGCGCGCGTTCGGTCCGGTCGCCGGTTCGTACGAGCGCGGCCGGCCGGGCTATCCGGCGGCGGCCGCGCGCTGGGCGGTCGGCCGCGACACCGGTACGGTCCTCGACCTCGGAGCCGGCACCGGCAAGCTGACGCGCACGCTCGCAGCACTCGGCTACGACACGATCGCGGTCGAGCCCGACAATGCGATGCGGGCCCTGATCGGCGAGAGCAGCCCGTCGACGCGGGCCTTCACCGGCTCGGCCGAGGTGATCCCGCTGCTCGCGCACAGCGTCGACGCGGTGGTGGTCGCCCAGGCCTGGCACTGGTTCGACCAGGCCCGCGCCGCCGCCGAGGTGGCCCGCGTCGTGCGGCCCGGCGGCCACGCCGCACTGCTGTACAACATCCGCGACGAGCGCGTACCCTGGGTGGAGCGTTTCGCGCGGGCGACCGGCGAGCGATTCGGCGCGGCATCGGAGCCGCTCGAGTTCGGCGGCGTCCGTGGGCGGCGGGGGTTCGGCCCGGTCGAGCACCGCGAGTTCGCGCACGTCGAGCGGCTCTCGATCGACGACATCGTGGCGTTGGCCCGGTCGTTCAGCTTCGTGGCCCTGCTGCCAGACGACGAGCGAACGCAGGTGCTCGCGGCCGTCGAGGCGATCGGACGGGGCGCCGCGGGACCGGACGGCCTGGTCGACCTGCCATACCGGCTGTTCGCCGCCCGCGCCGAGGTGGGGAGCCGCTAGTTTCGAGCGTACGGGGCGCGGCTAGTCTGCGGTGACCGTGCTGCCCCTGGCATTCATCGGTGGTGTCGTCGACACCCTCAAAGACGTCTCCGACAGCCCGTGGTTCCTCCTCGGTGTGCTCGCCGTCGCCCTGCTCGACTCGGTCATCCCGCTGGTGCCCAGCGAGACGATGGTGATCATCGGCGGGGTGGCCGCCGGCAGAGGCGACCAGCTGCTGATCTTCGTGATCCTGGCCGGCGCGCTCGGTGCCTTCGCGGGCGACAACCTCGCCTACCAGCTGGGGCGGTCGGCCGAGGGCTGGCTCCGGCGCACGATCTTCCGCAGCGAGGCCGGGGCGAAGCGGCTGGAGTGGGCGACCCAACAGCTCGACGTGCGAGGCGGATTGCTGCTCGTGACGGCGCGGTTCATTCCCGGCGGCCGCACGGCGGTGACGATCGCCAGCGGCGTCACGGGCCAGCCACGCAGGCGGTTCATGCTGTTCGACGCGCTGGCGGCAACGATCTGGGCCACCTACGCGGCGCTGCTCGGGTACATCGGCGGCAAGACGTTCGAGGACAACCACACCCTCGCGTTCGGGGTCGCGTTCGGACTCGCCATCACGGGCACGGTCATCATCGAGGCCGTGCGCTGGCTGCGCGGTCGCCGCGCCGACACCCCGACGCAGCCCACCTGACCGACGGTCCGTCCGTAGAGTGCGAACGGTGGATCGCATCGCTAAGCCCCTCTACGTGCTCGCCTTCGGGACGCTCACCTTCGCCGTGCGGAACCTGATCGACCCGGCCCGGTTCGCGCTGGTGATGGCCGCCGGCGCCGTCGTCTACGCGGGCCTCGTGGCAGTCGCGGCGCGCATCGTCGACGCCGTCGAGCGCGCGCCGCGGCTGTGGCGCGCGGCGCTGATGTTGATCGCCGGCACCGGGCTGGCGGCGTTCCTGTTCCCGCTGCCGCGGCTGGCGTTCGTGTTCGGACTCGTGTTCTGCGCGCTCGACGTCGCCAGGCAGTGGCAGCCCGCCGGCGTCACGGCGCCGGCCGAGCGCGCCTAGGCGGTTCGCCCGTAGCGCTCGGCGGATCGCGCCCGCGCGCGCTGCGCCTCGATCTCGCGGTTCTTCGGCGACGCCACCGTCACCAGCTCGGCGAGCAGCTCACGCGAGATCGCGGCGACCCGCTCGACGGCCTGCTCGAAGGCGGCGGCATTGGCCTGCGAGGGCTTGGTCGAGCCGCTGATCTTGCGGACGTACTGCAGCGCCGCGGCGTGCACCTCGTCCTCGGTCGCGGGCGGCTCGAAGTTGTGGAGGGTCCGGATGTTGCGGCACATGGGCCGAGGGTAGCGCGCCTCAGCCGTCCAGGAGGGCCGCCGCGGCCAGCCACGCGTCTTCGACCACGGCTCGCTGGTCGCGCAGCGCGCGCAGCTCGGCGTCCAGATCGGAGACGCGCGTGAAGTCGGTCGCGTGCTCGGCCAGCAACGCGTGCAGCTCGGTCTCGCGGGTGGCGAGGCGCTCCAGGTCGCGCTCCAGCCGCGAGGCGTCGCGGCGGGCCTGGCGCACCAGCGCACCGCGCGTCGGCTCGCTCGCCCGTGGCGGCGGTGGTGGCGCGGGCGGCGCCTCCCTCCGGCGCTCGTCGAGGTACTGGTCGATGCCGCCCGGCAGGTGTCGCAGCGTCAGGTCGTCGGCGATCGCGTAGACGTCGTCGCAGACACGCTCGACGAGGTAGCGATCGTGGCTGACGACCACCAGCGTGCCCGGCCAGGTGTCGAGCAGGTCCTCCAGCGCCAGCAGCGTGTCGATGTCGAGGTCGTTGCTCGGCTCGTCCAGCACCAGCAGGTTGGGCTCGCCCATCAGCAGCCGCATCAGCTGCAGCCGCCGGCGCTCGCCACCCGACAGGTCGCGGACGTGCGTCCAGGCCCGCCCGCCGCCGAAGCCGAACCGCTCGCAGAGCTGCCCGGCCGTCAGCTCGCGGCCGTCGGCGAGCGCGATGCGCCGCCGCACCGACTCCAGCGACTCGAGCACGCGCACGTCGCCGTCGAGGTCCTCGAGCTCCTGCGACAGGAACGCCGGCCGCACCGTCGAGCCGCGCTTGACCGTGCCGCGGTCGGTCTCGGCGAGGCCGAGCAGCACCCGCAGCAGCGTCGTCTTGCCACTGCCGTTGACGCCCACGAGCGCGACGCGGTCGCCCGGTCCGAGCCGCCACGTGAGACCGCGGAAGAGCCGGCGCTCGCCCAGCGTGACGCCGACATCCTCCAGATCGACCACCGACTTGCCGAGGCGGGCGGTGGAGAACTTGAGCAGCTCGACCCGGTCACGCGGCGCCGGCTCGTCGGCGATCAGCGCGTTGGCGGCGTCGATGCGGAAGCGCGGCTTCGACGTGCGCGCCGGCGGGCCGCGCTGCAGCCACGCGAGCTCCTTGCGCAGCAGGTTCTGGCGGCGCTCCTCCGTGGCGGCCGCGATGCGGTCGCGCTCGGCCCGCGCCAGCACCCAGGCCGCGTAGCCACCCTCGTACTGGTGCACGTCGTGCCCGGTCACCTCCCAGGTGCCGGTGCAGACGGCATCGAGGAACCACCGGTCATGGGTGACGACGACCAGCGCCGGCCGGGTCCCCAGGTGGCGGGCCAGCCAGTCGACGCCCTCGACGTCGAGGTGGTTGGTCGGCTCGTCGAGCAGCAGCAGGTCGGAGCCGGCCAGCAGCAGCTTCGCGAGCGCGATCCGGCGCCGCTCGCCACCGGACAGCGGCGCGATCGACGTGTCGAGGCCGGCGGGGAACCGCGCCGCGCCGACGCCGCCGAGCAGCCCGTCGAGCACGTCGCGGATGCGCGCGTCGGCGGCCCACTCGTGGTCGGCGAGCCCGCCGATCACCTCCTGCCGGATCGTTCGGCCCGGGTCGAGATCGTCGCCCTGGCCGAGCATCCCGACGCGGAGCCCGGCGTTGTGGGTGACCACGCCCGCATCGGGCTGATCGGTGCCGCCGATGAGACGCAGGAGCGTCGACTTGCCGCCACCGTTCTTGCCCACCACGCCGATTCGATCGCCGGCCGCAACCCCCAGCGAGACGTCCGCCAGCACGGGGTCGCCGGAGTACGAACGGGAGACCGCTTCGAGGCTGACGAGATTGCGGGGCGGTGCGGCGATGAGGGCATTGTCATCGGCCACCCGCTCCGAAGCGGAAGCGCGCTGTAGATTGAGAGCATGCCCGCAGACTTCCCGGCACTCGTCGAACTCGCCCGCTATGTCCCCGACGCCGGCGACCAGGTCGCGGTGCACCTGGACAGCGGTGAGACCGAGACCGTCGAGGTGATCCGGTCGCAGGGCTCGCACATCGTCCTCAGGACCGGGCTCACCGTTGTCGTCGGCGACGCCGTCGGCCTCGTCTGGCTGATGAGTGTCGGCCACGCCTGGTGCTCGTCCACGGCCATGTCGATCGTCGACGGCGAGGTCGAGCTCGCGCTCGGCACCGTCACCGTCCGCGAGGCCCGCCGCGCCCGCCGCGCCACGCCCACGCGTCCCGTCGCGACGACCGTGCGCCTGAGCGACGGTACCGATGTCACCGGTCAGCTGCTCGACGTCAGCGACGGCGGCGCCGCGGTCCTCGTCCCCGACGGCAGCATCCGCCCCGGCCTGGTCGTGCACGTCGTCTTCAGCAGCGCCGGCGAGGCGCCGGTCGAGACCGACTGCGTCGTGATGCACACCACGGCCCGCGGCTCCGAGACCCTCGTCGGCCTCGCGGTCGAGACCGGCACCTCCGGTCTCCTGCGGCTCGCCGGCGTCAGCGCGTAGCGGCAAGGCTCGCAGGCCCGCCCGTCGCCCCTGCGACGGGCGGGCCCATCCCCCCGAGCCCCCTGCATCGTGCCTAGCCGGAAGCTCCGATGTACGGCGCCGCGTCGGCGGCCGTCGGGCGGAGCAGAATCACCGGCGCGACGCACGGCTTGGTGACGTGCAGCCTCTCGCGGATGTTGGCGTTGCCCTCCGGGCTGAACGGCACGGGCTCCGTGGCGTCCACGACCATGCCGTTGCAGACCAGGCTGGCAACGATCATCGGCAGTGGGTTCGGCGGCGTGCGGTCCGGGATCACGAGGCCGCGCACCTTGATCCGCGTGTCGCCGTTGCGCTTCACGCGGATCGAGCTGTGCCGGTCGGTGACCCACGGTGCGCCGCCCGGTGCGATGCCGAATAGCACCGGCCCACCGGCCGCGACCGGCGTCGAGCCCGCGATGCCCGACCGCAGCAGGTCCCGCTTGTCACCGCCGATGGCGATCGGCACGACAGCCAGTGCGGTGATTGCGGCGCCCAGTGCAAGCGCCGCGTAACGGTTGCGCTTCCCCATCTCCGTACCCCCCTTGTCGATCCGGTTACATAGGCGGTACGCGGAAGTCGCGGCGGCGGTTCAGTCGGGCTTCGACCGCTGCCGGATGGCGATCTGGGAGAGCGCCTCGAACACCACCATGGACGCCAGGAGGGCCGTCACCTGCCCCGGGCCGTCGTACTGCGGGGCCACCTCGACGACGTCGTAGCCCACGAACGGGATGGGCGCCAGCGCCCGGTAGAGCTGCAGCGCCTCGTGGCTCGTCGGGCCGCCCACCTCGGGCGTCCCGGTGCCCGGTGCGAACGCCGGATCGACGAAGTCGATGTCGAACGTGCAGAACGTCGGGCCGTCGCCGATCCGCGCCCGCACGCGCTCCAGCATGGCGGCGGGCGTCATCTCGGCCAGATCCAGCCAGCCGACGGTCTCGACGCCGAGGGTGCCGGGAATCGCCTCGTCGTCCTCGCCGTACAGCGGCCCGCGCAGGCCCAGCTGGATCATCCGTGCCGGCACCAGCACGCCTTCCTCGATGGCGCGCTTGAACATCGTGCCGTGCGCGAAGGGCAGCCCGTTGTAGGAGTCCCACAGGTCGGTGTGCGAGTCGAGGTGCACGAGCCCGAGCGGGCCGTGCACCTTCGCCAGCGCGCGCAGCTCGGCGAGCGTCACGAGATGGTCGCCGCCGATGCCGACCGGTATCGCGGGCGACTCGGCGATCGGCTGCACGAAGCGCTCCATGCGCTCCAGCGTCTCGGCCACGTAGCCGGGCGCGGTGGGCGCGTCGCCGTAGTCGATGCACGACAGCGCGCCGAACACCTGCACGCGCAGAGCGTGGTTGTAGGTGCGAATCATCCCCGAGGCCGACCGCACCGCCTCGGGCCCGAAGCGCGCACCGGAACGAAACGATGTGGAGCCGTCCCAGGGCAGGCCGAACACGGCTGCCCCGACGCCGGCGAGGTCCTTCACGTAGGGCAGGCGCGCGTAGGTGCGCGGCCCCGTGAAGCGCGGCGCCTCGAGCGCGTCCCACGGCTGGTGCAGCGGCGCGCCGCCGGCGCTCGGAGTGTCGTCGGTTGCCATGGCACGTGAGTATCCCGTACCTGCGCGGGATCCGCGAGAATCTCCGCATGGGCGTCCGGCGTCAGATCGCATTCCGGCTCGCGATGAGCGAGCGCTTCGAGTCGCTCGTCGGCGCCGCGCCGGGAGCGCGGGCGCGGGCCTACGCACGGGCTCGGCGCTACGTCGCGGGCGAGACGCTGGACGAGGCGCTCGAGGTGGCGCGCGACCTGCTGCGGCAGGGACTGGGCGTCAGCCTCGACGCCTTCGGCGAGCTGGTGCGCGACCCGGCCACGGCAATCGAGGCGGCGGCGGCGTACGCTGCGCTCATCGACGCCACGGCAGCGCTGGACGGCGACGTCTGGGTTTCGGTCGACCTCTCGCACATCGGCCTCGACGTCTCCCCGGCGTTCTGCGCCACCCAGCTGCAGCGCATCACCGAGCGCCTGCCGGCCGGCATGCGCCTGCAGGTCGGAGCCGAGGACGCCGGCCGCTGCGACGCGATCCTCGGCGTCGTCGAGGAGGCGGCCGCGCGCGGCGACGCGCTCACCTGCACGCTGCAGGCCAACCTGCGGCGCAGCGCGGCCGACACCGCGCGGGTGGCGTCGTTCGGCATCCCGGTGCGCCTGGTGAAGGGCGCGTTCGTGGAGCCGGCCGCGGTCGCGTACCCGTACGGCCCGGAGACCGACACGAGCTACGTGCTGCTGGCGCGCGTCCTCGACCAGCTCGGCACCGAGGTGCTGGTGGCCACGCACGACCCGGTGCTGCGCGCCGCGCTCGCTCCGGCGCACCTCGAGATGCTGCTCGGCGTCCACCCCGAGACCGCGGCCTCGGCCGCGCGCGGGGGCACGAGCGTGCGAATCTACGCACCGTACGGAGCGATGTGGTTCCGCTACTTTATGCGCCGCGTCGCCGAAGCGCAGGGCTCGTGACGACCCGGAGGTCACCGTGATCGCAGTCGACCATCACGACGGAGTTGCCGTCGTCCGTCTCGAGCACGGCAAGGTGAACGTGCTCGACCTCGACCTGCTGCAGGCGCTGTCGGTGACGCTCGCCGGGCTGCACGACGCCGCCGCGATCGTGCTGACCGGCGCGGGCCGGGCGTTCTCCGCCGGCGTCGACCTGAAGCGCCTGCTGGACGGCGGGGCCGACGACATGGAGCAGTTCCTGCTCGCGCTCGACGAAGGCCTTCTGGCGCTGTACGACTACCCGCGGCCGGCCGTGGCGGCCGTCAACGGGCACGCGATCGCCGGCGGCTGTGTCCTCGTCCAGGCCTGCGACTACCGCATCATGTCCGGCGGCACGATCGGCGTGCCCGAGCTCAAGGTCGGCGTGCCGTTTCCGACGGCGCCGTTCGAGATCCTGCACAACGCGGTCGGCGCGCGCACCGCGGGCCTCGTACTGAGCGGGCGCACCGTCGGCCCCGAGGAGGCGCTCGCGATCGGTCTCGTCGACGAGACGGAGGCACCGGAGCACCTGCTCGACCGGTCGCTCGACCGGGCCCGCCTGCTGGCCCGGATTCCGGCATCGACGTTCGCCCACACTCGCGAGCAGCTGCGGGGCGGGGCGCGGCGACGCATCGAGGAGCGCCGCGAGGCGGACCGCGCGACGCGGGCGCTGTGGAACTCCGACGAGATCCGCGGCGCCGTCGGCGGGTACCTCGCAGGGCTCGCGACGCGATGAGCGACCTCGAGGCGCGCGTCTGCGACGCCATCGCCGCCGGCCGCGACGATCTCGTCCAGCTGGTGACGGACCTGGTCGCCTTCGACACGACGGCGCGCTCGACGGGCGACCCGCCGCGCCAGGAGGCCGACCTGCAGCGCTACCTCGGCGACCGGCTGGCGGCGCGTGGTGCGACCGTCGACATCTGGGAGCCGCAGCCGGCCGACGTCGCCGGCTCGCGCCAGGTGGACGACGATCTGGAGTTCGCCGGCCGGCCGCAGCTGGCCGCGACGCTGGCCGGTGCCGGCGGCGGCCGCTCGCTGCTCCTAAACGGCCACATCGACGTCGTCACGCCGTCTCCGGTCGACCGCTGGGCGAGCGACCCGTGGCGCGCCGAGATCCGCGACGGCAACCTGTACGGCCGCGGTGCGTGCGACATGAAGGGCGGCATCGGCAGCATGGTGTTCGCGGCCGAGACCCTGGCGCGACTCGGCGTTCGGCTGGGCGGCGATCTGCTCGTCTGCACGAACACCGACGAGGAGTCGTCGGGTGCCGGCGGCATCGCGTGCGTGCAGCACGGCGTGCGAGCCGACGCGGGTATCTGCACCGAGCCGACGGGGTTCGAGGTATGGACGTGCAGCCGCGGCTCGCTGACGCCGGTCGTGACGGTCGAGGGCCGGCCGGGGCACGCCGAGCTGACGCAGCCGCACTGGAGCGAGGGCGGCGCCGTCAACGCGATCGAGAAGATGGGCGTCGTGCTCGACGCTTTCGCGCGGCTGCGCGAGGAGTGGCGGACGCGGGCCGCGAACCGCCACGCGCACCTGTCGCCGACGACGATCACGCCGACCGTCGTCAAGGGTGGCGAGTGGATCGTCACGTATCCGTCGAGCTGCTCGGTCACGTCGATGCTCAACTACCTGCCCGGCAACGCCGACGCCGACGGCTGGGGCACCGACCTGGAGGCCGAGTTCGAGCACTGGGTCGCCGACGCCGCCCAGGCCGATCCGTGGCTGAAGGAGCATCCGCCGCGGGTCAGGTGGACGATCGACATCCCGCCGTTCGAGGTGCCGCCCGACCACCCGATCATCGCGACGATGCTGGACGCCTCTGCCGCCGTCGGCCGTGACGTGGGCGTCGGCGGCCTCGACTCGTGGTTCGACGCCGCGACGTACACCCGCTTCGGCGGCACACCGATGGTCGGCTTCGGCCCGCGCCACATCGACAACGCGCACTCGATCGACGAGTTCGTGCCCGTCGACGATCTGGTGACGTGCGCCCAGGCGATCGCCGTGGCCGCGATCCGTTGGTGCGGCGTCAGCGGGTAGAGGTCCAAGCGTCCCGCGAGGCCCGAGCTAGTGGCATTCGATACGGGGGTCTGACCCCG
Organism: Gaiellales bacterium; assembly: GCA_046598415.1. Classification (GTDB taxonomy): domain Bacteria; phylum Actinomycetota; class Thermoleophilia; order Gaiellales; family F1-60-MAGs149; genus VFJZ01. The sequence goes on from JBKJIG010000117.1 coordinate 12,608, forward strand.
AAAAGTCCGTTTCTGGGGTCAGACCCCAGAACGTTTCTCACACGGAAGGCGCGCGGATCGCGCGCTGCGTGATGGTCCGCGCGGGTTCGGGCACGAAAGAATGTCTGACCTTGGTCAGACAATGAGCGAGGGCCGGTCGGGCGACAGCGCGCGCACGCCCGGCACCGTCCTCGGTTCGCCGTACACGATCCACTCCGCCACGCTGCGGCCGATGCCCGGAGCCGACTGGAAGCCCGAGCCGCCGCCGCCGAACGCCGCATGCACCGTGGGCCTATCGGCATGCGGACCGATGGAGGGCTCACCGTCGGGGCTGATCGGATAGATGCCGGCCCACACGCCGTCCAGCCCCGCCTCCGCGAACGCCGGCAGGCGCTCGGCGAGCTGCTCGCCGACGGCTGACATGTACGCCAGATCGTCGCCGCCGCGTCGGTACCGATCGGGGTCGACGATGCCGTGCAGCGCGTCCTCGGTGTGCAGCCCGGCGACGATCGCGGTCGGCGAGTCGTGGCGGAAGTAGAGACCGTCGCGACCCGACCCCGGGAGGTAGTCCATGACCGACGTCATGGTGTACCCGAACGGCTCCGGCACGCGCGCGAACAGCGCCTGATGGCGCTGCGGCAGCACGGTCACCCGTGTGCCCAGCAGCGCACCCACGGGCGTCGCCCACGCGCCGGCGGCGTTCACGACGTGGTCGCAGTGCAGTGGGCCGCCGGTCGTCTCGAGCACGTGCCGGCCGTCAGCGCCCACCTCGGCGCCGAGCAGCTCGGTCTGCTGCAGGAGCGCGATCCCCTTCGCCCGCACCAGGTCGGCGACGATGTTGCACGCCAACGCGGGATCGACGAACCCGTCGCTCGGCCCGTACAGGCCGCCGAGGATGTCGTCGCAGACCATGCCCGGCACCAACGCGGCGATCTGATCGCGATCGAGGATCGTCGCATCGGCGACGCCATGCTCGTGCTGGATCGCCACGCTGCGCTCGAACGTCGCGAGGTCGGCCGGCGCATGGCCGAGCCGCAGGTAGCCGTTGCGCGTGATGGGCAGGCCGGCGTCGCGCTCCAGCCGCGAGAAGAACTCCATCGAGTAGGCGCGGATCGCGATCGGCACCGGGTCGAGGTACTGCGTCTCGATGATGCCCACCGCGAGCCCGGACGAAGCGCTCGCGACGTGGCGCTTCTCGAGCACCGTCACGTCGCGGACGCCGAGCTCGTGAAGCTCGAAGGCGACACACAGGCCGACCGCACCGGCTCCCACCACGACGACGCTTGGCTGTTCGCTCATGGCTGCATCGTTGCAGGAACCTGGCGCGCACCTCGCGGCGTAGTAGCCGTGTGAGACGCTTCCCGGAGGTCACGATGCGCGCCACCCTCGCCCTGTTCCCGCTCCTGCTCGTGCTCGCCGCCTGCGGCGGGTCGGGTGACGACGACGCGCCCGTCGCCGCGGCCGCACCCGCCACCACCGCCGCCGCAGCAGCCGAGGCGCTCCCCGAGGGCGGATGGGCCTTCGCCGGCGGTGCCGGCGCGAAGGCCGTCGCGAACGTCGGCTCGGACAGCAGCGGCGCGACGGTGACGCGGCTCCTGCTCGCCGACGCCGTCGGCGATGCCACCCGCGGAGTCCACTACGTCGACGGCTCCTGGCAGCTGCCCGTACCGGTCGGCGGGGCCGAGCCCGAGGGCCTCGCGTGGGATGCCAACCGCGCCGTGCTCACCTCGACCGATGTCCCGAGCCGGTGGGTGACCCTGCCGCTGGACACCGACCAGACGCGCCCGACGGTGATCGACCTGTCGAAGGAGGGCACCTTCAGCTTCGACGCGCTCAGCACGGACGGCAAGCTGTTCTACCTCGCCCAGGACGCCGACGCCACGGGCCAGCCGGTCGACAAGATCCGCGTCTACGACATCGTCCGCGGCTCGCTCAACCCCGACCCCGTCGTCGACAAGGCCGGCGGCTCGGAGGCCATGAACGGCACGCCCGTGGCCCGCGTCCGCTCCAAGGACGGCAGCGCCGTGTTCACCGTCTACGAGGGTTCCGGGCACCCGTTCGTCCACGCGCTGCTGACCGACCTGCAGATCTCGGTCTGCATCGACCTGCCGGCCGAGCCCGCGCCGGCCGCGGCCGGCGGCTGGACGATGAAGCTCAGCGACAACGGCCGCCTCCTGACCGCCACCAGCGAGCGTCTGTCGAGGACGTTCGAGATGGACGTGCAGGACAACTTCCCGACGCTGCGCGGCGCCGCCTGACGCTCAGGCGGCGGCGCGCCGCCGGAACACGTAGACGGCCGACTCCAGCTCGGGCGGGAGGACGAGGGCGCCGAGGCTCTCGTCCTCCTCCATCGTGAAGCCCGTCTGCGAGCGGTAGTCGTCCCAGCTGCCCGATGCGAACGTGTGCCGCGACGAGATGACGATGTACAGGTCGACGCTGCGCGTGCGGAACACGTGCTGCTCGAACCGGTTGCCGGCGGGCGGCCACGAGCAGATCACGACGGAGGGCGAGTGCGCACGCAGCGCCTCGCGCGCGTCCTGGCGGATCACGTCGGCCGGGAACGTCACGGCGTGCTTCCAGCTGTGGTCGTCGGTGGCGGTGACCTGCACGCCGCGCTCGCGCAGGAACCGCGCCAGCGTGCCGTCGCCAGCGGCGATCTCGAGGCACGGGCGATCGCCGATCAGCGCCGCCAGGCGGTCGATCAGCTGCGCGGAGTAGAAGCAGTAGATGCCCTTCGGCTGCACCAGCGGTAGCAGCCGCCGGCGCTGCCGGAGCAGCGGCCAGACGAGCTTGAATCGGCGCATCGAGACGGGCTTTCGCTCCAGACCCGCAGAGAACAGGAGCCGCTGCGCGACGAAGCCGTTCAGCAACCCGAAGCGGATGCGCCCGCCACGCACGCCCGCGGCGGCCGCGATCCACTCGCCGCGCACGGCCTCGGCTGCCATCTGCCGGCGGACGCGCGCGCCCGGGTCGGCGCCCTTCGGCAGTGGCGCCGCCGTCGCCTGGACGTAGCGCAGAAGCGCCGCGCGATCTCCCCCGGCCACCAGTTCCGTCAGCTCGCGTTCGACGACCGTCCACTCGCGGGGATGGGCGCCTCGGAGCGCAGCGAGCGTCGGCACCTACGCCGCCTTCTGCCGGTCGTCGGCGCGGGCAGCGTGGTGCGCCGGCAGCTGCGGCGCGGGCCAGCCGGCGGCGGGCGTCGCGTGCCGCGTCAGGCCGTGCGGCGTCTTCTCCCACTTGGAGGGGTTGGTGATCAGCTGGCCGAGGGCCCGCCAGGCGGCGATCGAGTGCAGCACCCAGTAGGCGGGCAGCAGCAGCGCCCAGAGCGCGAGGTCGTACCGGCGTCGCAGCAGCGCGGCCAGCACCGACGCGCCGACCATGAGTCCGTTGCCGATCACGAGGCTGCAGGCGGCGAGTGTCGCGGCGTTGAGACCGGTGAACGACAGCTGCGGACTGTGGCCGAGAACGAGCGGCGCCAGGCAGGCGACCCACAGGATCGGCGCGGCCAGGAACGCGAGCGGCGTGCCGGCGACCAGGAACACGAGCGTCAGCGTGCCGTGCAGGCCGGCCATGCGCACGAACCGGATCGGATGGCGCGTGTGGACGAGCGCCGTCTGCATGTAGCCCTTGATCCACCGCGTGCGCTGCTTGATCCACGGCCAGGACCGGCAGCACGCCTCCTCGAGCGTCGTCGAGACGAGCGTCGAAACGGTCATGCCCTGGGCGGCGACGCGCAGGCCGAGGTCGGCGTCCTCCGTCACGTTGTGCGGGTCCCAGGCGCCGACGGCGCGCAGCGGGGCGACGCGGAAGTGGTTCGATGTGCCGCCGAGCGGGATCGGCAGGCGCAGCGCCGCGAGACCGTCGAGCATCAGGTCGAACCAGTGTGCGTACTCGAGCGTGAAGAATCGCGTCAGGGCGTTCTCGTCGACGTTCCAGTACGACAGTCGCGCCTGCAGGCAGATCATCTCCGGCGGTGCGGCGCGGAAGGCGGCGACGGCCTTGCGCAGCTGGTCGGGCGCGGGTCGATCCTCCGCGTCGTAGATGACCAGGAACTCGCCGTGCGCGAAGTTGAGCCCGACGTTGCACGCCTTCGGCTTCGTGCGCGGCTGGCTGTCGGGCACGACCACGATGCGCACGAAGGCGGGCAGGGCGGATCCCATCGCGGCCTCGATGGTCGGCTGGTCGACCTCCTCGAGCAGCAGCAGCACCTCGAGCCGGTCGCGCGGGTAGTCGAGGTGGCCGAGGTGCTCGACCAGGTCGGCGATCACGTTCGCCTCGCCGAACGCCGGCACCAGCACCGTGTAGCGCGGCAGCTCGCTATCGGGCACGTCGGGAACCTCGGCCACGACGCGCCGCGCGCGCCGGCCGAACCCGGCCACGATCGCGAGCGCCTTGAAGCCGACGTTGGCCACGACCGCGATGTTGAGGGCGAGGAAGATGCCGTTCAGCGTCGTCAGTGGCGCGACGATCCCGACCGCGACCAGCGCCGCCAGGCCGGCGAGCAGCACGACGACCTGCGGCCGTGTGACGACGCGCGAGGCCGAGTCGTCGGGCGCGCGGGCGGCGAGATCGGACGAGGCGCGAACCGTCAGGCCGGCGCCGAACGACCGCAGCACGGCGTTGCGGGTGTCCCACTCGGTCGTGACCATCCAGGCGATGCCGACCGGGCCGGCGAACACGCGCACGTCGGCCTCCAGCTCGGGCGATGGCCGCTCCGTGGTGGCGACCACGAGCGTGCCGTGGTCGCGCACCAGCGGCAGCCACGCGGCGCCGGCGAGGTTGGCGATGTCGAGCCCGAGCTCCTCGATCAGCGCCGCATCGAGCGTGTGCCCCGACAGGTCGACGTGCGGGATCCCCCACGCGTCGGACAGCGCCCGGTAGACGTCGAGGCGATGCACGTAGCCGCGCGCGACGAGGATCTCGCCGAGGCGGCCGGCGGTGCGCTGCTGCTCGGCCAGCGCACGGTGCAGGTCAGCCGGCGTCAGGGCTCCCTGCGAGACCAGGATGTCGCCCAGCTGGAGCGGGTGCGAGGGCGGCCCGAGCCGCGCGCGCAGATCGGTGACGCGGTCGGCGGCACGGGCGCGTTCGGTCCGGATCGCGCGCGTTTCGCTGGATTGCTCGCCAGGCCCGGACATCTGGGGTGCTATCGGCTGCGAGACGAGAGGAACTGAGTCCGAACCGGCTTCACCGGGGCGCAATCGGACTCTTACGCTGCTCTTCAAGTCGCCCGTTACAACTGGAGTCATGACCTCGACCCTCCGCACACGGATCGCGACGGGCACCGCCACGCTGACGGCACTGGTCGCGTTGACGTTCGCATTCCAGACCTCCCCGAGCTCCTCGTCCACCACCGCCTCGGCCGCCACCGCGACGCCGAACGCCGTCTCGTCCGACACCGCGTCGACCGGATCGTCCGCGTCGACCGGAGATGATTCGAGCGTCTTCGACTCCTCCTCGTCGTCGGCGGCCGGCACCGTCATCGTCCCCGCCCCGCAGAGCGCCGCGCCCACCTCGGGGACGAGCTGATGCTGCTCTGGTCGCTCGCCCGGGCCAGCGCGTTCGTCGCGTTCGGCGCCTACACCGGGGTCGTCGTCTGGGGCATCCTCGTCGCCGGCCGCGCGTTCCGCCCGGCCGCACCGGCAGTCGCGTTCCACCGGCTGCTCGGGTCGCTCGGCCTGGTCGCCATCGTCGTGCACGTGACCGCGCTGCTGCTCGACTCCTACGCCCGCGTCACCGTCGGATCGCTGTTCGGGCTCGGCCCGTCGTTCGCGGTCACGCTCGGCGCGATCGCCTTCTGGCTCGCCATCGGCCTGCCGCTCAGCTTCAAGCTGCGCAAGGCGAAGTTCATCTCGTTCCGGGTCTGGCGCAAGCTGCACTGGTTCGGCTACGTCGCCTGGGTGGTGATGCTGGGGCACGGCGTGCTGAACGGCACCGACACCGGCTCGCCCTACGCGGCGGCGCTCTACGCCGGCTCGCTGGGGCTCGTCGGCGCCGCTGTCGCCTGGCGCCGGCTCGCCGCCACCGAAGCCTCCCGCGCTCCGGCCCGCGGTCGCCGCGCGCCCGTCCGGGCAGAATAGGCGCGAGATGCGAGTCCTGATCGTCGACGACGACCGTGCCGTGCGTGACGCCCTGCGCCGCGCGCTGATGCTGTCCGGCTACGACATCGCGCTGGCCGAGGACGGCGACCAGGCGATGACCCAGGTGGCCGAGACGGTGCCCGACGCCGTGCTGCTCGACGTGGGGCTGCCGGGCATGAGCGGGCTCGAGGTCTGCCGCGCGCTGCGCAAGGCCGGCAACCGCGTGCCGATCCTGATGCTGACCGCGCGCGAGACCATCGCCGACCGTATCGCCGGGCTCGACGCCGGCGCCGACGACTACCTGCCGAAGCCGTTCGACCTGGGCGAGCTGGAAGCGCGCGTGCGCGCGCTGATGCGCCGCGCCGGCGTCGACGGCGATCCCGACGTGCTGCGCTTCGCGGAGCTGGAGCTCGACGCCGGCCGGCACGGCGCGCGCGTCGGCGACACCTTCGTCGAGCTGACCCGCACCGAGTACCAGCTGCTCGAGCTGCTGATGCTGAACCCGCGCCGCGTGCTGCCGCACAGCCTCATCTACGACCGCGTGTGGGGCTACGACTTCGGGCCGGCCTCGAACGGCCTGCGCGTCTACGTCGGGTACCTGCGCCGCAAGCTGGAGGAGGCCGGAGCGCGGCCGCTGATCCACACCATCCGCGGCGTCGGATACGTTCTTCGGGAGCCATGAGGACCGCGTGACCCTCCGGATGCGTTTCGCGGCGGTCGCGGGAGCGGCCGTCGCGGTGGTGGCGATCGGGCTCGCGGCCGGCGCCTACCTGTCCGCCCGCGCGGAGCTGCGCGGACAGGTCGATAACGCCCTCGTCGATCGCGCGCGCAGCTTCATCGACGGCCGCGGCGACCGCGACGTCGATGGCGACAACGGGCAGTTCGACAAGCCGCCGCCGGTGGCGTTCGGCGGTGCCGCGGGCTCGTTCCAGTTCATCACCCCCGACGGCACGGTCAGCCGTCCACAGGGAGAGACGGCCGTGCTGCCGGTCGACGACCGAGCGCGCCAGCTGGCGCGCACCGGCACCGGCCGGGCGTTCACCGACGTGACCGTCGACGACGTCCACCTGCGCGTCCTGACGGTCGGCGACCGTCGCGACGGCGCGGTGCAGGTGGCGCGGCCGCTGACGGAGGTGGAGGCGTCGCTCGATCGGCTGCTGCTCGTGCTGGCGGCGCTCGCCGCCGCCGGCGTGGCCGTCGCGGCGTTGCTCGGCGCGTTCGTCGCCCGCACGGCGCTCGCCCCCATCACGCGGTTCACCCGCAGCACCGAGGCCGTGATCGTCGATCCCGACCTGTCGCACCGCCTCGAGGACGGCGGACGCGACGAGCTGGGCCGGCTGGCGCGCAGCTTCAACGGCGCCCTCGCCGCGCTGGAGCGCTCCGTCGAGGCGCAGCGGCACCTGGTCGAGGACGCGAGCCACGAGCTGCGCACGCCGATCTCGAGCCTGCGCGCCAACATCCAGACGCTGGAGCACGCCGACCGCCTGCCGGCGGAGGACCAGGCGCAGCTGCGGGCCGACATCGTCGTGGAGCTGGACGAGCTGACCGCGCTGATCGCCGACATCGTCGAGCTGGCGCGGGGCGTGCAGCCCGGCGAGGCCCTCGACGAGGTGCGTCTCGACCTGATCGTCGATGCCGTCTGCGACCGGGCCGAGCGCCGCGCCGGCGACGCCGTGTCGTTTCACCGCGAGCTGCCCGAGACGGTCGTGCACGGCGATCCGGAGCGGGTCGCGCGGGCCGTCACGAACGTCATCGAGAACGCCCGCAAGTGGTCGCCGCCGGGCAGCGCCGTCGAGGTGACGCTGGTCGACGGCGAGCTCGTCGTGCGCGACCACGGCCCGGGCTTCTCCGACGACGACCTGCCACACGTCTTCGACCGGTTCTACCGCTCGCGCGAGGCTCGCGGCACGCCCGGGTCGGGGCTGGGGCTGGCGATCGTCCGCCAGGCGGCCGAGGCCGGCGGCGGCGGCGTGGCCGCGGCGAACGCGCCCGACGGCGGCGCCGTCGTGCGGCTCCGGTTCGCGCCCGCCGGCGCCTGACCAGCTTTCTTCGCCGCCTCTTCGGCAGCGCTCACGTCGAGCACAGGCGCCCTGGGTCTACTGGATCCAGACCGCAGCGACGACTGGAGCACCGACCGTGAACGCCACCATCGCCCGACCCGCACCACTGTCCGAACGCAAGGCGCGCGAGACCTGTGCCGTCGACATCGTCGTGCCCGTCTACAACGAGGAAGTCGACCTGGCACCGAGCGTGGAGCGGCTGCACGCCTACTGCGCCGCGCACCTGCCGGTCACGTTCCGGATCACGATCGCCGACAACGCCAGCACCGACGGCACCTGGGCGATCGCACGGCGGCTCTCCAGCCGGTTTCCCGACGTGCATGCGGCGCACCTCGCCGGCAAGGGCCGCGGCCGGGCGCTGCGAGCCGTCTGGGCCTCCAGCGACGCGACCGTCGTGGCCTACATGGACGTCGACCTGTCCACCGACCTGAACGCGCTCCTGCCGCTGATCGCGCCGCTGCTCACCGGCCACTCCGACGTCGCGATCGGCAGCCGCCTGGCGCGCTCGTCCCGCGTCGTCCGCGGCCCGCAGCGCGCGCTGATCTCGCGCACCTACAACCTGCTGCTGCGCGTCACCCTCCACGCCCGCTTCTCCGACGCCCAGTGCGGCTTCAAGGCGATGCGGGCAGACTGCGCTCGGCAGCTGCTGCCGCTGGTCGAGGACGACGGCTGGTTCTTCGACACCGAGCTGCTGGTGCTCGCCGAGCGCTCGGGCCTGCGCATCCACGAGGTGCCGGTCGACTGGATCGACGACCCCGACAGCCGCGTCGACATCGTCCGGACGGCGACCGACGACATGAAGGGCATCGCGCGCCTCGGCCGGGCACTCGCCACCGGCGCGCTGCCGGTTGGGGAGGTTCGCAGGCAGCTCGGCCGCGCGCCGCTGACGGCGCCGGTCGCCGGCGTCTCGCCGACGCTGCTCGGCCAGCTCGGCCGGTTCGCGGCGATCGGCGTGGTCAGCACGCTCGCCTACCTCGTGCTGTACGTGCTCGGTCGCGGGACGCTCGGCGCGCAGGGCGCGAACTTCCTCGCGCTGGCTCTCACCGCCGTCGCCAACACCGCCGCCAACCGCCGTCTCACCTTCGGCGTGCGCGGCCGCCACCGGGTGGCGCGCAGCCAGATCGAGGGCCTCGTCGTGTTCGGCATCGGGCTCGGCCTCACCAGCGGCGCCCTGCTGCTGCTCGCGGCCCTCGACCCGCACCCGGCCCGCAGCATCGAGCTGGTCGTGCTGGTCGCCGCCAACGCGACCGCGACGCTCGTCCGGTTCCTGCTCCTCCGCGGGTGGGTCTTCCACCCGCGCCGCAACCGCCCGTCCATCGCCCCCACCACCGCCACCGACGCAGGAGACACCCACCGATGAGCGCGACCATGACACGCCCCGCCGAGCCGCAGCAGCCGCCCACACGGCCCGCACCGCCCGCGACGGGAGAGCCGCCGGCAGCCGCGGGGTCGCCGCTGCTCGCGCGGCTCGGCTTCGTCGCCCTGCTGATCGGCACGGCGGTCCTGTACCTCTGGCGGCTGGGCGACTCCGGTTACGCCAACACGTTCTATGCGGCCGCCGCGCAGGCCGGCTCGATGAGCTGGAAGGCGATGCTGTTCGGCTCGCTCGACCCGTCCAACGCGATCACGGTCGACAAGCCGCCGGCGTCGTTGTGGCTGATGGGCATGTCCGGCCGCATCTTCGGCTTCTCGAGCTGGAGCATGCTCGTGCCGCAGGCCCTGTGCGGTGTCGGCGCGGTCGCTCTGCTGTACGCGACGGTGCGGCGCGTGGCCGGCTCGGGCGCGGCGCTGGTCGCCGGCGCGCTGTTCGCGCTGACGCCCGTCGCGGTGCTGATGTTCCGCTTCAACAACCCGGACGCCCTGCTCGTCCTGCTGATGGTGGGTGCGGCGTACGCCGTCACCCGCGCCGTGGAGCGCGCCGGCACGCGCTGGCTGGTGCTGGCGGGCACGTTGATCGGCTTCGCCTTCCTGACCAAGATGCTGCAGGCCTTCCTGGTGCTGCCGGCGTTCGGCCTCGTGTACCTGGTCGCCGCGCCGGCGACGCTGCGCCGGCGCCTGCTCGATCTGCTGGCCGCGCTGGCGGCCGTGATCGTCTCGGCCGGCTGGTGGGTCGCGCTCGTCGAGCTGTGGCCGGCCGGCTCGCGGCCCTACATCGGCGGCTCGACCAACAACAGCGCGCTCGAGCTGGCGCTCGGCTACAACGGCCTCAGCCGCCTCACCGGCGGCTCCGGTGGCGGACCCGGCGGCGGCGGTGGAGGCGGCGGCAACACCGGCTTCGGCGGTTCGCCGGGCCTGACGCGGCTCTTCAACGACTCGATCGGCGGCGAGATCTCGTGGCTGCTCCCCGCGGCGCTGATCGCGCTGGCCGGCGGCCTGTTTCTCACCTGGCGCCGGCACCGCACCGACGCGAGCCGCGCCGGGCTGCTGCTGTGGGGCGGCTGGCTGCTGGTGACGGCGGCCGTGTTCTCGACGATGAGCGGCGTCTTCCACCCGTACTACAACGTCGCGCTCGCCCCCTCGATCGCGGCGGTGAGCGCCATCGGCGGCACGCTGCTGTGGCGCGCCCGGGCGCTGGTCGCAGCCCGGCTGATCATGGCGGCGGGCGTCGCGGTGACCGGCTGGTGGAGCCTCGAGCTGCTCGACCGCACGCCCAACTGGCACCCCGAGCTACTGCAGATCGTGCTGGTCGCGACCCTCGTCGCCGTCGTCGCGATCCTGGCCGTGCCGCTGCTCGGCAACCGCCGCGCCGCCACGATGGTCGCCGGTGTCGCAGCCGCGATCGCGCTGCTGGCCGGCCCGGCCGCCTTCAGCCTCGCCACCGCGGGCACACCGCACGGCGGCAGCATTCCGGCATCGGGCCCGTCCGTCGCCGGCAACGGCGGTGGCACGGGTGGCGGAGGCGGCGACAGCCAGCCGGCCGACGCCGAGCTAGCCGTCCTCCTGCAGCAGGACGCCGGCCTCCATCGCTGGGCCGCAGCGACCACCGGCTCCGGCAGCGCCGGTCCGCTCCAGCTCGCGAGCGGCCAGGCCGTGATGGCCATCGGCGGCTTCAACGGGGGCGACCCGGCGCCGACGGTGGCCGAGTTCCAGGCCTACGTGGCGGCCGGCGACATCCACTACTACGTCGTCGGCGGCCAGGGTGGCGGGCCAGCCGGCGGCGGCGCGCCCGCGCAGGGCGCAGCCGGCACCGGCACGCCCCCCGGCGGTGGCGGTGCACCTCCGAGTGGTGTCCCCGGCGGCGGCAACGATGGCGGTGGCGGCAGCGGCGCCGGCAGTCGCCAGAACGGCAGCGCGAGCGAGATCGCCGCGTGGGTGGCCGCCAACTACACCGCCACGACCATCGGCGGCGCGACCGTCTACGACCTCACCGCGACCCGCTAGGCATGAGACCGGCACCACGGCCGGGGCGGGCAGCTTGCCCGTTCCGGCCGGTCGTCGGTACCATGCCCGCGGCATTCGATCAGGGAGGAATTCGGCGTGAAGATCATCGTGCTCGGAGCGGGCGTCGTCGGCGTCGCGAGCGCCTACTACCTCGCCCAGGACGGGCACGAGGTGGTCGTCGTCGACCGCGAGGGCGAGGTCGGCCAGGATGCGAGCGCCGGCAACGCCGGGCTGATCGCGCCGGGCCACTCCTACGCCTGGGCCTCGCCGGCGGCACCGAAGCTGATGCTCGGCTCGCTGGCCGGCAAGAAGACGTCGATCCGCGTGAAGCCGCGGCTCGATCCTGCGCTGGTCGGCTGGGGCGTCCGGTTCCTGCGCGAGTGCACCGCCGATCGCGCGCGCCGCAACACGCTCGTGAAACACCGGTTGTGCCGGTTCAGCCACGGCCTGATCAAGTCGATCGCCGAGACCGAGGGCATCGACTACGCGGCCGAGACCGCCGGCGTGTTCTACCTGTACGCCGACGAGGCCGAGCTCGAGGCGGGCTTCGAGAAGACCGCGTTGCTCCGCGAGCACGGCGAGAACCTGCAGCTGCTCGCCGCCGCCGCCGTCATCGAGCGCGAGCCCGTCCTGGCCCACCTCGGCGACCGCATCGCCGGCGCCATCTTCGGAGCCGACGACGCGAGCGGCGACTGCGAGCTGTTCACCAAGGGCGTCGCCGATCGGTGCCGCGCGCTCGGCGTCGACTTTCAGCTGGGTCGCTCGATCCATGGCCTGCGCGCGTCGAACGGTGCCATCGAGGCCGTGCAGACCACCAACGGCGACATCGCCGGCGATGGTTACGTGCTGGCGTGCGGCGTCGGCAGCGCTGCGATCGGCCGCACCGTCGGGGTGCGGGTGCCGGTGTACCCGGCCAAGGGCTACTCGGCCACGTTCCCGATCCGCGAGGAGGCCGAGTGCCCGAGCGTCGGCGGCGTCGACGAGAACACGCTGGTCGCCTGGTCGAAGCTGGGCGACGTGCTGCGCATGTCGTCGACGGCGGAGTTCGCGGGCTACGACCGCAGCTGGCGCAAGGAGGACTTCGACGGCGTGCTCGAGACCGCGCGCCGGCTGTTCCCGAACGCGGCGCATTACGATCAAGGTCGGTACCGCGCGTGCCTGCGGCCGATGACACCGGACGGGCCGCCGCTGATCGGGCCGACGAAGCTGCGCAACCTCTGGCTCAACACCGGGCACGGTCACATGGGCTGGACGATGGGCCCGGGCTCCGGCAAGCTCATCGCCGACGTGATCGCCAGGCGGACGCCCGACATCGACATGGCGGGCATGCAGGCGCGCTGAGCTGAACGTCCCGGCAGACTGCCGAGGTGGCGATCCGCAGCCCTGTCCCGCTGCTGCTCGGCGCCGAGTTCTCGGCCGGCCTGGCGCGCGCCTCCCTCGCCACCGCGCTGGGGTGGCAGGCCTATGCGCGGGCGCACGATCCGCTCGTCCTCGGCCTGCTCGGGCTGGCCGAGTTCGTCCCGGCGCTGCTGCTGGCACTGCCCGCGGGGCACATCGCCGACCGCTACGACCGGCGCCGGCTCGCGGTCGTGGCGTCGCTGGCCGGCACCGTCGTGGCCGGGCTGCTCGTGCTCGACGCGGCGAGCGGCGACACCGAGGTCTGGCCGCTCTACCTGCTGGCCCTCGCCGGCGGCGTCACGCAGGCGATCCTCGGCCCGGCCTTCAACCCGCTGCTCGCAGCGAGCGTGCCGCCCGCCGGGCTGGCGCGCGTCATCTCGCTCAGCTCGATCACGTGGCAGACGTCGTCGATCGTCGGGCCGGCGCTGGCCGGCGGGCTGCAGACGATCAGCGACCCCGCGCCCTACATCGCGGTGATGGCGGCGACGTCGATCAGCACCGTGTTCCTCGCCGCCCTGCCGGCGGCGATCGGCACCGCGCACGTCGTGACCGAGCGGGCGACGGCCACCTGGCACGACGTCACGGCGGGCATCCGCTTCGTGCGCGCGACGCCGGCACTGCTGGGCGCCATCTCGCTCGACCTCGCCGCCGTGCTGTTCGGCGGCGCGACCGCCCTGCTGCCGGTGTTCGCCACCGACGTGCTGCACGTGGGAGCTGAGGGCAACGGCCTGTTACGCGCGGCGCCGGGCATCGGCGCGATCGGCGTCGGCGTGGTGCTCGCCGCCCGACCGCTGCGGCACAAGGTCGGCCTGATCCTGTTCGGCGCCGTCGGCACGTTCGGCGCGGCCACGGTGGTGTTCGGCCTCTCGACCAGCTTCCCGCTGTCGATCGCGGCGCTCGCCGTCCTGGCCGGGGCCGACATGATCAGCGTGCTGGTCCGCGGCACGCTGGTACCGCTCCTGACGCCGCCGGAGCTGCGCGGCCGGGTGAGCGCGCTCGAGTCGGTGTTCATCCGGGCGTCGAACGAGCTCGGCGCGTTCGAGTCGGGCGTTGCGGCCGCGCTGCTCGGCGCGGTACCGGCGGTCGTGATCGGCGGCATCGCCTCGATGGCGGTCGCCGTCGTCTGGAGCTTCTGGTTCCCGTCGATCCGCAACGTCGACCGGTTCGAGGACCTGCCGGTGCCGGACGAGGGTTCGATCGCCGGCACGCATGCGGCCTAGCGCCCGGGGTCGGGAGGCCGCGGCTCGGGTCGCTCAGCGGGGCAGGTCCTCGTCGTTCTGGTCGCGCAGGAAGCGCTGGATCTCGCGCGCCAGCTCGTCGCCGGTCGGCAGGCGCAGCTCCTCCTCGCCGGCCATCGCCTCGAGGCGGCCGATCATCTCCTGCGTCTCGGGGTCGGCGGCGGCCGCCGCGTCGTACCGGGCGCGCTCGCGCAGGACGACCTCGGCCAGGTCGTCGAGCGGGAGCGTGATGCCGAGGTGGCGCGCCAGGTGCTCGAGCAGGGCGAGGCTGGCCGCGGCGTACCCGCCACCCACGTAGGGGGGCACCTGGGCGAAGAAGCCGGCGGCGGGAATGCCCGAGGCAGTGACCTCCAGCTCGATCGCCGACAGTGCTGCCGACGGCACGCGCAGCAGACCGGCGGGGCGCCGCACCTCGTCCTCGTGCAGCAGCCCGTCGCGCGAGGCGGTCGCCATCACGGGCACCGGCCGGGTGTGGGCGACGGTTGCGGGAACCGCGCCGAGGCTCACCCACTGCACGACGCCGAGACGGTGCACGAGCTCGCGGATATCGGCGGCGAGCGCCCGCCACAGCAGGTCGGGCTCCGCCCCGTGCAGGATCAACAGGTCGCGGCCCGCCACGTAGGTGTGACGCAGCAGCAGCTCGGGCCAGGACAGGTCGCTGAGGACGCCGTCGACGACGTCGAGCAGCGGTCGCCGCGAGCGGTAGTCGTAGAGCGCGTCGGTCTCGAACCGCGCGATCACCTTGGCGCCCGTCGTCAGCTGCTCGATGGCCGAGGAGGCAGCCGCGGCGGCATCGACCCAGCCGTCGAAGGCCGCGATGATGACCGGCTCGGCGAGCGCCGGCAGGTCACTGTCGAGGGTGTAGAGCGCCACCCCTGGAGGATACGCCAGGCGCGGCGGTCAGCCGTCGACGTCGTCCGCGCGCTGCCGCGCCACCCCTTCGACGATGGCGCCCGCCGTGGATGCGCACGGATCGCGCGACGTCTGCGGTTCGCGTGTGTTCTGCGCAGAAGTTGCACACAACGGTGCGCCGGCGACCTGCTCGAGTTAGCGGACGTAGCTCGCACTGTTGACATCGACCGTCGTTCCGGTCGCGTGGCGCGCCCTGCCCGACGCGAGGAAGGCGATCACGTTCGCGATGTCCTGCGGCTGGGCCACCTCGCCCAGCGCGGTGTCGTTGACGAACAGGTCGATGCCGTGCTCCTCCACCAGCGGCTTGTTGAACGCCGTGTCGACGAACCCCGGCGAGATGGCGAAGGCCGTCACACCCTGCCGGCCGTACTGGCGCGCGATCGTCTTCGTCATCGCCACCACGCCCGCCTTCGCGGCCGCGTAGTGCCAGTAGTCGGGATCCTCACCGCGATGCGCCGCGCGGCTCGCGAGGTTGACGATGATGCCGCCGCCGTGCTGCTGCCGAAAGCTGTGGATCGCAGCCCGGCACAGCGCCGCGGGCGAGACGAGGCAGATGGCGAGCGTGCGTTCCCACGACACCTTCCACGCCTCGATGTCGCCGTCGACGACGGCCGGCTCGTAGATGCCGGCGTTGTTGACGAGCACGTCGACGTGGCCGCGCCACGCCACCGCCTCCTGCCACAGGGCGTCGGCGGCGATCGGGTCGGTCAGGTCGCCCGTCACCGCATGGGCGGCGTCACCGAGCTCGTCCGCGAGCTCCGTCAGACGGCCGCCGAGGCGGATGTCGTGCAGCACGACGGCCATCCCATCGGCGACGAGGGTGCGCGCGGTGGCCGTGCCGATGCCGCCCGCGGCGCCGGTGATGAGTGCGACGCGGTCGCTGGAATCGCTCAAGGTGTCTCCTGGTAGGTGAACGCCGGGACGGGGACGCCGTCCAGCGTATCGATGGTGACCGTGAGCGTGTCGAACTGCACGGTCAGCACCGTCATGTTGTCGAGCGTCCACCAGCCACGCGACTCCGGCTGGTCGAAGCCGGACGACGCGACCACCACGTGCTCATCCTCTATCCGGCACCGCAGCGCGAACATGTCGGGCGGGTCGCCGGCGTAGGGAACGCTCGTCGGGTTGTGCGCGTTGATGACGTAGAGCGCGTCGGGCCCGAGGTACATCGCGTTCAGCACGGGCGACGTGTAGGTCTGCATCACCTCGGAGAGCGTGTCGCGCACGACGGCCGGGAACGAGCGGCCGCCCTTCAGGTACTCGAGGTGGAAGAGGCGGAACAGGCGCTCGCTGTCGGTCGTGCCCTCGACGGTCGCCTCGACGTCGGGCGGCAGCAACTCGTGCAGGCGGTCCTGCGGGTAGAGCGCGCCGTTCTGCGCGAAGGCCGCACGGTCCTGGACGAACGGGTGGCAGTTCTCGACCTCGAACGTCAGCCCCGGCGTCGCACCGCGCAGGTGGACGATCGCCATCGCGGCGCGCGTGCCGCTGGTCGTGGCGTGGAACGCCGGATCCTCGCGCGCCCCGCCCACCGAGCGGGTGCGCTCGGGCGGACCCGACCCGGCCGTCGCCGCGGCGTCGGGCCACCACGCCATGCCCCAGCCGTCGGGGTGGCGCGGTGAGAGGTCGGCAAACGATGCCAGGTCGGCGGCACCGACCGACTCCGCGACGGTCATCGGCCGCCGGGCGACGTGCGCGAGCAGGCGGCACATCAGTAGATCTCGAAGTACTCGCGCATCTCCCAATCGCTGCGCGCGGCCGGGTCGGTACCGGCCTCGGTGTAGCGCGCGACCTCGGCGCGTTTCATCATCACCATGTAGTCGACGAGCGCGTCACCGAACTGCTCGCGGTACAGCTTCGAGGAGTCGAGCGCGTCGGCCGCCTCGCCCAGCGACTGCGGCAGCAGGTCGGCCTCCTCGGCGTACGGGTCGCCGACGATCGGCGGCGGCGGCGCGGCACCCCGCTCGATGCCGTCGAGGCCGGCTGCGATGTTGGCGGCGAGCCAGATGTACGGGTTCGCGGCCGGCTCGCTCATGCGGTTCTCGACGTGCGTGCTCGCGTCGCCGGGACCGCCCTGGATGCGGATCAGCGCACCGCGGTTGTCGAACGCCCAGCCGATGCGGTCGGGCGCGAACGAGTACGGGCGAAAGCGCGCGTACGCGTTGATGGTCGGGTCGCCGAACAGCGTCATCTCGCGCGCGTTGGCGAGCAGCCCGGCCACGAACTGCTCGCCCACCGGCGACAGCAGCTCGGTCTCGTGCATGAACGCGTTCCGGCCGGTGGAGATGTCGACGAGCGACTGGTGCAGGTGCCAGCCGGACGGGAAGAAGTTGGGCAGCGCCGGCCAGCACATGAACGACGCCAACAGGCCCCTGCGCACGCAGATGGCCTTCATCGTGCTGCGGAAGAGGATCATCGAGTCGGCCGCGTCGAGCCCCTTCAGCGGGCTGAACGTGAACTCGAACTGGCCGGGGCCCCACTCGTCCTCGATCGACCGCGGCGGCAGGCCGACATCCCAGAGGCCGTCGCGGAGCGCCTCGAGCAGATCGCCGGCGCCGTCGAGACGGCCGTCGGAGAGGAACTGGTAGCCGCGCTCGATCACGTCGACGACGGGCGCCGGGCCGGGCTGCCCGGTCTGGTCGAGGCCGATGCGGCCCTCGTCGGCGTAGCGCGTGATGTAGAACTCGACCTCGAGGCCCGAGTAGCAGTGGTAGCCCGCCCGCTCGAGGCGCTCGAGCTGCTTGCGCAGCTGCGCGCGGCCGTCGAGCGGCATCGGCTTGCCGTTCGAGAAGTAGGCGTCGCAGAGCATCCAGCCGGTGCGATCGGCCCACGGCAGGATCCGGAAGGTGGTCGGGTCGGGCACGATCGAGATGTCGGGGAACCCCGTCATTTCCGGGATGCCGAAGCCGCCACCCTCGGCGAACGCGGGCGGGAAGACGCAGTTGCCGGTGTCGAGGCTGTAGATCGCACCGGAGAAGTCGGACCCGTTGCGCATCGCCGAGATCGCGGCCTCGCCAGACAGGTGCTTCGTCCGGGGCACGCCGTGCTGGTCGATGACGATGATGCGCACCGTCCGCAGCCCGGCCTCGCGGATGCGTGCCGCGACCTCTTCTGCTGCGGCCTGCTGCTGCTCCGTGTGCAGACCGTGCGCCTTGACGAATCCGGTGGCTCCCACCCCGAGTCCGACGCCGCCGGCGAGTTCCTCGCTCACGCCTCAACCCCCTCGATTTCCGCGATGCGGCGAGGATAACGCGTCACCTCGGCGCGTGGCGCGCCGAGCGAGGCGGCGGGACGATCGGCGGCTGCCTGACCGCGAGGGCCGCGTCGCGCTCGTCACGGGCCGAGACGAGAACGGCCCCGGGCGACGATGCCTCCCGGGGCCGTGCTGCGGTGCTTCTCGATCGGGCTAGCGCGCGTCGAGCAGCGGGCGGATCTGACGCCACTTCTGGGCGTCGCCCTCGAGCGACCGGATCTCGCTGGCAGCTGCGGACAGCAGCTTCGCCGCGGCGTCGAGCTGCGCGGCGAGCGAATCGGTCGAAACGGCGGGCGCTGCTGCAGCGGTCTTGCGCGTGCCACGGGCGGCGCGAGCCTTCGGAGCCGCTGCCGACTTGGCAGGCGCGGCGGGGGCCTTCGAGCGAGGGCGTCGCTGCACCTCGCCGGCCTTGCGGGCAACCCGGTAGTACCGCGCCTGCACCGTGCCGGCGCTGTCGCCGGTCTCGGCTGCGATCTGCTCGAACGCGGCCTTGCCGCTGTGGCCTCCGCGCATCAGCTCGACCGCGCGCATGTAGGTGCGCTCGGTCGCGCTCCCGTCATCGCCTGCTGCCGCCTTCTTGGCTCTGGACTCAGCTGCCATATTCAACACTCCCGTCGTCGGTCGGAGAGAATGTAGCCGAGTGTGTCACACCACCTCGCAGGGTGTGTGACGACTTCCCATTCGTACCGACTGCAGAGCGCAAACTTGCCAGAGCGGTGGAATCACGGCTCGAGAATGGAGAGCGCCAGTTCGGGACATGACTGCACCGCGTCGCGAGCGTCATCAGCGTCGGCCGGGTCGACCGTCCCATCGCCGATCAACACCGCGTACCCGAACTCGTCGTTCCCGAACACGGACGGACAGATCGCAGAGCACTGGGCGTGCCCGACACACATCGCGCGGTCGATTGCGACCTTCACGTCACCACCGCCCAGACGACGTTGAGCGGACCCGCCTGGTACCAGCCCGGGTCGGGTCCCGGTGCGAGCGAGAACTCTGGCACGCGCTTGATGAACTCCTCGACCGCGATGCGCACCTCGAGGCGCGCCAGGTGCGAGCCGATGCAGCGGTGCGGGCCGATGCCGAACGCCAGATGCCGACCGTCCCGACGGTCGAGATGGAAGCCGTCCGGATCGTCGAACACCGCGCCGTCGCGGTTCGCCGAACCGAACAGCAGCAGGATCCGCTCGCCCGCCTGCAGTGATTGCCCGGCCACCTCGGTGTCGCGTGTGACCGTGCGCGCCAGCGCCGTCACCGGCGCGTACAACCGCAGCGACTGCTCGACGAGGTTGGTGACGAGCGCCGGATCGGCGACCACGGCCGCGAGGTGGTCGGGATGCACGGCGAGGTGGCGCAGCGTCGCGCGGATGCCGAACGCGGTGTTCTCGAGACCCGCCACGAGCATGAAGCAGCACAGGTCGAGCACCTCGTCGTCCCGGTACGGACGGCCGTCGACGCTGCCGGTCAACATCAGCGAGATGAGGTCGTCGCCGGGGTCGGAGCGGCGCCGCTCGATCTGCCGGTCCATGAAGGCGTACAGGTCGTCGGCGGCCTGCAGGATGACGGCGTCGCCGACGTCGGAGAGGCGGCCGTACATGAGCGTGTCGGTCGCCTCCCAGAACATCTCGTCCGTCTCGATGCCGAGCAGCAGCGTGATCATCAGCAGCGGCAGCGGCTTGCCGAGCATCTCGTACAGATCGGCCTGCCCGTCGGCGACAACCTGCTCGACGAGCGACACCGCGAGGGCGCGCACGTCGGTCTCCATCTTCGCGACCTGCGCCGGCGCGAAGCTGGGCAGCAGCAGGTGGCGGTACGCGGTGTGCTCCGGCGCGTCGGCCTCCATCGGCTTCAGCGGCCGGCCGTGCCCCATCGGCGGCACCATCACGCCCTCGCCCGACGCGAACCGCTCGGGGTCGCGGCCGACCTCGTACACGTCCTCGTAGCGGCTGGCGACCCAGAAGCCGCCCCAGATGTCGCTGTGGAAGACCGGGCACGAGCCGCGCAGCGTCGAGTACACGTGGGCGCACTCGCGGCGCATGTCGTGGTCGTTATGGTCGAAGTTCGCTGCCAGCTCGGCGACCGGAGCGGGTCGATCGTCGCTCATGACACTCCCGTGGAAGACGGCGGGCCAACGATACCGATTCCCGCTGTGCGTCGTCGTGTCAGCGCACACCTTGTGATGACGGTGACACGCGGCTGCTCGCGGCGATCAGTCCGCGCCTTCCGGCAGCACCTGCCCGCCGTCGACGACCAGCGTCTGGCCGGTGATGTAACCCGACTCCGGCGCGGCCAACATGCGCACCGCCCACCCGATGTCGGCGGGCTCCGCCAGCCGGGCCATGGGGATCGCCGCCAGCATGGTGCGCTGGTGCTCGGGGCCGATGGTCGCGAAGCCCTCGGTGCGCACGTTGCCCGGCATGACGGCGTTCACCGTCACGCCCTCCGTCGCCACCTCGACCGCGATCGAGCGCATCATTCCGAGCATCGCCGCCTTGGACGCGCCGTAGTGCGCGAACCCGGTCTGCCCCGTGATCGGGCCGGTGATGGACGACATCAGCACGACGCGCCCGTAGCCGCGCTCGCGCATCGACGGCAGGCAGGCCTGGATGGCAAACAGCGCGCCCTTGACGTTGACGCCCATGACGCGATCCCACTCGTCGCCGGACAGCTCGCCGATGAGGCTGTGCGGGTAGATGCCGGCAACCGCGGCCAGGATGTCGATGCGCCCCCACTCGGCGACGACGGCATCGGCCATGGTCGTCAGCGAGCGGTGGTCGAGCACGTCGACGGCGAACGCCAGCGCCTCGTGCCCCTGTGCGCGCATCTCACTCGCAGTGGTCTCGGCCCTTTCTCGCTCGACGTCGGAGATGACCACGCGCGCGCCCTCCGCCGCGAGCACTTCGGCCACGGCGCGGCCGATGCCCTGGCCCCCTCCCGTGATGACGGCGACCTGGTCGATCAGGCTCTGCATCGTGCTCCTCCGGTTCGCTTCAGGGACGTTTATAGACGCGCGGGATGGCGGCGTGCGTCGCGGCGGTCGGCAACCAGCAGCAGGAGCAGCATCAGACCGAGCCCGGCGTAGATGGCCAGATCGGCGAGGTTGAAGGCGTTGCGCTCGTTGCGGGCGATGAAGTCCGTCACGTACCCGAGGCGCAGCCGGTCGATCAGGTTGCCGACCGCGCCGCCCAGCAAGAGGCCGCAGGCCACCCGGCGCGTCGTCGACAGCGCGGGGTGCCGCGCGTAGGCGACGAGCGCCACCGCCAGCCCGACGACGGTCAGCACGCCGACCGGCACGGCGGCTCCCTGCAGCGTGCCGCCGAGCAGCCCGGCGTTGCGCGTGTGGTGCAGTTCGACCAGGCCGCCGAGGCGTGTCGTGTCGCCGTACGGCAGGCGCGCACGCACGGTGGCCTTCGCGATCTGGTCGGCGAGCAGCACGGCGCCGGCGACGCCGAGGAGCACGAGCCAGTGCGCGCGCCCAGCGGACGGCGCGACGCCGTCCACTACGTTGCCCCCATGCCGCTTCGTCTGCACCGCTGTTCCAAGACCTGGCTCCACCTCGGGTTCGAACCCTGCTGGAAGGTCCAGCGGGAGCTCGATCGCCAGGGTATCGAGTACGAGCTGGTGATCGAGCCGCAGATCCGCGGTAAGCGGGACGACCTCGAGCAGCTCAGCGGCCAGCGCCTCCTGCCCGTGATCGAGTTCGCGGACGGCACCGTCTACCGCGAGGAGTCGGCCGGCATGGCCGAGCGCATCAAGGCGGGCCGGCTGGGCGACTCCGCGGCGCCGCCCGTCAGCCCGGCGTAGCGCGCTCGGCGATGCCGTTCGTCCAGCTTCCAGCGTCGGCCGGAGGAGCCCGCATCGCGTACGACGAGACGGGGCCGGATGGGCGCGCGGTGGTGCTGCACCTGCACGGCGGCTGGGGTGCGGCGCTCTATCCGTGCGATGCCCAGGCGGCCGCGCTGCGCGGCCGCGCGCGCCTGATCACGCCGGTGCGCAGCGGCTACGGCGCCTCCACGCCGCTGGCCGAGCTCGCACCCGGGTTCCACGAGCGGGCGGCGGCCGAGACGCTCGCCGTCCTCGACGAGCTCGAGCTCGAGCAGGCGGTGCTGTGGGGTCACAGCGACGGCGCGGTGATCGCCGTGCACGTGGCCCTGCTGGCGCCGGGACGCGTGACGGGCGTGGTGCTCGAGGCGCTGCACCTGATCGCCGACAAGCCCGGATCGCGCGCGTTCTTCACCGACACGGTCGAGGATCCGGCGTGGATCGGCGGGCGGGCGGCGGCGGTGCTGGCGGCCGACCACGGCGCCGATCGCTGGCGCTCCGTGCTGCAGATGAACGCCCGCGCGTGGCTCGGGCTCGCCGAGCGCCTGCCGGCGCCGGCCGACCTCTACGAGGGGCGGCTGGGCGAAATCGCGGCACCGGTGCTGATCGTGCACGGCCGGCAGGATCCACGTACCGAGCCGGGCGAGCTGGAGGCGATCTGCGCGGCGCTGCCGGCGGCGTCGAGCACGATCCTGGACGGCGCGGGCCACAGTCCGCACAGCGAGGGTGGCGCGGCCCCCGCGGTCGCCCAGTCGATCGCGGCCTTCGTCAGCGCCGTCGCCTGAGTGCACCTCCGAAGCGGTAGCAGCCCGATCGTGCCGCGCAGCGCCCGAGCGCGCACGGACCGCACACGGACCGTGCCAACGCGCGCGCTTCGTGCGCCTCCCGCGCGGAAGCGTTCTGGGGTCAGACCCCGGAAAGGCGGTTTTCGGGGTCAGACCCCAGGTCTCTTTCCGGCTTTCGGGCCGGAAAAAGACCGGCTCAGATCTCGCCCGCGGTCAGCTCGATCGTGATGTCGTTGGCGTCGAGGCCCTCGTGCCCGGCCGGCATCTCAGAACCCCGCGACGGCGTGCGGGGTGTACGGCGCCTCGAGCTGCTCGACCTCGTCGTCGGTCAGCACCAGGTCGAGCGAGGCGATCGCATCCGCGAGGTGCCCGGGACGCCGCGCGCCGATGATCGGCGCCGACACGACCGGGTTGCGCGACACCCAGGCCAGCGCGACCTGCGCCCGCGACACCCCGCGCGCCGCGGCGATCCGCGCCACCGCCTCGACGATCACCCGGTCGCCGGCCTCCCGACCGTAGAGGCCCTTCGCGAACTCGTCGGTCTCCGTGCGCTCGGTCGCCTCATCCCAGTCGCGGGTGAGACGCCCGCGGGCCAGCGGGCTCCACGGGATCACGCCGATCTGCTCGTCCGCGCAGAGCGGCAGCATCTCCCGCTCCTCCTCGCGGTACAGCAGGTTGTAGTGATCCTGCATCGACACGAACCGCGCCCAGCCGTTCGCGCGCTGCAGGTGCAGCGCCTTGCCGAACTCCCATGCCCACATCGAGGAGGCGCCGAGGTAGCGCACCTTGCCCGACCGCACCACGGCGTCCAGGGCCTCCAGGGTCTCCTCCATCGGCACGCCCCGGTCGAGACGGTGGATCTGGTACAGGTCGACGTAGTCCGTGCCCAGCCGCCGGAGGCTGTTGTCGATCTCGGCGAAGATCGCCTTCCGCGACAGCCCGCCGCCGTTCGGCCCCGGCCGCATGACGTTGTGCACCTTGGTCGCGAGGACGATCTCGTCGCGGTCCGCGAGCTCGTTCAGCGCACGACCGACGATCTCCTCGCTCGAGCCGTCCGAGTAGACGTTCGCGGTATCGAAGAAGTTGACGCCGGCGGCGAGCGCCTGCCGGATCAGCGGCCGGCTGTCGGCCTCCGGCAGCGTCCACGCGTGGTTGCCCCGAGCGGGCTCGCCGAACGTCATGCAACCGAGCGCGAGGGCGGAGATATCGAGGCCGGTGCGGCCGAGCTTCACGTATCGCATGGCACCGAGCCTAGACGCTTCTAGGCGACCGTCCAGCCTCCGTCCACGACGAGCTCGGTGCCGGTGATGTACGACGCCTCGTCCGAGAGCAGGAAGGCGGCCGCCGACGCGATCTCGGACGGTCGCGCCAAACGGCCCATCGGGATGCGCGCCATGGTGCGCGCGAGCAGCTCCGGGTCGTTGCCCGACGCGCGCTCCGTCATCGCCGTTGCCACCACGCCCGGCGCAACCGCGTTGACGCGGATGCCGAGCGGCGCCATGTCGCGCGCCAGCACCTTCGTCATCATCGCCAGTCCCGCCTTCGAGGCGGCGTAGTGCGCCTGGCCGTGCGGCCGGCTGATCACCACGACGGTGCTCGACTCGATCGACGTGATGTTGACGATCGCGCCGCCGCTGCCCGCTGCGGTCATCGCCGCCGCCGCGGTGCGGCACACCAGCAGCGGGCCGTGCAGGTTCGCATCGAGCAGCCGGTGCCACGTCGCGTCGTCGACGTCGGCGTAGCCGTGCGGGGTCGACAGGCCGGCGGCGTTGACGACCGCGGTGGGGACGCCGAGCGCAGCCGACGCCTGGCCGATCGCCGCGACCACGTCGGCCTCGCGCGTCACGTCGCACCGCACGCCCACCGCGCGCCCGCCGGCCGCGTCGATCCGGCCCGCCGTCGCCGCTGCCCCCTCGCCGTTGATGTCGACGCACGCGACCGCGGCTCCGTCGGCCGCCAGCCCGAGCGCGATCGCCTGGCCGATGCCCGACGCGGCGCCCGTGACCAGCGCGACGCGACCGCCGAACCGGCTCACGCCGCGGCCAGTGCCGCCAGCGCCTTCGTCGGGATCGGTGGCGATCAGGCCCACGAGAAGTACTGCTCGTACTCCCACTGCGTGACGGCCGCGTCGAGCGCCGGGTCGACGCCGTTCTCCTCGGCCCACGACGCGAACTCGGCCGCCTCCTCGGCGTGCACGTTCACGAGGTGGTCGACGAGCTGGTCGCCGAGCAGCGATCGGGCGACGGCGGAGCCGCGCATCGCCTCGACGCTCGCCGCGAGCGTCTTCGGCAGCCGGGTGAAGTCGCCGTTCTCGATCGGGTCGCCGACCGCGTACGCCGGCGGCACGAGCTCCTCGCGGATGCCCTTCAGGCCGCCCGCGAAGATGGCCGCCAGCGACAGGTACGGGTTCACGTCGGTACCGGGCGCGCGGTGCTCGAGGCGGGCCATCTTCTCGGGCATCGAGCCGTACACGACGCGCAGCGCGACGGCGTGGTTGTCAGGCCCCCACGAGGTGTCCTCGGGCGCCCACGACAGCCGGTCCATGCGTCTGTGCGAGTTGACCCACGGCCGGAAGGCCAGGTGCAGGTCGGGCATCGTCTGCATCATTCCGGCCGCGAACTGCCCGGCCAGCTTCGACATGTCGCGCGACTCGGCGTCCCAGCAGGCGTTCACGCCGTCACGCCAGATGCTGACGTTGTGGTGCGCGCCGTTGTGCGAGTCGGCGCTGTGCATGTGCAGCGCCGGCATGAACGTCGGCACGAGGCCGTGCTCATCGGCCAGCGACCGCAGGTAGGCCTTCGCGCGCAGCGCGTCGTCGGCTGCCTTCAGCGGATCCTCGTGCCCGCACGTGAACTCGAACATGCCGTTGCCGTACTCGGTGTGGAACGCCTCGATGCCGATGCCCGAGTCGAGGCAGCGGCCCATGAACTCCTTCGCGAAGTTCTCGTAGTTCGGGTACTTCGAGAGGCTGTAGAAGTCCCAGCCGCGCCCGAACGACTTCAGATCGGAGAAGCGCTTGGCTCGCATCAGGTCGTCGTCGGCCTCGAACAGGTAGAACTCCCACTCCACCGAGGCGCGCGGCTGGAGGCCGAGGTCGGCATACTCCGCCATCACGTTCTTGAGGATCTGTCGTGCGTCCATGGGACACACCGAGCCGTCCTCCATGTAGAAGTCACACAGCACCGCGGCGGTGTCGGGACGCCACGGGCAGCGTGTGACGGTGTCGTAGTCGGGCACGCCCACGATCTTCGGGAAACCGTTGTCGAAGTCGGCCCAGAAGTCGATCGTCAGATTGTCGCCGCCGCGCGCCGAGTACAGCAGGCACGAGACGCCGGTACCACCGGCCGAGAGGCCCTTCTGCAGCGGCGTGTACTTGCCACGCATCATCCCGTTCAGGTCGGGGAACTGCATCTCGATGAATCGGACGCCGTCGGCGGCCAGTTCGTCGATGATGGTCTTCGCCCGGGCCGCGCGTTCGTCATAGGCGCTCTTCGAAAACATGCTGGATTCCTCCGGTGGGCTAGGCGATGCTGAAGGCGGGCGAGAAGCGGGGTGCCACCTCGCGGGCGAACCGCTCGGCCCAGCGCTGCTGCACGGCGCGCGGGGTTCCCGGAGTGACGGTCTGCGGGATGATGTGGTTGAAGCCCGCGTCGGCGAACCGCTGGACGCGCTGTGCGATCGTATCGG
The DNA here is from genome assembly GCA_046598415.1 of Gaiellales bacterium. GTDB lineage: Bacteria > Actinomycetota > Thermoleophilia > Gaiellales > F1-60-MAGs149 > VFJZ01. The sequence continues at coordinate 39,197 of JBKJIG010000117.1, forward strand.
GCGAGCCGATCAGCTGCCCCTCCGTCCACGGGATGATCGCCTCGGGGTCCGTCAGCACCTTCCAGCGTTCGAACGTCGCGGCCCAGCCCTCGTAGCCCTTCACGTTGGTCATATCGACGTGGAACGCGCCGTAGTGGTCGATCTGCGCCTGCATGTAGCGCGTCATGTAGATCTGCGCCTCGGCGATCGCCTCCTCGTCGGTGTCGGCGATGACGGTGTTGACCAGCAGCGGCCGCAGCGTCGCGACATCGTGGAGGGTGCCGATCTCGGCCGCGCGCTTCTCCCACGCCGGCAGCAGCTCGACCGTCTGGGCGCCGAAGCTCGTGCACATCGGAGCGAGACCGAGCTCGGCCATCACAGCGGTGGACGAGGCCGAGCCGATCGCGCCGAAGAAGTCGATGCGCTCGCGCACGGGCGTCGGCCGGATCCGCACCGGATGGTCGACGCGCAGGTGCGTGCCCTGGTACGTGAACGGTTCGCCGGTCATGGCCCGGTCGAGCACCTCCCAGGTCTCGCGGAACCGGTGGCGGGCCTCGGTCATGTCGACGCCGAACGCGTCGTACTCGTACTTCGCGGTGCCGCGACCGAGGCCGATGTAGAGCTTCTGCTCGGTCATGTTGGTCAGCATCGCCAGCTCGCCCGCGAGCCGCAGCGGGTCGTGCCACGGGGCGACGAGCACGCAGGTGCCGAGCGCCAGGTCGGGGTACGCGGCCGCGATGTGGGCCATCGACACCACCGGCGCGGGGCACGGGTAGTAGTCGCTGAAGTGGTGCTCGATCAGCCACGCCGTGCGGTAACCGAGGTCGCGGTGGAACCCGCAACCGTCGAGCAGGCCCGCGTACAGGTCGCTGTCCGGCACGCCCGGCGCATCGGCCGGAACCGCGAGAAATCCGAAATCCACTCCACCCATGGGCCAGAGATTAGACCTTATGCTCTTTCGCGGTCAAGCACCGCGGCCCGCCGCAGTACGCTTCGCCGCCATGACGGCACCGGTGAAACGCGTCTGCCTGCTCGGCGCCGAGTCGACCGGCAAGACGACCCTCGCCGATGCACTGGCCCAAGCGTTCGGCACGTTGGTGAACCCGGAGTACGGCCGGCCCTACACCGAGGTCGGCCGCGACGCCGACGCGCCGTGGACGAGCGCGGAGTTCGCCCACATCGCGCGCATCCACTGCTGGTACGAGGACTTCCTCGCGGGCTACGCGCATCGCGTGCTGTTCTGCGACACCGACGCCTTCACGACCGCCGTCTTCCACGAGGTCTACCTCGACCGCCCCGCCGCCGGCTTCGACGACCTCGTGGCACGCGACTACGACCTGTTCGTCGTCTGCGGGCTGGACGTGCCGTGGCGCGGTGACGGCATCCGCGAGTTCGAGCTGAAGCGGCGCTGGATGCACGACCGCTACGTCGAGCGCGCGCAGGCGAGCGGTCGCCCGTGGCTGCTGGCCGAGGGCCCGCACGAGGTCCGGCTGGCCGAGGCCCGCGCGGCGGTCGACCGGTTGCTCGCCGGCGACGCGACCGCCGCCGCCACGCGCTGACGCGGCCCGGCACACAGGGCCCGCGCGCCAACTGGCGCCGGAGCCCGAGCCGTGCCAGCATTGGCACCGGTCGCGCCCGGCGCGGTGCCGGCGGGCCCCCGAGGGAGACCATCGTGGCTGGCTACCGTCTGCACGATCTGACCCGGCCGATGACGCGCGAGACCATCGTCGCGCTGGCAGGCAAGCTCGCCGACGGCGACGACCGGTACACCGACATCGTCAAGGACCCGCTGCGCAGCTGGGAGACCGAGAACGGCGCGATCTTCCACCTGCACCTGCAGGACCACTACGGCACGCACGTCGACGCCCCGATCCACACCGTGCGCGACGCGCCGGGCATCGACCAGGTCGACTTTACGCGGTTCTTCGGCGAGGCGGTCGTGGTCGACGCCTCGGGCCACACGCTGCAGGCACTCGGGCCGGAGCACTTCGAGGAGATCGCCGGCGACGTGCGCGACGGCGACATCGTGCTGATCCACAGCCTCGACGAGCCGGCCACCGTCGACGCGTACATCGAGGAGCAGACGTGGGTCTCGCCCGCGGGCGCCCAGTGGCTCGTCGACCGCGGCGTGAAGAGCGTCGGCTGCGAGACCTGGGGCATCGAGCACGTCTACGACGGCTACCTCGTCAGGAACTACTACGACGCCGACACGCCGCAGCCGACGTGGCCGACCCATCAGATCCTCCTCGGCAACGACGTGTACATCATCGAGGGACTGACGGGCCTCGCCGCCCTGAAGGGCAAGCGCGTCATGTTCTCGGCCCTGCCGCTGCCGATTCCCGGCGGCAGCGGCTGCCCTGTGCGCGCGGTGGCCTGGGAGCCGATCTAGCGAACAGGTACGGCTGACCACACCTCGAGACACCTGCCCACCGAAAGTCGGGGCCTTCGGCCGGGAGCGAGTATTCCGGCATGAAGCGCGAACTCGACAGCCGCTACAACACCCACGGCGAACGCGTGACACTCGTCTGGGACAGCGAGACAGACACCGTCGAGATCGAGCTCGCAGACGGCGAAGGCACCATCCGCACCGCGCCGGTTCCGGCACATCGTGCGCTCGATGCCTTTCGCCACCCATACCTCTACGTCGATCCGACCTGCATCCCCCACATCCTCATCGCAGCCTGACGGATCGACTCCTGACGCCGCTCGCGCGGCACGCGTGACCGTGAACCCCTGATGCTCCCCGCCGCGGTTCACGGTCACGACGACCTTGTCACCGACAGCCGCGGCCGGTGAACCCGGCGGGCAGAAGTGTGGTGTGAACGCGAGCAACGAGCCCCGTGAGAGAATGGGCGGGCCTTGGAACCGATCCTGTATCTCACCCGCGGCGAGGTGCGCCGCCTGCTCCCGCCCTGGGAGACCCAGATCGACCTGGTCGCCGCCACCTACCGGTCGATGGCCGCCGGCCGCGTCGAGCTGCCGCCGAAGCCCGGCATCCACCCGCGCCAGGACGCCTTCATCCACGCGATGCCGGCCTACATCGAGGACACCGACGTGTCGGCGATCAAGTGGGTGTCCGGCTACCCGAGCAACAAGGCGCTCGGATTGCCGTACATCAACGGCCTGATGATCGTCAACGACGCCGCCACGGGCATGCCGACCGCGATCATGGACGCCGCCGAGATCACGGCCGCGCGGACCGCGGCGGCCAGCGGCGCGTGCATCCGCCACTGGGCGCCCGCCGGCTGGACGCGCGCGGCGATCATCGGCTGCGGCGAGCAGGGCCGCTACCACGCCGACATGATCGCGACGCTCTATCCGGACGTCGAGCTGAGCGTGTACGACCCCGACCCCGAGCGGGTCGCCGCGATGCCCGTGCCCGTCACCGGGCACCGGAGCGTGCAGGAGGCCGTGGTCGGCGCCGACGTCATCGTCACGCTGGCGCCGATCGTGCAGCCGCCGACGCCGACGCTGCAGCGCTCCTGGCTCGGCGACCGGTTCCTGGCGCTGCCCGCCGACTTCAACGCGAGCTTCCTGCCCGACGTGTCGGAGGACGCCGACCTGTTCCTCGCCGACGACATCGGCCAGTACCGCTACTACCAGGGACAGGGCCAGTTCGGCGGCTGGGGCGTGCCGGAACGCACCGCCGGCGCGGCGCTCGACACGCCCAACACCGCCTCGCGGGTGGTGTGCTGCAACCTCGGCGTCGGCGCGCTGGACGCGGCGTTCGCCAACGCCGCGCTGCAGGCAGCGGCCGGCACCGACCTCGGAATCCGCCTACCGGTCTGACGGCGACGCGCGGAGTGATAGCGTCACCACGTGGCCGGAGCAGACGACTTCCGCCGGCGCGCACGACGCACGTGGGCCGGTGGCGACTGGGACGCGGTCTCGCAGCTGGTCGCGCCGGTCGGCCCGGTGGTCCTCGACTCGATCGGGGTCGATCCCGGCGTCGACCTGCTCGATGTCGGCACCGGCAGCGGTGGGACGATCGCCATTCCGGCGGCGCTCCGCGGCGCGAAGGTGGTCGGCTGCGACATCACGCCCGAGCTGTTCGAGCACGCCCGGCGCCGCGCCGCCAAGGCGGGCGTCGAGGTGGAGTGGGTCGAGGGCGACGCCCAGGACCTGCCGTTCGCCGAGGGGAGCTTCGACCGTGTCACGTCGACCTTCGGCGCCATGTTCGCGCCCGACCACGCGAAGGCGGCGCAGGAACTGGTGCGCGTCTGCCGGCCGGGTGGGCGGATCGGCATGACGACCTGGGCCGACGACGGCTTCGCGGGCGAGCTGTTGAAGCTGACCGGGTCGTTGTTGCCGGCGCCACCGCCGGGCGCGCAGGCACCGCAGCTGTGGGGCGTCCCGGGCCACGTGCGGGAGATGTTCGCGACGGCCGGCGGGACACCGAAGGTCTCACGCCGGCGGGTCGAGTTCGCGTTCGCGTCCGAGGCGGAGGCCGCGCAGCACTACAGCGACCACTTCGGCCCCTTCGTCGCCCTGCGCGCGATGCTCGAGCCGCAGGGGACGTGGGAGCCGTTCCTGACAGCCTTCGCCGACCTGATCCACCGGTTCAACACGTCGGGCGACAACACGGCGAAGATCGGCTGCGACTACCTGCTGATCACGGCCGGGCGCTGACCCACATCGATCGCGACGGCATTCCGTCTGACCGTATGCTCCCGGGCACTCGACCCGGGGGAGTGGGATGCAGGAGATCACGGCGGCGGTGTGGAACGGCGGCGACCGGCTGCAGCTCGAGCAGCTGCGCCTCGCCGACCCGGGCACCGGCCAGGTGCGCGTGCGCATGGCCGCCGCGGGGGTCTGCCACAGCGATCTCCACATCGTGAAGGGCGAATGGGCGCGGCGGTATCCGCAGGTGCTCGGCCACGAGGGCTCCGGCATCGTCGAGGAGGTCGGCCCGGGCGTCACGACGCTCGAGGTCGGCGACCACGTGGTGCTGTCGTGGACGCCCTACTGCGGCACCTGTCCGCAGTGCCTGCGCGGTCGCTACGTGCTGTGCGAGCTGGCTGCTCGCACCAACAACCTTCTCGGCGACGGTCAGCCGCGACTCTGGCGCGGCGACGAGCCGGTCGCGTCGATGGGCGGGCTCGGCACCTTCGGCGAGCAGGCCGTCGTGCCCGAGACCGGCGCCATCCGCATCGACCGCGAGCTGCCGCTCGACGTCGCGGCGCTGGTGGGTTGCGCGGTCACGACCGGCGTGTGCTCCGTCCTCAACACGGCAGCGGTCGAGCCGGGGTCGACCGTGCTGGTGGTCGGCTGCGGCGGCGTCGGCCTCTCGGCGATCCTCGGCGCGGTGCTGGTCTCGGCCGCTCAGATCATCGCCGTCGACGTGATCGACGAGAAGCTCGAGATCGCACGCCGGCTGGGCGCCACGCACACCATCAACGCGACGGGCGCGAACATTCCGGAAGAGGTGCGCAAGCTGACGGCCGGGCGCGGCGTGCGCTACGCGTTCGAAGCGATCGGCCGGGGCGAGACCATCGAGGCGGCCTACCAGTCGCTCGACGCCGGCGGCACGATGACGATCGTCGGCCAGGTGCCGGACGGCGTGCGGATCAGCATCGATCCGTACGAGATGTCGGACCGCGAGAAGACGCTGACCGGGTCGAACTACGGCTCGGCCCGGCCGCCGCTCGACTTTCCGCGGCTGCTCGGCTGGTATGCGGCTGGGCGGCTGAACCTCGACCCGCTGATCGCCCGGCGGATCACGCTGGGCGAGGTCAACGAGGCGTTCGCGGAGCTCGCCACCGGCCGCGCCACCCGGTCGGTGATCGTGTTCGACACCTGACGGCGTTCCGTCCGAGGAAGCCGAGCGGCGACTCCAGTGCGGCGCCGTCGTACTATCGGCTGTACCGATGGGTGACATCGACCTCAACGCCATCCCCGACCCGTGGGCCTCCACCGTGCTGATCGCCGCCGCGTTTCTGGTGGCGTGGTTCATCTCACGCACCTCATATCGCGTGGCGGAGTTTCTCGTCGGGCGCTTCCAGGCGCGTCACTTCGACCCCGAGAACGCCACCAGCGGCATCATCATGGGGCTCAAGCGACGCGCCACGATCGTGTCACTGGTGCAGACGAGCGTCCGCTACGCCGCCTACGGGCTGGCGATCCTGTTCGCCGTCGCGAAGATCTCGGGGTTCGGCGGCACCAGTGCGGTCGCCGGCGCGTCGCTGTTCGTCCTGCTCGTCGGCTTCGCGCTGCAGCGGTTCCTGATCGACCTGCTGACCGGCCTCTTCATGCAGTTCGAGGGGTGGTTCGCGGTCGGCGACTCGGTCATCATCGAGCCATGGGGCATGGCCGGCGTGGTCGAGGAGATCTCGCTGCGCTCGACGCGGCTGCGCTCCGTCACCGGCGAGGTGATCCGCGTGCACAACGGCAACGTCTACGGCGCCCGCGTGCTGCCGCGCGGCACGCGCGAGGTGAGCATCGAGATCTTCGTCCGCGACGAGGTCGAGGGGCAGCGCGTGCTGACCGACATCTCGCGCGTCATGCCCGCCGGGCCGACGCAGTTCATCCGCCAGCCGTGGATCGAGAGCACGAACGCGCTCGACGGCGACCTGATCCACATCCGGGCCCGCGCCACCGTCGCGCCGGGCCGCGAGTGGCTGGCCTATGAGTTCCTGCCCGACGTGCTGAAGGAGCGCGCGCCGGCCGGGCTGATCGTGCACGGCCCGGTGATCATGGCGGTCGACGAGATGGCCGGTCGCCGGTACGCGGGAGCAGCCCTGCCCGCACCCGTCGCACCCTGACACCGGGCTATGCTTGCCGGCACGACCTCGCCCGCGACGAGAGGCCCGCATGCCCAGCGCGACCACGTACCTGATCACCGGCGCCGGCTCCGGCATCGGCGCCGCCACCGCCGGCCTGGCGGCACGCCGCGGCCACTCGCTGATCCTGCTCGACTTCAACGCCGACGGTGTGCGCGCGACCGCCGACGACGCACGCGCGCAGGGCGTCAAGGCGGTTGACATCTCGGTCGACGTCACCGACGCGCCGGCGCTCGCGGCGGCCATCGACCGCGGCGTGGCCGAGGTCGGCGTGCCGCGCGGCGCGGTCTGCTGCGCCGGCATCGACCGCGGCGGCCCGAGCCACGAGCTCGACGTCGAGGTGTGGGACCGGGTCATCGGCACCAACCTGCGCGGCACGTTCCTGACCGCTCGCGCGGTGATCGGCCACCTGCTCGCCGCCGGCCAGCCGGGGGCGATCGTCTGCATCTCCTCCGTGCTCGCCAGCGTTGCAACGCCCGGCGGCACCGCCGCCTACTGCGCGTCGAAGGGCGGCGTGGCGTCGCTGGTGCGCAGCCTCGCCGTCGAGTACGCCGACCGCGGCATCCGCGTCAACGCCCTCGCTCCGGGCGCCACGGAGACGCCGCTGATGTGGGCGCCGGTCGCGCCGGAGGACCTGCCGTCGATGCGCGAGATCGTCGACGGCGACGTGCCGATGGGCCGCGTCGCGATCCCGATCGAGCAGGCCCAGGCCGCCCTCTGGCTGCTCTCCGACGAAACCACCTACATGACGGGCTCGGAGCTCGTCGTCGACGGAGGCGTGCTGGCCCGCGCGTCGCTCTCCGTCTGACACCACCACCGAGGAGCTTTCGATGCGCATCCTGGTCCTGCAGCACATCGCGTGCGAACCGCCGGCCGTCTACGAGGACGTCATGGTCGAGCGCGGGTGCGAGATCGTCCGCGTCGAGCTGGACGAGGGCGAGACGATGCCGGGCTGGGACCTGTTCGACGGCATCGTCGTCATGGGCGGCCCGATGGGCGCCTACGACGAGAACGACCACCCCTGGCTGAGCGACGAGAAGACGCTGATCCACGACGCCGTCGTCGCCGGCGTGCCCTTCTTCGGCGCGTGCCTGGGTGTGCAGCTACTGGCCAGCGCGCTCGGCGCCCACGTGTATCCCGGGCCGGTGCCCGAGGTGGGCGTGCACGACGTGCACCTGACGGCCGACGGACGCACCGACCCGCTGTTCGCGCACCTGCCCGACACGCTGCCGGCGCTGCAGTGGCACAGCGACACGTTCGACCTGCCGGACGGCGCCGTGCGCCTACTGACGTCGCCGGCGTACGAGAACCAGGCGTTCCGCTGGGGCGACGTCGCCTACGGCGTGCAATTCCATCTCGAGGTGGACGAGAAGCTCGGCACCGAGTGGAAGACGGTCCCGGCCTACGAGCACGCTGCCGACCTGGCGCTCGGCCCGGGCGGGCTCGACCGCGTGATGACCGACTTCCGCGCGAACGCCGAGGAGATGCAGGACAACGCCCGCATCCTCATCAGCGGCTGGCTCGACCTGGTCGAGCGGCATCGCGACGGGCGACAGGCCGACGCGGATCTCGCCTCCTACCAGTGACGGGACCGCTCACCGACGCCGACTTCGGCGCGCCGCATGACGACCGGTACTTCGAGGACTACGTCGCTGGTGCGGTCTATACCTACGGTTCGGTGACGCTCGACGAGGCGTCCATCATCGCGTTCGCGAGGCAGTACGACCCGCAACCGTTCCACATCGATCCGGCGGCGGCACAGGACTCGATCTACGGCGGCCTGATCGCGTCGGGCTGGCAGACGGTGGCCGAGACGATGCGCATCCTCGTCGACCACGTCATCTCGCCGGCGTCGAGCCTCGGCTCGCCAGGATGCGACGAGCTGCGCTGGGTGAAGGCGGTGCGGCCGGGCGACACGCTGTCGGTGCGCTTCGAGGTCGTGAGCGGCCGCCGCTCGCGCTCGAACCCGGATCGCGGCCTGGTCTCCAGCCGGCTGGCGGTGCTGAACCAGCGCGACGAGGTCGTCATGACGATGCAGACCGTGCTGCTCGTGCGCGTCCGCGGCCCGGAGCAGGCAGGCGCCGAGCCGTGCAGTAATCGGTAGCGCGTTCGGCGTGCCCCCGATCGCACGAACCGCGCCATCTTCGCAACCCCGGACAACACGTCGCGCGATCCGTGCGCCATCCGCGCGAAAACGTTCTGGGGTCAGACCCCAGAACGGCCCGAAATGGGGTCTGACCCCACGTATGGAAGGCGCACCGATGCGCGCGGAAGTCGCCTAGCGCTTCGCCGTGGCCTCGGCCGGGCGGACTTCCGCCGGACGCGGGGCCCGGCTCGGCTCGTAGACCAGCGTCTGCAGCTCCGTCGGCACGAACGCGTTGCAGGGGTTGCGCTGCTGCGGGCAGTTCGAGATCGCGACCAGCAGGTCGACCTCCGCGCGCAGGTCGATCAGGTCGCCGGCGCCCGACACCGGCTCGATGATCTGCGTCTTCTGATCCGTCACCGGCACGTTCATGAAGATGTTGAACGAGTACGGGATCTCGCGCAGCGGGATGTCGTATGGCGCCAGGGCCAGCTCGAAGTTGCGCCGGCAGTTGGGCGTGCCGCGCACGCCGTAGCGGACGGCGTTCGTCTGCTCGCTGCACGAGCCGGCGATCAGGTCGTGCACGCCGACGGTGTCCTCGACGATGGTCATCATCGTCGTGCACTCGGTCGACTGCAGCGTGTGCCCGGTCGTGATGTAGATCGTCTGGTTCAGCAACAGCGTGTTGTGCACCGACAGCTTGTCGCCGTAGTCGTCGAGACGGAAGCAGATCAGGTCGGCGACCTGCTGGCCGGCGACGTCGACGATGCGCAGCACCTGTCCCGCGCGGACGACGAACGCCGTCTGGCCGCGCGCCGGGACCAGCTCCTCGAACGCGATGTCGTACGGGTCGGGCTCGAACGGAATTCCCATGGTGCTCACTCCTCCACTCTCAGCTGAACTCGGGCATCAGGTGCTTCGCGATCAGGTCGAGCTGCCCGAGGTCGTCGCTGGTCGGGCCCAGCACGACGTACTGGCAGCCAGCCGACTCGAGATCCTTGAGCCGCGCGATGATGTCGTCGAGCGAGCCCAGCAGGTAGGACTCCTGCAGGTGCTCGAAGGTGCGGTGGGTGCCCATGACCGCGTCGAACATCGGCTTCTGCGCCTCCAGCGCCTTCTGCCGGTCCGAGGTCTCGACCAGATACGTGAAGTTGGTGTGCGAGAAGAGGATCTCGTCGTCCCGCCGGCCCTGCGCGCGGAGGGCGGCCTTGATCTCCTCCCAGTCGCGCTTCACCCACTCCTGGTTGCCCGAGCACCGCGAGATCCACGCGTCGGCCTTGAGGATGCGCTGCAGGACGGTGGGTGCGAGCATCGGCACGTCGCTGAACTCCGGATCGGGCACGCGGGCGCCGCCGGCGACCCACACCTCGGGCATCTTCGGCGGACGCGGCTCGATGGTGACGTTCTGGAACTGGTAGTACCGGCCCTCGTAGGTGACGTCGTCCTCGGTCAGCAGCAGGCGCACCGCCTCGAGGATCTCGTCCGTGCGCGCGCCGCGCTCCTTCACGTTCGTGCCGGTGGACGAGAACTCCGCCGGATACCAGCCCGGGCCGACGCCGAACAGGAACCGGCCGCCCGAGAGGAAGTCGAGCGTCGCGATCTCCTTCGCCAGCAGCACCGGGTTCCGCAGCGGCAGCACCAGGATGCCCGTGCCGAGCTTCACGTCGGGCGCGACCGCGCCCGCCCACGTGAGCACCGACATGGGCTCGAGCCATGTCATGCCGTACAGACCATGGGCGTGCAGCAGGTGGTCGATCACCCACAGGTCGATCCCGTAGTCGTTCGCCTTCCGCGAGAAGTCACCGACCTCGCGCTGGACGCGCCCGTAGTCCATCTCCGGGTAGCAGTACGAGGGGATCCACACACCGAACTTCACAGTTGCCTCCAGGTCATGCGCGGTTGCCGTGCGCCTCTGCGATCTCGACGAACCGTCGCACGCGTTCGGGCGTCAGCGGCAGCTCGTTGACGAACACCGTCCCGATCGGCCGCAGCGCGTCCTCGACGGCCGACGCGATCGCCGGCCCGGGGCCGATCGACCCACCCTCGCCCATCCCCTTGATGCCCTTGATCGTGAACGGGGAGGGCGTCTCCAGGTGCACGACCGTCATCGGCGGGATGTCGGTCGCGCCGGGCAGCAGGTAGTCCATGAACGTGGTGCTGAGCAGCTGGCCGTCCTCGTCGTAGACGAACTCCTCGAGCAGCGCCCCGCCGATGCCCTGCGCGACGCCGCCGTGCACCTGGCCGTCGACGACCAGCGGATTGATCATCTTGCCGCAGTCCTCGACCACCCAGTAGCCCAGCATGCGCACCGAGCCGGTCTCGGCGTCGACCTCGACGAGCGCCATCTGCGCGGCGTTGGCGAAGGTGCCGGTGCCGGGAGCGGCGTCGTAGGTGGCGACCGCCTCGAGCAGCGGCTCCATGCCCTCGGGCAGGCGCTCGGGCCGGTGGTAGGCCCAGCGGGCGAGGTCGGCGATCGCGACGCCGCGCTCGGGCGAGCCGACGACGCTGATGCGCCCGTCACCCACCTCGAGGTCGCCGGTGTTGGCCTCCAGCTCCTCGGCCGCGAACCGCACCAGCAGCTCGCGCACCTTGCGGGCCGCCCGGATGCTGGCGCCGCCGGCCAGCACCGCGCTGCGGCTGGCGAACGTGCCGTGGCCGTACGGCGTCGACGACGTGTCGCCGCACTGCACGCGCACGTCGTCCATCGTCAGGCCGAGCTCGTCCGCCACCAGTTGCGCGAACGTCGTCTCGTGCCCCTGGCCGTGGTTGTGGCTCGACACCTGCACCAGCACCTGACCGGACGGATCCATGCGCAGCGTCGCCGAGTCGTAGCCGAAGATGATCGGCACGCCCCGCTTCAGGAACTCGGTCGTCGTGTGCGCCGTCTGCTCGGTGTAGTGCGCGAAGCCGATGCCGAGCAGGCGTCCCTCGGCGCGGGCCTCCGTCTGACGGCGCCGCAGGCCCTCGTGGTCGGCTACCTCGAGGATCTTCTCGAGCGCCTCGGCGGTCGAGCCGCTGTCGTAGAGCAGCCCGGTGATCGACTCGTAGGGGTACTCGTGCGGCTGGATCACGTTGCGCCGCCGCACCTCGAGCGGGTCCATGCCGAGCGCCGTCGCGACCGCGTCCATGGCCCGCTCGATCGAGAAGCACGCCTGCGGCCGCGAGACGCCGCGGTACGGGCCGAGCGGGCACTTGTTGGTGGTGACGCTGTACGCCTCGCACTCGTAGTGCCGGATCCGGTACGGCCCGGGCAGGATGCCGAGCGCCATGCCGGTGTCCATCGTCGATGTCCACGGGTAGACGGAGTACGCGCCGCAGTCGACGTAGATGCGCGCGCGCAGTCCGGTGACCGTGCCGTCGGGCTCGTACGCCACCTCCAGGTGGTGGTCGTGCTCGCGCGCGTGGATGGACGCCAGCAGGTGCTCGCGCCGGTCCTCGATCCACTTCACCGGCCGCCGCGTCAGCTTCGCCAGCACGCAGCAGGCGATCTCCTCGGGGAAGAGATGGCCCTTGATGCCGAACCCGCCGCCCACGTCGGGTGCGACGACGCGGATCCGGTTCTCGGGCATCTGCAGCGCGTCGGCGAGACCCGTGCGCACGAGGTGCGGGATCTGCGTCGACGTCCAGATCGTCAGCTGGTCGTCGGTCGCGTCGTACTCCGCGATGCAGCCGCAATTCTCGAGCGGGATGCCCGAGCTGCGGTGCGTGATCAGGTCGAGGTCGAGCACCGCGTGCGCTTCGTCGAACACCCGGTCGGGCTCGCCGACCTTGAGGTGGCGCTTGACGAAGAAGTTGTCCTCCCAGCCGTCGTGCAGCCGGATCGCACCGGGGCGGATCGCGGCTCCGACCGAGTGCAGCACCTCGAGCGGCGAGTACTCGACGGCGACCAGGTCGACGGCGTCCTCGGCGATGTACCGGTCGTCGGCGACCACGGCTGCGATCGTCTCGCCCACGAACCGCACGCGGTTCGCGGACAGCGCCGCGTGCGCCGTGGGCTGCCATGACGGATACGACGAGTTGCACGTGATCGGCCGCGCCAGGTGGACGATGTCCGCGCCGGTCACCACCGCGTGGACGCCTTCCAGCGCGAGCGCTGCCGCGGTGTCGATCGCATCGATGTCCGCGTGCGCGAAGCTGCTGCGCACGAACGCGACGTGCAGCATGTTCGGCCGCACGATGTCGTCGACGTAGCGGCCTCGGCCGGTCAGGAAGCGCGGGTCCTCGATGCGTTTCACGCGCGCCCCGAAGAACTTCGGCTGGATCGGGTCGACGACGTCAGACATCGACGGCCTCCGCCATCAGCTCGGCCGCGTGCAGCACCGAGTCGACGATGAACACGTAGCCCGTGCAGCGGCAGATGTTGCCCTCCAGGGCAACGCGCACCTCGTCGGCGGTCGGCGACGGGTTGCGCTCCAGCAGCGCCTTCGCGGTCAGCACCATGCCCGGCGTGCAGAAGCCGCACTGCAGGCCGTGCTTCTCCCAGAACGCGATCTGCACCGGGTGCAGCGTCTCGGCGTCGGCCCCGAGCGACTCGATCGTCTCGATGCGCGCACCGTCCGCCTGCACCGCGAACAGCAGGCACGAGCGCACCGGCTCGCCGTCGAGCAGCACCGTGCAGGCGCCGCAGACGCCCTGCTCGCAGCCGACGTGGGTGCCCGTCAGCCCGAGGTCCTCGCGGATGAAGTCGGAGAGCAGCTTGCGCGGCTCGGCCTCGCCCGAGCGCTCGGTGCCATTGATCTGAAGCGTGATCGCGCGTTGCGTCATGTGCTGCTCCCCGCCCGCTCGAGGGCGCTGGTGAGGGCGCGCCGGCCGAGCACGCCGGCGACGTGGCTCGCAAACGACGCGGCGGTGACCTGCGCCGAGATCGCAGCGGCCGCTGCCGCCACCGACTCGGCGGTGGCCGGCTGACCCTGCAGCGCCGCCTCCGCGGCAGCCGCCCGAACCGGTCGGTCGGCCGCGCCGGCGAGGCCGATGCGCGCCGACTCGATCGTTCCGCCGCGCACCGTGACGGCGGCTGCGACGGCAACCACGGCGTAGTCGCCGGCCTTTCGCTCCAGCTCCTCGAAGCCCCAACCGCTGCCCGCGCCGAGGCGCGGGAAGCGCGCCTCGACCAGCAGCTCACCCGGCTGCAGCGCGGTCGTGAAGTAGCCCTGGAAGAACTCGTTCGCCGTCAGGCTGCGACGCCCGGACGGCCCGGCGACGACCAGCTCTGCGCCCAGCGCGACCGCCACGCAGGGCAGCTCCGATACCGGATCGGCGTGCGACAGGCTCCCGCCGATCGTGCCGCGGACGCGGATCGCCGGGTAGCCGATCTTCGTGGCGGCGTGGGCGAGGAGCGGGTTGAACGCGCGCACCGTCTCGTCGCTCGCGAGCGTGCGGTGCCGCGTCATCGCGCCGATCGCCAGCGTGCCGCCGTCGTCGGTGACGTAGGCCAGCTCGGCGATGCGGTTGAGGTCGACCAGCACCGCCGGCGCGGCGAGCCGCAGGTTCATCAGCGGCACGAGGCTCTGCCCGCCCGCCAGCGGCTTCGCGTCGTCGCCGTGCTCACCGAGCA
>JBKJIG010000160.1:0-78902 GCA_046598415.1 Gaiellales bacterium
AACGTCGAGCTCGTGCACGGGCCGGGGTGCCCGGTGTGCGTGATCCCGATGGGCCGCGTCGACGACGGCATCGCGATCGCGAACGAGCCGGACGTCATCTTCACGTGCTTCGGCGACATGCTGCGCGTGCCCGGCGCGCACGGCACGATGCTCGACGCGAAGGCCGCCGGCGCCGATATCCGCGTCGTCTACTCGCCGCTCGACGCGCTACGGATCGCGCGGGAGAACCCCGATCGCGAAGTCGTGTTCTTCGCGATCGGCTTCGAGACGACGGCGCCGTCGACCGCGCTCACCCTGAAGCGCGCCCGGGCGGAGCAGCTCGCCAACTTCTCGGTCATGTGCAACCACGTCACGATCGTGCCGCCGCTGCGCGCACTGCTCGAGTCGCCCGATCTGCGGCTGGACGGCTTCATCGGCCCGGGGCACGTCTCGACGGTCGTCGGCTGTCGGCCGCTGGAGTTCATCCCGGCCGACTACCAGAAGCCGGTCGTCGTCTCCGGCTTCGAACCCGTCGACCTGCTGCAGTCGGTGCTGATGCTGCTGCGCCAGATCGCCGACGGACGCTGCGAGGTCGAGAACCAGTACGCCCGCGTCGTCCCGTACGAGGGCAACCTGCGCGCGCTGCAGGTGATGTCCGAGGTGTTCGCGCTGCGCCCGCACTTCGAGTGGCGCGGGCTCGGCTTCATCTCGCAGAGCGCCCTGCGCCTGTCGGACGCCTACCGCGACCTGGACGCCGAGGTGCGCTTCTCGGTGCCCGGCGTCCGCGTCGCCGATCCCAAGGCCTGCCAGTGCGGCGAGGTGCTGAAAGGCGTCATCAAGCCGTGGGAGTGCAAGGTGTTCGGCACCGCCTGCACGCCGGATCACGCCATCGGCACGTGCATGGTCTCGCCGGAGGGGGCCTGCGCGGCGTACTACAACTACGGGCGCTTCGCCCGCGACCGGGCAGTGGTCTGATGGGCGACCTGACGCTGGACGAGCGCGAGCAACGCGTCCTGACCCGCATCGAGACGGCCCGCGGCCGGCGGCCGAAGTTCCGCGACGAGCGCATCACCATGGCGCACGGCGCCGGCGGCAAGGCGACGCAGACGCTGATCGAGGGGCTGCTCGTGCCGGCCTTCGCGTCGGAGTCGCTCGCGGTGCTGGGCGACGCCGGGCTGGTCGCCGCCGGTGGCGCCTGCCTCGCGTTCACCACCGACAGCTTCGTCGTGAAGCCGATCCGGTTCCCGGGCGGATCGATCGGCGAGCTGGCCGTCAACGGTACCGTCAACGACCTGGCGATGGCCGGAGCCCGACCGCTCGCGATCACGCTCGCGATGGTGCTCGAGGAGGGCCTCTCCGCCGCCGATCTGCGGGCCGAGGTCGCGGCGATCGCCACCGCCGCCGCAGCCGCCGGCGTGCAGATCGTCGCCGGCGACACCAAGGTGGTCGAGCGCGGCTACTGCGACTCGATGTACCTGACGACGGCCGGTATCGGGCTGATCGACGATCGCGCGTCGCTGTCCCCCGCGGCGCTGGTGCCGGGCGACCAGATCATCGTCTCCGGCACGATCGGCGACCACGGCACGGCGATCATGCTGGCGCGCGGCGAGTTCGACCTCGACGCCTCGGTGGAGTCGGACACGCGCTCGCTGTGGCCCGCGGCCGACGCGCTGCTGGGTGCGGCCGGAGACGGCCTGCACTGCATGCGCGACGCCACCCGCGGCGGCGTGGCGTCGGTGCTGAACGAGCTCGCGCGCGCCTCGGGCGTGGCGATCGTGGTGCGCGAGGGGGACGTGCCGGTGACGCCGGCGGTGGCGGGAGCGGCCGAGATCCTCGGGCTCGACCCCATGTACATCGCCAACGAGGGCAAGCTCGTCGCCTTCGTGGCGGCCGAGCGGGCGCAGGCGGCGCTGCTGGCGCTGCGCGCCGTGCCCGGCAGCGAGGGGGCGGCGCTGATCGGCGAGGTGAAGACCGATCCGCCCGGGATGGTGCTCGTCGAGACGGCGTTCGGCGGCAAGCGCGTGATGGACCAGCTCGTCGGCGATCCGCTGCCGCGGATCTGTTAGCGGAATCCGGAGTGAAGGGAAGGGAGCGCATGGCAACCGAGTTCGTACCCAACCAGCACGCGACGGAGCAGGTGACCGCGCACGTCCTGTGGATGACGACCGGCCTGTCGTGCGAGGGCGACTCCGTGGCGATGACGTCGGCCACGAACCCCAGCCTCGAGGACATCATCCAGGGCGTCATTCCCGGCATGCCGCGGGTCGTCATCCACAACCAGGTGATCGCGTACGAGAACGGCCAGGAGTACATCCAGGCGTGGTACGACGCCGAGCAGGGCAAGCTCGACCCGTTCGTGCTGATCATCGAGGGCTCGATCGGCAACGAGGAGATCAACGGCGAGGGTCACTGGACGGGGTTCGGCGTGAACCCGGAGAACGACCAGCCGATCACCACCAACGAGTGGGTCGACCGCCTCGCCAACAAGGCGGCGGCGGTGGTCGCGATCGGCACCTGCGCCACCTACGGCGGCATCCCCGCCATGAAGAACAACCCGACCGGCGCGATGGGTCTGCCCGACTACCTGGGCTGGAAGTGGAAGTCGAAGGCCGGCCTGCCCGTGGTGTGCATCCCCGGCTGCCCGGCGCAGCCGGACAACATGACCGAGGTGCTGCTCTACCTGGTGCTGCACCTCGGCGGCCTCGCCCCGGCGCCGGAGCTGGACGACCAGCTGCGGCCGAAGTGGCTGTTCGAGCGCACCGCGCACGAGAGCTGCAACCGGGCCGCCTTCTACGAGAGCGGCAACTTCGCGACCGAGTACGGCTCCGACCACCGGTGCCTGGTGAAGCTCGGCTGCAAGGGCCCGGTGGTGAAGTGCAACGTGCCGCTGCGCGGCTGGGTGAACGGCATCGGCGGCTGCCCCAACGTGGGCGGCATCTGCATGGCCTGCACCATGCCGGGCTTCCCCGACAAGTACATGCCGTTCATGGCCGAGGACTCCAAGGGCCGCATCTCGTCGAACGTGGCGCGCTTCACCTACGGGCCGGTGCTGCGGTCGCTGCGGGCGCAGTCCATCAAGCGCATCTACGACCACGAGCCCGAGTGGCGCAAGCGCGGCAAGGAGCTCACGACCGGATACCAGAAGCGATGGTAGCCACCGCGCGCACCGTCATTCGAGACGCAGGGAGCAGCGAACATGACGCAGGTTGAGACCCCGGGGACCGAGCAGAAGGTCGTCGTCAAGGAGATGTCATGGGATCCGATCACGCGGATCGTCGGCAGCCTGGGCATCCACACCGAGATCGACTTCACGAACCACGCGGTGCTGAAGTGCTACAGCACGTCGATGGTGTTCCGCGGGTTCGACATCTTCATGAAGGGCATCGACCCGCGGGACGCGCACTTCATCACCAGCCGCATCTGCGGCATCTGCGGTGACAACCACTGCACCTGCTCGTGCCTGAACCAGAACATGGCCTACGGCGTGAAGCCGCCGAAACTCGGCGACTACGCGTACAACCTGGCCGAGACGGCCGACTTCATGTTCGACCACGCGATCTTCAACGACTGCATGGCGAACGTCGACTTCTGCGAGCAGATGGTGAAGGAGACGAACCCGTCGCTGCTGAAGACGGCCGAGTCGACGCCCTCACCGCACGGTGACATCCACGGCTACAAGACGATCGCCGACATCATGCGGGCGCTGAACCCGTTCACCGGCAGCTTCTACCTCGAAACCCTGCAGGTGGCGCGGTACACCCGCGAGATGTACTGCCTGTTCGGCGGGCGCCACACGCACCCGTCGACGATCATGCCGGGGGGCGTCTCGGCCGACATCACGCATCAGACCTGCACCGACTACTACGTGCGCCTGATGCGATACATGGAGTACTGCAAGCGCACCGTGCCGATGCACGACGACCTGTACGACTTCTTCCTGCAGGAGCTGCCCGGGTACGACATGGTCGGCTACCGCGACACCGACCTGGTGTGCTGGGGCTGCTTCGACGACCCCGACTACGTCGACTACAGCTACAAGAACATGGGCGAGTGGGGGAAACACCGCTACATCACTCCCGGCCTCGTGTTCAAGGGCGAGCTGATCACCACCGACCTGGTCGAGATCAACCTGGCGATGCGCATCCTGCTCGGCAGCTCGTACTTCGACGACTGGACGAGCGAGGAGACGTTCGTCACCCACGACCCGCTCGGCAATCCGGTCGACAAGCGCCACCCGTGGAACAAGGTGACGCTGCCCAAGCCGCAGAAGCGCGACTGGGCCGACAAGTACAGCTGGGTCGTATCGCCGCGCATGTACGACCAGCGCAACGACACCTACGTCGCCTGCGACACCGGCGGCGGCCCGTTCGCCCGCCAGTGGGTCACCGCCAAGGCGGGGCTCGTGGACATCGGCTACCTCAAGGCCACCGGCCACAGCATCCAGATGGTGCTGCCGAAGACCGCCGGCATGCCCGAGATGGAGCTCGAGTGGAAGGTGCCGGAGAAGTCGAATGCGATCGAGCGCGACCGCGCCCGCACCTACCACCAGGCGTACTCCGCGCTGGTCGGCCTGCACTGCCTCGAGAAGGCCCTGGCCGAGATCCGTGCCGGGCGCACGAAGAGCTGGCGCGACTTCACGGTGCCCGAAGAGGCCGTCAGCGTCGGCTTCCACGAGGCTGCCCGCGGCGTGCTGTCGCATCACATGGTGATCCGCGACGGCAAGATCGCGAACTACCAGCCGTACCCGCCGACCCCGTGGAACGCCAATCCACGCGATGTCTACGGCACGCCGGGCCCCTACGAGGACGCCGTGCAGAACACGCCGATCTTCGAGGAGAACGGGCCCGAGAACTTCAAGGGCATCGACATCATGCGGGCCGTGCGGTCGTTCGACCCGTGCCTGCCGTGCGGCGTGCACATGTATACCGGCGCCGGGAAGGTCAAGAAGGTCGTCCACCGGCCGACCGGGTTGTCGTGATCGACTCCGCGATGGCCGGAAACGGCGAGGTGCAGGGCCCTGAGCAGGAGGTCCTCGAGCGCGTCCAGCTCCTGACGGAGGCGCTCTCCGACCTGCCCGACGGGCACGCCCGGCAGGTCGCCGAGGACCTGGTCGGCTCGATGATGGAGCTGTACGGCGAGGGCCTGACCCGCATCTTCGACGCGATCGATCGAGCGGGCCAGGACGGTGTTCGCATCCGCGGCGAGCTGGTCGACGACGGGGTCGTCGCCAGCCTGCTGCTGATCCACGACCTGTACCCGGTCGACCTGCCGACTCGGCTGGAGGAGGCGCTCGCCAGCGTGCGGCCCTACCTCGAGTCGCACGGCGGCAACGTCGAGCTGCTCGGCGTCGTCGACGGCGTCGCCCGGATCAGCCTGCAGGGCCACTGCAAGACCTGTCCGGCGTCGGCCGCGACGCTCGAGCTGGCCATCAAGCAGGCCATCGAGGAGGCCGCGCCCGACCTGCTCGGCCTCGAGGTCGAGGGCATTGCAGCGCCACCACCCCGGCCGAGCGCCCCGCACCTCGGCCGAACGCTGCCGCTCGTCATCGACGGAGCGGCGGCCGGTGGGAACGGCGGTCGCCCCCCGGCTGCCGTTCCCGCCTGGCTGCCGCTCGACCGGGCCGCCGACGTTGCGCCCGGCACGGCGCAGGGCGTCGTCGTGCGCGGTGCGCGGCTGCTGGTGGCCAACCTGGACGGGACGCTGCTCGCCTACCGCGACTCCTGCCCCGGGTGCCTTGCGGCGCTGGCCGACGGCTCGCTGCAAGGCGACGTTCTCACCTGTGCCGGCTGCGGTCGCGCCTACGACCTGCCGGCCGCCGGCCGGGCCCTGGACGGCGCCGGCGCGCCGCTCGAGCCGGTGCCGCTGCTGCGGCGGAACGAACAGACGGTGGAGGTGGCAGTCGCGACATGACCCGTCCCGCCCCGACCGGCACGGCCAGCGCCGACACCATCGCCCGACTGCGGCGGATGGCAAACGCCCGGGCAATGGCCGCCGCGGCGGCGGCCGAGACCGAGCACTGCGACCTCTGCGGCACGACGCTGCCCGGCGACCACCGCCACCTGCTGCAGACCGAGGAGCGCCGCATCCTCTGCGTCTGCGAGCCGTGCCGCGCGCTGCGCGCGCACGAGCCGGGCCTGCGTCCGACCGGCACGCGCTCGACCTACCTGGCCGGCTTCGCGCTCGACGACGTCCTGTGGGCGAAGTTCCAGATCCCGATCGGCCTCGCGTTCTTCTTCCGCAGCGGCGCTGCCGGCCGTGTCGTCGCGTTGTACCCGAGCCCGGCCGGGGCCACCGAGTGCGAGCTCTACCTCGAGGCCTGGGAGCAGCTGGTCACCCGCAACCCGGAGCTCGCGAGCCTGGAGTCGGACATCGAGGCGCTGGTCGTGAACCGCCTGTCGACGCCGCCCGAGCACGCCATCGTGCCGATCGACCGCTGCTACGAGCTGGTCGGCACGATCAAGGCGACGTGGGTGGGCATCTCCGGCGGCAACGCGGTCGAGGATGCCGTCGGGGCGTTCTTCGCGAAGCTGCGGCCGAGGGCCGGAGCGTGACCGCCGTGGAGCCCGGGCCGCCCGTGCTCGGGCAGATCGCGCCCGAGTTCAGCGTCGTCGGCGTCACCGCGGCAGAGGACACGGCGGTGCCGGCGCTGCGGTTCCACCTCGAGGTGGCCGAGACCTCGGGCCGCGACGTGTTCACGATCGCGCTCACCGCGCAGATCAACGTCGATCCGGCCCGGCGCGAGTACGACGCCGGGACGCGCGAGCGCCTGGCCGACCTGTTCGGCGACCCGGAGCGCTGGGCCGCCACCACGCACAGCTTCCTGTGGGCGCACGCGACGACGCTGGTGCCGAGCTTCAGCGGCAGCACGGCGTTCTCGCTGCTCGTGCCGTGCTCGTACGACCTGGAGCTCGCGGCGGCGAAGTACTTCTACAGCCTGCCCGGCGGCGCGGTGCCGCTCAGCTTCCACTTCAGCGGGTCGATCCTGCACCGCGGCGACGACGGCCAGATGCAGGTCGTGCTCGTGCCCTGGTCGTGCTCGGCCCAGTGGAAGCTGCCGGTCGAGACCTGGCGCGGCATGATGGAGCGGTTCTACCCAAACGGCGCCTGGGCGCGGCTGCACGCCGACACCGTCGCGCGCCTGCGCCGCCGACAGCTGGAGCGCGGCTCGCCATCGCTCGACGCGTGTATCTCCGAGCTGCTCGACGAGTACGGGGAGGTGTGATGCCCGACCGTCTCTCCGAGCTGCTCGACACCCTGTTGTACGAGGGCTACGCGCTCTACCCGTACACGCCCGGCACCGCCAAGAACGCCACGCCGACGCCGTTCGGCATCGTCTACCCGCCCGCCTATGCGGCGACCGTCGGCAGCGCCTCCGACCGGCTCAAGATCGCCGGCGTGGCGACGGCCGTCGCCGGCTGCACGGTCGCGGCCGAGGTGCGCTTCCTCGAGCCGGTCACCGACGGCCACGCGCACTCGGCCACCGAGCGGCGGCTCGCGATCGGCCCGCTGCCGGTGGGCGAGGCGACGGCCGTCGACGTGGTGGAGCCGTTCGACCTCGGCGCCATCTCGGGCCGCGTGCGCCTCAACGTCGAGCCGCTCGGCGACCGCCTGCACCGCGTCACGCTCTGCGTGCACAACACCACGACGCTCGGCGCCGCGCCCGCGGGCCGGGCCGAGGCGCTGCAGTCCAGCCTGCTCTCCACCCACCCGGTGCTGCGGCTGTCGGCCGGCCGGTTCGCCTCGCCGCTCGAGCGCACCGGGGTCGTCGGTGCCGCAGTCGAGGCGTGCCACAACGTGAACACCTTTCCGGTCCTGGCCACCGCGGCCGACGATGTGCTGCTCGGCGCCGCGATCGTGCTGCCCGACCATCCGCAACTGGCGCCCGAGAGCCACGGCGACCTGTTCGACGGCACCGAGATCGAGGAGGCACTGCTGCTGCACGTCCTCGCGCTCAGCGACGGCGAGCGGGACGAGATCACCCGCCAGGACCCGGCGGTGCGGGCCATGATCGAGCGCGCCGCCGCGGCGACGCCCTCCGACATCCTCGCCCTGCACGGGCGGCTCGTGCTGACCGATCCCACGATCGAAGAGAGGCCGTGATGATCGACCCGAACGCCCATCTCCGCGAGGAGATCCCCGGCGAGGAGCAGGTCGTCCTCGACGGCGTCACGTTCCGGCGCGACGACAAGGTCCGGTTGCACCTGAAGCTCCGCGACGACCCGTACGACCGCATGCTCGACGGCCGCGTCGCCACGATCGAGCGCATCTACTACGACTACGACGACCGCCTGTACTTCGGCGTCACCGTGGACGACGACCCCGGCCAGGACCTGATGCGCGACACCGGCCGGTTCCTGTTCTTCTTCGCGGGCGAGGTGGAGGCGATGCAGCCATGACGGAGCTGACCAAGCAGATCCTGGTCGCCGGGATCGGCAACGCGTTCCTGCAGGACGACGGCTTCGGCGGCGAGGTCGTGCGGCGCCTGCGCCTGCGCGAGATGCCCGCCGGCGTGACGCTCGGCGACTTCGGCACCGGCGGCCTCGACCTGGCGTACGAGGTGATGCGCGGGTACGACGCGCTGGTGCTGGTCGACGTCAGCCGCCAGGGCGGCGCGCCGGGCACGCTCTACGTGATGGAGGCGAAGGAGGAGGACATCGCCGCCGGCATCGAGGACGGCGCGATGGTCGACCCCCACGGCATGGACCCCGAGACGGTGCTGCGGTTCGTGCGCGCCGTCGGCGGCTGGCCCGGCAAGGTGATGGTCATCGCCTGCGAGCCGGCGAACGTCGAGGAGCCCGGCATGGGCCTCACACCCGACGTCGCCGCGACTGTCGACCGGGCCGTCGATCTGGTGGCCGAGACCGTCGGCGAGCTGCAATCCGACGCCGCGTACGCGAGCTGAGGCGCGAAGTGCACGAGCTGTCGCTCGCCAGTGCGGTGATCGACACGGCGTCGCGCCACGCCGACGGCCGTCGCATCACGGCCGTGCACCTGCGCGTCGGGCACCTGCGGCAGGTCGTGCCCGACTCGCTGCAGTTCTACTTCGGCCACGTCGCCGAGGGCACGCCGTGCGCGGGCGCCCGCCTGTCGCTCGAGGTGGTGCCGGCCGAGCTGCGCTGCAACGGCTGCGGCCACGCGTGGCAGCTGGAGGAGATCGCATTCCGATGCCCGGCCTGCGACGCGGCGGACGTGGCGGTGATGGCGGGCGAGGAGTTCGAGGTCGAATGGATCAACGTCGAGCAGCTGGAGGAGCAATGCACCGTGTGAGGGTCCGGGTCGTCGAGGACGCGCTCGACGCCAACAACACGATCGCACGCGCCAACCGCGACGACTTCGACCGGCACGGGGTCACCGTCGTGAACCTCATGGGCGCACCGGGCGCCGGCAAGACGGCGCTGCTCGAGCGCCTGCTCGAGGCGCCCATGCCCGACATCCGCATCGGCGTGCTCGAGGGCGACGTCGAGGGCTCGCTCGACGCCGACCGGCTCGCCGGCCTGCACGTGCCCGTGACGCAGATCAACACGGCGGCCGGGTTCGGCGGTGAGTGCCACCTCGACGCCAACATGGTGCGCTCGGCGCTCGCCAGCGTGCCGCTGGACGAGATCGATCTGCTGCTGATCGAGAACGTCGGCAACCTCGTCTGCCCGGCCGAGTTCCGCGTCGGCGAGGACGCCCGTGTGATGGTCACCTCGGTCACCGAGGGCGAGGACAAGCCGCTCAAGTACCCGCTCATGTTCCGCGCCTGCGACCTCGTGATGGTGAACAAGGTCGACCTGCTGCCGCACCTCGACATCGACCTCGACCTGCTGCTGCACCGCATCGACAAGGTGCATCCGGACGTGCCGACGATGGTCGTCAGCGGCCGCACCGGCGACGGCGTCGACGGCGTCCGGCAGTGGCTGCGCGAGCTGCATCGGACGCGAGCCGGGGTCTCCGTGTGACGCCACCGGCGAGCCTCGACGCGCTGCGCGCCCACGTCGACGGCGCCCTCGCCGAGCGGACCGCCGCGTCGGAGCGCTTCTTCGTGGCGGAAGCCGATCGCCTGGCGGGCCTCTGCCACGCGATGGCCGAGCGGTTCGCGCGCGGTGGCCGGTTGATCGCCGTCGGGCTGACCGACGCCGCCCGCAGCGACGTCGCGCACGTGGCGGTCGAGTTCGTGCACCCGGTGATCGTCGGCAAGCGCGCGCTGCCCGCCATCGGCGTCACCGGCGCGCCGGCCTCGCTGGGGGTCCGGCTGGGGCTGCTGGCCCGCGCCGACGACATCGTGGTCGCGTTCGGCGAGGCGGGGGAGGAGGCCCTGGCCGAGGCGGTGGCGCGCGCGCGCGCCGATGGTTCGCTGACGGTCGCCTTCGCAGCGCTGGGCGCCGAGTGGGAGCTCGACCCACCGTCGTCGGACGCGCTGATCCGTCAGGAGCTGGTCGAGACCGCCTACCACATGTTGTGGGAGCTCGTCCACGTGTTCTTCGAGCATCGCGGCCTGCTGCAGGGCCGCACCGAGCGCCGCTCGCTCGACGTCGGCGCCTCGAGCTTCCTGTACCCGTTCCTCGCCGATCGCGAGGACGACCTCGACGCCGTGCTGCGCGACGTCAGCGCCTCCGTCGTGATGAAGGCGGAGGAGTCGGCGTCGCTGCGCGCCGTCACCGTCCGCGACGGTCTCGGGCAGCTGCGCGCCGCCGCCGGCGCCCTGCGTGACGTCTTCGCTGCCGGCGGCACGCTGCTCGCCCTCGGCAATGGCGGCTCGGCCACCGATGCCATGGACGTCGTCGCCGACCTCGCGACGCCGCCGCCGGGCACCGGCTGGCGGCCGCGCCGCGCGCTCGACCTGACGGGCGACACCGCGATCCTGACCGCGATCGCCAACGATATCGGCACCGACGCCGTCTTCTCCCGCCAGGTGATCGCGTACGGCCAGCCCGGCGACGCGCTGCTGGCGCTCTCCACGAGCGGCGACTCGCGGAGCGTCGTGACCGCACTGATCGAGGCCCGCCGCCGGGGGCTGCGCACCATCGCGCTGGTCGGGTACGACGGTGGCCGGATCGCCGCCGAGCGGCTCGCCGACCACATCGTCCTGACCCCCTCGCAGCACATCCCGCGCATCCAGGAGGCCCAGGCGACGGCCTACCATCTCCTCTGCGACCTCGTCGAACGGGCGGAGCGCGAACCGGAGCGGGTGTGATCCCGGGGGCGCCCCCCGCACTGCTGGAGCGCCGGCGCCTCGAGGTGCACGGCGTCGTGCAGGGAGTCGGTTTCCGGCCGTTCGTCTACTGGCTCGCCCGTTCCCAGGGGCTGACCGGGTTCGTGCTCAACACCGGCGGCGGCGTAGTGATCGAGGCCGAGGGGCCGGCCGGCACGCTCGACGCGTTTGCCCGCGCGCTGGCCGCCGACGCGCCGTCGCTGGCCCGTGTCGACGCCGTGTCGTCGGCCGGCATCGCGGTGACCGGCGACGCGGAGTTCGTGATCGCGGCCAGCGCCGTGACGGCGGGCGGCGCCGCCATTCCCGCGGATGTCGCCACCTGCGACGACTGCCTGCGCGAGCTGTTCGACCCGGCCGATCGCCGGCACCGGTACCCGTTCATCAACTGCACCCAGTGCGGGCCGCGGTTCACGATCGTGCGCGATGTGCCGTACGACCGGCCGAACACGACCATGGCCGGGTTCGCGATGTGCGCCGACTGCCGGCGGGAGTACACCGATCCGGCCGACCGGCGCTTCCACGCCGAGCCGATCGCGTGCGCCGTCTGCGGGCCGCGGCTGACGACGCCGCTGGCCGAGGCCATCGCGCTGCTGCGCGGCGGCGCGGTGCTGGCGGTGAAAGGGCTCGGTGGTTACCACCTGGCGTGCGACGCCACCGACGCCGGTGCGGTGGAGCTGCTGCGCGCCCGTAAGCACCGCGACGACAAGCCGTTCGCGGTGATGACCGCCGCGCCGCACCTGCTGGCCGACATGGACGAGGACGAGGCGGCGCTGCTGCAAGCGCGTGAGCGACCGATCGTCCTGCTCCGCCGCCGGGCCGGCTCGCCGATCGCCGCCGGGGTCGCACCGGGCAGCCCGTGGCTGGGCCTGATGCTGCCGTACACACCCCTGCACCACCTGCTGCTCACCGATTTCGGCGGGCCGCTGGTGATGACGAGCGGCAACCGGTCGGACGAGCCGATCGCGTTCGCCGACGACGACGCGCGCGAGCGCCTATGCGGCATCGCCGACGCCTTCCTCGCCCACGACCGGCCGATCCACCGCCGCTGCGAGGACTCGGTCGTACGCGCCGCGTTCCCGCTGCGTCGATCTCGCGGCTACGCGCCCGACGGGCTGCCGTTACCGGTCGCCGCGCCACAGCCGCTGGTCGCGGTCGGCGCGTCCATGAAGAGCACGTTCTGCGTGGCGCGGGGCGACCGGGCGTACCTGTCGGCTCACCTCGGCGACCTCGACACCGAGCAGGCGTACCGCGCGTTCGAGGCCGATCTCGATCTCTACCTCGCGATGCTCGACGTCACACCGCGGGTGATAGCGCACGACCTGCACCCCGACTACCTCTCGACCCGGTGGGCGCACGAGCGCGACGCCGAGCTGCTCGGTGTGCAGCACCACCACGCGCACGCCGCCGGCTGCATGGCCGAGCACGGCGTCACCGGCCCGGTGCTGGCGCTGGTGTTCGACGGCACCGGGTACGGCCCCGACGGCACCATCTGGGGCGGCGAACTGCTGCGGTGCGACCTGGAGACGTTCGAGCGGATCGCGCATCTCGACCCGGTGCCGCTGCCGGGCGGCGAGGCGGCGATCCGCGAGCCGTGGCGCGTCGCCGCCGCGTATCTGGCGGCCGCGGGCCGGCCGGTGCCGTTCGCCGGCTGGCCGCTGGTCCGGCAGAGTCTCGCCGTCAACGCGCCGCTGTCGGCGGGCATGGGCCGGCTGTTCGACGCGGTCGCCGCGCTCCTGGGCGTGCGCGAGCGCGTGACGTACGAGGGGCAGGCGGCGATCGAGCTGGAGCAGCTCGCCGGCGTGACGGCGGCCGAGCCGTACGCGTGCCGGGTGGGCGACGGACTGATCCGCGGCGAGGACCTGCTGCTCGCGGCGCACGACGACCTGGCGGCCGGGCGGTCGCGCGAGCAGATCGCGGCGGCGTTCCACGAGGGGGTCGCCCTGGCGGCGGTGACGGCGTGCGAGCTGGCGGCCGAGCCGCGCACGGTGGTGCTGTCGGGCGGGACGTTCCAGAACCTGCGGCTGCTCGCCTCGACCGAGCGCCTCCTGACCGCGCGCGGCTTCCGTGTGCTGCGGCACCGGCGCGTACCGCCCAACGACGGCGGCATCAGCTACGGGCAGGCGGCGGTGGCCGCGGCCCGGTTGCACGCCGCCGCCCACCCGTAACGCTATCGTTACCGCATGCACGCGCTCGACGCTCTCGGCAGCCCGGTCCGGCGTGACATCCTGCGCGAGCTGCAGGGTGCGCCGCTGACCGTCGGCGAGCTCGCGACGCGGTTCCCCGTCAGCCGCCCCGCCATCTCCCGCCACCTGCACGTGCTGCGCGAGGCCGGCCTGGTCGAGATCCGGCCGCAGCGCGGCCGCGGCGTGTACGCGATCCGCGTGCAGGGGTTCGCCTCGGTGCGCGACTTCCTGGACGAGTTCTGGGACGTCGCGCTGGCACGTCTGGAGCAGATCGCCCGCGATGATTGACAAGTCGGTGGTGCTGCCGTGCGGGCCCGACCGGGCGTTCGCGCTGTTCACGGGCGAGATCTCCCGCTGGTGGCCGGCGTCGCGCCGGCACACGGGCGATCCGTCGAGCCGGATCACACTCAGCGCGGGCGGTGCGTTCTTCGAGCGCGCTGCCGACGGCACGACGGTCGACCTCGGCCGGGTGCGGGTGTGGGAGCCGCCGGCGCGGCTGGTGCTCGACTTCTACCCGGGCACCGATCCCGAGCATCCGACCGCGGTCGAGATCGCGTTCTCGCCGGAGGGCGACGGCACCCGCGTCCGTGTGCTGCACGGCCCGACCGAGGCCAGCGCCACGCTGTTCGAGCAGCGGGCGCCGTCGTTCGCGAAGTCCTGGGACGTCGTCCTCGCCGCGCTTCCAGACGATGTCGAAGACTTGCCGAGTCGGTAACGACGATGTTACCGTTCGAGAGCAGCGACGAGGGAGCGGACAATGAGCGGTAACGAGGTCAGCGGAGCGGGCACGCGCAAGGAGCCGTGGGTGCTGAAGACGCCGCCCGGGCAGTCCGAGTACCAGGCTTTCCGAGACGAGACGCTCGATCCCCCCGCCCTGGTCGTCCAGGTCGGCAAGACCGAGCTCCGCTACCACCTGCGGTGCCTCGACGACCTCCAGGCGATGCTCGCCGCGGCGGGCGACTGGGTGCCGCTCGGCAGCGCCGACGAGCAGAAGCCGGCGGCGGCGGGGACCGTCGAGGCGTGGGCGCGTGCCGACGATAACCCGGTCGGCGGCTGGTACGGCCTGAAGAAGGGCCTGCGCGGCCGGTTCGCGAACTACGTGCCACCGGTGATGGAGGTGCTCGGCCGGGCCGAGGTCGAGCACAACCCGCGTAGCAACCGGATGCGCGCCCTGTAGGTCGCGGCCGCCGTCAGCGGGACGTCGTTCAGCGCTGCGAGCGGAACGCGGCGAGGCCGCGTTCCCAGGCGGCGTCGAGGTCGGCGCCGGCGGGGAAGCGGTGGTCGAGCTCGAGGATGGTCATGCCGTGCGCGAACGCCCAGGCGGCCCGCGCCAGATCGGCGTCCTGTCCGGCTGCCTCGTAGATCGTGCGGCCGGCGCGATCCTCGGCGCCGGGCGTCAGCAGCTCGCGATGCAGCTCGTGGGCGGTCATCAGTCGGTAGAGGTGGGGGTGGGCAGCGGCGAACGCGCGGTAGACGCGGGCGGTCCGGGTGAGCGGGTCGCCCGGCTGCGCGGCTGCCGCCTCGAACGCCTCGGCCAGGCGCTCGAAGCCGACCGAGATGATGGCCGCCTCGAGCGCGCGCTTGTCGGGCACGTGCTCGTACAGCGACGGCGCGCGGATGCCGATGCGGTCGGCGATGCGGCGCATCGACAGCGCGTCGGGCCCCTCCGTCTCGAGCAGCTCGAGCGCGGCCTCGACGATCTGCTGCGCCCGCGGGGTGCGAGGCTCAGGCGCGGAGGTAGCCATCGCGCGTCCGCAGGCCGTAGCCAACGCCCCGGTCGAGGCTGACGTGGAACGCCCAGATCAGGGCGGCGACGAGGTAGCCGGTCGAGACCAGTCCGGCGACTGCGACGATGCCCAGTGCGACAGGCAGCCAGAAGCGGTGCAGCAGGTTGTAGAGCGGCACGGCGCGGGGGTGCAGGCGCCCCCGCTCGAGGTCGCGGCCGATGCCGAGGAAGAGCGCCAGATCCGGCGCGAGGCCGAACGCCGCGAGCTGCCAGTAGCCGGTGCCGCCGTCGATCGCGGTGGCGAGTGCGGCGACCAGCAGGGCGACGGCGGCCGTCCCGTAGGCGAGGCGACGGAACGAGCGGTGGGTGGCGAGTGCGGCGGTGCTCACGTGTTCTCCCTAACGTTGTTAGGGAGAACATACCTAACAGTGGTAGGTAAAGCAAGTCGGTTGACGGTGTTTGCCCGGGAGGTACTCGGGAAGCTGAGATGCATGAGGGTTGAATCCGAGAAGCCCATCGAGCGGTGCTTCGCGCAGCGCGACCGTGGCGCGCCCCGTGCGGCGCGCGCCGTCGTGGCGGGCATGGACGACCTCGGTGACAGCGTCCGGTGCGACCTGACGCTGGTTGTCTCGGAGCTGGTGGCGAACGCCGTTCGCCATGCGCCGCCGACGGACGAGGGCGAGATCGAGCTGGTGATCGCGCGTCGGGACGGGCACATCCACGTTGAGGTTCGCGACCCGGGGCGTGGCTTCGATCCGACCCCCGATCTGACCCGCGAGGGCGGGCTCGGCCTGGTCACCGTCTCTCGTGTCTCCCGCGAGTGGGGCATCCGGGGTGGAGATTGCACCATCGTCTGGTGCAATCTCGCCGTCGGCTGACCCTCTGCAGATGGCGCGGGTCCGAGAAGAATGTCTGACCAACGTCAGACATTCGTTCGTGCCCGAACGCGCGCGGACCTTCACGCAGCGCGCGATCCGCTCGCCTTCCGTAGGAGAAACGTTCTGGGGTCAGACCCCGAAATCGCCGATTTCGGGGTCTGACCCCGGCATCGAACCGCACGAGGACGCGAAGCGCCGGGGCCTTTCGGACCCGGCGCCGTCGTGCATCCCCCGCCTATCCGCGGGCTCTAGCGATGCCCGTTCGCAAACTCCTCGCCGCGCTCACGGACGTGCGTGATCCGGTCGCGCAGATCGCTTTCGCGGACGCGATCGGCCACGTGGCCGCCCGTCGTGCGGGCGCGCTCCGCGGCGGCGTCACCGAGACCGCGGGCCTTGTTGCCGACGCGCTCCAGGTTCTCGCGCCGGAGCGCATCCATCAAGGCCCCGACCAGCGAACCCGTCAGACCGCCGATGATCAGACCCTTCCAAACGTTGCGCATGTTCTTCCCCTCTCGGGTGGAATCGTTCCCTAGAGGTTTCCCGCAGGACCCTGTTGCAAACGTCGTTTTGCCGTAGGCACGGCGGGCAGACCCTGCCATGCCCCGCGAGGTCCTCACCGATGCACGACCCATCCTGATCTTCTTCGGGTCGCCCACGTCGGGGCCCTCGCGGCGGATGGAGGCGTTCGTCGACCAGGTGCTGCAGGCCCGCCGCAACCACGAGACGTTTCGGCGACGCAAGGTCGACATCGACCAGCAGCCCGATCTGGCCGAGCGCTTCGGCGTGCAGCGGGTGCCGACCATCGTCGTCGTCGACGGGACGCGCGTCGCCCGCCGGATCGAGGGCCGGATCGGTGTACAGGAGCTGCGCGACGAGCTGGCCGACTGGCTGCGCTGAGCCGCCAAGCCGGCCGGCGCGGGTGCGCTGAGGCGGTCCAGCTCGCGGACGTACTCGTTGACGTCCGCCGAGCGCACGTCGCCCCCGCCGGAGGGGAACGGGCGCGACGGAGCGTCTCCGCTTCGTCGCGCCCGGCGTTGCTATCGAGCCTCGGTCGGCGCGCTCCTGGTGAGGAGCTCGTCGAACAGGCCGCGGTAGCGCTCCACGGCCTTCGGGTAGTCGATCGCCCGCTCGGGGCCGTCGACGGACAGGGCCGCGACCAGGGCGGTCACGACGATCACGAGTTCCGTCGGCGTCGGTGACTAGTGCGTGGCCGAGCGGACGCGGTCGGCGACGTCGTCGGCGCGCTTGCCGAGATCGTCGGTCGCGCTACCGGCCAGGTCCATGGCGCGACCCTTGAGGTCCTCGAGGTTGCGCTTCTTGAACGAGCTCTTCTTCAGTTTTCCCGACTTCGCTGCCCAGATGGCTCCGACAGCGACGGCGAGGATGGCGATGATCCGCATGGTGCTCTCCGTTCTGGTGGTCTTGCCCGTAGTGACCCGTCAGCGCCCTGAACAAACACCGGGACCAGCGTCAGATGGGCCGCGGCTCCGGCGTCTCGGGGCCGGGGATGGGTGCCGGCGGGCCCGGATCGGGCAGCTGCGGCGTCGCCGGCGGGCCCGGTTCGGGCGGCAGCGGGCTGGGCGGCTGCGGATCGCCGGTGGAGGGCGGGCCGGGGTGCGGGACGGGCGGCTCGGGCACGTACGACATGCGGTCTCCTGGATCGAGTCGGCTGCAGGAGTGACGTTCCACCGCTGCCGGTCGTGAAACCGCAGGTGCACCGCGCGCGGCGACGGTTCACTCCCCCCGGGTGGGGGACTACAACCCATGGACGCTGATGGACACTCCACCACAACGCAGGATCCCGGTGTCGCGGATCCGAGGATGGGCACGCGCCGGCCGGTCGAGTCCCGGCCATCGCCGGACGCGCGGAAGCTGCTCTCGATCTACCTCGCCGACCACCATGCCGGGTCGACGGCGGGCCTCGAGCTGGCGAAGCGCGCCGCGCGACACAACGCCGGTACGCGCATCGGCGTCGCACTGGCCGACATCGTCCAGGAGATCGCCGCCGACCAGCGTTCGCTCGAGCGGCTGATGCAGACCCTCGACGCCCACCCGTCAGCGGCGAAGCGCGCCGTCGCGTTCCTGGGCGAGCGGCTCGCCCGGCTGAAGACGAACGGCCGGCTGTTCACCTACTCGCCGTTGAGCCGCGTCCTGGAGCTGGAGGGCCTCGCGCTCGGCATCCTCGGCAAGCTGGCGCTCTGGGAGGGCCTCGCCGGCGTACCGGCGCTGCAGGGTGTCGCAGACCTGGATTTCACTGATCTCGCGAGCCGCGCGCGCAGCCAGCACGACGCCGTCGAGGAGTGCCGCCGGCAGGCCGTGGAGCTGGCGTTCGCCGGCTGAGCCCTACGGCGTCGACGCGGCGGCAGCCCTGGCCTCGCGGCTCGCCGCGGCCTCGATCTCCGCACCGACCAGCAGCGCGAGGCTCGAGATCCACAGCCACGTCAGCATGATGATCACGCCCGCGAGCGAGCCCCAGGCCTTGTTGTACGAGCTGAACTGGCTCGCGTACAGGGCGAACCCGCCCGAGGCGGCCAGCCAGATCGCGACCGCGACAACGCCGCCGATCGACACCAGCCGGCCCCGTGGCTGGTCGTTCGCGGGCCCCAGGTAGAGGATCCCGGCGAAGGCCCCGAACAGGCCGAACAGCAGGATCGGCCACTCCGCGATCCACCAGACCCAGCTGACCAGGCCCGGTTCGCCGATCGCATCGCCGACCCAGCCCGACAGCTGCGGGCCGAGCACGAGCAGGCCGAACGCGAGCGACACGGCGACGGCGACGAGCACGAGCATCTTGATCGCCGCCAGCCGCTGCTGCAGGAAGTTGCGGTTCTCCTCGTACTCGAACGCGATGTTGAGCGCCCACATCAGCGTCGTCATGGCCCCGGTCAGCGTCCAGATGGCGAGCACCGAGCCGACCACGATCATCACCACACCGCCGCTACCGGCCTCGGTCGTGCGCACGAGGCTGTCGGTGAGCAGCGCGATGGCGCTCGCCGGCACAATGCCCTCGAGGTGGGTCAGGAGCTGCTGGACGTCGGACGGAGCGGCGACGAGGCCGAAGATGCCGAGCGTCACCAGCAGGGCCGACGGGATTGCCAGGAACCCGTAGTAGGCGAGCGCCGCGGCGACGTTCGTGAGGCCGCTCTTCGACGTGCGCCGAAGTGCCCGCCAGACCGTCCCGGCGATCACGGCCGGGTCAGCCGCCAAGGCCGGGGTTGCCCGCCGACGGTGGATCGCTGGCCGGGTAGGAGTCGGCGAGCGCCCGGTCCTGCCCCTGCAGGCGCCGGGCCCCCGGCACGCTGATCCGCGCGACCGCCGTACCGGTCACCTCGTGCGGGGCGTTCCGCGCCAGATCAGCCTGCGTGATGATGCCGACGACGCGACCCTCGGCGTCCACCACCGGGAGGCGTCGCACCTGGGCCTGGCCGAGCAGGTGCGCGGCCTCCTCCAGCCGGGCGTCGGCCGCGACCGAGCAGATGCCGGCCGACGCGATCTCCCCCACCGGCATGTCGGCGCCGTGGCCGGCAGCCAGCACCCGGACGACCAGATCGCGGTCGGTGACGATGCCGACGAGCTTGCCGTCGGTGACGACGGGGAGCGCGCCGACGTCGGCGTCGGCCAGCAGGCGCGCCGCCTCACCGACGGTCACGTCGGGGCCGATCGTGACGGGTGAGGCCGACATCACCGTGCGGACGAGGATGTCGGACGTGCGCGCTTCAGCCATGTCTGTGGCTCCCCGCGGGCGCGCCGATGGAAACCCGTCCGGCCTCGTGCGGCAGGGTTTGGGAGCTCGCCGCGCGGTGAGTCCTCCTCGTCTCGAGCGAGGAGCCACGATGACCGACGAGCGCCAGGACCACACCGACCGCGACGAGCAGGGCGACGGGGCGCTCGGGCCGGGCACGACCGCGGGCGGCGGCGTCGTCCGCGCCGGGAAACGCGTCGAAGACGACGCGGGGACCGAGCGGAACGAGAACGCGCCGCCCGATCGCGAGGTCGCGCGCGACTAGCCGGCGCCGCCCAGGTACCGACCGAGCGCGATCGCGATCAGGCCGGTGACCACGCTGGCGACGATGTTCGCCCCGGCGTGGAAGGGCCGTCGACCGTCCACCGCGCGGTGCGTCTCGAGCATCCAGGCCGAGAACGTCGTGTAGGCGCCGAGGAAGCCGACCGCGGCGATGCGGTACGCGGCGCCGTCCAGGGTGGCGCCGACCAGCACGCCCAGGGTCAGCGTGCCGGACAGGTTCACCACCAGCGTGCCGAGCGGATGGCCGCGCCGGCGGGCGACACGGGCGTGGAGCAGGAACCGCGCGGCAGCCCCGGCCGCCCCGGCCACGCCCACCCCGAGCCACACGACCGCCGCCGTCACCCGACCGGCCTCCGGCGGGCGAGGCCGGCGGCCGCGGCCACGCAGACCAGACCGAGCGTCACGCTCACGAGCACGTAGGCCGCCGCGAGTGGGTAGGCGTGCTCGTCGAGCATCTGCAGCACCTCGAGCTGCAGCGTCGAGAACGTCGTCAGGGCGCCGCAGAAGCCGGTGCCGATGAACAGCCGCCGATGGTGCTGCCGGTCGCCGAGGCGGGTGGCAGCGTAGCCGAGCACGAAGGCGCCCACGACGTTGGCCGCGAACGTTGCCCAGGGCCACGCACCGCGCGCGTGCGTCACCTGGTCGGACAGCACGGCGCGGGCCAGCGCGCCGATGAACCCGCCGGCGCAGACGGCGAAGATCTCGCGCCGGTCAGCCACGGGGCAATCATCGCCGACGGCCCGCCGTGCGACCTGATGAAACAGGGTGTATCATCGGCGCATCATGGCGTCGCAGATCACGCCCGAGATCGTCGATGCGGCCCGCCGGCTGGCGCAGGACGGCCGTCTGCGCGAGGCGAGCATGCAGGACCTGGCCGACGAGGCGGGCGTGTCGCGCGTCACGCTCTACCGGCGCGGTGCGACCCGCGACAACGTGCTGCAGGCGCTCCGCGCCGAGCTGGCCCGCGAGGAGCGCGACGCGATCTGGCCGGCGATCGTCTCGGACGGCACGGGGCGGGAACGGCTCGAGCGCGCCCTGCGCGCGCTGTGCGCGAGCGGGGAGGACACGCTCGGGCTGGGCGGCGCGCTCGGCGACGAGATGTCGGATGCGATCTACCACGACGGCGACGAGCGCCGCCTGACGCGTGAGGAGTTCGTCGCGCCGTTCCGCCGGCTGCTGCTCGACGGCGCGGCGGACGGATCGCTACGGCCGCTGCCGGCCCCTGACGAGGTCGCGACCATTCTCTACAACCAGGTGTCGTGGACGTACCGCCACCTGCGGGCGGGCCACGGCTGGGACGCGGAGCGGGCGGCCGACGGCGTCATCTCGCTCGCCCTCGACGGGTTGGCCGCGCCGTGAGCGCCTTCTCGCAGCGCATCGCCGACTACGCGCTGCCGGTCGGCGTCGACCGCGCGACCGTCACGGCGCTGACGGTGGGCCACGCCGGCAGCGACCTGTTCCAGGGGGCCGTGCCCGCGCTCGTCGTCTTCTGGGTTGGCCAGCGCGACTGGTCGTACAGCGACGCGGGCCTGCTGGTGCTGGCCGGCAGCCTCGCCTCATCGCTGCTGCAGCCGCTGGCGGGCGCGCTCGGCGACCGCGTGCGCAGCGCCTGGCTGGTACCCGTGGGACTGGTGCTGGCGGCGATCGGGCTGGCGGGAGCCGGCGTCCTCCAGAGCTTCCCGCTCGCCTTCGCGGCGCTGGTGATCGGCGGGCTCGGCGTCGCGCTGTTCCACCCCGAGGCCGTCCGGGCCGTCACCGCCGCCTCCGGCCAACACGCTGGGGCGGCTGTCGGGCTGTTCGCGGTCGGCGGCAGCGCCGGGTTCGCGCTCGGGCCCGCGCTGACCGCGCCGGCGGTGCTGATCTGGGGCCTCGAGGGCATGATCGCCGTCGCCTTCGTGCCGCTGCTGGCGGCCGTGGCGATCGTGGTCGTCGGGCGACGCCCGGCCGCCGTGGTGGTCGAGACGGTGGTGGAGGACGCCGCCGGCCGGTCGCAACCGGTGCGGTTCGCTGCGGCCGCGGTCGCGGCGACGCTGCGCAGCGGGTTCATGTTCGGGCTGATGGCGTTCGTGCCCGTCTGGTTCGCCGCCGACCTGGGCCTGGGCGCCGGCGCCGGCAGCGCGGCCGTGACGGCGATGCTGGCGGCGGGCGTGCTGGGCACGTACGTGGGCGCGCGGCTGGGCGATCGCATCGGGTACCCCGCGGTCGCCGTCGGATCGCTCGCTCTCGTCGTCCCGCTGGCGGCCGCGCTGCCCTTCCTCGGCGCTTCCGCCTGGCCCGTCGCCGTGCTGCTCCTCCTGCTGA
This sequence comes from Gaiellales bacterium, assembly GCA_046598415.1. Taxonomy (GTDB): domain Bacteria; phylum Actinomycetota; class Thermoleophilia; order Gaiellales; family F1-60-MAGs149; genus VFJZ01. The sequence goes on from JBKJIG010000160.1 coordinate 22,286, forward strand.
TCGGGATGATGATGGACGCCAACTTCTACCCGCTCGTGCTGATCGCCAACGACGCCCTGCCGGGCCGCGTCGGGCTCTCAACCGGCGTCACCATCGGGTTGTCGGTGGGTATCGGCGCCGCCATCACGTCGGCGCTCGGCGCGATCACCGACGACCGGGGTCCGACGACGGCCATGCACGCCGCGACGCTGCTCGCGGTCGGCGCGTTCGTGGTGGCGCTGCCCCTGGCCGGCCGCACCTGGCGGCGCGCGCCGGCGTAGCCGGTGGCGGATTCGTGCCAGGCACGGATACGCCACGCGATCGGAGCAGCGCGCTAGGCCTTCGGATCCTCGACGCCGGGCCGCCCGCGGAGCCACAGCGGCAGGACGAACCACGTCACGCCGAACACCAGCGCCGTCGCGGTCGTCAGCAGCAGCGCCAGCGCGGTCGTGAAGATGAACGACGCGACCAGCGCCACCGCCGAGGTGAACGCCGCCCCCAGCAAGACCATGCCGACGATCGCGAGCCGGCTGCCGAGCCGCACCAGCTCGGGCTTGCGCCTGCGGTGGAACAGCACGCGGTGGTGGACGGACGGTGCGATCAGCAGGGCCGACGCCAGGGCCGAGCACATCAGCGCCACCAGGTAGATCTCGCGCTGCGTCGCTGTCAGCTCGCCGAACCGCGCGTTGAACGGAACCACCAGCAGGAAGGCGAACAGCACCTGCACGCCGGGTAGCGCCACCCGCAGCTCCTGGAGCAGCTGATCGAGGTTGCGATTCAGCCGCTCCTCGGTTGACTCGTGGTGCTCGTTGTCGATCGACATCTCCCGGTCGGGCACCATCGTGCCAGGGATTGCGACGCCGCGTTTTGCCGGCCGCCGGGCGGGGAGGACGGCTCGTCCACGGCTTCGAACGAGGCACACCAGGCCGCCCCGTGGCGTCGAAGAGGGATCCAGGGCGCAGCTGCTGCGCGCGGTCGAGGCGAAGAGGTCCAAGCGCGCCTGACGCGGGCCGTGGCGAGAGCCGGGTGGGGCGTTGCGATCGAGTGGGCGCCCGGGTAATCTGCGATTCATGGCTGGGCCACGTGTTTGTTGGTGGTCCGTGCCTGGCATCGGAGAACACCCGTGCGACGACTAGCGTCTTGGAAGCCGCGGCCGCGCGGCACGTCGTCCGACGAGTCCACGGGCCTGGTCGCGCTCCGGGGACGCGTCGTCGTGAGCGCCCTGTCCGGGGTACTGATGGTGGTCGCCGTGGCCGCGTTCCTGGCGTGGCAGCAGTACGACGACACGCGCACGACAGCCCTGAACACGATGCATGTCCGGGCCAACCTGGCCGGCACGCTGCTGGACACGTACTTCGCGGGCCAGATCGCAGCGCTGCAGGCGATGGCGGCGGGGCCGGCGGTCATGAACCTGGACGAGCCGGCGATGCTCGCGTACTTCAAGCGCGTCGAGCCGCCGAACGGGCCGGCGTTCACGGGCGGCATCGGCTGGATCGACCTGACGGGCGCCTCGCGGGTGTCGAGCACGCCGGGCACCGTCGCGGGGTCCGGCGTGAACCTCGCCGACCGCGCCTACTTCAAAGCCGTCGTCGGCACGGAGAAGCCGTTCGTCAGCGAGGGTCTGACCACGCGGCGTTCGGGCGAGCACGCGATCGTCATGGCCGTCCCGACGCGCGATGCCGCCGGCAAGATGAGCGGCGTGCTGGCCGGCGTGCTGCTGGTCAGCCCGACGTCGACGCGTTTGAACGGCATCGACCTCCCCTTCGCCGGGCTCGCGGTGTTCGACCGCACCGGGCAGTCCGTGCTCGCCGGCTTCGCCAGGCCGGCCAACACGGCGCTGCTCGAGCGCCTGCGCAAGGATCCGGACGGCGGGGTGATCGGATCGACGAACGGGTTCGACGGCTCGGCCGACCACGTCGTCGGGTACGGCACCTCCAAGGTGCCGGCCTGGACCGTGGCGATCGACCAGCCCCGGTCCGCCGTGCTGGCCGCCGCGCGGCACAGCCTGTGGCTCGCGCTCGCCCTGATCGCCGGGGTCGCGATCATCGTCCTGCTGCTGGTCTTCCGCACGGTGCAGCGCGCGCGGCGCGAGGCGGAGCGGAGCGATGCGTTGGCCCGCCAGCAGCGCGAGCTCGCCGGAGCGCTGGCCTCGGCCTCGGCGGTGCAGGAGGTCTCGTCGGCGCTCGCCTCCTCGCTGGCGGCGGCGTTCTCCGGCGCGCTGGCCGTGGTGGCCCTCGCGCCCGACGACCGGCTCGGAGTGCGGATCGCCGCCACGGCGGGCGGCGCCTTCGACCGCGCCGTGCACGGGGCCGCGGTGACCGAGGTCGTGGAGGTCGCATACGGCGCCGACGCCCCGCTGGCGCTCGCCACCGAGCCCCGCCTGCGAGCCCAGTCGCCGCTTGTGGCCGCGGCGTTCGCGGGAGCGGTGCGCTCGTCGTACGCGACGGCGCTGGTCGCACCCGACGGCGATCGGGTCGGCGCTCTGGCGCTGCTGTTCGCCGACGAGCGGTCGCTCGACGACGCGGAGCAGGCGCTGGTGGCGGCCCAGGCCGGCCAGGTGGCCCTCGCGATCCAGCGCACCCGCGAGCGCGAGCGCGACCACGAGGCCACGACGCGCCTGCAGCGCAGCCTGCTGCCCGATCGCCTGCCGCGGGTCGACGGACTGGACGTCGCGGCCCGCTACAACGCCGGTGCGACGGGCCTCGAGATCGGCGGCGACTGGTACGACGTCGTGCGCCGGTCCGACGGGCTCGTGCACCTGACCGTCGGCGACGTGGCCGGTCGCGGCATCGGCGCCGCCGCTCTCATGGGACAGCTGCGCAACGCGTTCCGCGCCTACGCGCTCGACCACGCGACGCCGAGCGAGATCATGCAGCGGCTGCTGCGCCACGTCGGCGGTGACGAGATGGCCACGGCGGTCGTCGTCACGCTCGATCCGCGGTCGGGCGAGGTGCGCTACGCGTCGGCCGGGCATCCACCGCCGCTCGTGCTCGACCCGCGCACCGGCGAGGTCTCGCTGCTCGACGCCCCGGCCGGCCCGCCGCTCGGCACCCCGGCGTCGGCACCGGTGGCCGAGGGACGCGCCCACTGCGCCTCCGGCTCGACGATCGTGCTGTACACCGACGGGCTCGTGGAGCACCGCGGCGCGAGCATCGACGACGGCATCAACCAGGTCTCGGCGACGCTCGCCGCGAACGCCGCGCTCGGCGCCGGCGCGCTCGCCGATGTCGTGCTGGAGCGTGCCGCAGCGGGTGGCGACCTCGCCGACGATATCGCGTTGCTGGTCGTGCGGTACGACGGCTCGGCGTCAGTCGTCGGCGCCGACGGCTAGCGGTCCCGGTGCGTCGGCCGGCGGCTCCCGGCGGTGCAGCGCCCTGCCGGGCCAGCCCGCGACCGGGCCGAGGCTCGTGATCAGCGACGGCACCAGCAGCGAGCGGACGATGAACGCGTCGATCAGCACGCCGGTCGAGAGGGCGACGGCGAGCTGCCGCAGGGCGACGACGGGCGCCAGGGCCAGGAGCGCGAAGCTGCCGGCCAGCACGATGCCGGCCAGCGTCACCGGCTTCGCGGCGGCCGGCACCGCGACGGCGACGGCGTCGGCGAGCGGCCGTGTGCGGGCCTCGTGCCAGATCCGGCCGACCACGAAGACGTTGTAGTCGGAGCCGAGCGAGAGCAGCAGCACCGCCGCGGCGAGCGGCGTGTAGTAGGCGACGTCGCCCCACCCGAACACCCGCGAGACGAGCACCGTGACGCCCAGAGCGGCGCCGAGCGCGAGCACCGAGGCGGCCAGCAGCACCACCGGCGCCACAATCGCCCGGAGGAACAGCATCAGGAACACGAGGTTGACGGCCAGCGCGGCGAGCGCGAGCCGGATGATGTCGGACTCCGCCTGCTGCACCGTCTCGGCGGCCAGCGCCGTCTGGCCCGCCAGCTCGGTGCGGGTGACGTCGAGCCCGGCCTCGCGGGTCAGGCCGCCCAGTCCGGTGCGGAGCCGCTCGACCGTGGCGATCGCGCCGCTCGAGAACGGGTCGTCGCCGAGCACGACCAGCATCCGCACGGTCGACCCCGACTCGGCGGTGAACGGTCGCGGCGCGCCGCCGGCCAGCTCCGGCGCGGCCTTCGTCGCGTCGTCGACCGCCGCCTGCTCGGCCGGGCCGAGCACGCCGGTCACGCCGGGCGTGCGCCGCAGCAGGTCCTCGGCCTTGGCGAGGCCGGGCGCGTTGGCCCCGATCCCTGGCCCGTCCAGGACGATCTCGGTCGGCGAGATGATGCCCGCCGAGAACCCGCGCGCGGCGGCGTCGGCCGCCCGCCGCACCTCGGAGTCGTCGCCCGCACCGCCGGTCAGCGAGAACCCCAGGCGGGCGTGGCGAACGTCGTTCGCGGCGTAGCCGAGCCCGACGATGCACAGCAGCGCCAGCGGTAGCGCGACGAGGCGGCTGCGGACGAGGCGGGCACGCACGGCCTGCATGCGCGTGCCGTCGTCCTCCTCGGCGGCTTCGGCGGCGGCGCTCGCCTCCACCCGCCGGAACATGAGGCCGCCGACGATGGCGAGCACGGCGGGCACGAGGGTCAGCGCCACCAGCGTGCCCACCAGCGCGGCGAGCGCGAGGGCCGGGCCGAGCGCCTGGAAGAACCCGAGGGTGCCGAGCGTCAGGCTCGCGGTGCCGCCCGCGACGATCAGGCCGGCGGTGAGGATCGTCGGCGCCGTGACCGCCGTGGCGGAGCGCACCGCGGCGCGTGCGTTGAGGCCGTCGGCGACGCCGCGGCGGGTCGCCGCGAGCAGGAACACGCAGTAGTCGGTGACGATGCCGAGCACCAGGACGAGGATCAGCGGCTCCACCTCCTGGGCCAGCACCAGGTCGGTCGTGCGGCCGAACCACGCCACGACCCCGATCGCGACCAGGTAGGCGGCGCCGGCGGCGGCGAGCGTGAGCACGGGTGCGAGCAGCGACCGCTGCCAGATGCCGACGACGAGCAAGATCAGCAGCAGCGTGCCGATCGTGATGGCCGGCAGCGAGTCGAGGATCGCGCCGGCCTGCTCGATGCGCGCCGGCACGACGCCGGTGACGCCGACCGGATGATCGTCGGCGGCGCTGACGTCGGCGGCGATCAGGTCGTGGGCAGCGGCCACGCGGCGCTCGAACGTCAGCGCCGGGTCGAAGAAGAGGTAGGTGATCGCGGTTGTCGACTGCTCGTCGCGCACCGACATCGCCCCGCCCACGTTGACGATCGGGATCGCGCCGAGCAGGCCACTCTTGGCCGTGACGCCGTCGGCGGTGATCCGCTTCGCGCGGTCGGCGACCCGCGCCTGCGCGGCCGCCGACAGGCCCGCCGGGTCGCGCTGCACGAGCGCCACCTCGGTCAGCAGCGGGTAGCCGAAGACCTGCGCTGAACGGACCTGCGCCGCGATCGCGGCCGAGTCCTCCTTGACGAGCCCCCCGGCGTCGCTGGAGACGTCCGCGAGCGAGGGCAGGAACAGCACGGCGGCGACTGCCGCGGCGGCCCAGGCGAGCACGACCGGGTAGCGCAACCACACGACGGCGGCAGCGAACGATCGTGCTCCTCGACGTCCCTGTTCGACGCGTGCGTCCATCGCTGCCCGATTCCTCCCCCGCGGGTGGCGCCGTACGCGCCACGTCGGACTCCCCGGCGGGCGGGGGATCCAAACCGCTCGCTGAACCGACGGGGCCGGCCCGCCCTGTCCGAAATGCTTGCGAGGAGCACTGAGTCGAGTCCTGCGCAATACAGCCGACTAGAATGCGGTAAGAGGTGACAGAACCTACCGACGCCCCGGGCGCCATGGAGGGTTTGCTCCATGCACTGCTCGACGGTTCGCGTGTCTTCGGTTCCTACTGGGATCACGATGGGCGCAACGTCCTCGCCGGTAACGCCTATCGCGAGTGGCTCGGTCTCGACCTCGAGCGCGTGCGCGGCGTCCACATCAGCGAGGTGATCGGTGCCGCGCGCTACGCCGAGATCGAGCCGATCATCACGACGGTCCTGAAGGACGGCGTCTCGCAGTTCGTCGAGTCGTCGCTGGTCGACGCGAGTGGCCGCCGGCGTCATGTGCGCGAGTCGTACATCCCCGACCTCACCGACGGCGAGGTGCGCGGCTTCTCGCTGCTCGTCTCCGACGTCACCGAGCGGGTCGAGGCGACCGCGGCGACGGCTGTCGTCGTCACCGCAAGCGTCGTGGCCGAGGACGAGGTGCGGCGGCTGGTCGCCAAGGCCGACGCGCTGGAGCACGTGGCCGAGTTCGTGGCGGCGCGGACCGATCCAGTCGAGGTGGCGACGTTCGTCGCGCGCGAGGTGGCACGGCTGTTCGGCGCCGACGCCGGCGGCATCGTGCGGTTCGGCGACGATGGCCAGGGCGAGGTGCTGGGCTGGCAGTCCGACTCGGGCCTCGCGTCGCTCGAGGTCGGTACGATGGTCGACCTGTCGGGTGCGCACGCCGTCTCCACCGTGTACCGCACCGGTGCGGCCACGCGGCGCCGTCCGCGCAAGGGACGCAGCGTGCTCCTGCCGACCCTGACCGAGCGCGTCGCGGTGCCGATCCGGGTCGGCGATCGGCTCTGGGGCGCGCTCATGGTCGCGTCGGAGAAACCCGGCATCGAGCCGGGCGCCGAGGCGCGCCTGGCGCGGTTCGCCGAGCTGGTCGCGCTCTCCATCTCGGAGCGCGCGGCGCGCGACGAGCTGCAGTGGCGCGTGGCGCAGCAGGCAGCGGTCAACGAGCTGAGCGCTCTCGCGCTCGGCGGCGGCGGGTTCGAGGACCTGCTGCGGGCCGCGATCGACAAGGTCGCGCTCGTCCTCGACGTGTCGATGTCGTGCATCGTCGAGGTGCTCGACGAGGACGACGCGCTGGTGCGCGCGGTGGGCGGCGAGCACGCGACGACGCACGTCGGGCTGCGGTTCAGGGCCACGACCGACACCCTGACCGGCGTGGTGCTGGCCGACGGCCTGTCGGTCGTCGTCGAGGACTTCGCGACGGATCAGCGGTTTGGCGTGACGTCCGATGCCGACGACGGCATGCACACCGCGGCCGGGTTCGTGATCCGCCTGGCCGATCGCGCGTGGGGCACGCTGGTCGCCCTCTCCTGCGAGCGACGCCGCTTCACGGCCGACCAGTTGGCGTTCCTGGAGTCGGTCGCGAAGGTGATCGGCCGTGCCATCGAGCGCTCGGAGTCGGAAGCGAAGCTGCACCACCAGGCCCTGCATGACGCCCTCACCGGCATCCCGAACCGGACGTTGCTCCTCGACCGGCTGACGCTCGCGTTGGAGCGCGCGATCCGCACCGGCACGCTCGTGGGCGTGCTGTACATCGACCTCGACCGGTTCAAGGACGTCAACGACACCTACGGCCACCCGACCGGCGACGCGCTGCTGATGGCGGTCGCCGACCAGCTCGCGGCGGCGATCCGCCCCGGCGACACCGTCGCCCGCGTCGGTGGCGACGAGTTCGCGGTCGTGGCGGAGTCGCTGAGCGGGCCGGAGGAGGCCCTCGCACTGGCCGAACGGCTGCTGCGCGAACTCGGCGCGGAGATGGGTGCGCTGAGCGGCGCCAGCATCGGCATCGCCCTGCGCAAGGGCGGCGCCTCGGCGGAGGACGCCATGCGCGACGCCGACACGGCGCTGTACCGCGCCAAGGCCTCCGGGCGGGGCCGGGTCGAGCTGTTCGATGCCGAGATGCGGGAGCGGCTGCTCGACCGCCTGCAGACGGAGGCCGACCTGCGCGGCGCGCTCGGACGCCACGAGTTTGACCTGCACTACCAGCCGATCGTCCGGCTCGCCGACGGCTCGATCGTGGGGCTCGAGGGACTCGTGCGATGGCGCCACCCGACGCGCGGTCTGCTGCCGCCCGGCGTGTTCATCTCGATCGCCGAGGAGACCGGCGTGATCGTCGATCTGGGGCGGTTCGTGATCGCGCGGGCGTGCGCCGAAGCGGCACGCTGGAACGCGATGTGGCCCGACCAGCCGCCGATCCTGGTGACCGTGAACCTCTCGCCGCTCCAGCTCGGCGATGTCGGCCTGCCGGAGTTCATCGCCTCCAACCTCGCCGCCTCGGGCATCGAGCCCGAGCAGCTCGGGCTCGAGATCACCGAGACCGTCGTGTTCGGCGACAACCCGGAGCATGCGGCGCGGCTGCTCCAGATCCGGCTGCTCGGCGTCCGGCTGCTGCTCGACGACTACGGCACCGGCTACTCGTCGCTGAGCTACATCCGCCGCTTCCCGCTCGACTTCATCAAGCTCGACCGCCAGTTCGTGTCGGGCGTGGGCATGGAGGCGACGGACACCGCCATCATCGTCGCGATCTGCGGCCTGGCCCGCGCGCTCGGCCTGACGGTCGTCGCGGAGGGCGTCGAGACCGGTGCCCAGCTGGTCGCGCTCGTGGCCGTCGGTTGCGAGTACGCCCAGGGCTACTACTTCGCGCGGCCGCTCACCCGCGCCAAGGTCGACCGCATACTGGCCGGCGAGCCGCCGTGGAACCTCGATCGGCGGCGCGCGCTGCTCGACCCGGCCGCCTGACCGCGCTCAGGGCTCGGCGGTGAGGCAGAGGAAGCTGGTCGAGGCGGGATTCGCGGCCTGGGCGGCGCGCGCCCGGGCCAGTGCGACGGGAGCCGTCGTGCCCCGGGCGAGCAGCCCGTGCAGCTCGTCCATCAGCTCCTCGGCGTGATCGTGGTGCACCGGATCGGTGGCGGCGATGACGGCGGCCGCGCCGCGGCGCACGATGATGGCTGCCGGTGTGACGATGCCGGCGCTGACGTCCCCGGCGGCGGCCGCGGCCTCGCAGGCCGACAGCACCACGCAGCTCGCTCGCACCGGCTCGCACACCAGCGTCGCGTTGGACAGCGCCCCGCCGGCCAGCTCGATCCACGACAGCAGCGGGTCGTCACCACGCCGGCCGGCGTGGGCGGCGATGTGCACGATGCCACGGCCACCGAGCGCGCCGAGCGTGCGCGCGGGCGTCGCCGCCGCGTCCTGCAGGACCGTCGGCGCCGTGTAGTGGGCGGCGATGCGCCCCGCCTCGCTGGCGCCGTTCGGCAGGTCGGGCCCGACGATCACGGTGGCGGTGTCGTCGTCCGTGGCGGCCGGCGGGTCGCCCATGCCGGCCGCCACGGCGAGGCTCCAGGTGTGCGTGTCCAGTGCGGGCAACGCGGCCCAGGGCACGAACGCCAGCCGCGGCGCCGCCGTCAGCTGCAGCCGGCCGCCGGGATCGCCCAGGTCGGCGTCCGCGAACAGCAGGGCGCCCAGCGAGGCGGTCGCGTTGCCGGTGCCGGCGCCGTCGGCCCGCGCGGCCCGCGCCCGGTCGAGGCGCGCGAACCGGATCAGCCGGGTCACCTCGGCGATCGTCCCGAGCCGCAGCGCCCGGGCGGCGCCGTCAAAGGTCGTGACGCCGAGCACGTCGGCGCCCAGGGTCAGGAAGTCGAGGTGGCGCCCGTCCGCCGCCGGCACCGGCAGGCGGTGGCCCAGCGGCAGCATCAGCGCCCGGACGCGGGCGACGACGGCGGCGAGGAAACGGGCGTCGCCGGTGCTGACCGCGCCGCGGACGGCGATCGCGATCAGGTCGGCCGTGCCCGTCGTCGCGACCGCCGGCGACCGCAGGGTGGCGCTGCGCTCGCGCAGCGCGTGACGGTGCGCGACGAGGCGCTCGAGGACGCGTACGAGCCCGGCGCGCCGGTTGCCGGCGATCGCCGCGTCGGCCCGCGCCAGCAGCACCGCCACCTCGGCGGCTGGGTCGTTCGACGCCCGGGTGAGCGCGGGCGGTCGGATGCCGTCGATGCGGCTCAGGACCGCGTCGACACGGGTCTGCAGCGGCCGGTCGCCGATCGCGACGGCGGTGGCGGCCGCGGTGCGCAGCGCCGGCCGCGCCGGCCTGCCGGCCAGGGCGAGGCAGGTCAGCTCGCCGGCGACCACCGTGGCGCGCGCGGCGGCCGGGTCGTCGCCCACCCGCAGCAGGCGACGGCGCGCCCGCCGGGCGAACGGCAGCGCCGCGGCCCAGTCGCCCTGGCCACGGTGCGCGTCAGCGGCCAGCAGCTCGATCGTGGCCCGCTCGCGCGCGCTGACGCCATGCTCCTGCAGGAGCGCCGTCGCCCGCTGCAGCACCGTCAGGGCGAGGCCGGCGCCGGCCAGCGCCTCCAGCTGATCCAGCTCCGTCGTGCGGGTGCTGATGCCGGCGGCGCGCAGCGTCTCCAGCTCGGCGTCGAACACGTCCAGCGCCTGCGCGTAGTCGCCCAGCTGGACGAGCGCGTGCGCGCGGTTGCCGTCGACGATCCAGCGGGGCAGGTCGGCGCCGTCGGCGATGGCCCGGTCGACCAGTTCGAGGTCGGCGAGGGCGCCGCTCGGGTCGCCGTTGGTGGCGCGCATCAGGGCGACGTTCAGGCGGGCGCCGGCGGCGTCGGTGAGCTGCCCGGCGCGCCGGAACGCCCGCTCGGCGGTCGCGTTGGCGCGGATCGCCGCCAGCGCCTCGCCCGCCCGCCAGTGCACGACGCCGCGGTACAGCAGCGCGACGCCGCGGTCCTCCGGCGAGACCAGCTCGAGCGCCTCGTCTGCGCAGGTGGCGGCGTCGGCCATCCGCCCGTTCAGGGCCAGCGCGTTGGCGTGCGTGGCGAGGGCGCGGCCGACCCCTTCGGGATCGGCCGCGGCGCGGGCGGCCCGCACGGCGCGGCGGGACGCACGCAGCGACGCCGCCCGGTCGCCGGTGCGCTGGTGGGCCATCGCGAGCAGCCGCACGAGCTCGGGGTGGTCGGTATCGCGGACGCCACCGAGCGCCTCGCCGAGCTCCCGGATGGCACCGGCCGGGTCGTGCTGGATGCGCGCCTCGAACGCTAGATCGCGACCCACGACGTCTCGACCGGCCGTTCACCCGTCCGCCGGATGGACAGGCGGACCGGGCCGGCTGGAAGGTCGTCGACGAGGAACCGTCCCTGGTCGTCGCTCGCGAAGCTGGTGCGTCCCTCGCGGTGGATGGCGACGATCGCGGCCTCGGCCGGCGGGGCGATCTGCCCCGTCAGCGCGCGGCGCTCGACGACGATCTCCACCTCGACGTCGACGTTGAACGACGGCGTCGCAAACGCCAGCACTCGCTGGGTGCGCCCGCTGCGCAGGCGCGAGCGCCAGTCGTCGTCCAGCACCGAGTCGTAGTCGAGCGATGCGACGGCGGCGTCGGGATCGCGAGCGTCGATCACCTTCTGGGCCACCGCCTCGATGCGCGCGAGCAGCTCGCTCGCATCGTCCTCTCGGTCCAGTCGTGCACCAAGGGCGTCGAGATCGAACGATTCAGAGTCGGGCACGATACGCAAAAGCTACTCCCCTCACCTTTCAAGAGTCGAGAAGTGCGCCGTTGATACCCTCGGCGCCGAGAAGTTCGCGCAGATGACCGAAAGCGCGGCCGCGAATGGGGCCAATGCTGCCGATGGGCATGCCGATCGCCTCCGAGATCTCACGGTAGGACGCGTCGGGCCGGGTCAGCAGGAACACCACCAGCTCACGGTCGCGCGGCGGCAGCGAATCGATCGCGTCCTGCAGCGAGCGGGCCCGGTCGGCGAGCTCGTCGTCAACGGGCTCCGCGTCGCGGTAGGGCCGCTCGGGCACGGCGTCGGTGGGAATCTCGCGGCCCTGGCGGCGCAGGATGCGCAGGCCCTCGTGCCGCGCGGTGCGTGCGAACCACGCCGGCACGGCGTCGGGGTTGCGGATCCGGTGCGCGTAGTCGGCGAACGCGCCGAACGTCGTCTGGGCCAGATCCTCGACGTCCTCGGGCGCGAGGCGCAGCACCCGCGCGACGCCGAACACCGTCGTCCGCTGCCGCAGGAACATCTCCGTCAGGGCGTCGCGGTCTCCGTCGGCGCAGCGCGCGACGAGTTCCGGCAATCCCGCAAGCTCCGTTCGGTGCATTCCGTAAGCAATCTAACCCCTTTCGGCATCGGACGGCGATCCGGGTTATCAGAAGCGGTGACCAAGGACTCAGAAGGGTGGGGGCGCCCTCTCCAGTCCAAGCTCGAACAACGGAGAACCCCATGAACAGCTACGCCGCACGCTTCCTCCTCGTCGCGCTGATCGCACTCGCCTTCCTGGCGATGGCTGCGCCGCACCTCTACCCGGCCTGATGACCGGGCGGATCCTGATGGCGGTGGTGCTCTTCGGAGCACCACTCGCTCTCGGCCTGCTGTTCGCGCGGCTGCGTCCGGCGGAGGGCGGGATCGCGCTCTCGCGGCTCGATCTGCTCGTCCCGGTCGGCTTCGCCGTGCAGCTGGCGCCGGTGCTGCCGCGCAGCCTCGCGCTCGCCACCGGCTACGCCATCCTGCTCGTCTGGGGCGTCGTCCGCCTGACGACCGCCCGCGGGCTGGGCAAGATGGCGTTCGGCACCCTCGTCGCGGGCGGTGCGCTGAACGCCCTGCCGATCCTGCTCAACGGCGCGATGCCGTACAGCGCCTCGGCGGCGGAGCTGGGTGACGGGCTCAAGGGCACCCCGATCGGCGACGACACCATGCTGCCGATGCTCGGCGACGTGATCGAGCTGCCGTCCGGCAAGCTCGTCAGCCTCGGCGACCTCGTGCTCGCCGTCGGCGCGACCCTGACCATCTATCTCGTGATGCGGGTCTCCCGCCGGCCGGCGAGCGTGCAGATCGTGCGATGACCGGACCACCCACGTCCCACGCCGCCCGCGCGCCTCCTTCCACGTCGCCGTGACACTGCACACGAAACGTGGAGAACGCCGCGTCCGTCATCCCGTCATGTCGTCGTGCCTTATCAAGCGCCTGGCTCGGTGCTCTCTCAGATGAGAAGACCGACGGGAGAGCGGCGCCTTGGCGTGGACGACGGAGTACATCGGCGAGGAAACCGGGTTCGGCGGGCGCGACGAGCGCGTGTATCACTGGCGGTTCTCGCACGGTGGGATCCGGTCGATCGACGTCCGCTTCGTCGTCTCGTCGGCGGCGGGCGAGCACGAGCCGTCCCCCGGTCTCGCGACCGATCGGGCGCGGCTGGCGGCCGAGCTGCTGGCCCGCGAGGCGAGCCTGAACCGGTACCGGTGGTGGGTCTCGGACGACGCGATCACGAGCGTCGACGGCGTGCGCATCGAGCGGGCCGCGCCGGCCGGCCCGGCGGCCGTCAGGAGCGACGCGGCGGAACGACCCTGAGCCGGGCGGACCCGGTGCCCAGGTTCCGTGCCAGGGCGAGCTCGTCGCGGATCCGCGCGGCGTCGGCCTCGAGCACCGCCTGCAGCGCCGTCACCACCTCGGGGTCGAACTGCGTGCCGGCCTCGCGGCACAGCTCGGCCACGGCGTCGGACCGATCCCGGCTCGGCCGGTAGCTGTGCCCCGACGTCATCGAGGAGTACGCCTCGGCGGCGCCCACGATGCGCGCCTCGATGGGGATCTCGGGCCCGCGCAGCCCATCCGGGTAGCCCTGTCCGTCGAAGCGCTCGTGGTGGTGCCGCAGGATCGGCGCCGCGTCCTCGAGGCCGCCGATGCGCCGGACGAGCTTCTCGCCCACGATCGGGTGCATGCGCATCAGCGCGCGCTCGCTCTCGTCCAGCGGTCCGCGCTTGGCCAGCAGGTCGTCGGGCAGCGCGCCCTTGCCGAGGTCGTGCAGCCAGCCGGCGATGCGGCACAGCAGCACGCTCGAGGCGGGCAGTCCGAGCTGCGCGGCCACGCGCGCCGCCAGCTCGGCGACGTGCTCGGCGTGCGGTTCGGGCTCGTCGGCGCGGGCGCTCGGCCGCACGCTCACCGCCAGTGACACGGCCTGAGCGAGACGTACGACCTCCGGTTCCTGTGCGACCAGGTCGTCGCCGGTCACCGCGGTGAATAGGCAGACGCGGTTGCGTCCCCGGCGCTTCGCGACGTAGAGCGCCTGATCGGCCGCGTCGATCAGCTCGTCGGGGCCGCGGAGAGCGGCGCCGGCACGCGCCGCGCCGACCGACGCCGTGACGGCGATCTCGCGACCGGCCGCCTGGATCGGCCGGTGGCCGATGGCGCGCCGCAGCTGCTCGCCGACGCGGCCCAGGAGGGCCTCGTCCGGTACCGCCGGGGCGAGGACGACGAACTCCTCGCCGCCCCAACGCGCGATCGAGTCGTACGAGCGCAACACCAGCGAAATGCGGTTCGACACCTCGACCAGCACCTCATCGCCGACCTGGTGGCCGAATGAGTCGTTGACGCGCTTGAAGTTGTCGATGTCGACGACGAGCACGCCCGGCGTCGAGCGGTCGCGCTCCGCCCGTGACAGCTCGGCCGCGAGCACCTCGTGGAAGTGACGGCGGTTGAAGAAGCCGGTGAGGCTGTCGGTGCGCGAGCGCAGCTCCGCTTCGTGGTGCGCCGCCGTCATCGACTCGAGCGCCTCCTTCAGCTGCGCGTGGAGCAGGTCCTGGGCGTCGCGCCACGCCGTCACGTCGACGGCCAGGCCGTCCAGCATCAGCCGGCCGTCGTCGTCGCGCCACGGCCGGCAGCGCTCCTGCACCCAGCGGGTGATGCCGTCGTAGCCGATCAGCCGGTACTCGACCTCCGCCGGGCGGCCCGACTGCGCCCGCTCCATGGCGGCGCGGTACTGGGGCTCGTCGCGCGGGTCGACGCGCTCGCTCCAGGCGACGCCGGGCTCGTCGGCGGCGGGCGGCGGGCCGCCGAGCAATCGATCCTCGCCCGGCCCGGTGTACACGTCGCGGTAGCCGTCGATCGGATCGATCTCCGCCACGAACAGGTGCGCGTCCATGGCCGCGAGCAGGCGCGCAAGACCCTCGTCGTCGAGCGGGCGACCGCGGTACTGAGCCATCCGGACACCCATCGGCCGCAGCGCGCGGTGAGTTGAGCGAACCGCGCCATCGAGGACGGGATATGGTGTCGTTGTTGGCAGCCACGGCCGCACCGCAGCGCGACCTCGTCTCTCCCCGCGAGTGGGTGCGCCTGCTCGGGGGCGTCGACCTGGCGCCGGTCCCGTCGCTGCCCGGCGAGCCCGTCGACGTGGCGATGTTCCGATTCGCCGATCTGCCCGAGCGAGTCGAGCTGCCACCGCTGGACGCGCACTACATCTCGTTCACGCTGCGCGGCGCGCTGGTGATCGAGCGTCACCTCGGCCGTGACGCCGCTCGCGCGCGGTTTCGCCCGGGCATGTCGCTGATCCTGCCGGCGGAGCGCGAGAACACGTGGCGGTGGGATGCCGCCACCGACGAGCTGCACCTGTACGTCGAACCGCAGTGGCTGGCCGGGATGGCGGGCCGCGTGGGTCGCGTGGCGCCGCAGCCGGTCGCGCGGTTCGCGTTCGAGGACCGGCTGCTGCGGTCGCTTGCGCAGGCGCTGCTGGACGAGCGTCGTTCGGGCGGCCTCGGTGGCACGCTGTTCCGCGAGGCGCTGTCGGAGACGATCGCGCTGCACCTGCTGCGCAGCTCGTGCTCGCTGCCCGGTGCCGGCCTCGTCCCGGTGCGGCTCGCACCGGCCGCGCTGCGCCGGGTGCGCGACCTGGTCGAGGCCGAGCTGGAGCGCGACCTCTCGCTGGACGACCTGGCGGGTGCCGCGGGGCTCAGCCGCGCGCACTTCGCACGTGCGTTTCGCGCCACCACGGGTCAGACGCCGTATGGCTACCTGCGTTCGCGCCGGGTCGAGCGCGCACGGCTGCTCCTGCACGGCACCGACCTGCCCGCGGCTGTCATCGCGGCGCACGCGGGCTTCAGCTCGCCGAGCCACCTCGGTCGGGTCTTCCGCTCGCTGACGGGTGTCACCCCGGGCGCGTACCGCCGGCAGCTCCGCGGCTGACCGCCTGAGAACGACGGTAGCCGCAACGGCGCCCGCGCGGGGGCGCGGTCCGCCCACCGAGCGCGCGGACCGTGTCACAACGGCAAATTCGTGCTGGTCTGTCACCAAAAAGTTCTGGGGTCAGACCCCGGGACGGCCCGTTTCGGGGTCTGACCCCGCACATGGGACCGTCACGCTTCATCACGGAAAGCACGCTCGTACCAGCGGCGGCACGCTCGTGCCAGGCGGACCGTTGGCGGGGCGGATGATGGTGCGATGGCGGCACCGGACGTGAAGATGTGGGGCGGCGAGCCCTACTACGGGCTCGGGTACGACTTCGACCCGACGTGGTTCCTCTCGGACGAGGACCGGCAGCTCGAGGCAGAGATCATCGCGGCGTGCGAGCGGGTGATCCGCCCACTCGCGATCGAGGCGGACCGCACCGGCGAGTACCCGTGGGCGAGCGTCGAAGAGCTCGCGCGCCTGCGCCTGCTGGCGATGATCGCGCCCACCGAGTACGGCTGCCGCGGCGCCTCGCACGTCCAGGTGCTGATGGCGACGGAGGCGATCGCGCGCTACGGGTGCCCGTCGACGGCGGTGATCTTCATGATGCACCTGGTCGCCGTCGGCGGTCTCGTCTTCCGTGCGCACGGCAACCCCGAGATCCAGTTGCTGCTGCGCCGCATGGACGCCGACACGCTGATCGGCACCGCGTCGTACACGGATCCGGAGACCGGTGGGCACTTCTGGTACCCGAAGACGTCGGGCGCCGACCGCGTGGACGAGGGCTGGCACGTGCGCAAGACGGCCGCCTTCACAACGTCGAGCGGCTACGCGCGCTGGTACCTGACGCAGACGACGAGCCCTGACTTCACGGGCGACTACTCCGACCTCTCGGTGTTCCTGCTGTACCCGGACGAGGTGCGGGCGAACCCGGGCGTGTGGGACGCGATGGGTATGCACGCGAACCAGTCGGGGCCGGTCGAGATCGACGCCGTGATCCCGTACGACCGCATGGTCGGCCCGTCCGGGGATGGTGCCCGGTCGAACGACGAGGCCATCGACCCGCTCGCCTTCCTGCAGTACGCGGGCGCCTATAACGGCGTCGCGATGGCCTGTCTCGACGTCGGCCGCCGCCACGCGCTGCGCCGCGCGCACACGCAGTATGGCCGTCGCATCGCCGACTACGCGACGGTGCAGGACGCCTACGGCCGCGCGGTCTGCGAGGCGCAGGCCTCGCGCCTGTTCGCCTACTCCATGGCGAAGGCCATGGACGACGCCACCGACGGCGGCAGCTGGAGCATGTACGCCGCCGACCCCGACGCTGCGCCGCGCACCGCCTTCACGGCGTGGGGCCTCGAGGCCAAGGTGCTCGCCGCCGGCCTCGCGAGCCGCGTCTCCGACGAGATGCTGCAGATCTGCGGCGGCCGCGGGTACATGCGGGCGAACGAGATCGAGCGCCTCGTGCGCGACGCGAAGGCGGGCTGGGTGATGGCCCCGTCGAACGAGGTGTCGCGGCAGATCGTCGGCCGCTGGGCACTGCTCGGCGCCGACAGCGTCGACTGGTGGAATCAGCACGTGGACGAGCGCGCGCTGCACAACGAGCTCGGCAAGATGGACGACCATGCCAAGCGCGAGCTCGTCGCGAAGCTCGCGGCCGAGCTCGATTCCACGACCTGATCAGGAGGCACGATGGAGATCGCCCTACCGCCCAAGTCCGAGCACGCGACGTACGACCCGCCGGCGCTCGGCCATCTCGGCATGCGCCCGGAGCTGGTCGTCGCCGATCCCACGGACGAGCGCGTCTGGGTCGAGATCGAGCCGAACGTCTGGTTTCGCCCGCTGTTCTTCGACATGAACACCGGCTCGCACGGCGAGGTGCTGCGCGTCCGCCGCGGCGGCGTGCTGAGTCGGCATCGCCATCCGTCGCCCGTGCACGGCTTCGTGCTGAAGGGCAGTTGGCGCTACCTCGAGCACACGTGGAGCGCGACCGAGGGCTCCTACGTGTTCGAGCCGCCGGGCGAGGTGCACACGCTGACCGTGGACGACGACTGCGACGAGATGCAGACGTTCTTCGTGATCTGTGGCGCGGTGCTGTACATCGACGACAACGACACCGTGGTGCACGTCGAGGACAATGTCGGCCTGATCGAGCTGTGCAAGGAGGCGTACGCGGCCAACGGCCTCGGCGCCGAGTTCGTCGATCAGTTCATCCGCTGACGGAGGACCGCCGTGCCCGCTCCGACCATCTCGAACGCCGCCGCCGGCGAGTACACGCCGTTCGCCGTCAACGGCGACCGCGACCCGTTCGGCGCGCTGCACATGCTCGCGCCGGCGGCGGGGCACCCATCGCGCCTGCACTTCGGCATGTGGCGCTGCCCGCCGCTGACCGTCGAGGTGACGCCCCGTTCGGACGAAGGCATCTACGTGCTGAGCGGCGAGCTGACCCTGGAGATCGACGGCGGCCCGCCGGCGCGCCTCACGGCCGGCGACCTCGTGCTCGTCGTGCACGGCAGCCACTGCCGGTACACGATCGTCGAGGAGATCACGGCCGTCTTCGCGGCCGCCTGACGCACGGGGTGCGGCCACCCGTACCTGCCGGGTGCGCGGGACGGGCCGCAAGAGGCCGGCCAGCCGAAGTTTCACGAGGCCCTGCTGCGGCGATCCTGCTCTCAGCAAGCGGGCACCGGCTCTCCCGGCCAGGCGGCCCCCGCGAGTCGGGATCCTCACGGATCCTCGAGCGCGAAACACGGTGGTGCAGACAGCGATGAGTTCTGGCACGTTCCGCCGTCTCGAGTCTTGAATGCACGACGATGAACGGTGACCCCGCGTGGTCGCCGGGGATGGGAGGTGAGGAATGTCCGTCAAGTCCGAGACCCGCAGCGAGTCCCGCGAGCGCTGGCTCGCGCTGTTCGTCCTCTGTGGCGGGACGCTGATGATCGTGCTCGACTCGACGATTGTGAACGTGGCCCTGCCGTCGGTGCGCGAGGACCTGGGGTTCTCCGAGGCGTCGCTGGCCTGGGTCGTCAACGCCTACCTGCTCACGTTCGGCGGCTTCCTGCTGCTCGGCGGCCGGCTCGGCGACCTCTACGGGCATCGCCGGCTGTTCCAGTCCGGCCTCGTGCTCTTCACCGTCGCCTCGCTCGGCTGCGGCCTCGCCCAGTCGCAGGAGATGCTGATCGCGGGCCGTGCCGTGCAGGGTCTCGGCGGCGCCGTCGTGTCGGCCGTCGGCCTCTCACTGATGATGACGATGTTCACCGAGCCGGAGGAGCGCGCCAAGGCGATGGGCGTCGCCGGCTTCGTCGCCTCGGGCGGCGGCAGCCTCGGCGTGCTGCTCGGCGGCGTGCTCACCGACACGCTCGACTGGCACTGGATCTTCCTCGTCAACATCCCGATCGGCGTCGCGGTGTTCGTGCTGTGCCGCATCCTCGTGCCCGACACGGAGAGACAGGAGGCCACGAGTCGCCTGGACGTCGCGGGTGCGGTGACGGTGACCTCGGCATTGATGCTCGCCGTCTACGCGATCGTGAACGGCAACGAGACGGGCTGGCTGACTGCCCAGACGCTCGGCCTGCTGGCCACCGCCGGCGTGCTGCTCGGCGCCTTCGTGCTGATCGAGTCGCGCGTCGAGTCGCCGCTGGTGCCGCTGTCGCTGTTCAGGCGCCGCAACGTGGCGTGGGCCAACGTCGTCGGCGTGCTGTGGGCGGCCGGCATGTTCGCCTGGTTCTTCCTCTCGGCGCTCTATCTGCAGCTCGTGCTCGGCTACTCACCGCTGCAGGTCGGCCTCGCGTTCCTGCCGTCGAACCTGATCATGGGTGCGTTCTCGGTCGGCATCTCGGCCAGGCTCGTGATGAAGTTCGGCATCCGCCTGCCTCTCTCGGTCGGCCTCACGGTCGCCGCCTTCGGCCTGCTGCTGTTCGCGCGGGCACCGGTCGACGGCGACTTTCTGGTCGATGTGCTGCCGAGCATGCTGTTGCTGGGCATCGGCGCCGGCATGGCGTTCAACCCGGTGCTGCTGGCCGCCATGAGCGACGTCGAGCCGGCCGACGCCGGCCTCGCCTCGGGCGTGGTCAACACGTCGTTCATGATGGGCGGCGCGCTCGGCCTCGCCATCCTCGCGAGCCTGGCGGCAGCGCGCTCCGACAGCTTCCGCGCGAAGGGCGCGGAGGCGCTCGAGGCGCTCAACTCCGGCTACCACGCGGCGTTCCTGGTGGGCACGATCTTCGCCCTGACGGCGGCCGCGATCGGTGGTCTGCTGCTGCGAGTCGATCCGCGGGCCGCCGCACCGCCGCCGCACTAGGGGACGAGTCGACGGCTCGTCGAGAGGACTCACGCCTCCGTGTCGTTCCCGACCGGGTAGCCCCGTCAGCTCGGGGTGCCGGCCGGCAGAAGCACCGAGAACGTCGTCGTCGGCTCGTCGGAGACCAGTGTCAGCCGGCCGCCCTCGGCCTCGACCAGCGAGCGCGCGAGGGCGAGGCCGATGCCGTGGCCGTGCGTGCTCGACGAGCGGCGGGCGAAGATCTGGGAGCTCTCGACGACGGTCAGCCCCTCGTCGCGGACGAGCAGCTCGGCACTACCGGCGGCGTCGCGGATCGCGATCGTGATCGTCCCCCGGCCGTGCGTGACCGCGTTGTCGATGAGCACGTCGAGGATCTGCCGCAGCGCGTGCGGCGAGACGCGGGCGGTCACGGGTGCGGGCTCGACCGCCACGACCACCCGGCGACCGGCGGCACGGGCGACGGTGAGCCAGGTCAGGGCCGCCGCCCGGACGATCGGCTCGAGCAGGATCGGGTTGCGGATGGCCGTCGTCTCGCGGGCCAGCGAGAGCATGGAGGCGATCGTCGCCTCGAGCCGGTCGACCTCGGCCAGGGCCGCCTCGACGTTGGCGCCGCCGGGCCGGTCGGCGCCGGCCTCCAGCGTGAGCCGGAGCGCGGTGAGCGGCGTCTTCAGCTGGTGGGTGACATCGGCGGTGAGCGCGCGCTCGCGGGCCAGCACGTTCTCCAGCCGCGAGGCGGCGGCCGCCAGCGCCAGCCCGGCGGTATCGAGCTCGGCGATCCCGGTCGGGGGCGGCGCGACGGCGAAGTCGCCGCCCTCCAGTCGCCGGGCGGCCTCCGCGAGCGCGTGGACGGGTGAGGCCAGGCGGCGCGCGAGGCCGATCGCGATGGCGCTCGCGATCGCGATGATCGCGAGCGCCAGGGCACCCATCAGCAGCCAGGCACGGTGGATGCGGGCGTCCCGCAGTCCGGCATCCTGCTCGGCCCGCACCACGCCGATCACCTTGTCGCCGGCCGCGACGGGCACCGCCACGGCCCGGTCGCCGACCCCGTTCTCGCCCCGCAGCGCCGTCTGGACGACGGCGTCCGGGGGTTGCGGCCCGCGGCCCGAGGTGAGCTTGCCGGTGCCGTCGTAGAAGGCGAGCCGGATGCCTTCGCGCTGCAGCGGCGGCTCGGCCGGCGCTAGGTTCGCGTCTACCTCCGTCAGCTCCGGCGAGGCCGCGAGGGCCGCGCTCTCGAGGCGCAGGCGGAGGTCGTCCTTGTACGTCTCGCCCACCGTCCAGGCGAGCGGCAGCCCGAACGCCAGCAGGGTGACGACGACGCTGCCGACGATCGCGAGGACGAGACGCAGCCTCACGGCACGTCGAGGCGGTAGCCGACGCCGCGCAAGGTCGTGATCAGGTTGGGATCGCCCAGCTTCCGCCGCAGGGTCGAGACGTGCATGTCGAGCGTCTTCGAAGCGCCGCCCCAGTGGTCGCGCCAGAGCTCGGCCAGGAGTCGCTCACGCGTCAGCACCCGGCCGGCGCTCTGGGCGAGCAGCAGCAGCAGGTCGAACTCCCGTGGACGCAGCTCGAGCTCGGCGCCGCGACGGCGGGCGACGCGCGCGTCGACATCGATCTCGAGATCGCCGGTGGCGAGGACGCCGCGGACGTGCTCGCCGGTCTGCGTCCGGCGCAGGTGCGCGCCCATCCGCGCGAGCAGTTCGGCCAGCCGGAAGGGTTTCACGAGGTAGTCGTCGGCGCCGGCGTTGAGGCCGAGCACGACGTCCATCTCCGCGTCGCGCGCCGTCAGCATCACGATCAGCAGCCGCGGCGACACGCGCCGCAGGCGACGGCAGACCTCGACCCCGTCCATGTCCGGCAGGCCGAGATCGAGCAGCACGAGATCCGGCCGGTGGGAGTCCGCCGCGACGAGGGCGCCACCGCCGTCGATCGACCGGACGACCTCGTAGCCGCGCTCGGCGAGGACCGTCTCGAGCGCCTGTCCGATCGCCTCGTCGTCCTCGACGATCAGCACGCGAAGGGGTTTCACCAACTCATCGTACGCGCCCGAGTGCAGGGAGAACGCCGGCTTTGCCGGCCGTTTACCCGGCGTAGATACCCGATCGGGAGTCCCACCGTAGGGTGGGGCCATGACGACTTCCGCCCTCGCCGCCCCGGCTCCCAGCCGCGGCCGCCAGATGCTCAACAAGGTCCCGGAGATCACCCTCTTCTTCTGGATCATCAAGATCCTCTGCACGACGATCGGCGAGACCGCCGCCGACTACCTGAACACGCACCTCGGCCTCGGGCTGACCGGCACCAGCCTCGTGATGGGAGCGCTGCTGGTCGTGGCGCTGGCCGTCCAGTTCCGGTACCGGCGCTACGTCCCGGTCGTCTACTGGGTCGCCGTGGTGCTGATCAGCGTCGTCGGCACGCTGATCACCGACAACCTGACGGACAACTTCGGCGTCAGCCTCGTCACGACGACGATCGTCTTCTCGATCGCGCTCGCGGTCATCTTCGTGGCCTGGTACCTGAGTGAGCGGACGCTCTCGATCCACACCATCGTGACCGTCCGCCGGGAGGGCTTCTACTGGCTCGCCATCCTCTTCACGTTCGCGCTTGGGACGGCCGCCGGCGACCTCGTGGCCGAGCGATTCAGCGTCGGCTACTGGCAGTCGGCGGTCCTGTTCGCGGCGCTGATCGCCGGCGTCACGCTCGCGCACTACCGGCTCGGGCTCGGCGCCGTGACCGCGTTCTGGGCCGCCTACGTGCTGACGCGGCCGCTCGGCGCGTCGCTCGGCGACTACCTCTCCCAGCCGATCGCCGACAAGGGGCTCGGCATCGGGACGACCGGGACGAGCCTGATCTTCCTCACCACGATCCTGATCCTCGTCGCCTACCTGACGGCCAGCCGGCGGGACCGGCCGCGCGTCGAGACCGTCTCGGCATGAACCCGGCGCGACGGCGGGCGGTCCGGCGCCGTGCATGAGCGGCAGCGGGCTGGCCGTGCCGCTGGGTCTGACGGCCGGGATCGCCCGCTGCTGATCGGCATCGCCGCGGGCCCGCTCGGCCCGCGGCGAGGATACTTCTCGACATGTCCGCTCCGGCAGTCCTGGTCGTCGACGATGATCCGTCCATCCGTCGGATGCTCGCGCGGACGCTGGCCGGCGAGGGGTTCACTGTCGACGAGGTCGGTGACGGCGGGTCCGCGCTGGCGGCGATCGAGCGCCGCATGCCCGATGCGGTGGTGCTCGATCTGATGATGCCGGGGCTCGACGGACTGGCGGTCTGCCGGCGCCTCCGGGCCGCCGGCCTGGATGTGCCGATCCTGCTGCTGACGGCCCGCGACGGCGTCGCCGAGCGCGTCGCCGGGCTCGATGCCGGAGCCGACGACTACGTGCCGAAGCCGGTCGCGCCGGAGGAGCTCGCGGCCCGGCTGCGGGCACTGCTGCGCCGCGGGCGATCGCCGGCCCGCGTGCTCGCGTTCGGCGACGTGGCGCTCGACCTCGACCTCCGAGCGGGCACCCGGGCCGGCCGCGACCTCGCCCTGACAGCCCGCGAGGCGGACCTGCTCGAGCTGCTGCTCGTCCATCCGCGCGCGGTCGTCACGCGCGAGCAGGCGATCGCCATCGTGTGGGACGGCGCCGCGGTCTCCAGCGTCGTCGACCAGTACATCGGTTATCTGCGACGGAAGCTCGGGCCGCCGCCGCTCGTGAGGACGATCCGCGGCGTCGGCTTCGTCCTCGACCGATGAGGGGCCGCGGCCCGCGCTCGCTGCGAGCGCGCGTGGCGATCGCCGCGGCCGTCGCGATCGCCATCGCGACGCTGGTCCTGGGCGGCGGCGTGCTCGCTCTCGTCGGCAACTCGCTGCGCCAGTCGGTCGACGCCGGCCTGCGGGCGCGCGCCACGGAGATCGCCGCCCTCGAAGCGACGACGCCGGCCCTGCTCGAGGCACCGGGCGCGCTCGACAGCGCCGTCGCCGGCCGAGCCCTGCTGGTGGAGGTGGTCGATGGCCAGGGCCGGCTGCAGCACCGGTCGCTGGCCCTCGGCGGACGGGTGCTCCCGGCCGACGACCTCGTGGCCCGCGCCATCGCCACCGGCCGTCCGGCCATCGCGAACCGGACTGCGGGTGGTCGCAGCCTCCGGATCGCCGTGACGCCGCTGGCCGCCGTCGGCGGCGGCTCGGGTGCGGTGGTCGTGGCCGCCGACGTCTCGGATGTCGATGACAACCTCGCCGACATTCGCCGCGTGACGCTCGTCGCGGCCCTGCTCGGGGTGCTGGCGGGCGTCGCCGCCGCATGGGTGCTGGCACGGCGGGCGATGCGGCCGCTCGTCCGCCTGACCGGAGCGGCGGAGGAGATCTCGCAGAGCGCCGCCGGCGACGAGCGCCTGCCGGCTCCGGGGACCGGCGACGAGGTGGCACGCCTGGCCGACACCCTGAACCGAATGCTGGCGTCGCTCGAGGCGGCGCGCGAGCGCGAGCAGCGGTTCGTTGCCGACGCCGCCCACGAGCTGCGGACGCCGATCACCGCGCTGCTCGGCAACGCGGCGTTCATCGCCCGCTACGGCGCCGACGAGGCGGCACTCGCGGACGTCGAGGCCGACGCGAACAGGCTGTCGCGGACGCTGGAGGACCTGATCGCGCTGGCGCGCGAGGACGGCGCCGGGCCGCCGGGCGGCGTCGTGTCGCTGGACGAGCTGGCACGGCGGGCGGCGCCCGACGAGGTCGCGGTGATCGCGCCGCGGCCAGTCCGGGTGCGCGGCGACGCGGCGGCTCTGGAGCGCGCGGTGCGGAACCTGATCGAGAACGCGATCGTGCATGGCCCCAACCGGGGCACGGTCACGGTCACCGTCGCAGAGGCCGACGGCCGGGCGCTGGTGACCGTGGCGGACGAGGGCGCGGGCCTCGTCGGCGAGGCGGCGGAGCGGGCATTCGACCGGTTCTGGCGGGGCGCCGAGACGGGCGGCCGCCCGGGCTCGGGCCTGGGCCTCGCGATCGTTCGCAGCACGGCGGACCGACACGGCGGCACGGTGCGCGCGCGAGGCGGTCGCTTCACGATCGACCTCCCGGCGATCTGACGATTCTCAAGATCCTCTCAAGGTCGGGGGCTACAACCCGGGGGCGTGGCCATCGCGCCAGCCGCCCAGACCGACTCCCGGAGACCCTTCATGCGTTTCATCCGCAAGACATCGACCAGCCGTCTCGTCGCCCTCTCGACCGCCGTCGTCGCGGTCGGCGGTGCCGGCGCCGCGATCGCGGCCGGCGCGCTGACGGGCGATGGCACGAAACCGCCCGAACGGCCGCTCGCCGATGCGCTCGCCGCTGCGGTGTCCGCTCCGCCGGTGCCCGGCGTGACGGCGCGCGTGAAGTTCACCAACAGCCTGTTCGGATCCGGCATCGTCGGCGGCAACTCGCCCGTGCTGGCGGGCGGCAGCGGCCGCCTCTGGGTGACGAACGACGGCCGCTTCCGGCTCGAGCTGCAGTCGCGGTCGGGCGACGCGCAGGTCGTCGGCGACGGCACGTCGGTGACCGTCTCGCAGCCGTCGACGAGGACGGTCTACCGGTTCGTTCTGCCTCCGAGAGAGGCCGCCGCCACCGGGGATGCGAAGGACGTGCCGCCGGGCGCGGCCGACATCCAGAAGCTGCTCGACCGGGTCGCGGGCGAGGCGCTCGTCTCAAGTGCCACTCCCACCTCGGTGGCCGGGCAGCCGGCCTACGACGTCCGCCTCGCGCCGGCCAGGAACGGCGGCCTGCTGGGCGCCATCGACCTCGCGTGGGACGTCGCCCGCGGCGTGCCGCTGCGGGTCGGGATCTACGCGCGCGGCGCCACGCAGCCGACGCTCGAGCTGGCCGTGACCGACATCTCGTACGGGGCGATCGCGGCGTCCGACCTCGCCGTCGCGCCGCCTGCCGGTGCGAAGGTGCAGACCGTCGACCTGGGCAGGGACGGCGTCGCCGGTAGCAAGTCCGGCGCCGACGCCGGCAGCCGGTCGCCGGCCCAGGTGCAGGCCGCCGTGGCGTTCCCGCTGCACGCACCCGACATGGTGGCCGGGCTCGCCCGTACGTCGCTCCGCCCTGTCGGGTCCGGCGCCGATGCCGGCGCGCTCGTGGTGTACGGCAAGGGCCTCGGCTCGATCGTCGTGCTCGAGCAGAAGGCCGCTGCCGGCGCGGCGGCGAAGGGCAGCGTCGGCGGTCTCGATCTGCCGACCGTGTCGATCGCCGGCGCCTCGGGGACCGAGCTCTCGACCGCGCTCGGCTCGGCCGTCCGCGTCACGAAGGGCGGCGTCGCCTACACGGTGCTCGGGTCGGTGCCGGCCGCCGGCATCGAGGCGGCGGCACGGGAGCTGGTCGCGTGACGGCCGGCGCCCTGCCCGTCGAGGCGCGCGGGCTGACCAAGGTCTACGGCGAGCTGCGCGCGGTCGACGACGTCGATCTCTCCGTCCTGCCCGGTGACGTCTACGGCTTCCTCGGGCCGAACGGGGCGGGCAAGACGACTTCGCTGCGGATGCTGCTCGGCCTGATCCGGCCGACGGCCGGCAGCGCGCGCCTGTTCGGGCGCGACCCGCTGGAGGAGGGTGCGGCCGCGCTCCGGGGCGTCGCCGGCTTCGTCGAGGCGCCGCGGTTCTACCCGTACCTGACCGGCCGGAAGAACCTCGAGCTGGTCGCCGCCTACGACGGTGACGGGGCGGCGGGCCGCATCGACGCCGCGCTCGACACGGTCGACCTGGCCGATCGGGCCGGCGACCGCGTCGGCGGCTACTCGCACGGCATGCGCCAGCGCCTCGGCATCGCCGGGGCGCTGCTCCGCGACCCGCAGCTGCTGCTGCTCGACGAGCCCGCCACCGGCCTCGACCCCGCCGGCATGCGCGACATGCGCCGACTCATCCGCCGGCTGGCGGACGACGGCATGACCGTGCTGCTGTCGAGCCACCTGATGGACGAGGTGCAGGAGCTCTGCAACGCCGTCGGCATCGTCCAGCGCGGCCGGATGGTCTACCAGGGGCCGCTCGCCGACCTGCTGGCGACGGCCGCCGGGCGGTACCGCCTGACGACCGGCGACGACGACCGGGCCGCTGCGGCGGCCGCCGGGCAACGCGGGATCCGCGACGTCGCCCGGCTGACCGACCACGTCGCCTTCGTGGCGACCGACCTGCAGGCGGTGGAGGAGCTGTCCCTGGCCCTCGCCACCGACGGGCTGCCGCTGCGCTCGCTCGTCCCGGTGGCGGCGACGCTCGAGGAGCTGTTCTTCGCGATCACCGAAGGCGACGGGCTGTCCGCCGAGACCGATCGCCCGCCGGCGCACGAGCCGATGCTGGAGGCGATCTGATGCCGAACGTCCTGACGGTCACCCGCTGGGAGGCCCGCAAGCTGGTGTCGCAGAAGCGGACCTATCTCGGACTGGCGGCGGCCGTCGGCGCGCCCCTGCTCTTCGTCGGTGCGCTGGCGGTGCAGAACGGTGCGCCGACGGACGAGCCGTTCGGCGCCTCGGTGCGGTCGAGCGGACTCGCCATCCCGCTGCTGATGCTCGTGTTCGGGTCGATCTGGCTGTTCCCGCTGATCGCCGCGCTCGTTGCGGGTGACATCGTCGCCTCCGAGGATCAGAACGGCACGCTCAAGACCATCCTCACGCGATCGCTCGATCGTGGCCACATCTTCGCCGGCAAGGTGGTGGTGGCAGTCGCCTACGCGACGCTCGCGATCACGTTGATGGTCGTCACCGCGATCGCAGCGGGCAGCCTCCAATCGGGGTTCAACCCGCTGCAGACGCTGACCGGCACCGAGGTCAGCGCGGGCAGGGCGACGCTGCTGGTGTTCGTCAGCCTCGCGGTCTACCTGATGCCGCTGGCCGCCGTCGTGTCGCTCAGCGTGATGCTGTCGACGATCACACGGAACTCCGCCGGCGCCGTCGTCGGGACGCTGATGCTGTCGCTCCTGATGCAGCTGATCGGCGTGCTGCCGGGGTTCGGCGGCGTCCGGCCGTACCTGCTGACGACGCAGTTCGATGCGTGGCAGGGCCTGCTCCGGGAGCCGATCGACACGGCGCCGATCGTCCACGCCGCCTGGATCTGCCCGCTCTACGCCGTGCCGGCGCTCGTGCTCGCCTACGTCGTCTTCCAGCGGCGGGACGTCGCCGGCGGCTAGTCACTCGCGGAGGATCGCGCCGAGCGGCAGCCGGCGCAGGCTGCGGGTCGCCAGCAGGGTGGCGGCCAGCGCCGTGACGGCGGCGGATCCGACCAGGAGTGCGAGGTAGCCCCACGGGATCGTGAGGTGGTCGGGCGGCGGGTCGAACACGTGGGTCAGCATTGCCGTCAGCATCTTCGCCAGCAGCAGCCCGAGCCCGGCCGCGAGCAGCGTGCCGGCGGCGAGCACGAGGGCCGCCTCGCTCCACAGGAAGGCCGCGATGGTGCGCAACGGGGTGCCGAGGGCGGCCATGGTGGCGAGCTCGCGACGGCGTTCGGCCAGGGCCAGCTGGAGGTAGAGACCGATCGCCGCCGCCACCAGCAGGACCGCGAAGGCCTGCTCGATGCGGCTGATGGCGGTGAAGTCGACGGAGGTGATGGAACTCGTCGTCCGCTGCGTCTGCTCGCCGATGGTCGCGACGGTTGCCCCGGTTGACGCCGTGGCCGCCCGCACGGCGCGGCCGGCCGCCGCCGCGTCGCCCGACGCCTTCGCGAACACGACGTTCGCCCCGGCGCCGTGCGTGACCTGCTGCAGGTACGCCAGGTTGGCGACCATGAACGAGTCCTTCGGCGCGGACGGGAACTCCTGGACGACGCCGGCGACGTGGAACGGCGCGATCACGAACTTCCCGGTGGCGTGGTCGAGGACGCGCAGCCTGACGAGATCGCCGGGACGCAGCGAGTAGTCGGTGATCGTCTCCCGCGAGACGAGCAGCCCGTCGGGGGCGGCCGCCAGGGCCTGCATGGTCCGGGCCGCGGACGCGCCCACGAAGTAGGAGTCGCGGAGCGTGGTCGCCTTCGTGAACGACGCGGTGTCGATGCCGTAGGTGTCCTGGAGGTCGGGGCCGACGTAGGCGTACGCGTGGTCGACGGCGGTCGTCGCGGCGACGCCGGGCGCGCCCGCGACGATGGGCTCGAGCGCGGCGGCCCGTCCGGGCGCGGCGGTGGCGGTGACGTCGGCGCCGATGGTCAGCTGGGCGTCGACGCCGGACTGGAACCCGTAGGTGGCCGCGAACACGCCCAGCTGGACGCCGAAGGCGAGCAGCAGGGCGACGAGCACGAGCCCGCGGTTGATCGCCGCGCCGCGACGCGCGGCGGAGGCGAGCAGGAACCCGCGCAGCCGGCCGTCCTCCGTTCGCGCTCCTCGCCGGAGGAGGAACGACAGCGCCCGGCCGCGCAGGCGCACGAGCAGCAGCGTGGCGCCCAGCCAGCAGAGCGCCGGGGCGAAGAACATGTAGACGCTCAGCGAGAGGGTCGGGTTGGAGTCCGGGTTGACGACGGCCGAGAAGCCCGTGCGGGCCGTCAGCCAGTAGATCAGGGCACTGCCGACGAGCGCGGCGACATCGAGCCAGAGCCGTTGCCAGAGCGGCTTCGTCGTCCGCCTCGAGCTGCGGCGACCCTCGCCGACGGTGCCGCGGAGCGCCCCGGCCGAGGCTCCCAGGCGGGCGGCCAGCGCGCCGGCGACGGCGACGGCGACGCAGACGACGGCGGTGGTCGCGATCCGGTCCGGCGTCAGCCCGACGCTCCCGGAAACCAGGCCCGTCACGGCGGCCAGCGCCCCGAGCGTGCCGATCAGGCCCGCGGCGAGGCCGAGCAGCGCGCTCTCCGTCGCCGCCAGCCAGACCAGGTCGCGCCGGCGCGCGCCGCGGGCCCGGAGCAGCGCGAGGCTCATCCGGTCCTGCTCGGCGGTGCCGAGCGCGGCGAGGTAGGCGAGGCCGAGGGCGACGAGGGCGCCGGGGACGGCGAGCATGATGTAGAGCGCCTCGGCGTAGAGCGCGTCGCCCGCGGCGCCGGTCAGGCTCTCCGCCAGGTTATCGACGAACTGCACCTGGCCCGGGAGCCTCCGCTCGACGCCGTTGCGCAGGCGGGTCGCCTGGCGCAGGGCGGCGGCCGGGTCGCCGTGGAAGATGCCGGGGTCGACCGTGGTCTGCACCTGCCACTGGACGGCGTCCTGGGCTCCCGGGACGGCGCTCGAGCCGATGCTGGCGGGCGTCAGGGTGCGCAGCGCCGGGGCGATCCGCTTCGCGAAGGTGTCGATCGGCAAGACCGCGATCTCGGCCGGCGGTTGGGCCGGAGCCGGCCCGGCGCGCGGGTCGAGCGGCGCGAACAGCGTGTCGGGGGTCGTCACCAGCGCGACGCCCGAGACCGCGAACTGCTGCGGCGCCGCACCCTTCGCCGGGATCAGCGTGACGGTGTCGCCGATCGACGCCTGGAGGGTGGCGGCCAGTTGCTGGTCGAGCACGACCTCGCCCTCCTTCAGCGAGCCTCGGAGGATTCGCAGCGTGGGGATGCGGGCCGGGTAGTCGGTCGGGACGGCGAGGATGGCGCCGCTCCCGGTGCGGACCGTCCCGGTCGGCGCGAGATGCTCGGCGCCGGCGAACGGCGCCGTGGCGGTGGCGACGGCGGCGGTGATGCCGGGCTGCGCGGCGACGCCGGCGGCGACCCGCTGCGCGGCGGCGTAGGAGTCGACCGGGCCCTGCCACGCGACCGGCACGGTTCGCGTCGCGCTCGACGTCATCGTCCGCAGCGAGTGCGAGACGAACACGAGCATCGAACCGAGCAGGGCGACGGCGGCGCCGAGCACCAGGACCCGCACGAGGGTGCGGCCCGGCGCATGCGTCAGGTTGTGGAGGGCGAGGCGGGCGGTGGCGCTCATCGCCGGGTCTCGTCGCTGACGATCTGGCCGTCCAGCAGGCCGATCTCGCGCTCGAAGCGGCTGATCACACCCATGTCGTGCGTCGCCACGACGAGCGCGAAGCCGAGACCGGCCTGCAGCGCGTCGACGAGGTCGAGCACGCGGCCGGCGGTGTCGGAGTCGAGGTGGCCCGTCGGTTCGTCGCAGACCATCAGCCGGGGCTGCTGGGCGAGCGCCCGGGCGATCGCGACGCGCTGCTGCTCGCCACCCGACAGCTCGCCGGGCAGGTGGTCGCGCTTGCCTGCAAGCCCGACGAGGCCGAGCAGTTCGAGCGGATGCCCGGGATCACCCGCGCGGGCCGCGAACCGGACGTTCTCGACCGCCGTGAAGTACGGCAGCAGGTTCGGCGTCTGGAAGACGTAGGAGATGCCGTCGCGGCGGATGCCGGCGCGAGCGGCATGATCGAGGGTCGCGAGCGGGGCGCCGTCCCACTCCACCGTCCCGGTGGTCGGCTCGACGAGCCCGCCGAGCACGTGCAGCAGCGTCGTCTTGCCGGAGCCGGAGCGGCCCCACAGCACGAGCCTCGCGCCGGGTTCGATCTCGAGCGTGACGTCGTCGAGCGCACGCACCGCGGATGCGCCGGAGCCGTGGACGACGCTGACGCCGCGGCACGCCACGAGCGCGGTCCGTGTCAGCGACCCGGTGCTGCCGGCTTGCGAGATCACGCCAGTCGCCCGTCGCGAAGGGTGACGGTGCGGTCGCACGCGTCGGCCAGGTGGGGCGAGTGGGTGACGACCACGACGGTCGCGCCGTGCCGATCGCGAAGACGGCGGAGCGCGTCGGTGACGAGCTCCTCGTTCGCGAGGTCGAGCTCGCCGGTCGGCTCGTCGCACAGCACCAGCGCCGCCTCGCGCGCGGCCGCCGCGGCGACGGCGACTCGCTGCTGCTCGCCGCCCGAGAGCCTGCCCGCCTTCGTCGACGCGCGATCGGCGAGGCCGAACCCGGCGAGTGCGGCGCGCGCCTGCAGCGATGAGGCGCGGCGGCCGGCGAGCCGCAGCGCGAGCCGGACGTTCTGCTCCGCGCTGAGGTCGGGCCACAGGTTGTCCTGCTGGAACACGATCGCGATGTCGCGGGCGCGGTAGAGCGCGAGCTCCTGCTCGTCGAGATGGCCGAGCGGCCGGCCGAATGCCCTGACCTCGCCCGCCGACGGCTCGTCGAGCCCGGCCGCCAGTGCGAGGAACGTGCTCTTCCCGCAGCCGGACGGACCGAGCAGCGCGACGACCTCGCCGCGCTCGATGACGAGGTCGAGGCCGCGCAGCGCGACCGTCTCGACCGGGCCCGACCGGTAGATCTTGAACAGGTCGATCGCCTCCAGGGCCGGCGGTTCCGACGGTGCCCCGTCGATCGCCGGTTCGACGTAGAGGCTGGTCACCTCCATGTGAAGCTCTCGATCATCAGCCGGTAGCCGTCGACGTTGTCGACACCCTTCGGCGTCCCGAGATCGACCACCGCGACCTTGCCGTTGTGCGCGAAGGCATACCGGTCGACCACCAGGGTCACCTGCTTGCCCGTGACGGCGTTCGGTGCCGCCGCCAGCTCGTAGACCGCCTTGATCATCGACGTGCCCTTGATCGTCACCTCGGTCGGCACCTGCGGCTGCAGCGACGGATCGGCAGCTGCCAGATGTGCGAGGTCGGCCTGGACGCTTGCCGCCGTCGGCGCGGCGCCGTCGCGGATCACGACGTGGACGAGGTTGTTCTTGTCCTGGAAGGTGACGTCGCCGGCCGAGCCGCTCTGGGCCCAGCCCTCCGGGTACTTCATCGACCAGCCTCCGGCCGCGTTGTCGAACGCCAGGAACACCTGGTTGTCGGGAATATCGCCCGTCGCGAGGCTCGTGGCCTCCGTCGTCAGCGCTCCAACCGGACTGGCGGCGGCGCTGGTGGTGGTGTCCGCCGCCGACGCGGCGGGCGGCGCGCTCGTCGCCGGAGGCGTCCCCGTGGCTCCAGGGGTGGGGGAGGACGTCGTCGGCCCGCCACTGCCACCACACCCGGCGAGGAGGGCGAGCGACCCGGCGGCGGAGGCGACCGCGACCAGGATCGGTTGTCGGAGGTTCATGCCCGGATAGTCGGCGCCGGTGCCTGAACGCCACCTGAACGGGTGCCGAACCCGGGGCTCTGGCCGGCGGGGGCGCGGGATACTACGGGCGTGGAGCCCGTGATCCTGGTCTGCGAGGACGATGCCGAGCTGCGGCGCCTGGTCGTGCGCGGTCTGCGGGCGGAGGGGTTCGCGGCGGAGGGCGTCGGAACGGGTGCCGCGCTGTTGACGCGCGTGGCCGAGCGCGACGCGGACGCACTGGTGGTCGACATCGGCCTGCCCGACGCGGACGGCCGCGACGTCTGCCAGGCCCTGCGGGCGCGGGGCGTGCAGGTGCCGGTGCTGTTCCTGACCGCGCGCGATGCGCTTCCCGATCGGCTCGCCGGCTTCCGTGCGGGCGGCGACGACTACGTCACCAAGCCGTTCGCCATCGTCGAGGTCGCCGAACGGCTTCGCGCCCTGCTGCGCCGGAGCGGGCGGGGCGACACCGTCGAGGCCGCCGGGCTGCGCCTCGATCCCGGAACGCACGCCGTCTCCCTCGGCGAGACGTCGGTGCTGCTGACGCCGACGGAGTTCCGGCTGCTGGGCGCGCTGCTGCACCGGCCCGGGGCGGTCGTGCGCCGACGGGCGCTGATCGACGCGGCGTGGCCCGAGGGCGCGATCGTGCACGACAACACGCTCGACGCGTACGCCGCGCGGCTGCGGCGGAAGCTCCGGACGCTGCCGGATGCGCCGGAGATCGCGACCGCGCACGGGGTCGGCTACCGCATCGGATGAGCCGTTTCCGCCGGCCCGTGGCGATCCGTACGCGCCTCGTCGGCGCGGTGCTCGTGACCGCGGCGCTGATCCTCGTCGCGCTCGTTGCCGCATTCAACATCGCCCTCCGGGCGACGCTCGACCGGGACGCGACGAGCGTCGCGCAGGCGCGCGCCGCCGCGGTGCTGGCGACGCTGGACACGTCGGGCGGTCACGTCCGTTCGCGCGAGTCGCCGGACGACGCCGCCATCGACGCACAGGTCTGGATCTACGACGGGACGCAGCTCGTAGAAGGGCCGCAGGCGTCGACGCCGGCGCTCGACGCCGCCGCCGCGGCCGCGGCACAGGCGTCGCCGGCCGTGCGCGATGCCGCCGGGCGGCTGCGGCTCGCAGCGGTGGCCGTCACGCGCGGGGACGGCACGATCGGCGCCGTCGTCGCCGGCGTCCCGCTCGGGCCGTACGAGGCGACCTCTCGGACGGTGCTGATCGGCTCGATCGCGCTCTCGCTCCTGCTGTTCGCGGCGATCGCGCTCCTGTCGGCGTGGACGCTGCGCCGCGCGCTGCGGCCGGTGCACGAGATGACGCGACTCGCCGGTGAGTGGTCGGAACGCGACCTCGACCGGCGCTTCGCGCACGGACCGCCGCACGACGAGTTGACCGACCTCGCTGCGACGCTCGACCAGCTCCTCGACCGCCTCTCGGCCAGTCTCCGCCGCGAGCAGCGGTTCTCCGCGGAATTGGCGCACGAGCTGCGCACGCCGCTCGCCCGCATCGCCGTCGAGAGCGAGCTCGCGCAGCGCCGGCCTCACCTCGATGGCGGGTCCGGTGAGGCGTTCGCGGCCATCGCTCGCAGTGCGGACGAGATGGGCCGCACGATCGACGTGCTGGTGGCGGCGTCGCGGCACGCCGCGGGGCACCAGCGCGGCGCCACGGACACGGCCGGGCTGCTTGCCTCGCTGGCAGATCGCCCGCCGGTCGCTGGTCGCGAGATCGAGACCCACATGGCCGTCGGTACGCCGCCTCGGGTCGCGGTTGATAGCGACCTGGCCACACGGATCATCGGGCCGGTGGTGGACAACGCCGTGCTCTACGCGGCGTCACGGGTGACGTTGACGGCCACCGGTGAGGATGGCGCGGTCGTGATCGTCGTCGCCGACGACGGGCCGGGCATCAGCGACGACGAGCGGGCGCGCATCTTCGAGCCGGGCGAGCGGGGCGCGGCGGCGCGGGGCGCCGGTGCGGGCCTCGGCCTCTCCCTCGCCCGCCGGCTCGCCACGGACGTCGCCGGCAGCATCGACCTCGTCGAGTCGCCGACGTCCGGCGCCCGGTTCCGCATCCGCCTCCCGCGAGCCTGAAAAACGTCACCGGGCGACCGTCCCGCGCGCTTCGCACACGGAAGGCGCACGGGTCGCGCGATGGGACGCGCGATGCGTCGGAGATGTTGCCGAGCGCGCGCAGTTGGGCGGGCGTGAGGCACTCCGAACACGATCCGTGAGGGACGCAACCGCGGACGCCGCTCGACCCACCGCGATCAGGGCCGCCATCGAGCCCGTCCAGCCCTTCGTCTTGTTCGGCGAGAGCAGGAACAGGAACTCCGGGTGGTCGCCGTTGACCAGACGGGTCAACTGGTGCGCGGCGTCCCGGCCCAGACGCCCGAACCCGGCCGCGCCGAACTGGTGGTGTGGCTGGAGACCAGGACCAGGTCAGGGTCGTCGTCGGCTGGCTCCTAGGCGTGCCGATGGGGCGCGACGGGCTCGAGCGACCACGCCAGCTCCGCCGCCTCGCGCACCGCGTCATCGACGCGGCGCGCGAGGCGCGCGTCGCCGATCACGTGCACCTCGACGCCCGCGCCACGCAACGGAGCGACCAAGCCGGACTGCGGTGTCGCGCCCGACCAGTGCAGGATCGCGTCGACGTCCTCGAGCGTCGTCTCGCGACCGTCCCACTGGTTCACGAGGCGCGCCGTGGTGCCGTGGAATCCGGTCACCCGGACGCGTTCGAGCAGATCGACGCCCAGCTGCCCGAGCAGCCGCAGCAGCGGGTAGAGCGTCGTGATGCCCTCGTCCTCGCCGACGTGCAGGCAGCTGGTGGCGAGCGTCACGCGGCAGCCGCGTGCGACCAGCATCTCGGCCAGCAGCATGGCGTCGGCGCGTCCCACCTCGTCGGCGACCAGGACGTGGCCGGCCGGCACGTCATCGACCGCGGCGACGTCGAACACGCGGCGGTGGTCGACAGCCAGTAGGGGGTGGGGGAGCGGCGCGGCGCCGCCGGCGACCACCACGAGGGCGGGCGCATCGGCCAGGACCGTGCCGGCCGTCGCCTCGGCGCCGAGGCGCACGTCGACGCCGCGGCGCGCGAGGTCGCGCTCCCACCAGCCGATCAGCCGCCGCACCTCGGCCCGCGCCGGCGCCGCCGTCCAGATGCGCATCTGCCCGCCCAGGGCGTCGCCGCGCTCGTCCAGGCGCACCGCGAAGCCGCGCGCCGCCAGCCGCCGCGCCGCCTCGATGCCGGCGGGGCCACCGCCGACCACGACCGCGGTGCGGCCCTCGCCGACGTCGGACTCGTCGACGGTACCCTCACGGCCGATCTCGGGGTTCGCGAGGCAGCGGATCGGCTCGTCGTGGAGCAGCGCGTTGATGCAGACGTTGACGGCGCTGCACGGGCGGATGTCGGCGGCGCGGCCGGCGCGCGTCTTCGTCAGAAACTCGGCGTCCACGATGTGCGCCCGCGCCAGCCCGACCAGATCGGCGTCGCCGGACGCGAGGATCTCGAGCGCGATGTCGGGATGGTTGACGCGCCCGACGGTACAGACCGGGATGTCGACCGCCTCGCGCACGGCCCGCGCGAGATGCCGCCAGATGCCGGTGGCGGCCGGCGTCGCCGGCCAGTGGTCGACGCGCGACATGCGCCGCATGTTCGTGCCGGCGATGACGTTCAGGTAGTCGATCAGGCCTGAGGCTGCCAGGCCGCGCGCCACCTCGGGCGTGTCTCGCACCGTCAGGCCACCGTCGACCAGCTCGTCCCCGACCAGCCGCACGCCCACCAGGCGGTCGCGGCCGATGCCCTCGCGCACGGCCTGCAGCACCCGCAGCGGGAATCGCAGCCGGTTCTCGAGACTGCCGCCGTACTCGTCGTCGCGGTGGTTCATCAGCGGCGACACGAACGAGCCGAGCAGGTAGCCCCACGCGACCGGGATCTCGACGCCGTCGAGGTCGCCGCGCCGGCAGCGGTCGGCCGCCTCGCGGTAGCGCGCCACCACCGCGTCCATCTCGGCCGCCGTGATCGCACGGGCCGGCTGCCGCGACAGCTCGTCGACGTGCACCGAGGCGGAGATCACGTCGGGCAGGCCGATCTCGGCCGCGCCCGGGTGCATCAGCTGGGCGAGCATCCGGCCACCCTCCTCGTGCACGGCCTCGGCCAGGCGCTGGTAGCCGGGCACGATCGACTCGTCGCGGTTCACGAGCATGCGGCGCGGATCCCAGAGGTTCGATGGCACGACCGGTGTGGCGCCGGTGATCTGCATGGCGAAGCCGCTGCGGGCGCGCGCCCGGTGGTAGGCGACGTACCGGTCTCCCGGCGAGCCGTTGTCGGCCAGGCCGGGCTGGTGCGCCGAGGCGAACACCCGCGCCCGCAGTACCAGCGGGCCGACGGTGATCGGCTCGAACAGTGGTGCATAGCGGGGATCGGTGTCCGGCATCTCGGCCTCCTCGGTCACGTGTCGAAGCTGCGTTCGAGCATGACACCGAGCGTGAGCCAGTTCTGCACCGACGACTCCGCGGCGGCGGCGGCGTCGCCGGCGGCACAGTGCCGGACGATCGCGGTGTGCTGCTCGACCGACCGGCGGCCGGCCAGCGAGCCGAACCGGGCGCGCTCCAGCCGCCGCAGCCGCGGCATCAGCCGGTCGAGCGTTGGTGGGATCTCGAGGTTGCGCGACGCACCCACCAGCACGCCGTGAAACGCGTCGTCGGCCTCGATCGCCACCGACACGTCCTGCACCTTCAGGGCCGCGGCGAACCGTGCGCCGGCCGAGGTCATGCGCTCGATCTCGGCAGCGGTCAGCGACGGCACCGCCAGCGTCGCCGCCAGCCCGTGCAGCGCCGCGACCACGCCGGCGGCGTCGCGCGTGTCGCGCCGGTCGAGCGCGGTGACGCGCGTGTAGCGCTGCGGCGCCGACTCGACCAGGCCGTCCTCGGTCAGGCGCGCCAGCGCCTCGCGCACCGGCGTGCGCGACAGCCCGAGCCACTGCGTCAGCTCGGTATCGCGCAGCCGTTCGCCGGGCTCGAGCGTGCCGTCCATGATCGCGTCGCGGATGCGCAGGTACGCCTCGTCCCGCAGCAGCGTGCGTTCGACGGAGCCGGCAACCACGGGAACTGGCATCTGAAATACTATATCCGAACGCTTCCTGGGAGGTAGAGAATGTCGCTCGACTCGTACGCCCGTGTGCCGCTGCTGTTCGGGCCCTCGCCGATTCACCCGCTCGACCGCCTCACCGCCCACCTCGGCGGTGCGCGGATGTGGGCGAAGCGCGACGACTGCAACTCCGGCATCGCCTTCGGCGGCAACAAGACGCGCAAGCTCGAATACCTCGTCGCCGAGGCGCTCGCGACCGGCTGCGACACGCTGGTGTCGATCGGCGGCGTCCAGTCGAACCACACGCGGCAGGTGGCGGCGGTGGCGGCGCGGCTCGGCCTCAAGTGCGTGCTCGTGCAGGAGAGCTGGGTCGACTGGCCCGACGTCACCTACGACCGGGTCGGCAACATCCTCATGTCGCGGCTCTGCGGCGCCGACGTGCGGCTCGTCAAAGCCGGCTTCGGCATCGGCTTCAAGGCGTCGTGGGAGCAGGCGCTGCGCGACGTGGAGGAGGCCGGCGGCACGCCCTACGCCATCCCGGCCGGCGCCTCCGACCATCCGCTCGGCGGCCTCGGGTTCG
The DNA here is from genome assembly GCA_046598415.1 of Gaiellales bacterium. Classification (GTDB taxonomy): domain Bacteria; phylum Actinomycetota; class Thermoleophilia; order Gaiellales; family F1-60-MAGs149; genus VFJZ01. The sequence continues at coordinate 60,835 of JBKJIG010000160.1, forward strand.
CCGGCTGGGCGGTCGAGGTGGCCGAGCAGGAGCGCGCCCTCGGCGTCTACTTCGACACGATCATCGTCTGCTCCGTGACCGGCTCGACGCAGGCCGGCATGGTCGCCGGGTTCGCGCTGGAGGGTCGCGGCCGTCGCGTGATCGGCATCGACGGCTCGGCGAAGCCCGCCGAGACCCATGCGCAGGTCCTCCGAATCGCGCGCGACACGGCAACGAAGATCGGCGTGGAGCGCGAGCTCGCCGCCGCCGACGTGCTGCTCGACGACCGCTACCACGCGGGCACCTACGGCATCCCGGACGACACCACGATCGCGGCGATCCGCCTGGGTGCCTCGTTCGAGGGGATGATCACCGACCCCGTGTACGAGGGGAAGTCGCTGGCCGGCATGATCGACCTGGTCGAGCGCGGCGAGATCGAGAAGGGCTCGAACGTCCTCTACGCGCACATCGGCGGTCAGCCGGCGCTCAACGCCTACGCGGGGCTGTTCACAGCGTAGGGCGAGCGGCGCCCGGGACGGTGCGGGCTGACGGCGGCTACGTCACGCCGCCAGCCAGGGCCGGCATCAGACGACGCCGGCCCTGACGGCGATGGCGACTGCCTCGGCGCGGGTGTGCGCGCCGAACTTGAGGAGCACGTTCTGGACGTGCGACTTGATGGTCTCGCTGCTCAGCACCAGCCGGGTGGCGATGTCGGAGGTGAGGTAGCCGGAGGCGATCATCGAGAGGACCTCGAGCTCGCGGGGGCTGGCGAGGGCGAGGGACGGGTTGCGCTCGTCCCAGATGGTGCGGCGACGGGCAACCGCCGAGATCGACCAGGCGACGTCGTCGGCGCGGCCCGAGCGGACGACGGTGCCGGTGGCGCCGGCGCGCTCGGCGCCTTCGTTCAGGCCGGCCACCGGTAGGGCGCACATGATCAGCATCGGGATCTCGACGCCGAGGGCGCGAAGGCGGCGGACGAGCTCGACGCCCGTGCCATCGGCGAGGTCCTGATCGATGACCAGCACGTTGGCGCCGCTGGTCGGGATCAGCTGCTCGGCCTCGGGCATCGAGGAGGCCCGGCCGCAGATACGGAGGGCGAGGGTGTGACCGGCTCGCTCGAACCAGTCGCCGACGATGGCGTCGTTGGTCACCAGGAAGGCCGAAGTCACTTCCACCGCCGTCGCCGCGCGGCTCATCGTCATATTCGTGGGATCTCGCACCGTGTACCTCCTCGTCGCAGATGCCGATTATCGGCCCGATCGCAACGGCGGGGTACTGTCTTTCCCTCTTCTGGAGGAGGTGCGCATCCCTTGTATCGACTAATCACGCCAGACCCTTGAGCGACTTCGCCCCCCATCGGCGAGGTTCGCCGCTCCGGCGGCTTATCCACTAGCCTCCCAGGGGCGCCGCGACAACCGTGATCGTGCCGGGCCGGATGGGCGAAGCGCGAATCGGAACGGAGACGACTGATGACGGACGTATCGCACGACGTGACCAACCGATCCCTCCTCGCCTGGGTCGACGAGGTCTCGGCGCTGTGCCAGCCCGATCATGTCCACTGGTGCGACGGCAGCGAGAAGGAGGCGGCGCTGTTGTGCGACCAGATGGTCGAGAGCGGCACATTCCTTCGGCTGAACGCCGAGAAGCGTCCCAACTCGTTCCTCTGCAGGTCCGATCCGGGCGATGTCGCGCGGGTCGAGGACCGCACCTACATCTGCTCCGTCTCGCCCGGCGACGCCGGCCCGACCAACAACTGGGAGGCGCCGCGCGAGATGAAGGATCGCCTCGAGCCGCTCTTGCAAGGCTCGATGCGCGGCCGCACGATGTACGTGATCCCCTTCTCGATGGGGCCGATCGGCTCGCCGATCGCGCACACCGGCGTGCAGCTCACCGACTCGCCGTACGTGGTCGTGAGCATGCGGATCATGACCCGCATCGGCACCGCCGTGCTGGATGCGCTCGGCACCGGCGACTTCGTGCGCTGCCTGCACTCCGTCGGCGCGCCGCTGGAGCCCGGCCAGCCCGACGTGCCGTGGCCGTGCAACGCCGAGGAGAAGTACATCGTCCACTTCCCCGAGGAGCGCGCGATCTGGTCGTACGGCTCGGGCTACGGCGGCAACGCGCTGCTCGGCAAGAAGTGCTTCGCGCTGCGCATCGCCTCGGTGCTGGCGCGCGACGAGGGCTGGCTGGCCGAGCACATGCTGATCCTCGGCGTGGAGTCGCCCGACGGGCGCCGGTCGTACGTCGCGGCCGCGTTCCCGAGCGCCTGCGGCAAGACCAACTTCGCGATGCTGATCCCGCCTGACAGCTTCTCCGAGGACGGCTGGAAGGTGACGACCGTTGGCGACGACATCGCCTGGATCAAGCCCGGCGAGGACGGCCGCCTGTACGCGATCAACCCCGAGAACGGCATGTTCGGCGTCGCTCCGGGAACGGGCTACAGAACGAACCCGAACGCGATGGCAGCCATCGCCCGGAACACGATCTTCACCAACGTGGCGCTCACCGATGACGGCGACGTGTGGTGGGAGGGCATGACCGACGAGCCGCCCGCGCACCTGATCGACTGGCGCGGCAACGACTGGACGCCCGCCGCCGGCCGGCCGGCCGCGCACCCGAACTCGCGCTTCACGGTGCCGCTCAGCCAGGTGCCGTCGATCGACCCCGGCTTCGACGACCCGCACGGCGTGCCGATCGCGGCGCTCGTCTTCGGCGGCCGGCGCTCGCGCACCGTGCCGCTCGTCTACCAGGCGTTCAACTGGAACTACGGGGTCTACCTCGCGGCCACGATGGGGTCCGAGACCACCGCTGCCATGGCGAACGCGACCGGCGAGGTGCGCCGCGACCCGTTCGCGATGCTGCCCTTCTGCGGCTACCACATGGCCGACTACTTCACGCACTGGCTGAACTTCGGCCGGCAGCTGCCGAATCCGCCGCGCATCTTCTCGGTGAACTGGTTCCGCAGGGACGAGGACGGGAACTTCCTCTGGCCCGGCTACGGCGAGAACATGCGCGTGCTGAAGTGGATCGTGGAACGCGCTCGCGGCACGGCTCAGTCGATCGAGAGCCCGCTCGGCTGGGTGCCGCGGTACGAGGATCTCGACTGGCGCGGGCTCGACTTCTCGAAGCGCCGATTCGACGAGGTGATGAGCATCGAGCGCGACGTGTGGCAGGAGGAGATCTCGAGCCACGACCGCCTGTTCATCCGGCTCTACGACAAGCTCCCGAAGGAGTTCATCCTCCTGCGCGAGCTGATCCTGTCGTCGCTCTGGCGGGCGCCGGCGCACTGGGCGCTCGAGCCCGAGTAGGGCTCGACCCGCTCCGGATCCGGCGCCTTGGCGGCGCCGAGGTGCTCGACCTCGGCGAGGCGGTCCTGCAACGGGTAGCCGGCCCACATCCAGCTTGACTTCGACCCCGCCGGGTGGTCGGCTTTCGCGTCGGGGTAGTACCGGTCGTCGCGACGGCGGCCGGGACGAGGGAGGCGCAAGTCGTGGCACAGCAGCGGTTCATCGAACGGCACGGGCTCTGGACGGACGAGCAGCGAGCGGTGGCCGAACGGGTCAAGGCGGAGGTGAAGGAGAAGGACCTCCGCCAGATCCGCGTCAGCTGGGGCGACCAGCACGGCATCCTGCGTGGCAAGACGCTGACGGTGACGGAATTCCTTTCGAGCCTCGAGGACGGCAAGGACTTCCAGTTCGTCACGTCGATCTTCGACACCACCAACCATCCGATCGTGCCGCCGTTCGGCGCCGGCAACTTCGTGGGGGCGCCCGAGCTGACGGGCCTTCCTGACGGCGTCCTGGTGCCCGATCCCACCACCTTCCGGCTGCTGCCGTGGGTGGAGAAGACCGGCTGGATCCTGTCCGACGCCTACTTCCAGAACGGCCGCGAGCATCCGTTCTCGACCCGCGGCGTGCTGCGCCGGCAGATGGAGGATCTCGCCAAGCTCGGCTACAGCTTCACCGCCGGGCTCGAGATCGAGTTCTACGTGTTCCGGATGCTCGACCCGAACCTCAGGCCCGAGCAGTGCGGCTACCCGCCCGAGCCGCCGACGGTGAACGGCCTCGCGCACGGGTTCCAGTACCTGACGGAGAATCGCAACGACGAGATCCACGACCTGCTGTGGGAGCTGCAGGACCACACCCAGAAGCTGGGCCTGCCGCTGCTCACCATCGAGGACGAGTGGGGCGCCGGCCAGATCGAGTTCACGTTCGCGCCGGAGGACGGCATGCGGGCCGCCGACCACGCGCTGCTGTTTCGGAGCGCGATCAAGCAGATCTGCCGGCGGCTCGGCTTCCACGCGACGTTCATGGCGCGGCCGGCATTCCCCGACTACTTCGCGAGCGGGTGGCATGTCCACCAGTCGCTGACGCCCGTCGGCGGGGGCGGCAACGCCTTCACGGACGAGACCGGCAAGCGGCGGCTGACCGACGCCGGTATGCAGTGGATGGGCGGGCTCCTCGAGCACGCCGTACCGGCATCGGTGTTCACGACGCCGACGATCAACGGCTACAAGCGGTACCGTCCCGACTCGTTCGCGCCCGACCGCGTGGTCTGGGCGGTCGAGAACCGGGGCGCTGCTACGCGTGATCGGCGAGCCCGGCTCGCCCGCCTGCCACGTCGAGAACCGTGTTGGCGACCCGGCCGCGAACCCGTACCTGCTGCTGGCGTCGCAGATCGCGTCGGGCGCCGACGGCCTGCGTCGCAAGCTCGATCCGGGCGATCCGGTGGAGGAGCCCTATCTGGCCCAGGGCAAGACGCCGCTACCGGCCAGCCTCATGGACGCGGTCGCGGCACTGCGGGCCGATCGGTTCTTCACGGAGGCGTTCGGCGAGCCGTTCGTCGACTACTTCGCGCGCCTCAAGGAGTTCGAGATCGGCCGCTTCCTGCAGCACGTCACCGACTGGGAGCACCGCGAGTACTTCGAGGTCTACTGATTTAACACTAACGATAAAGTTGAGATAGAGATATGGCCGAGGTGGACCGGATCCGGCACGCTCTGGCGCTGGTGCGCGCCGGTGACGGCTTCACGGCGCACGAGCTGCTCGAGGACCTGTGGCGGGCGGCCGAGCCGACGGAGCGCGACCTCTACCAGGGCCTCGTGCACGTCGCGGTGGCGACCTACCAGGAGTCGCGCGGCAACGCCGTCGGCCGGCGCCGCCAGTTGGAGAAGGGACTGCGCCGGCTGCAGGGCTACGAGCCGGCCTACGAGGGCGTCGACATCACCGCCCTGCGCGCCTGGTGCGCGGCGTCGCTGGCCGTCGAGCGATGCCCGCCCCTCCCGGCGGACGGAACGTAGTCGACCGGCCTCTCCGAAGAACGTGGGGAACGACGGAGAGGCCGGCCGATCGAGATCGTTCGGGAGACGATCTCAGCTCAGCACCCGGGTGTGGCCCACCTGGTGCGTTTGGGTATCGGGCGAACGCTCAGACGCGCTCGCGCGTCAGACGAAGGTCGGCGAGGCGCGCGACTTCCTTCCACCGCGACTTGCCGAACCGGCCGGACAGCTCCATGCCGCGGTCTGCCAGCTGCCGGATCTCGCGGGCCTGGCTGACGTCGCGCGTGGCGATGGCGGCGTCGGTCAGGTCCTGGGCGGCCTTCTTCAGGTCTCCCTGGTCGATCGACCTGCGTCCCTCCTCGATCATCGTTGCGATGTCCATCGGGACCTCCTCGGTAGAACGGGACGGACGCCGCCCCTGGCGTCCGTGCCACCGATCTAACCACGTCGAGGAGCCCGTGGACACTGTCGGGACGCGAGATGGGCGTAAATGCCCACCCCGTTCGGCGAGGCGATCCTGCCCCTCTGTCCGCGATAGACTCGCCCTGCGTGAGCGACGAGGCCCTCCAGACCCGGACGTCGCACCGACGCATCGTGATACCTCGCCGCAGCGGGCCGATCAGCCTCTTCGGGCGCGTGCTCGCGGTCAATGCGGCGATCCTGATCGCCTCCGTGGCAGCGCTCATCTTCACGCCCGTGACGATCTCCGCGAACGTCACCGACGTCCAGGTCGCGGTGCTGCTCGGCGGCCTCGTGCTGAGCATCGTCGCGAACGCCATGCTGCTGCGCCTCAGCCTCCGGCCGCTGCGCCGGCTGATGGAGATGATGCTGGTGATCGACGTGGTCGAGCCCGGTGTCCGCACCGAGGCGCGAGGGCCGATCGAGGTGGCGTCGGTGATCACGCGCTTCAACCTCATGCTCGACCGCCTGGAGCACGAGCGGCGGCACAGCATGCGCCGCGTACTGGTGGCGCAGGAGGCCGAGCGCCGGCGCGTGGCGCAGGAGCTGCACGACGAGATCGGCCAGAACCTCACGGCCGCCGTGCTCGAGCTGAACCGGGTGCGGGAGGGCGGCGTGGTCCTGATCGAGGCGCTCGACGACGCGCAACTGCTGGCACGCGAGAGTCTCGAGACGCTGAGCGAGATCACCGCGCGCCTGCGACCTGCGACGTTCGACGACCTCGGCCTGGCGAGTGCCCTGCAGTCGCTGGCCGCCGACTCGGAGCGACGCACGGGCATCGAGGTCGAGACCGTCGTCGACGGCGCGCTGCACGTGCTCGACCCGGACGCGGAGCTGGTGCTCTATCGCGTCGCGCAGGAGGCGCTCACCAACGCGCTCCGCCACGGCGAGTGCTCGCGGGTGACGATCGAGGTGCGACGCGACGACGAGGGCGTCGTGCTGCGCGTGGGCGACGACGGTGCCGGACTCGGCGACGCCACCTCCGGGGCCGGTATCCGCGGGATGCGCGAGCGGGCGGCGATGATCGGCGGCCGCCTGCGGTTCACGTCGTCCCCGACGGGCGGCACGATGGTCGAGCTCCGGTTGGCGCAAGAGCGGGCGGCGCACGATGCCCCCTGACGCCCACTCGCCCGGGCCGACCAGGATCCTGCTCGCCGACGACCACGCGGTCGTCCGCCGTGGCCTGCGGCTGGTGCTCGACGCCGAGCCGGACCTGATCGTGGTCGCGGAGGCCGAGGACGGCCTCGGCGCGGTGGAGGAGGCGCTGCGGACCGCGTGCGATCTGGCCGTGCTCGACGTCTCGATGCCGCGGATGGGTGGGCTGCAGGCCGCACGCGAGCTGGCCCAGCGGCGGCCGGCGCTGCGGATCCTGATGCTCTCGATGCACCGCGACGAGCAGTTCTTCCTCGAGGCGCTGCGGGTCGGCGCCGCCGGCTACGTGGTGAAGTCGGCGGCCGACCGCGACCTCATCGACGCGTGCCGCGCGGTGATGCGGGGCGAGACGTTCCTCTACTCCGACGCGCAGCACCTGCTGCTGCGGTATGCGCGGCCCGACGACCTGCGCGCGCGACAGCTCTCCGATCGGGAGTCCGAGGTCCTGGCGCTGATCGCCGAGGGCCACACCACGCAGGAGATCGCGCAGATGCTGGTGATCAGCCCGCGGACGGTCGACCGGCATCGCGAGAACCTGCTCGCGAAGCTCAACCTCCGCAACCGGGTGGAGCTGGCCCGCTACGCGATCCGGCACCGCCTGATCGAGCCCTGAGCCGGCCTGGCCGGCGCTACGTCCCGGCCCGGCGCTCGACGATCTCGCGCGCCACGAGCGCGACCTTGCGGCGGCTGGTGCGGGCGTCGTTGCGCAGCAGGTGGAAGGCGGCGACCGCGTCGAGGTCGTGCCGCGCCATCAGCATGCCGATGGCGCGCTCGATCGTGACCCGGTTCTCGAGCGCGTACTGCAGCTGCTCGACGACGCGGCCGTGATGGCGCAGCGCCAGCGCCGACGTGATCTGCGCCTCGATCACCGCGTTGAACGACTGGATCGCCGCGCGCTCGCTCTCGTCCCACCGGCGCGCGGTGTCGCCGTAGACGTTCAGCGACCCGACCGGGCCGCCGCCGAGTCGGGTCGGCACGCCCAGCACCGAGCGAATCCCCGCGGCCAGCAGGGGCGCCGTGAGGGCGGGCCAGCGATCGTCCGCCTCGAGGTCGTCGACGACGACCTCGCTGTCGTTGACGAACGACTCGACGCACGGCCCGGCCCCGGCCTGCTCCTGCACCTGCTCGAGCACCTCGGCGGCGTCGTCGGTGGCGGCGACGTAGCGCAGGCCGCTCTGTTCGTCGACCAGCATCAGGCCCGCGCCCGTGACGCCGAACACGCCGCAGATCGCGCCCAGGACATGGGGGAGGACGTCGCCGATCGCGGACTCCGGCCGGGCCATCGGTCCGAGCGCGTCGAGCGCCCGGGTCAACTGGTCGGGCTCTACCGGCACGCGTTCCTCGGTCGGACGACGAGGCGGGGGCGCATCACTGGACGGAATCGTAGGTGGTGCTGTCCACCAGACGCGGGACGGCGCCGATCCCCTCGATCCCGCCGAGGATCTCGATAATGCGACGCACGGCGTCGCTGGCGGCGGTGATGTCGAAACGCGGGTGGTCTGCCTGACGTCGCCCGAGCAGCAGCGCGCCCTGTGGATCCAGGAAGGCGAGGCCCGACAGGTCGAGGCGCACATGCCGCTCCACGCTGCACGCGGTGTCGAGCACGCCCATGAGCGCGTCGCGCGTGGTCAGGTCGACCTCGCCCGTGATGCTGACGTCGACGCACCCGGTGGTCGTGACCACGCAGGCCGCGAACGGGGTTCCCTCGGCCCGGTCGTCGCCGTCCCGGCGCGCGAACGGATCTCCACCCGCACCCGCCATGCACTGCCCTTCCTGATCGGAGACGAGCCGCGGGGTCAGGGCGGTGCCAACCGGACAATGCCACGCCCGGTCGGGACAGGCAACCGCCCGCGCGCGTTTCGAGTCCAGTGCCGGTTCGCGTACGGTACCGGCATGAGCCGGCGGGCAGAGATCACGATGTCGGCGGCCGAGATCGCGGCGTTCCTGGCCGAGCAGCGCGTCCTGGTCGTGGCCACCAACGGCCGCGACGGCTGGCCGCACGTGATGCCCCTCTGGTACGTGCTGCGCGACGGCGTGGCGTGGGCCTCGACGTACGGACGGTCGCAGAAGGTGCGCAACCTCGAGCGCGACCCGCGGTGCACGCTGCAGGTCGAGGCGGGTTCGAGCTACGACGACCTGCGCGGCGTGATGCTGAAAGCGGAGGTCGTGATCGACCACGATCCCGCCGTCGTCGAGCAGATCGAGCGGGCCGTGTTCACCCGCTACCACGACCGCGAGCCGGACGAGGCCGAGGCCGCCTCGCTCGGCCGGCAGGCGTCAAAGCGCGTCGCGCTCGGCTTCGCCGTCCGTGAAGGCGCCAGCTGGGACCACCGCAAGCTCGCGCCCGTCCGGCCCGCGTAGCGCGAAGCCCTCGTAGCCCCGCTCGACCACGCGCTCGCAGATCTTCCGGTACCGGCCGACGCCTCCGACGTAGGGCAGCAGCACGCGCGGCTTGCCGGGCACGTTGGCGCCCATGTACCAGGAGTTCGCGCGCGGGTAGAGCGACGCGTCGCCGAGCGCGCGATGGTGGGCGGCCCACGCCTCCTCGGCTTCCGCGGTCGGCTCGATCGAGACCAGCCCGCGGTCGCGCAGGTGCCGCAGCATGTCGGCCACCAGCTCGACGTGCTGCTCGATCGAGACCATCACGTTGCTCAGTACGGACGGGCTGCTCGGGCCGGTGATGCTGAACAGGTTCGGGAAGCCGGCGTGGGCGAGACCCAGGTACGTGCGCGGCCCGTGCGCCCACTTGTCCCGCAGCGACTGACCGTCCCGGCCGCGGATGTCGACCGCCTCGAGCGCTCCGGTCATCGCGTCGAAGCCCGTCGCCAGCACCAGCGCGTCGAGCTCGATCAGCTCGTCACCGACGCGGATGCCAGTCGGCGTGATCTCCGAGATCGGCGTCCGCCTGAGGTTCACGAGACGGACGTTCGGCCGGTTGAACGTCTCGTAGTAGCCGACGTCGATGCACATCCGCTTCGTCGCCAGGGGGTACTCGTACGGGCACAGCTCCTCGGCCAGCTCGGGATCGGCGACCCGCTCGCGGATCTTCGAGCGCACGAAGTCGGAGACGAGCTCGTTGGCCTCGGTATCGGTGAAGAGGTCGTTGTAGGCGGAGTGCAGGAAGAAGCCGCCGACGCGGTATCGCGCCTCGAACTCCGCGTCGCGTTCCTCGGGCGTCGCGTCGAACACGCTGATCGGCCGCTCGTGCCACGGGTTGCCGCCGCCCGTCTCGCGCGCCAGCCGCCGTCGCTCGTCGTAGCGCGCCTTGATGTCGCGCTCCGCGTCGGGATCGAGCGGGCCGTTCCAGCTCGGGACGCTGAAGGCCGGCGTGCGCTGGAAGACGGTCAGCCGGTCGGCCTGGGAGGCGATCTCGGGGATCGCCTGGATGCCGGACGACCCGGTGCCGAGCACGCCGACCCGCAGGCCCGTGAAGTCGACCGGCTGATGCGGCCACAGCGCCGTCTGGTACACGTCGCCGGCGAACCTCTCGAGGCCGTCGATGTCGGGCACGCGCGGCACCGACAGGTTCCCCGTCGCCATGATCAGGAATGCTGCGTCGAGCTGCTCGCCGCGATCGGTGGTCACCGTCCAGCGACTCGTCGCCTCGTCCAGCACGGCGGTTGTGACGCGGGTCGCGAACTGGATGTCGCGCCGCAGGTCGAACTGGTCGGCGACGTGCTGGAGGTACCGCAGGATCTCCGGCTGCGGGGCGTAGCGCTCGCTCCACGACCACTCCTGCTGCAGCTCCTCGCACCAGGAGTACGAGTAGACCACGCTCTCGACGTCGCAGCGCGCGCCGGGGTAGCGGTTCCAGAACCAGGTACCGCCGACGTCGGAGCCGGCTTCGATCACGCGCACCGTGAGACCGAGCTCGCGGAGCCGGTACAGCTGGAAGAGGCCGGCGATGCCCGCTCCGACGACGACCGCGTCGAAGCTCCGGGCGGACGGGGCGATGGTCACGGGGCGGTCGCTCCTCGGGGTCGGAGCCGGGCGTCAGCCGGCGACCGGCAGGATACCGGCGGCCCGGTCCTCCGTCGCGCTGGTCAGACGCCGAAGGTCGTCGGCTCGCCGCCGCGCGAGCACCCGTCGGGGCAGGCCGTAGGTGGCGGTCCCGGCTCGCTCTGATAACGCGGCGAGGCCCGTGCGCGGAAGGCCAGAGGTTTCCCAAAATAGCTCAACAACCTTTTTAAGGATCATTTTCAGAGGATTTCAGAAGAATTTTGAAGGCTTTCGAGCGGAAGGTGGTCACGCACACCGTGCAGCCGGCTGACGCCCCCTCCGTCGGCATCCGCTCCGAGAAGGAAGCACCAGATGCACCGTTGTCCCCCCGATGGCGTTCGCCGTTCCCGGCGCCGCCGCCTTCTGGGCCAGGTGGCCAGGCCTAGGACGCTGACGCTCGTCGGCGCTCTGGCGTGCGTCGCCGCCGCGGCTCTACCGACGGGTAGCGCCGTCGACCGAACCGCTCCCGCCAAGGCTGCGGTCGGGCCGGTGGGTAACGGCTTTGTTGTGACGCCTGCTGATCTGGCGTTCATCTTGAAGCAGATCAAGATTTCCGAGCGGCACTCGCGCTCGCTTCTGGGCACGCAGCCGGGCCAGCCGGCGAACCCGGACGTGGCGGGCGACCCGAACTACTGCCAGGCGCTGGTCGGCCCGAACGCTGACCAGATCCCCGATCGCATGACGACCTACGGTCTGCGCACCGTCGACGGTTCGTGCAACAATCTGTTCCCGGGCCGCGACAAGTTCGCGGCCGCAGATGAACCGTTCACGCGCCTGACGACGCCGAACTTCCGCGCAGCTGAAGGCCGGCCGGCAGGATTCTTCGGTCCCGGCGACCCGGGGTCCGCGTCCAGCTCGTACGCGCAGAAGAAGGGCACCGTCTACGACACGCAGCCGCGCGAGATCTCGAACCTGATCGTCGATCAGACGTCGACCAACCCGGCGGCCATTGCCGCGGCCGCGTTCCCAGTCCGCACGCAGAGTGCCGCCGGCCTGTTTCCGTGCACGACCGACCCCGATCCGGTCGCAGTGCCGCCGGTCGCCGGCGTTCCGGCAGGGTGCGTGCCGTCGCACCAGACGCTGTTCATTCCGAACGTGACGACGGACGTCGGCCTGTCGCCGCCGTACAGCTCGTTGTTCACGTTCTTCGGCCAGTTCTTCGATCACGGTGTCGACCAGACCGTCAAGAGCGGCGGCACCGTGTTCGTGCCGCTGAAGGCCGACGATCCGCTGATCGCCGGCCCGGACCACGTCTTTGGCACCGCCGATGACCTGCCGGCGAGCCAGCGGTTCATGGTGCTGACGCGGGCGCAGAACCAGCCCGGTCCCGACGGGATCCTCGGCGACGACCCGGCGACCGCCGTCGACGAGTCCGCCGATGATATCCAGGACGCCAATAACACCGATACGCCCTGGGTCGACCAGAGCCAGACCTACACCTCGCACTCCTCGCACCAGGTGTTCCTGCGCGAATACGAGCTGAATGCCGCCGGGCACCCGGTGTCGACTGGCAAGCTGCTCGGCGGGCTGCCCGCGGACGGTGCCTATCCCGGCTCGCCGGACGGCACCACCGGCATCTCGACGTGGGCATCAACGAAGAAGCAGGCGGCAGAGAAGCTTGGCCTGCTATTGGTCGACACCGACGTCACGAACATCCCGATGATCGCGGCCGATCCGTACGGCAACTACCTCCCCGGCCCGGCCCGTGGCCTGCCCCAGTATGTGACCAAGACGGGGGTTGTCGAGGGTAATCTCGCCGCGCCGGTGCTCGTGCCGGCAAACGTCGTGCATTTCGACACGCCGTTTTTGACGGACATCGCGCACAACGCCGATCCCAGCCCGCAGGACACCGATCACAACCCGGCCACGCCGCCGGTCGCGCCGACGCCCGACGCCGACACCACGCCGTCGGCCGACTTCGCGAACCAGCCCGTCGGCACCTACGACGACGAGATGCTGAACGCCCACTTCGCCTGCGGCGACGGTCGCTGCAACGAGAACATCGCGCTCTCCACCATCCACCAGATCTTCCACTCCGAGCACGACCGGATGGTGGACGACATCAAGAACACCCTCACCAACGACACCTCCGCCACCGGTGTCGCGGCGCTCGCCCAGTGGAAGACCGCCAGCAACTTCGGCGATCTGACCGCTGACGGTTGGAACGGTGGCCGGCTGTTCCAGGCGGCGCGCTTCGTGACCGAGATGGAGTACCAGCACCTGGTGTTCGAGGAGTTCGCCCGCAAGGTGCAGCCCGCCGTGCGGCCGTTCCACGTCTACAACCCGGACATCAACGCCGCCGTCGATGCCGAGTTCGCCCACGCCGTGTACCGCTTCGGCCACTCGATGCTCGACGAGGACGTCGCCCGCACGAGCACCAAGGCGGACGGCAGCAAGGTCGACAACTCGCTGCCGCTGCTGACGGCGTTCCTCAACCCGCCCGAGTTCTACAACAACAGCGTCGACCCGGCCCATCCGGTCTACACGCCGCAGGAAGCGGCCGGCGCGATCGTGATGGGCTCGTCCGATCAGGTCGGCAACGAGCTCGACGAGTTCGTCACCGAGACGCTCCGCAACAACCTGCTCGGCCTCCCGCTCGACCTTGCGACCATCAACATGACCCGGGCCCGCAGCGAGGGCATCCCGCCGCTGAACGACGTGCGGCGCCAGATCCACGCCCAGACCAACGACGGCCAGCTGGCGCCCTACACCAGCTGGGCGGAGTTCGGCCAGCACCTCAAGCACCCCGCGTCGCTGATCAACTTCGTCGCCGCCTACGGCACGCATCCGTCGATCACGGCGGAGACCACGATGGCCGGCAAGCGCGCCGCGGCCAAGCTGATCGTCGACCCGGCCGATCCCGCCGACCCCGCCATCCCGGCGGACGCTGCGGACTTCATGTTCAGCACGCCCGGCACCACCTGGGCGAGCGACGCGAACGGCGTCACCAACACTGGCCTCGACAGCGTCGACCTGTGGGTCGGCGGTCTGGCCGAGGTGACGAACCTGTTCGGTGGCCTGCTCGGCTCGACGTTCAACTACGTGTTCCAGAACCAGCTCGAGAAGCTGCAGGACTTCGACCGGCTCTACTACCTGGCCCGCACGCCGGGCATGAACCTGCGCACTCAGCTCGAAGGCAACTCGTTCGCCGAGATGATCCAGCGCAACACCGACGGCACGAACGCGCTCAAAGCCGACGCCTTCGGCACGGCCGACTGCAAGTTCCAGCTGGCCAACCTGGCCGGTACGCCGGCCGGCTTCACCAGCTTCGGCTCGGTCGTCGCCGACGACCCGTCCACCACTGACTGCGACGAGTCCAAGCTGCTCATCCGCCTGCCGGACGGCACGATCAAGTACCGGCAGTTCAACACCGTCAACCCGTCCGGCATCAACGGCCAGTCGGTGTACCAGGGCACCGATGGCATCGACCGGATCTTCGGTGGCAACGACAACGACACCTTCTGGGGTGGCCTCGGTAACGACCGGATCGAGGGCAACGGCGGCGACGACGTCGCGCTCGGTGGCCTCGGGAACGACATTATCACCGACCTGGACGGTGCTGACACCTCGAAGGGCGGACCGGGCAACGACGCCATCGATGGCGGCCCTGGCAACGACATCCTGATGGGGAACGAAGGCCAGGACTTCATCAACGGCGGCGCCAACGACAACGAGTCGTTCGCCGGTCCCGGCAACGACTTCGTGATCGCCGGCCAAGGCGCCGACGCCGTGTTCGGTGACGGCGGCGACGACTGGATCGAAGGCGGCACCGGACAGGACCTGCTGCAGGGCGACCACGGCGCCCCGTTCTTCGACGACCCGGCCCAGGTGAAGCCCGGCAACGACATCTTCATCGGTCAGCCCGGCGAGAACGACTACGACGCCGAGGGTGGCGACGACGTGATGTCGCAGAACGCGGCCGTCGATCGCAACGCCGGCGCCGCCGGCTTCGACTGGGCCTTCCACCAGTACGACACGGTGGGCGGCAACGACGACATGGAGATCAACAACAACCTGGGCGGCCTGGCGCTGCAGGTGGTCGTCAACCGCGATCGCTGGCAGGAGACCGAGGCTGACTCGGGCTCCAAGTTCAACGACATCATCAAAGGCACCAGCGTCGCGCCGTCCACGATCGGCGGAGCCGGGTTCTCGGGCTGCGACGTGATCGACGCCGCGGGTGTTGCGCGCATCGCAGGCCTCGATCGGCTCGTCACGAGCTTCCCGACCCCGTCTGCCCCGGTCGCCGCTGCCTCCGCCATGGGCTTCTGCCCGGTCGGCCCCAACGTCTGGGGTGAGGGCGATATCCTCATCGGCGGCGCCGGCAGCGACACCATCACCGGTCGTGGCGCCAACGACATCATCGATGGCGATCACTCCCTGAACGTGCGGATCAGCGTCCGCACCGATCCGGCCAACCCGGCCACCGAGATCGGCTCGACCGACCTCATGGAGCACAGCTACCAGGTCGGCAACCCGATGACGCTCCAGCAGGCCGTGTTCTCCGGCATCGTCGACCCGGGCAACCTGGTCGCCGGGCGGGAGCTCAAGCCGGACATGGGCGTGACGGCCGATACGGCAACGCCCGCTGACTGCGGAGCAGCCGCTCCGGTCAACTGCGACGTCGCGGTCTTCCGCAACCCGCAGTCTTCCTACACCATCACGCCGAACGCAAACGGCAGCGTGACGGTCGCCGACTCGACGGTCGCCGCCACGACGGCCGACGGTACCGACACGCTCTGGAACATGGAGGTGCTGCGCTTCTGCAACAACTTCGACCGGGTCGCTAAGGTCTGCCTTGACACCGTCCCGGCTGACGTGCTCGTGTCGACCCTCGGTGCAGCGACTCCTGCCGCAGCCTCGCTGTCGGCAGCGTCGCTGGCGTTCGGCTCGCAGGTGGTCGCCACCACGTCCGCTCCGCAGGTGATCACGGTCTCGAACACCGGCGGCGCGCCGCTCACGATCAGCGCCGTCACCCTCACCGGCGTCAACGCCGACCAGTTCTCCTCCACGAACAACTGCACCTCGGTGGGAGCTGGCGGCTCGTGCACCATCATCGTGAACTTCGCGCCCACGACTGCGGGAGCGAAGACGGCAGCGTTGAGCATCGCCTCCAACGCGGCGGGCTCCCCCTCGGTCGTCAACCTCACCGGCACCGGCACCGCCGTCGCCACCGGGACGACGATCAGCATCGCGGGCCCGACGGCGTTCGGCACGAACCGGATCGGCGCACCGCGCACCAAGACCGTGCGGATCACCAATGCCGGTCCCGCCCCGGTCACGTTCACGAGCGTGTCTACCACCGGCCCGTTCACGGCAACGCTCGGCGATTGCGCGACCGTCCCCTCCGGCAGAACCTGCCGGCTGAACGTCACGTACAACCCCACGGCGCCCATCGGCGCTCAGACCGGTACGGTGAACGTCGTCAGCAGCGCGGCCAACAGCCCGACAGCGGCCATCGTCACCGGCACTTCGCGTGCCGCGGTCGTCGTCGTCGCTGCTCTCCGCATCGTGCAGCCGCCGGCACCGACGGCCCTGCGCCCGGTCAACGTCAGCCTCCGTGTCTCGATGGCGGCGACGGTCCGTGTCCAGGTGCGCCGTGCCAACGGTCGGCTGGTGTGGTCGAAGGTCACGAAGGTGTCGAAGGCCGGCGCCTCCAGCGTCCGCTGGAACCTGCGTGACTTGAAGGGCCGCAGGGTGAAGAAGGGCTCGTACCGCTTCACGATCACGGTCACCGACGCCTCCGGCGCCAGGGTGGTCGTGAAGAGGTCGGTGCGCGTCCGCTAGCACCCGAACGCACACCCGGCACGACGCTCGACCCTCCGTCCCTCGCGGGCTCAGCCCGCGGGGGACGTCAACGTTTTCTGGAGGTTTTCTGAAGTTCGAATGCGACTATTCGGCTAAGCCTCATGTACAACGTGAGGCTTATGTATTGGATAAGTACGAGTTTCAATCGTGATTTCAGAGATTCATTCGCTGAATAACGAAGATGTCGAGGTCGAATCGGGGTTTTCCAATCGCCTTTCAAAAGGTTTTCCAAGGTCCTTCGTCAGAAGGTGGCCACGCACTTCCTGTGCGACCGAGGGTTCCCCGGCCCCGGTAGATCCCGCCTCCGGAAAAGGAAGCACCAGATGCACCGTTCTCCCCCTGAGCGCCTGCGCCTGTCACGGCGACGTTCCGCGTTGGGGCACCTGGCCCGTCCCCGCACGTGGACGATGGTCGCCGCGCTCGCGTGCACGGGAGCGGCAATGCTTCCGACCGGCACGCGCGCAGACCTGACGCCGGCCGCCGACGCGGCTGCCCCGGTCGGGCAGGGCTTCACCGTCACGCCCGCCGACCTCGCGTTCATCCTCAAGCAGATCAAGATCTCCGAGCGCCACTCGCGCGCGCTGATCCCCGAGCTCGACCCGGGCAACCTGATCCCGAACAACCCGAGCCCGACCACCGATCCGGTGTACTGCCAGTCGATGGTCGGCACCGGCCCGGACCAGATTCCGAGCTCGCTGCTGTCGTTCGGCCTCCGCACCGTCCGCGGCGACTGCAACAACCTGATCCCCGGCCAGGACAAGTTCGGCGCCGCCGACACCGTCTTCCCGCGCCTCACCACGCCGACCTTCCGCAACGGCGAGGCTTCGCCGCCCGGGTTCCCGCCGCAGGCCTCGAGCACGTACACGTCCAAGAAGGGCTTCGTGTACGACTCCGAGCCGCGCATGATCTCGAACCTGATCGTCGATCAGACCGTCAACAACCCGGCTGCGGTCCGCGCGGCCGGCTTTCCCGTTCGCTCCCAGGGCAACGAAGGTGTCTTCTCGTGCGTCGGCATCGGTGAGCGGCAGATCCTGACGGGCACGCCGAGCGGCGCGTTCTCGATCGCCTACGGCGGCCAGCAGACCGGGACGCTCCCGGCGAACGCGAGCGCAGCGGCGATCGAGGCGGCCCTCGTGGGTCTCTCGAACCTCGATCCCGGTGACGTGCAGGTCACGGGCTCGTTCGCCCACAACGTGGTCCTGAACTTCTCGCCCTCGCTCGGCGACGTCGCGCAGATCGCGATCCTGCCCGGCGTCACCGGCCTGTCGCTCGCGACGACCGCCGAGGGCAGGCTCGGCGATCCCGCCGTCCCCGGCACGCAGGAAGAGCAGACGATCACCGGTGACCCGTTCGTCGCGGCGGTTCCCGGCACGCTCGAGGTGCAGACGATCACGGG
>JBKJIG010000094.1:0-3607 GCA_046598415.1 Gaiellales bacterium
GACGTGGTTCGTGGTCGAGAAGGAGGTCGACGGCCGCCCCGCCATCCAGCGCGAGCGGCTGCTCGGCGAGCTGACCAGCCACCTCGAGACGCGCTTCGTGCAGGTGCCGCGCGACGGTCGCGCGTCGCGCTTCCTGCCCGTGAAGGACCGCGCAGAGCTCGCCGCCCGCCAACCCGAGCTCCGCGCCGCCCTGACCGCCCGCGGCATCCTCGGGTAGTGCCCCGCTTCGGATCTTCGCGGACATCTCGGGCCACCACCATCGCGCTGGCCGGCTGCGCGCTGCTGGTGCCGGCCTATGCCGCCAGCCGCACCAGCGCGCCCCTCTCGTCGAGGAAGGTCTCGACCGCCTGAACCATGCGGTCGTGGTCCTGCTCGGTGAGCGGCAGCGACAGCGCCATGAACCCGCGGCGGCCGTACGAGCAGCCCTGCTCGAGGCAGTGCAGGTGCAGCAGCGCCCGCAGCCCGGTGAGCGTCGCCGGATCACCCTTGATGTCAGCCGTGGAGCGCAGCGGGCCGGTGCCGAAGTGCAGGCCGATCATCGAGCCGCGGCCGCTCGCGAAGAACGGCAGGTCGCGCTCGGCCGCCGCCGCGGTGAGCCGCTCGCGCAGCCGGTCGCCGCTCGCGTTCAGCTGCTCGGCCGCGTCGGGCGTGTAGATCTGCGTCAGCCCGGCCAGCCCGGCCGCCATCGTCAGCACGTTGTTGTTGAACGTGCCGGCGTGGGGGAGCGCGTCGGCGCGGGTGGGATCGAACCGCGCCATCAGCTCGGCCCGGCCGCCGAACGCGCCGAACGTCATGCCGCCGCCGACGTACTTGCCGAGCGACGTCAGGTCGGGCGTGACGCCGGTCGTCAGCTGCAGACCGCCCGGTGACAGGCGCGAGGTCATCACCTCGTCGAAGATCAGCACCACGCCGTGCTCGCTGGTCGCCGCGCGCAGCGTCTCCAGGAACCCCTGCTCGGCCGGGATGCAGCCGGCGCTGCCCTGCAGCGGCTCCACGATCACGGCGGCGAGACGGTCGGCGTGCTCTGCGATCAGGCGCGCCGCCCCTTCCGCGTCGTTGTACTGGCCCATGATCGTCGGGTACGGCGCGTTGATGGGCGACCCGGCGGCGGTCGCGTAGAAGAAGACGCCGCCGTGATAGCCGCCCTCGAACACCAGGATCGCCTCGCGGCCCGTGTGCACGCGCGCCAGCGAGATGGCGAGCATGTTCGCCTCGGTGCCGGAATTGGTGAACCGCACCAGGTCGATGGACGGGAAGCGCCCGCAGACGGCGGCGGCGAGGCCGGCCTCGTACTCGTTCGGCGCGCCGAAGCAGATGCCGTCGGCGAGCGCCTCGCGCACGGCGCCGAGGATGATCGGGTGCGAGTGGCCGTACAGGCCGGCGGTGTACTCGCCCAGGAAGTCGGTGTACACGTGGTCGTCGACGTCGGTGATGGTCGCGCCCGACGCCTTGGCGATGGTGAGCGGAAACGGCGCGACGTGGATCACGGTGCGTGTGTTGCCGCCCGGCATCGATCGCTGGCGCTCGACGTGCAGGCCGTTGGAAGCCGGGTTGGCGGCGACGTAGCGCGCCTCGGCTGCGGCGACGGCGGCGGCGAGCGGCGTGCTCATCGGAGGACCTCCCAGTGGCGCGCCTGGACGGCGCGGATATCGTCGATGGCGGCCGCAGCATGGTTCGGCGGGTCGGGCAGGAACGCGAGCGGATCGGACAGCGTCTCGGTGAGGCCGAGGACACCCTCGACGGTCGCGAGCAGGCAGGCGGCGGAGTAGGTGCGCGAGTAGCCGCCCTCCTGCACCAGCAGCAGCTGCCCGCCCGTGTGCCGGTCGGCCAGCGCCCGTGCGCGCTGGCCGAGGCCGCGGAAGCCCGCCATGGTGACGCTCTGGCGCGCGTTCGGGTCGTACTGGTTCGCGTCCTGGCCCGAGGCGATGATGATCATGCCCGGGTCGTACGCGGTCACGATCGGCGCCACGATCTCGTCGAAGGTGGTGCGGTACGCGTGGTCGCCGCTGCCGAGTGGCAGCTCGACGTTGACGTTGCAGCCCGCGCCGGCGCCGGCGCCGGTCTCGGTCGGCGCGCCCGTCTCGGGATGGCTCGCGCCCCAGCTGCCGTGCGCCATGTGCCAGGAGACGGTCAGCACGTCGTCGCGCTCGTAGAACAGGGTCTGCGTGCCGTTGCCGTGGTGGACGTCCCAGTCCAGGATCACGATCCGCTCGATACCGCGGCGGCGCGCGTTCTCGGCCGCCAGGGCGGTGTTGTTGAAGAAGCAGTAGCCGTCGGCCGTGCGGCTCGATGCGTGGTGGCCGGGCGGGCGCACCAGCGCGTACGCCAGCGCCGTGTCGCCGTCGAGGACGGCGTCGCACGCGCCGATCGCGGTCCCTGCGGCCGCCGTCAGCGCCGGCCAGGAGCCGGGCGCCGTGAGGGTGGTGCGCGTCCACCAGCGACCCGTCTCGCAGCTGGCGCGCACCTCCTCGATGTAGGCGGGGTCGTGCAGCCAGGCGAGCTCGTCGACGGTCGCGTGACGGCCGTCCCGCCAGCGCAGGTGGGCGGCGTGCGGACCGTCGTGGAGGGCGCTGTACATGTTGCGCACGCGGTCGGCGTTCTCCGGGTGCGTCTCGGGCACCGCGAGCCAGCCCGGGTCTGCGGCGTCGAACAGCCCGGCTCCGGTGTCGTGCGCGAGAACGTCCGGGTGCCAGTGGACGTCGAGGATCGAAGACATGCCTGGCGTTGTACGGGCGAATGCGTGTCCCGTCAACTTCACTCTCTTGTGCCGCCGCGGAAATGCCGATGCCGGAGGCTGTGGGTGGCCAAGAAGATGAGTTGCGTTCGACCGAACGATCGTTGCTGGGAACACTCGCCGGCGTGCTGTCTGCCGTGCCGGACTACCTGTTCGCGTGGCTGGTCGAGCCCGACGAGGAGGCCGTGCCGCTGTTCGAGAGCCGCCGGCTGTCACAGACGATCGGCCGCAGCGTGCCCCTCGGGCCGCTCGATCTGCTGCGCGCGTCGGTCGATCCGGCCGAGAGCGACCGCCTCGAGGTCCTGATCCGCGCCATGACCGACGGCAGCGAAGAGGTGAGCGGCGACCTGCTCGTGATCCGCGACGACGGCGAGAAGCACCAGGTGACGCTCACCGGCGCCTGCACGCCCGAGCCCGACGGCGGCGTGCGCGTCGAGGGCGTGATCCGCGATCTCGGCCCTCCCGGCGCCATCCGCGAGCAGCTCGAGGCCGCGCTCGAAGAGGCCAGCCACGCGTACGACGTGCGCCTCGCCACCCAGCAGGTGCTCGAGGACATCAACCGGCAGCTCGCCGACCAGTCCGTCACCGACTACCTGACCGGCGCGAAGAATCGCCGCCACTTCATGACCGTGCTGCGGGCCGAGCTCCGCCGCGCCGACCGGGTCGATCCCCCGGCCGTGCTGCTGATCGACATCGACCGCTTCAAGGTGGTCAACGACACCTACGGCCACCTGGCGGGCGACACCGTGCTGATCGCCGTCGCCGACCGCCTGCGCACCGTGATCCGCGAAGGCGACACCGTCGCGCGGTACGGCGGCGAGGAGTTCGCCGTGCTGCTTCCGGAGATTCCCGACACCGCGACGCTCGAGTGGC
>JBKJIG010000105.1:0-77076 GCA_046598415.1 Gaiellales bacterium
GCGCATCGCCCACGGCATGCTCACCGGCGGCTTCTTCTCGACGATGGTCGGCATGGTGCTGCCCGGCCCCGGCTCGATCTACCTCGGCCAGACGCTCCAGTTCCGCGCGCCGGTGAAGCCCGGCGACCAGGTGCGCGTCACCCTCGAGGTGACGGAGTACGAGGCCGAGCGGCGGCGCGCGACGATCGACACCCGCGCGTACGTGGGCGACAAGCTCGTCGTCGTCGGCGAGGCGCGCGTCATCGCCCCCGAGTGAGAGCGCTCGCCGTCAGCGCGGCGGGGGAGGAGCACCACCTCTCCGACCCGCAACTCGCCGAGCTGACGCGGCGCATCGCGGCCGGACTGCACGGCCGCGGCATCGGTACCGGCGACGTCGTGCTCGTGCGCCTGCCGAAGGGACCGGAGTGGCTCTGCACGATGCGGGCCATCTTCCGTCTCGGCGCCGTGGCGCTGCCCTGCGTCGAACAGGTCACCGACGCCGAGGTGGCCCAGCGCGTCTCGACCACCGGCGCGCGCCTCGTGCTGCTGACGGCCGTCGACATCCCGCTCGCCGCCGGGCCGGCGCCCGCGCCCGAGCTGGACCCCGACGCGCCGGCCTTCCTGATCTTCACCTCCGGCACCGAGGGCCGGCCCAAGGCGGCGGTGCACCCACGCCGGTACCTGGAGGCCAACCGCCTGCAGCTCGAGCGCTGGATGGGCGTGCGGCAGCACGACCGCGTCTGGTGCACGGCCGCGCCCGGCTGGTCGAAGTCGGTACGCAACGTGTGGTTTCCGGCCGAGCTGTACGACTGCGAGACGGTGCTGCACGCCGGCCGCTTCATCGCCGCCGAACGGCTCGAGCTGCTCGCGCGGCTGCAGCCAGACGTGCTCTGCATGTCGCCCACCGAGTATCGCCTGTGCGCCAAGGCCGCGACCTTCGGCGACCACGACTTCGGCGGCATCCGCGAGGCCGTCGCCGCCGGCGAGGCGCTCGACGCCGCGACCCTCGACCAGTGGCGCGTCGCGTACGGCATCACGGTCCGCGACGGCTACGGGCAGACGGAGTGCGGCGCCGTCACCGGCGTGCTGGTCGGCGAGGAGCCGGTGCCGGGATCGATGGGCCACGCGATGCCCGGCGTGCAGCTCGAGATCGTCGCGGGCGAGCTGTGCCTGCGCCCGGACACACTGCCGACCTTCTTCTCCGGCTACCTGGACGACCCCGCGGCCACTGCCGCGAAGCTCCACGGCGGCCTGTGGCACACCGGCGACATGGTCGACCGCGACGCCGACGGCCGCCTCTGGTACCAGGGTCGCGCCGACGACGTCATCTCGTCCTCGGGCTACCGCATCGGCCCCGCCGAGGTGGAGTCGGCGCTGGCCTCGCACGCGGCCGTCCTCGAGGCCGCGGCGGTCGGGCTGCCCGACCTGGACCGGGGCGAGATCGTACATGCCGACGTCGTGCTCCAGCCTGGCCTGGCCGGATCGGACGAGCTGTGTCGCGAGCTCCAGGACCACGCCCGCACCGTCACGGCGCCGTACAAGTACCCGCGCTCGCTGCGCTTCGTCGACCATCTGCCGCGCACGCTCACCGGCAAGGTGCGGCGGGGCGTGATCCGCGCCGCCCTGGCCGATCCGGCCGATAGCGCGTCCGATCCTCCTGAAAAGGCATGAAAGAGGCCGCCGCGTCGATGCTATTCGCCTTGCAGGGGTCGCCGGGGCGGCCGTAGTCTGTCCCGTCGTGCGGCCTCGCGGGGGGCGGGCACCGAATAGGAACGGGAGACCATGGGACGCACTTGGACCATGCCTCGTCGGGGGAAGTACGCCCTGGCGCTGGGCGTGGCGCCAGTGACCGCCACTGCGGCGATCGCCGGCACCGGGAGCGCCGGCGCCGCCGGCTCGCCGACCGCCATCGGGCAACAGCGGCCCCGGCGCCGGCACGGTCGAGAACTTCTGGCCGTGGTACATGACCGTCGCCGCCTCGACCCAGCAGCGCCAGTTCCAGTCGACGCTGACAGTGACGGGTGACGGCCAGACCCTGACGCTCGTCGGTTCGAGCGTCACGCACGGCGTCACCACCGCCGCGCCGATCGTGAACGCCGGCGACGTGACCGGTTACACCGGCACCAACCTCTGCACCGCGCCGGCCGCTCCGGGGACATTCACGGGGATGATCGTGATCTGCACCCGCGGCGTGAACGGCCGGGCCGAGAAGGGCTTCAACGTCTTCTCGGGCGGAGCCTCGGGCATGGTGCTCGCGAACGTCAACCCCGGTCCGGCGATGAGCGACAACCACTTCCTGCCGACGGTGCACATCGAGGATCACGACGGAACGGCACTGCAGGCGTTCCTGGTCGCGCATCCGACCTCCTCCGCGACGTTCACGGACGGCGCCAAAGGCGTCGGCCAGGGCGACCGGATGACGGAGTTCTCGTTGCGTGGCCCCGGCAGTCTGTACCTGAAGCCCGACGTGACGGCACCCGGCATCCAGATCCTGGCGGGCAACACGCCCGTCCCGGAGGACGTCGCCGGTGGCCCGGCGGGCGAGTACTTCCAGGCCATTGCGGGCACGTCGATGTCGGCGCCGGTCGACGCCGGCGCCGCACTGCTGCTGTCCGCGCTGCATCCGGCCTGGTCGCCGGGCCAGGTCAAGTCGGCCCTCATGACGACCGCCACCACCAAGGTCGTCAAGGAGGACGGCTCGGCGCCGGCCGACGCGCTCGACTTCGGCGCGGGTCGCATCGACCTCACACAGGCCGGGCATCCCGGGCTGACCATCTCGGAGTCGGCCGTCAACTTCGCTGCGCACGCCCTCGACGCGAACGCCGCGGTCGACCTGAACATCCCGTCCATCAACGCGGCCGTAATGCCGGGCATCCTCACCACCGAGCGGACGGTCCAGAACGTCTCCGGCCGCACGCTCAGGTACCGCACGAGTGGAGCCTCCGGGCCTGGCTGGCGCATCTCGGTCGAGCCGCACTCGTTCAAGATCAAGCCCGGCCGCAGCGTCACGCTGGAGGTGACGATCGACGGCCGGAACGCCGAGGTCGGCGCCCAGGTGCTGACGTCGATCGGGCTGCGCCAGACGACCACCCGCAAGGTCGCCCGGGCGCTGCATGTACCGGTCGCGTTCATCCGCGCCCAGGGCGGCGTCAGCCTCGCCGTCGAGTGCGCTCCCACCTCGATCGCCAGGGGCGACCGGGGTGCGTGCGACATCGACGTCCAGAACACCGCGCTGGCACCGGCCGATGTCACGTCGACGACGAGGCTGACGAAGGAGCTGCGCGTCACCGGCGTCAACGGTGCCACCCAGCAGGGCACCCGGCGGGTCACCGCCAGTGCGACGCTCGCCGGCCGTGAGCCGTCGATGCCGACGGTTGCCCCGGGCGCCTCGCCCGGCGGCTTCCTCGACCTGAGCCTGTTCGGCATCGTGCCGGTGCCGCTCGGTGACGAGGACGCGGTCGACTTCGCCACCCCGGCGTTCGTCTACGGCGACGGTACGGCGACCGCGATCAGCGTGTCGTCGAACGGGTGGCTGGCCGTCGGTGGGACGACGGCGGGCGCGACGTTCACCCCGCAGGCGATGCCGGATCCGGCAGAGCCGAACAACACGCTGGCGCCGTTCTGGACCGACCTGGACGTCACCAACGCGCGCGGGCTGCTCGTCGGTAACCTGACCGACGGCGTCAACTCCTGGATCGTCGTCCAGTGGGATACCGCGGTGTACGGGGCCGCGGCGACCGATCCGCTCGTGCAGATGCAGGCGTGGATCGGCGTGAACGGGACGCAGGACATCTCGTTCGCCTACGACCCGGCCAACCTCCCGGCCGGCACCCCGCTCGGCGGCGACCTCGTCGTCGGCGCCGAGAACAACGACGGCTCCCGCGGTTCGAACCTCGGGCTGAACGTCTCCCCGACGGAGGATCTCGTCGTCACCAGCACGGCGGGCACGCCCGGTGAGGTGCTCCACTACCGGGTCGGGTTCCGCGGTCAGGGCCATGGCAACGCGACCATCACGACACTGATGGACTCGCCGTCCGTGCGCGGTACGACGGCCGACGTCCAGCACGTCACGGTGCGCCGGCGCTAGCCGCCGCAACGGCCGGAGCGTCCGTGGGGCCGGCCTCGTGCCGGCCCCACGTCGTCCTGCGCCTCCTACACTGCCGGCGATGACCTTCGACCCGATCGCATGGGCCGCGCGACACGGCGCGGTGCCCGGGTCGTCGATCGACCAGGCGCCGGCGGTGTCCTCGGTCGGAGCCATGTTCGTCGATGCCCACTCGTTGCTGTGCGCCGTCGATCCCGATCTGGCCGCCGTCACCGTCGAGGCGCGGCTGCGCGAGGAGGACCTCACGCTCGGGCTCTTCCCGGAGCGCTACGAGGTCGCCTCCGTCGGTGAGCTGGTGGAGGGCGACGATCCGGGCGCGGGCGCTCGCGGCGCCGGCTTCATGACGCTGTTGCGGGGCACCGAGGACGGGCTGTTGCTGCTCGACGTGCGACCCCGGCCGGCCGCCCAGTCGGGCCGCGGTCTGCTGGTCGAATCGTTCGCGGCGGGCTGCGAGGCGCTGCGGGTGCTGGCGCAGTCCGACGTGGTTCCCGCCATCGCGCTGCTCGCCGACCACGCCGCCGCCGAGCTGTTGCTCGAGGTGGCGGGCGATCCCGACAATGCGCGCGCGGCGCTCGGCGAGGGACGCGCGCTGCTGATCTTCGTCGCCGCCGGCCGGCAGGGCGAGGCGGCGGCCCGGGCCGAGCGCGCGATCGCTGCGTGTGCCTCGTGCATCACGGCCGACCTGGGCCAGAACGTGGCCCGCGCGTGGGCGGGCAGCCGCTACGACCTGCCCGAGCACGCGGCCACGCTGGCCCGCGCCGGCTACCGGCTGGAGACGCGCCGCGCCTGGCACCGCTGGAGCCGCCTGCCCGGGGCGATCGCGGCGCCGGCCACCGGTGCGTGGCACGGCCGCGAGCTGGTCGGCGTCTCGGGACAGGGCGCGATCCTGCAGGACCGCATCCTCAACCCGCCGGACTGAGGCTCAGGACAGCGCGAGCAGCGCCACGCCGCCGGCCACCAGGACGGCGCCCAGGAGCCGCACCCGCGAGACCTCCTCGCCCAGCAGCCCCGCGGCCAGCGCGGTCGCGATCACGACGCTCGACTCGCGCACCGCTGCGACCGGCCCCGGCGGCGCCAGGCGCAGCGCCGCGAGCACCAGGCAGTACGCGGCGAACATGGCGGCGCCGGCAACGACCGAGGCGCCGGTCAGCTCCGCCCGCAGCACCGCGACGCCGCGCCGGCGCGCGATCCACACCGGGTACGCAAGGGTGATCAGGGCGGTCATCTCGAAGTACGGGATGGCGCCGGCGTGCCGGATGCCCGATCGGTCGACGAGCGTGTAGCTCGCGATCGTCACGGCCACCGCGAGCGGCAGGATCAGCTGCCTGGCGACGACGCCGCGGCCGATGCCCCGGACGATCATCACGCCGGCCGCGATGACCAGGATGCCGACGACCTGGCCGCCCGTCGGATGGATGCCCAGCAGCAGCGCTCCCAGTACCAGCACCAGCACCGGCGCCGTACCGCGGGCGACGGGGTAGACGATCGACAGCGGCGCCCGCTGGTACGCGGCGGCCAGCAGCGCGATGTAGGTCAGCTCGAGCAGGCCGGAGACGATGATGTACGGGATCGCCTCGCGCTCGACGTCCCAGACGATCGCGGCCACGGGCAGGAACAGCACCACCGAGGCGATCAGCGCGACGCCCGTCGCGGCCTGCGTGTCCCGGGCGCGGACGATGAGCAGGTTCCACGTCGCGTGCAGGACGGCCGCCGCGAGCGCGAGGCCGAGCGCCGAGGCCGGCATTCCTAGCGGGGATCCAGCAGCAGGGTGGCGGCTCGGTGCCGCTCGATCGCCTCGGGCGACCAGTGCAGACGGCGCGTCGTGCCTGCCAGCCAGTCGTCGACCTGGTCGTCGTACCGTGGGCTGGCGGGATGCCCGGACTGCCCGCCGCAGAGCGTTATCTGCGTCTCGTCCGGGTTGGCGAGGTTCGCCACGAACCGCGCACCAGGGCCACTCGTCTTCGTGCCGGTGACGGGATCGGTGATGGGGTGCGCGGCCGCCCAGACGGTGTCCGCCTCGCCGGGCAGCGGGTGCGGCCCGCGGCGGAAGATGCGCTCGCAGCCCGGTAGGGCGGCCAGCGGGTGGTCGAGCGTCAGCACGTGCACCTGACCCCAGGTCCACGCCTCCGGGTCGGGTCCGAGCCGGCGCTCGAGCTCGACGCAGGTGCGCGTCAGGCACTTGCCGAGTATGCCGCGCCAGGTGCGACCGTCGCGGAAGAAGCCGTCGTCGCCGCGCGCCAGGGCGTCGAGGGTGCCGGGCACCGTCCGCCCGTAGAACTCGAGCAGCGGCGACAGCAGCGAGAAGCCCTCGGCGCCGAGGAACCGCTCCAGCTCGCGGCCCGTCTCGGCGTACGCCTCCAGCGTCACGTGCCGCATCAGCGTCGCGGCGATGGCGGCGCCGGACGACTCGGCCGTCATCTCGCCGTCCCACCCGGCGAGCAGACCGAGCGCGCGCCGCTCGAGCGCGTCCGCGGCCTCCTGGCCGGCGACGAGGTCGCGCAGGCGGGCCAGCGGCAGGGAGTGGACGTCGGTCTGGATGCGCGCCAGATCGGCCGGCGTGTGACGGGCGCGCCGCGCCAGCAGGTCGGCGATGCGCCGGGCGCGGTACGGGTTCAGCCACTCGGTCGAGATCAGGTGCGGGTAGTTGTCGGGCACGATCCGGTTATTGGCCGTGACGATCGTCCCGTCGGCCGGGTTGCGCCAGGCCGGCAGCTCGTCGTACGGCACCGTCCCGAGCCATGGTTCGGTGCCGGGGAACCGCCCGTTGCCCGCCGCGCGCCGCGGTACCGGCCCGCCGCACATCTGGTACCCGACGTCGCCGGCGAGCGTCGCGTAGACGCAGTTCAGCGTCGGGCCGCCGACGCCGCTCAGCGCCGCCACCACGTCGTCCGCCGTGCGCGACCGCGCGAGGGCGCGGAAGGCGCCGACGTTGTGCGCGGGCTGCAGCGCGGTCCACTGCAGCGCGAGGGTGTTGGGCTCGCCGGGGGCGAGCGGCGTCACGACGGGTCCGTGGGTCGTGGTGATCACCTCGTGCGGCACGGGGCGGCGGCGGCCGCGCACGACGATGTGCTCGGTGCGCCGCTGCTCGGTGCCGTCCAGCGTCACCTCGAGCAGGTCCTGCGTGTCGGCCTCGACGTTCGTGAAGCCCCAGGCGGTGTGGGCCGTCTGGCCGATCACCACGCCTGGCGTGCCGGGCGACGTCAGCCCGGCGCAGCGCGCGCCGTCCCAGCGCAGGTCGGCGGCGTACCAGGTGCAGGGCGCCGCCAGCAGCAGGTGCGGGTCGTTGGCGAGCAGCGGTGCGCCGGTCGTCGTGCGGTCACCCGACAGCACCCAGCTGTTCGACCCGGCGCCGTCGGCGCCGCCCGCCAGGCCCTTGGCGGCGAGCGCCATCCGCACGGCCTCCGCCGCGCCGGCGGGCAGCGACGTGTAGCCGTCTGCCGGGTAGCCGGGCTCGAGCTGCTCGAGCCGGGCGGGACCGAGCCGCTCGGCGAGCCGGCTGCGCACGATCTCGCCCTCCCAGTTCTGCCCGAGACCGAGCGCGAACAGGCGCAGGCCCAGCAGGGCGTCGGCCGGCAGCCACGGCGCGACGCGCCGGTGCAGCAGCAGGCGCAGCTCGAGCGGCAGGCGGAACGTGCGTGCCTCGAGCCACGCGTTGACGCCGCGGCAGTACGCCGCGACCGCGAGCAGGTCGTCACCGGCGAGCGCCGCCGCCTCCTCCTCCGCCACGGCCGCGAGGCCGAGCGTGCGGACGTAGCGGTCGGTCTCGATCGCCGCGCCGCCGACCAGCTCGGCCAGGGTGCCGCGCACGATGCGCCGCAGCATCTCCATCTGCCACAGCCGGTCCTGCGCGTGGCAGAAGCCCAGTGCCGCGAGCGCATCGGCCTCGGTCTGCGCCCGGATATGCGGCACGCCGTCGACATCGCGCACGACCTCCACCTGGGCGGAGAGGCCGATCACGTCGAGGCGCCCGTTCGGCGGCGGCACCGCGCCGCGGTACACGTGGCGGATCCCCGCCAGCGCGCCGGCGGCGGCACCGGCCACGATGCCGCCCGCGATCGCCGTGTGCTGCCGCCACCTGCTCACGCGTGGTCGAAGAACCAGCGCTCGAGCTGCTGCAGCAGCTCGGTGTCGGTGAACGGCCGGAGGCTCCTGTTGTGGTCGTCGTTGTCCTCGGAGGCGTCGAGGTCGGACTCGAGCGCCTCGTTGGCCGCTCGCGTCGCATCACCCAGCTCGTAGCCCGACCACAGCTGGTCGTCCGGTCGCGCGGCCGGCGACTCACGATGCGCGAGGTTGATCGCCCGGCCGACGCTCCAAACCGCACCCGGCAGGCGATCGATCCAGATCGTCACGACCTCCTCCTCGCCGTGATCGTCCCGGCCGCGGACGGTCCTCTCGGCGAAGCGCGTGACCTCGGGCTTCGGCTCCATACCGGTATATTGCCTGCGATGGCCGAATCCGACGACCTTCTCAAGCGCTTCCTCGGCTCCCGCAAGGAGCAGGTCCTCGTCCACCACGTGGTGCGCGAGATCCACGCCGGCCGCGATCTCGCCGAGGTCCTGGCGGATACGTTCGTCACGAACCGCGCCGAACCGCTCGAGATTCGCGCGCTGCTCGACAACGCCGAGATCTCCCGCGCCGTCGGTGACGACGCCATCGCGCGCATCCGCGCGGCCGGCGGCCCGAAGTAGCGCTAGTCCAGCAGGGGCAGGGCCACGGCGAGCGCCAGCCGCGCCGTGCCGACGCCCTTGTAGATCGTTACGTCCTCGGGCCGGCGCAGCGGCTGCAGCTCGCCCCGCTCCAGCTCGTCCAGGGCGTGCACCTCGAGCCAGTCCAGGTGCCCGGTGGCCACCGTCTCGGCCAGGTCGGCGGCGCGCAGGCGGGCCTCGATCGGTGCATCGGTGATCACGGTGGCGGCGCGCACGATCGTCCGGTAGTCGAGCTCGCGCTGGTCGGGGCGGGTCGCGCCGAGTGCGAGGATGCAGATGCCGGCGCCGAGCCAGTCGTCGCGCAGGACCGGGTCGCGCGAGCGGGTCGCCGTCACCACCACTGTCGCGTCGCGGATCGCCGACTGCGCGTCCGGCAGGTCGCCGCGGCGCGTCGCCGCCACCTCGAGCGTCACGGGCAGGCACGCCCCGACGGCGTCGGCGAGCGGCCCGGTGCCGACGATGCC
This sequence comes from Gaiellales bacterium, assembly GCA_046598415.1. Taxonomy (GTDB): domain Bacteria; phylum Actinomycetota; class Thermoleophilia; order Gaiellales; family F1-60-MAGs149; genus VFJZ01. The sequence goes on from JBKJIG010000105.1 coordinate 9,255, forward strand.
GACCCTCTGCTGACCGGCGGTCGCCAGGTGCCCGGCGGCGATCGCCGCCGCGGCGGCCGCCGCCAGCCGCGTCAGCCAGTTCGCCTCGATCACGGCGACCGCCGTGCCGGCCGGCCCGAACACCGTCAGCAGCGCTCCGTCGGCGCCGCGGGCCGACCCGGAGGCGAGCACGGCCGTGAGGTCGCCGTGGCGTGTCACCTGCGCCCGCGCGTGCGTGCCCTCCACCAGGGCGATCGACGGCGGGTCGTCGGCCGGCTGCGTCAACGCGTCCCTGACCCGCCCCACGGCAGCGGCCGGCGCGACGGCCGATCGGACGTCGCTCTCGGTCGCATGCAGCACGGGTACGTTGTACCAGCCCCGGCGACGAGTATCGTCTGACTGTGCAGGTCAACCTCGCGGTCCTCTGCGATGCGGCGAACGTGTCGCGTGAGGGCAAGCTCAACATCCTCGGCGAGTTCGACTCGATCCACGCGTCGAGCTTTCCGCTCACCTATCCGACCATGGTCCTCGTCCTGCGGATGGAGGCGCACCCGACCGAGTCGGGTGACCACCGTCTGAAGCTCCGCCTGCTCGACGCCGATGGCCAGGACGTGGTGCCGCCCCTGGAGGGCGAGTTCTCGACCGGGTTCCCGCCCTTCGCGGGCGTGCCGGTGCGCACCGCGCCCATCATCCTGCAGATGCACGGCGTGCGGTTCGACCAGCCGGGCCACTACTCGTTCGAGCTGCTCGTCGACGGCCACCACCTGCGCTCGCTGCCGCTGCACTTCGTCGCCGGGCTCGAGGACGAGCCCGAGCGGCACGGCTTCGAGCTGTAGAGTCCGCCGGGTGCGCTACGCCTGCACCGTCGCCGAGGTGAGAGCGGGCGGCGGCGTGCGACCCGTGACGCTCGGCGCCCGCGAGGTGCTGGTCATCGGCACCGACGAGGGCATCCGCGTGGTCGACCGGGCCTGCCCGCACGAGGGCTACCGGCTCGACGAGGGCGAGATCCGCGGCCAGGAGCTGACCTGCCCCGCGCATGGCTGGCGCTTCGACCTGCGCAGCGGCGCGTGCGTGACGGCCGGCGAGGACATCCGCACGTATGACGTCGACGTGCGCGACGGCGCGATCTTCGTCGACGTCGACGTGGAGCCGACCGCCCAGGAGCTGGCGTTCGCGTCCGAGTCGGTGCTCGGCGCGCTCGAGACCGGCCGCGGCTCGCTGGCCGCACGTCGCACGGCGCGGCTGCTCGGCCTCGGCGAGCGCCCGCAGCGGGTCGCGCTGCTGCTCGCCCGCTACGGTGGCTCCCACGCCGACGCCGGACTCGATCCCGAGACGGCCGCGGTGGCCGACGCGCTGGCGCTGGTGCCGTACCTGGACGAGCGCGCCGTGGCACTGGTGTTCGCCGACCTGGCGGCCGCGCTGGCCGCGCGGCTGGCCCGCGCCTCGCCGCGGTTCGGGCCCGATCCGGCGACGCCGTTCGCCTGGACCGACGCCGGCGTGCGCGGCACGCTGGTTGCTCTGGTCGACGGCGGCGACGCCGACGAGTGCGAGGCCGTCGTCGCGGGGATGCTGGCCGCAGCCGTGCCGATCCGTGAGATCGCGGCCGGCCTGGCGGAGGGCACCGCGCGCACCTTCCGGGGCCCGTGGCCGCTGGTGGTGCTGGAGCGCGCCGTGCGGCTCGCGACCGAGCTCGGGCCAGATGCCGCGCGGGTCGTGCTGCCGGTCGCCGCCTACGGCTGCGCGGCGGGCAGCGAGGTGCCGCACGCGTTCGCGGTCACGTCCGACGCCCTGGCCGGCGCGCCACGCACCCCGGACGAGGTGGTGCACGAGTGCGGCCGGGCGCTGCTGCAGTTCCGCCTCCGCTCCGACGACGAGCCGGACGGCACGGGCTCGCTGCTCGGCTGTGGCCTCGCGCTCGCGCACGCGGCGGCGGCGGAGTGGGCGCTCGGTTTGACGCCGGTCGCGGCCGCGTCGCTGCTGCACGCCCGCTCGCTGGCCGGCGTCTATGCCGGCGCCGCGGCCGAGGCGGCGGGCGAGCCGGGTGCGTTCGACGACGCCGCGATCGCCGCCGCGGTGGCCGCCGGACCGGCGCAGACACCGCGCGGAATCGCCGTCTGCCTGGCCGCGGCGGGTGCGGCGCTGGCGCGTCCGGACGACACCGTCCGAGCCGGTGTGGTGCGGCTGCTGGAGACGCCGCGGCGCGAGCGATTCACCGCGCGGGAGCTGCAGCCGGGTTTCGTTACAATCTGATGTAGGACATTTGTGATTCCGGCTGTATGGTGGCGCGGTGAGGTCGTCCTCCCCACGCTCCCTTCAAGCCGGTGCCTTCCTGATCGCACTCGGCATGGCGATCGGCGCCATCGGCCTGCCCCGGTGGCCGACCATCGCGTGGGTCCTCTCCATCGCCCTCAACGTCTCCCTCGCCGTCGCCCTGCTGCGCCTCGTCGGCGGCTACGTCGCCCGGCGCGCACCGTTCGTCGCGGCCGCCGCCGCGGCATTTCTGACGGGCGCCTCCGAGCTGGCTCCCACGCTGGCGCCCTCGCCGGTGTCGGTGTCGACGCTCGCCGTACTCGCGGCGCTGACGTTCCTGGCCGGGTTCGTGCTCTGGCTCGAGGCGTTCGAATCGCCCGCCGCCCGCCTCCTGTAGCGCCTATCGTTCCGCACCATGCGGATCCTGATCACGGGTGGCGCGGGCATGCTCGGGCGCAAGCTGGCCGAGCGCCTGGCGCGAGATGGGGCGATGGGCGTGACGCCGGTCGTCGAACTGACGCTGGCCGACGTGGTCGAGCCGGCGGTGCCGGCCGGTGCCTCGTTCGGCGTCAAGACATGCGTCGCCGACGTCTCGGTGCCGGGTGTGGCCGACGACCTGGTCGCCGGCCGGCCCGAGGTCGTCTTCCACCTCGCCGCCATCCCGTCGGGCGGTGCGGAGGCGGATTTCGACGCCGGCTACCGCGTCAACCTCGACGGCGTGCGCCTGCTGCTCGAGGCGATTCGCGGGCAGGGCTACGGCTACGTCCCCCGCCTCGTCTTCTCTTCGACCATCGCGGTGTTCGGCGCGCCGTTCCCCAACGCCATCGAGGACACGTTCCACCTCACCCCGCTGACCTGTTACGGCACGCAGAAGGCGATCGGCGAGCTGCTGCTGAGCGATTCCACGCGCCGGGGGTTCGTCGACGGGGTGGGCATTCGCCTGCCCACGGTCTGCGTGCGGCCCGGAACGCCGAACGCGGCCGCCTCGGGGTTCTTCTCGAACATCATCCGCGAGCCCCTGAACGGGCTCGAGGCGGTGCTGCCGGTGGCCGACGGCGTGCGCCACGCCCACGCCTCGCCGCGGGCGACGGTCGACAACCTCGTGCACGCCGCCCGCATCGACGGCGGCCTCCTGGGCGACCGCCGGTGCCTGACCATGCCGAGCCTGTCGGTGACGGTCGCCGAGCAGATCGAGGCGCTGCGCGAGGTGGCCGGCGACGCGGCCGTCGCGCGGATCCGCCGCGAGCCCGATGCGACGATCGAGCGCATCGTCTCGGGCTGGCCGCGGCGGTTCGACACGGCCCGGGCCGACGCGCTCGGCTTCCGCGCCGAGTCGAGCTTCCGCGAGATCATCGACGTCTACGTCGAGGACGAGCTGGGCGGCGTGGTGCCGTGACCCGGGTGGCGGTCGTGACGGGCGCCGGCAGCGGTATCGGCCGCGCCGTCTCGGTGGCGCTCGCGGCGGACGGTTTCAGCGTCGTGCTGGCCGGCCGGCGGGCGGCACCGCTCGCAGAGACCGCCGCCGAGCTCGGCGGCGGTGCCGTCGCCGTCCCCTGCGACGTGTCCGATCCGAGGTCGGTCGGCGCGTTGTTCGCCGCCGTGCGGGATCGGTTCGGGCGCCTCGACCTGCTCGTCAACAACGCCGGCATCGGCGCGCCCGCCGTGCCGCTCGAGGACCTCTCGCTGGAGCGCTGGAAGGCCGTCGTCGACACCAACCTGACGGGGGCGTTCCTCTGCACGCAGGAGGCATTCAAGATCATGCGCGACCAGTCGCCGCGGGGCGGCCGGATCATCAACAACGGCTCGATCTCGGCCACCACTCCGCGGCCGCTGTCGGCGCCGTACACGGCGACGAAGCACGCCATCGCCGGGCTCACGAAGTCGACGTCGCTCGACGGCCGCGCCTACGACATCGCCTGCGGGCAGATCGACATCGGCAACGCCGGCACCGAGATGACGGCGCGCATGGCCGAGGGCGTGCTCCAGGCCGATGGTTCCAGCGCCCCCGAGCCGACGTTCGACGTGGCGCAGGTCGGCCGCGCCGTCTCCTACATGGCCTCGCTGCCGCTCGACGCGAACGTGCAGTTCCTGACCGTGATGGCGACGAAGATGCCGTTCATCGGTCGCGGCTGATCAACGCCGCTGCGTGCTCGCCGACGGCGACGCACGTCAGGTGGATGTTGGCGCGTGGGGACTCGGGCAGCACCGAGGCGTCGACGATCCGCAGCCCGTCGATGCCGAGCACACGGCACGCCGGATCGACCACGGTGCGATCGTCGGCGGGGTCGCCCATGCGGCACGAGCCGGCAGGATGCTGGTGGTCGGTGCAGGTCTCGAGCAGCCAGCGATCCAGGGCCCGTGCGTCGCCCAGATCGGCGGGGGTGCGGCCGTCGGCGTCGACTGAGACGCGTTCGGCGATGCGCCGGAACGGCTCCGCGGCGGCGACCTCCAGAAGCCGCAGCGCGCCGTCGCGCAACCGGGCGCGGTCGCGCTTGTCCGACAGCATCTGCAGGTCGACGACCGGATGCGCCGCCGGGTCGGTGGACGACAGCGTCACCGTGCCGTGCGCGTGGCTCTCGTACACGGCGACGTAGAGGCAGCCGCGCGCGAGGCCGGCGGTGTCGTAGCCGCGGAGCGTGTTGGGGATCAGGTTCATGTCATTGGCGCCGCTGCCCGGGTGGCCGGATGCGTACCGGACGATGCAGGACGCGTGCCGCTGGTCGATCGAGGCCGACCGCGCCTCGGGCCGCAGGTCGAGGTCGACGAACACCGACGGGTGCTCGGTCAGGCCGCGGCCGACGCGCGGGTGGTCGGCGACCGGCGCGATGCCGAGCGTGCGCAGATCGTCGGCCGGTCCGATGCCGGAGCGCAGCAGGATCGCGGGGCTGTGGATCGCGCCCGCGCAGAGGACCACCTGGGCGCCGTCGAACCGCGTCTCGCCCGCCGGCGTGCGCGCCACGACGCCGGTCGCCCGGCCGCGGTCGACGACGACGCGGTCGACCAGCACACCGCCGATGATCTCGAGGTTCGGCCGGTCGCGGGCGGGCTCCAGGTAGCCGTCGGCGGTCGACACGCGTCCGTGCGGTCCGGCGTTGACAGCGTACGGCGAGACGCCCGTGGAGTCCGGTGCGTTGTGGTCGTCGGCCCACGGCTCGCCGAGCGCGATGGCCGCCTCGGCCAGCGCGTGGTCGACGGCGCCCCACGAATCCTGCGGCAGCCGCCGCACGGGGATCGGGCCGCCGCGGCCGTGGTACGGACGGTCGCCGAAGTCGTGGTCGTCCTCGAGACGGATGTGCGCACCGAGCACGTCGGCCCACGCCCAGCCGGTGCAGCCGGCTGCAGCCCAGCGGTCGAAGTCGCCGGGCAGCGCGCGGATGGCGAGCTGGGAGTTCATCGCCGAGGAGCCGCCGAGACCGCGCCCGCGCCAGTACGGCCGCGGCTGCTGGGCCGTGGTGCGCCGAGCTTCGAGGCCCGTCCAGTGGTAGGCCGCGTGGGCCGGTTCGAGGATCGCGTAGGGATTCAGCGTCCGCATCGCGGCTGGAGCGTCAGCGCTGCGTTGAGCGGGCCCGGCCTCGAGCAGCAGCACCGAGGCGGCGTCGTCCTCCGACAGCCGCGCGGCCAGCGGAGCACCCGACGAGCCTGCACCCACGATCACGTAGTCGTACGCCACGCGCGCCAGAATGCCAGGGGTGATCGTTGGCATCCTCATGCTGGACACGGCGTTCGACCGCATCGCGGGCGACATCGGCCATCCCGGCACGTTCGCGTTCGACACCCGCTACGCCGTCGTCGGGGGAGCGTCGGCGCGGCGGGCGGTGGAGGAGGGCGCGCGCGGGCTGCTCGAGCCGTTCGTCGCCGCCGGCCTGAGGCTCGCGGCGGACGGCTGCGAGCTGATCACCACGTCCTGCGGCTTCCTGGCGCTGCACCAGCGGGCCCTGGCGGCGGCGCTGCCCGTGCCGGTCGTGACGTCGTCGCTGCTCGCGCTGCCGTCGCTGCTCGCGGCACTGGATCTGGCCGCAAAGGTAGGCGTGGTGACGGCGAACGCGGCGGCGTTGACGGCGGCCCACCTCGATGGTGCGGGCGTGACCGGAGGCGATCGGTCGCGTCTGGTCCTGATCGGCCTGGAGGGGACGGCGCACCTGTATCCCGCGCTGATCGGCGATGCGCCAGGGCCGGATCCGGCGATCACGGGTCCGGAGGTGGTTGCGGCGGTGTCAGCCGCGGTGCGGGCGGACCCGGCAATCACGGTGCTGCTGTGCGAGTGCACGAACCTCCCGCCGTATCGCGCCGCGCTGGCAGCGGCGACGGGGCTCCCGGTGCACGACATCGTGACGGTGATCGAGGCCGCGGTGGATGTGCGCAGATCCCCCTGAGTCTGCAATACGAGACGGCTGCTCGTTCGGCCTGAGATGCACCCGAGGCGGAGCGTCCGTTCCGCGCCCTCGAGGCGGACCCGGAGAAGTGCAGCTCCTACGCAGCAGTCACTTATCGCAAGCGCCGAAACGCTTCATCTTCTACCCCACCTATGGCCGATGATTCCATCCACAACCGGGACGCGGCAGGTCTCCGACCACCGCGGCGAGCGATCGTGAACTCCGTCAGCGATCCCCCCCCGTGCCGGATGCGGACTGAGGTCATCACCTGGAAATTGAGTCGTCCCCCTGTCGCCTCCGCGCTTGCGGCTCTTCACCGCCTCCGACGAAGGCTGTACGCCGCCACGCCTGCACCCGCGATCGCCTTGCGTCCACGATCCGAGACGGCTGGCGCGTTCGACCTGCGCCAAGGCCCGCGCCGGAGCGCCCGTTCCGCGCCCTCGAGGCGGACTCTGCGTCGTGCAGCACCTACGCAGCAGTCAGCTATCGCAAGCGCCGAAATGCTTCATCTTCTACCCCTACCTATGGCCGATGACTCCATCCACCGGGACGCGGCGAATCGCAGACGACCGCGCCGAGCTCGCTACCCGGCCTCGATGCTCAGCAACACCACGGCGAGCGCACTCAGGGCCGCCTCCGGATGATCTGCCAGCGACGCCGCCAGCGCGGCCGCCACCGGATGGTCGTGGCCCTCCGCCGACAGGATGCGCAGCTCAGCGGAGAGCCTTGGCGCCACGTCCGTCTCCGCCAGGTCGGCTGCCGTCTCGAGCGCTGCCCGGGAGCCGGCCGCGATGCCCTCCGCCGGATCGCCGGCAGCGGCTGCCAGCAGCAACCCGCGCCGGGTGGCGGCCGAGATGTCGTCCTCATCGAGGCCCAGCCGGTCGACGAGGAGCGCCACGACCGCCGGACCGCCGGCGGCGCGCAGGCCCTCGTCGATGGCGGCCAGGCTCACGCGATCGCGCCGCTGGCGTAGCGCTCGCGCATCTCCGCGAGGGGAATCGCGGTGTAGTCGCCGGCATGGCCCGCCTGGCCGAACGCGGTCATCCGCGCCGCAATCACCTGCTGCATCGCCGCCCGGGCGGGCTTCAGGTACGAGCGCGGATCGAACTCCTCCGGGTGCTCGACGAACGCCTTGCGGATCGCGCCGGTGACCGCGAGGCGCGAGTCGGTGTCGACGTTGATCTTGCGGACGCCGTGCCGGATGCCGAGCTGGATCTCCTCGACCGGCACGCCCCAGCTCTCCTTCATCTTGCCGCCGTACCGGTTGATGATGTCGACCAGCTCGCGCGGCACCGACGAAGAGCCGTGCATCACCAGGTGCGTCTCGGGCAGGCGCTCGTGGATCTCCTCGATCAGGTTCATCGCCAGCACCTCGCCGTCCGGCTTGCGATCGAACTTGTACGCGCCGTGGCTGGTGCCGATCGCGACCGCCAGCGCGTCGAGGCCGGTGCGGGCTACGAACTCGACCGCCTGATCGGGGTCGGTCAGATGCACCTCGCCCGAGCCGACGCCGTCCTCGATGCCGCCCAGCGTGCCCAGCTCGCCCTCGACCGTGACGCCCTTGGCGTGCGCCGCCTCGACCACCTCGCGGGTGACCGCGATGTTGTATTCGAACGAGGACGGCGTCTTGCCGTCCGCCTCCAGCGAGCCGTCCATCATCACGCTCGTGAAGCCGAGGTCGATGGCCGACTTGCACGTCTCCGGGCTGTTGCCATGGTCGAGGTGCAGGGCCACGGGAATCTCCGGATAGAGCTCGGACGCGGCCAGCATCAGGTGCCAGAGGAAGCGGTCGTTGGTGTAGGAGCGCGCGCCGCGAGACGCCTGGATGATCACGGGCGACGCGGTCTCGCGCGCGGCCTCCATGATGGCCTGGATCTGCTCCATGTTGTTGACGTTGAAGGCGCCGACGCCGTAACCGCCTCTGGCGGCCTCATCGAGCAACTGGCGCATGGAGACGAGCGGCATGCAGATCACCTTCCGAGACGAGGTGGGCGTTCGGGGTTGAGCCTACCGCGCGAGCAGAGGGGGCGCGGCAGGACGACCGTAAAAAAAGGTCGCGCATCGGAGGGCTAGATCCCGTAATCTTGCCGTATGAATCCGCGGCCGATGCGACATCGGACCCGGGCTGGATCACGAACCCGCCGAAAGGGAATGGACCGACCGTGTTCGAGCTCGTCCTGGTCGTCGCGATCGCGCTCCTGTTCGATTTCACGAACGGGTTCCACGACGCCGCGAACGCCATCGCGACATCGGTCGCGACGAAGTCGATCTCGCCGCGCCTGGCCGTGATCTGCGCGGGCGCCCTGAACTTCGCGGGCGCCTACCTGTCGCTCAACGTCGCGAAGACCATCGGCAGCGGCATCATCGACCAGAACGCGATCACCCTGCAGGCCATCCTGGCCGGCCTCGTCGGCGCGATCACGTGGAACCTCATCACGTGGTGGCGCGGCCTGCCCACCTCGTCGTCGCACGCGCTCGTCGGCGGCGTCGCAGGCGCGGCGATCGCCACCACCGGCGGGTTCGACGTGGTGCTCTGGTCGGGCCTGCGCGAGAAGGTGATCGCGCCGTCCATCTACGTGCCGCTGCTGGGCTTCGGCCTCGCCGCCGTGCTGGCGCTGTGCCTGGCGGGCCGGGTCGGACGCTTCCTCGATGCGCGCCCGAGGCCGTTGCGCGGTCTGCAGCTGGTGTCCGCCGGCTTCGTCGCGCTCACGCACGGCACCAACGACGCCCAGAAGACGATGGGCGTGATCGCGCTGGCGCTGGTCGTCAGCGGCGAGAATGCGCAGTTCGTCGTCGACGACTGGGTCATCCTCGCGGCCGCCATTGCGATCGCGCTCGGCACGTACGTCGGCGGCTGGCGCATCGTCCACACCGTCGGCCGCCGGCTGTCCGACCTCGACCTGCGCTCCGGGGTCGCGGCGCAGTCGGCGGCGGCGTTCCTGCTCTGGCGCGCGGCCGACTTCGGCTTTCCGATCTCGACCACGCAGGTGACGACCGGCGCCGTGCTCGGCTCCGGCTCCAAGATGCGCTGGCGCGGCACGCGCTGGTCGGTCGCCGGCCACGTGGTCGGGGCCTGGGTGATCACCCTGCCCTGCGCCGCCCTCGTGGGGGCGCTGTACGCGGAGATCGCGAAGCTACCGGGCGGCAGGTACGCGATCTACGCCCTGGTGGCCGCTGCCATCGCGGGCATGCTGATGAAGCGCAAGCTGCTATTCGCGGGCTGGGAGGAGCAGGTGCAGCGGCACGAGCCGGCCGCGGCCCTCGCGGCGGTCGATCCGCCCTCGAAGAAGCGCAAGCGGCGCCCCAAGGCGATGGTCTGACGCTGTCGCTCGTCGCGCCCCTCGCGGCGATGGGTCGGAAGCTGTACCTTTCGGATATGACACGCCTCTGGCACGGCTTTGCTGCGATGGGCGCGATCGACGGCAACGAGTTCGTCGTCTCGCGCGGAGAGGGCGCCCGGGTCTGGGACTCGGCCGGCCGCGAGTACCTCGACGCGTCGGCTGGGCTGTGGTTCGTCTCAGTCGGTCACGGCCGCGCCGAGATCGCCGACGCCGCGGCCGCGCAGATGAAGAAGCTCGCCGCGCACCACTGCTTCTTCGACCACGCGAACGAACCGGCCATCGAGCTGGCCGACCGCATCGTCGAGCTGTCGCCGTACAGCGATGGCGCAGTGTTCTTCGGCTCGGGCGGCTCCGAGGCAGTCGACACGGCGTGCAAGCTCGCGCGGCGCTACTGGAGCGCGCAGGGCAAGGACTCGAAGACGATCATCATCTCGCGGCAGCACGCGTATCACGGCATGAACGCGTACGGCACGTCGCTCGGCGGCATCCCGGCCAACCTCGAGGGCTACGGCGTGATGATCCCCGAGACGCTCCGCGTCAGCTGGGACAACCCGGAGGATCTCGAGGAGACGCTCGATCGCTACGACGGCCGCGTCGCCGCCTACATCGGCGAGCCCGTGATCGGCGCCGGCGGCGTCATCGAGGCGCCCGACGGCTACTGGCCCGAGATCCGCCGCATCTGCACCGAGCGCGAGATCCTGTTCATCCAGGACGAGGTCATCTGCGGCTTCGGCCGGCTGGGCGCGAACTTCGGCTGCACGCGGTACGGCGTCGAGCCCGACCTGATCACGTTCGCGAAGGGCGTCACGTCCGGCTACCTGCCGCTCGGCGGCATCATCGCCGGGCCGATGATCAAGGACTTCTTCTGGGCCCAGGGCGCGCCGCCCTTCCGGCACGGCTTCACGTACAGCGGCCACGCCGCCTGCTGCGCCGCCGGCATCGCGAACCTCGACATCATCGAGCGCGAGGGCCTCACCGCCCGCGTCGCCGAGCTGGAGTCGGTGATCGCCGACGCCGTCGCCCCGATGCGCGACCTCGAGATGGTCGCCGAGGTGCGCACCGTCGGTCTGCTCGCCGGCATCGAGTTCAAGCCGGAGGTGCTGGCCGCGAACCCGGGCCTCGCCGACAAGGTGTCGGTGCGCTCGCGCGAGAATGGCGTCATCACCCGCGCGCTGCGCGGTGTCGGCCTGCAGTTCTCGCCGCCGTTCGTGTCGACGCCCGAGCAGCTCCACGCGATGGCCGAGGGCATGACCGCCGGCATCCGCGAGATGACGGCGCAGCTGGTCTGACGCCGCAACGTCGACCGGTCCCGTCCGACCGCCCCGGCGGCCGGACGGGTGCCGTCGTCGTTCAGCCGGCGTAGAGCAGCGAGCCGGGCGTCGTCAGCAGCTGTCCCGTCTCGAGCCACGTCTTCAGCCCGGACAGGATCATCGGCCAGCCGCCGTACAGCTGCTCGTTCGCGCCGTCGCGCAGCTGGTCGTGGGTGAGGTTCAGGCAGCAGGAGTCGTCGCCCACCGGCACGATCTCCCAGGTGACGCGCGAGGTGCCCTCCGACCTCACGTCGTCGCTCCACAGCGCCCTCAGGGTGTGCACCAGACGACGCGGCGGATCGGCCTCGAGTACCTCGCCCTCGCCGAGCGGCCCGTCGGCGCCGGGCGCGCCCATCTCCATCCGCGCGCCGGGCGTCCAGTCGGACACGACGCTCGCGCCGAAGTTGTACCTGGCGCGGATGGCGGGATCGGTGATCGCCTGCCACAGGAGCTCCGGGCTGGTGCGGATGTAGATCTCGTAGACCTTCTCCATCGTGCTCTCCAGTTGGTTCTTGAGACCGACGAGCCCGGCGGCCCACGGCTCGGTGTACTTGCTCACCCACCGGTCGTGGACGAGCCGGATCGGGACGGGGTTCAGGAAGTGGAGCTTCTCCCGGCCGCGCCGCTTCGTGACGACGAGGCCGGCGTCCTCCAGCACCCGCAAGTGCTTCATGACGCCGATGCGCGTCATCGAGAAGCGCCCTTCGAGCGCGCTCAGCGTCTGCCCGTCCTCGCGGAACAGCTCGTCGAGCAGGCTGCGCCGCGTCGGGTCGGCCAGGGCTCTGAACACCGCGTCCATCGCCCTACTATATGTCACCTTGCGGTTACACGTCAAACGTCGGCCGAACCCGCCCGGCGTCGCCGCACTGCGGCCCCTGATATCGTCAGGGTTCTCCGAGCGCCCGTAGCTCAGGGGATAGAGCGCTGCCCTGCGGAGGCAGAGGTCGCATGTTCGATTCATGCCGGGCGCATTGTTCGCCGCCACGCTCGCGGCGACGTTCGAACCACCTTGAAGGCCGTGGCGGCGGTGCCGCCATCACCCTTCCCGAGTGGAGCGACGGCCGCCGTCAGCCGGTCGCTTCCAGCCGGTAGATCACGAGCGGCAGCCGCAGGCGGTGGCCGCCCCGGGGGATCCGGTCGACGGTCTGGTCGAACTCGGCCAGGTCGATCGTCTCGGCGCTCTCGCGGACCGCGGTCAGGCCCGGCGGCAGCGGCGGCACGCGGCCGAAGAACGTCACCAGCCGGACCGGCCGGCGCGCCACCTGGTCGGTCACCCAGGTCCCCAGCGGCTGGCGGTCGAGGCGGAACACGGGCACCGCGGCCCGGTGGAAGCGCACGCGCAGCGGCACGCCGTAGCGGCCGTCGGGCGCTGCGAGCCACGGCGTGATGACCAGCGTCTCGGGCTCGCCCAGCTTCGAGTCGAGCCGCGCGAGCGCGGCCGTCGAGCCGCGATACTCGTCGAACCGGAGGGCGGGCCACAGGCCGTACAGGCCGAGCGCGACCGTCACGCCGAGCAGCGCGAGCACGCCGGCGCGCAGCCGGCGATGCCACCACGCGGCCGCGACGGCCAGTCCGGCGAACACCGCCAGCAGCGGCAGCGCCGCCGACACGAATCGCCGCACCGCCCAGAAGTGGTCGGGCGCGACGCGCGCGTCGATGCCGTAGATCGCGACGGTGCCGAGCAGCAGCGCAACGGGCAGCAGCAGCACGGCGCCGCGGTCGCGGCGGAAGGCCGCCGGGAGGGCCACCGACAGCCCGCCGACGGCCAGCACCAGGCCCGGCCAGGTCGCGTACCAGGTCAGCCAGGTGGCGCCGTTCCAGTCCAGCAGCCGGCCGGCGACGATCAGCAGCGCCAGGCCGCCGCCGGCGACGATGGCAAGCGCGCGGCCGATGGTCGTCTGGTGGCGCCGCAGCGCGCCATCCACGGCGGCCCGCCGGCGGGCAGCCATGAGCGCGATCACGGCCAGCACCAGGGCCGCAACGGGCGCGGCGATGGCGACGGCGTGCGCGTGGCGCTCCCAGTTGCCGGCGAAGTACGTCCACGCGAAGCGGCCGACGTGAGCGAACGTGACGGTGGCCGTCACCATCGTCGCGAGCACCATGGCGCGCGCCGCGCGGTCGAACCGCCCGGTCGCGAGCAGCCAGGCTGCCAGCACCGCGACGGCGCCGACCGTGAACAGTCCGTCCGGGCGCATCAGGAACGTCAGGCCGAGCAGGAACCCGGCCACGCCGGCCGCGTAGGTGGCGCGCGGCGGCGCTGCCACCGCCCAGAACCAGATGCCGCCGGCCAGCAGAGCGAGGGCCGGGATCTCGGTCATGGGGAACCGCGCGTACCAGTGGAATGCCACCGACGCGAGCAGCAGCGCAGCCGCCGCGAGGGCGGCGGCATCCCCGTGCTCGGGCGCCAGCCGGCGCGCCACGAGCGTCGTCAGCAGCAGCGCCAGGCCGGCGATCACCGGCAGCGCCCACACGCCCTCGTCACCGGCGGCGTAGCCGGCGGCGGCCCGCAAGGCGGGCCACGTGTGAAAGCCGAGCCGTACGATCTCGCCGGGCTGGTCGCCGAAGTACTCGCCCGGGTAGCGACCGCCGAGCGGCAGCGCCTGGCGGATGTTCGCGGGGATGCTGTCGAGCGCCGGCTCGGAGATCTCGATCGAGCCGCGCTCCTGGATCTGCACCACCTCGTTGACGTACGTGCCGGCGTCACGACCGCCGGGCGACCACTCGAAGCCGGGCAGCGCCAGGGCGATCGTCAGTAGCGCGGCTGCGACCAGCGCCAGGTCGGTGGGCGAGAACCGGCTCGGCTCGTCGCCGCCAGCGGGGTTGCAGCCGAGCCCGATGGCGATCAGGACGACGGTGACGGTCGCCATCGACCACGGGGCGTGGAGGCCGAGGTCGGCCAGGGCGACGGCCGCCACCGACAGGGCGCCGAGCCCGGTCACCAGCCGTGCCGCGTGCACCTCGAGCGAGCTCAGCCCCGCCGGCAGGCGACCGCGGACGAGTGCGTGGCCCACCAGCCAGACGGCCGCGATCGCGACGGCCGCACACAGTACGGTCAGCACCTCAGGCGCGCCACCGGTACGCGGGGACGGCGGAGAGCTCGCCCTCGAGCACGCCGTCGGCCGTCACCACGCCGACCCGCTGGCCGGGATCAACCTCGCGTCGCACGATCGCCAGCGCCACGCCGCGCCCGATGGTGGGCGACTCGGCAGCCGAGGTGATGCGCCCCACCTCGCGGCCGTCGACCTCGACCTTCGCGCCGGCCTCGGGCAGCGTGCCACCCAGCAGGATCGAGCGCAGGCCGCGGTTCGCATGGCCGCGGTAGTGCAGGCGCGCGACCGGCTCCTGGCCGATGTAACAGCCCTTGGTGAACGAGACGGCGCGGTCGACCACGCCCGCCTCGGCGGGCATCACCTGCTCGTCGATCTCGGCGCCGAACCGTGGCATGCCCGCCTCGATGCGCAGCACGTCGTAGGCGTCGTCGCCGAACACGCGCCCGTCGAGCGCGCCGAGGCTCGCCGTCAGGCGGCTCCAGGCCGCCGCGAGCGCCGGTCGCGGGCCGATCAGCTCGAACGCCTGCTCGCCGCAGAAGGCGGAGCGCAGCACGTGCACGGTGCCGTCGCCGAGATCGATGGCGCTGCCAGTTCCCTCGGGTGCGTCGGCCGGCGGCGTCGCACCGAGCGCGTCGCCCAGCAGCGCGGTCGCCTGCGGTCCGGCGACCGCGACGATGCCGTAACGCTCGTCGCAGGCTTCGATCACGAGCTTCGAGCCCAGCCGGTATCGCGTCAGCACCGTGCGCAGCGCCGTCGCGGCGGCCGGGTCGGAGTCGGCCAGGAACGTCGTCTCGGCCAGCCGCGTGAGCCGCATGTCGGCGATGACGCGAGCCTTCGGCGTCAGCAGCAGCGCGTAGGCCGCGCTGCCGACGGCGATGGCGTCGACGTCGTTGGTGACCATGCCCTGCAGGAAGCGCACCGCGTCGGGCCCGTCCAGCAGCGTGAACGCGCGGCTGCCGCGGTCGGCGATCCCGACCGTCTCGCGCACCGCCCGTATCTCAGCGGCGAGGTCTCCGGTCACGGGGCTGAGTGTACCGGGCGCGGCGAGAGTTAAGCGTCCGTGAAGAACCGCACAACCGGGGAGGTGGCAGGACTGCACCGGATAGCATGATTTTCGGTTCACCACCCTGTATGCGAGACGACTCGACACTCATCGCCGAGCCCATCGTCGCCCCCGTCCAAGCTCATGCGCCGGAGTCTCTCGCGTCGCCCAAGTGGACCGCGCGCCGCGTCGTCGTGCTCGTCCTCGCCTATTTCGCGGCGCTGGCGACCCTGGTGCTGACCCGCGGCGTGCACATCTCGTCGGATCGGTACTTCCTGATCCTGCTCGTTCCGGCCATCGCCCTCGGCCTCACGCGCCGGTACCTGCGCGACTGGGTGCCGTTCATCGCGCTGATGATCGCCTACGAGTTCGCGCGCGGCGGCGCCGAGTGGCTGAACGCCGACGTCCTCGGCCGCGGCCCGTTCTACGCGCCGATGATCGACGTCGACCGGGCGCTGTTCTTCGGTCACATGCCGCCCGAGTTCGTGCAGTCGTGGTTCTGGAGCGGCCACGTGCGGGCCTTCGACTGGATCATCGGCTCGTTCAACAAGGTGCACTTCTTCGTGCCGCCGACGCTGCTGTTCCTGATCTGGCTCGATCGTCGAGCGCACTTCGTCCGCTGTGCCACGGCGATCGTGATCACGTCGTTCATCGGCGCTGCGATCTTCCTCCTGTTCCCCGCCGCGCCGCCCTGGCTGGCCGCGCAGCACGGGCTGATCGACGTCGTCTCGATCAACTCGCTGCAGGATGCAGCCAA
Organism: Gaiellales bacterium; assembly: GCA_046598415.1. Classification (GTDB taxonomy): domain Bacteria; phylum Actinomycetota; class Thermoleophilia; order Gaiellales; family F1-60-MAGs149; genus VFJZ01. The sequence goes on from JBKJIG010000105.1 coordinate 25,357, forward strand.
TGGGCTGCCGAAAGGCTCTTCGTTCATCGCGTCCCAGATTCCCCGCAACCCCGTCGCCGCCGTGCCGTCGCTGCACTCCGCCTATGCGCTGCTCACGCTGATGATCGCGTGGACCTGGCGCAGGCGCGTGGGCTACGCGTTCGTGGTCTATCCGCTGGTGATGTGGTTCTCAATCGTGTATCTCGGGGATCACTATGTCGCAGACATCATCGCGGGCGTCGCTGTCGCACTGATCGGGTGGGCGCTCGCTGGACATCTCACGCGCCCGGGAGGCGCTCTTCACCGGCTCATGGCCGGCCCGGCGGAACCGCTCCGCCGCGCACGAACCTTCGGAGGAACGACATGACCCAGTCCAGATCACGCGCCACGGCGCGCGCGGGAGCCCGAGCCGAGCTGCCGGCCTACGTGGCCGTCCGTTGCCCGCTCTGCGGAGCCGATGACTATCACGTGCGCTTCGAAGACCGCCTGGGCGGCGTCTCCGTCGATCCCCAGCGGCACTACACGTCCACCTCGAGCGCGTACGGCGAGCACGGCCGCATCGTCGAATGCCGCTCCTGCGACCTCGTATACATGAACCCGCGCCCGCACCACCAGTCGGTGCAGGACAACTACTCCGCCGTCGAGGACACGCGCTACCTGGACGAGGAGCAGGGCCGGGTCGAGACCTTCACCGACAGCCTCGAGCACGTCGCCGAGTTCATGCCGTCCGGTCGGATGCTCGACGTCGGCTGCCACGTCGGCACGTTCCTGACGATCGCCGAACAGCACGGCTTCGAGGTCGCGGGCGTCGAGCCCTCGACCTGGGCGTCGGAGATCGCACGCGGCCGCATCAGCGGCCCGGTGCACCGCGGCGCGGTCGAGGATGCGCCGCTGCCCGAGGGCGGCTACGACGTGATCACCCTGTGGGACGTGATCGAGCACCTGCCCGATCCGGCCCTCGACCTGCGCTCCATCCACGCGTCGCTGCGGCCCGGCGGCATCTTCGCCGTGTCCACCATGGACGTCGACTCGCTGTTCGCCCGCGTGCTCGGCCGGCGCTGGCCGTGGTACATGCAGATGCACCTCGTCTACTTCTCGCGTGCCACGATCTGCGAGATGCTGCGCCGCGAGGGGTTCTGCATCGTCGACGTCCGGCTGCACACGCGCCGCGTCCGGCTGTCGTATCTGGCGTCCCGCCTCGACGCCTACGCCCCGCCGGTCGCGCGGGCGCTGGTCGCCGGCCTGAAGCGCGTCGGCCTGGGCGAGCGCACCGTCGGCATCAAGCTGGGCGACATCTTCACCGTGATCGCGCGCAAGCCGCTCGAGCCGTAACCGCTGCGGATGTCGATCGCCCCTGCGCCAGCGTCGTCCGGCTCGCAGCTCGCTGGCCAGCTGGGCCGTGCCGGCGGGCCGCTGCGGCGCTGGGCGGAGGAATGGCGCGTGCCGTTCCTCGTCTGGGGCTGGTCGCGGCTGCTGACGCTGCTCGCAGTGGCGATGGTCGGCTGGGTCGAGCGGCCGCGCGGCTCCGGCGACCTGGTCGCCGCGCTGATCACGCCGCTGCGGTCGTGGGACGGGTTCTGGTACCTCTCGGTCGCGCAGTACGGCTACGACCCCACGATCGCGCACGGCAACTCGCCGGCGTTCTTCCCGCTCTACCCGCTGACCGTGTCGGTGGCCGAGAAGGTGCTGCCGTTCTCCTACGCGGTGACCGGCGTGATCCTCTCGAACCTACTGTTCCTGCCGGCGCTGATGGTGCTCTACCGGCTGACCCGCAACCGGTTCGGCGAGGTGATCGCGAAGCGCACGATCACGTACCTCTCCATCTCGCCGCTGTCGTTCGTGTTCTCGATGGTCTACACCGAGAGTCTTGCGCTGCTGCTCATCTGCACGACCTTCCTGCTGCTCGAGAAGCGCCGCATCTGGGGTGCGAGCATGGTCGGCGCGCTGGCCTCGCTGGCCCGACCCGTCGGCGTCCTGCTGGCACCCGCGATCGCCTGGCAGGTGTTCCAGAACGCCGGCCGGCGCCTCTCGTTCCGGTTGCTCTGGCAGCTGCTGCCGGTGCTGCTGCTGCCGCTGGCGGTGATCGGCTTCCAGGCCTACCTGTGGTGGCGGACGGGCGAGATCTACGCGACGCACTCGGCCGAGGCGCGCGGCTGGAGCCGCGGCGCCGAGCCGCTGTACATCCTGATGGTGCCGGTGGCCGTCGTGCACGCCCTCTGGATCGCGTTCTTCGACAACCACGACCTCGGGCTCGCAATCAGCGCGATCGCAGTCTGGGCCTACTTCTGGCTGATCGTTGCGCTGGTGCGCACCCGCAAGGCGCCGATCTCGTACTGCATCTTCGCGACCGGCTGCGTTGTGCTGCCGGCGTACACGGGAACGTGGCTCGGGTTCCCGCGGTTCGGGCTGGTCATCTTCCCGCTGTTCTGGATGCTCGCGCTGTGGGGCGAGAACGACCGCTTCGACAACGCCGTGCGCATGCTGTTTCCCGCGCTGATGGTCGGATTCGCGTTCGTCTCCTTCGGTGTGGGAACCTTCACGCCATGAGGAGCGAAACCGAGACCTACGGCGTGGCGTCGAGCGTCGCGCGCCTGCGGCGCGTGCTGGTGCGTACGCCCGCCACGAGCGGCGATTTCGCCGCTGCCGGCTGGCGATATCCCGACGCCGACACCCTGCTGCGTCAGCACGCCGCCTTCTGCGAGCTGCTGTCCGATCTCGGCTGCGACGTCGTCGTCGCGCCGGCGGCCGAGGGCTTGGTCGACGCCTGTTACATGTACGACTCGGCCTTCACGATCGGCGACGGCGCGATCGTGCTGCGCTCGGCCAAGCCCGACCGGTCGACCGAGTGGGAGCCGGCCGCTGCGGCGCTGGCCGACGCCGGCGTGCCGATCGTGGCGCACCTGACCGACGACGCGCGTGCCGACGGCGGCGACCTGTTCTTCCTCGACGACACGACGCTGGTCGCGGGCCGCGGCTACCGCACCAACGCTGCCGCCCATCGCCAGCTGGCCGAGGTGCTGACGCCGCGCGGCGTGACGATCGAGCGCGTCGACCTGCCGCACGACACCGGCCCTGCGCACGTGCTGCACACGATGTCGTTCATCTCGCCGGTCGCGCACGACCTCGCCGTCGTGTTCGAGCGCCTGATGCCGGTGCCGCTGGTGGAGCTGCTGCACGAGCGCGGCATCCGCACCGTCGCGGTGGACGAGGACGAGTACCTGACGATGGCCTGCAACGTGCTGCCCGTCCGCCCCGGCGTCGTGGTCGTCGTCGACGGCAACCCGAAGGCGCGGCGCGCCATGGAGGCGGCCGGTGTCGAGGTGCACCCCTATGACGGATCCGACATCTCGCTCAAGGGCGACGGCGGGCCGACGTGCCTGACTCGGCCCCTCTGGCGCCGCGACTGAGACAGCGGATCCGGGCGGACGGGCCGCTGCGGTTCGACGCCTGGGTCGAGGCCTGCCTGTACGACCCGGACGGCGGCTTCTACGCGCGCGGTGCGCGGCTCGGAGCGGGCGGCGCCTTCTCGACCGGGCCGACGCTGCACCCGGCGTTTGCCGCCGCCGTCGTGGCCGAGGCGCGTGACGCAGGCGCCGAGCGCGTGCTCGAGATCGGGCCGGGGGACGGCTCGCTGGCCGAGGCGCTGGTCGCCGCCGGGCTCGAGGTGGTGCTGCTGGAACGCGCCGCGGGCATGCGTGCCCTGCAGGGCGCGCGACTCGGCGACACGGTCCGGTGGATCGACGACGTCGCCGAGGTGGCGCCGTTCGACGGGCTGGTGGTGGCAAACGAGTTGCTGGACGCCCTGTCGTTCAGGCTCTTCGCCGACGGCGTCGAGGTGTCGGTCGGGCTCGATGGCGACGAGCGATTCACGGCCGTCCCCGATCCGCCGGCGCAGGCCCTGCGGACGATCGATCGGCCGTCGCTCGAGCCGCTCCTGCGCGGTCTGGCCGACACGCTGCACCGCGGCCGCCTGCTGGTGATCGACTACGCCGCCGCGCCCGGCGATCCGCGCGATCCGGTGCGCACCTACATCGGCGGGCAGCACGGTGGCAACCCGCTGCAGGCCCCGGGCACGCAGGACATCACGGCCGACGTCGACTTCGCCGAGGTGCGCGCGACCCTGGCCGCCGCCGGCCTCGAGATCGTGGCTGACGAGCCACAGCCGGCCTGGCTGCGCCGCCACGGCGTGGAGCCACCGCCGCTCGCGGGCCGCACCGACGATGGCTGGCGCATGGCCCGGCTGTTCGACGAGACGCTGCCGTTCCACGTGCTGGCCGCGGATCGTCCCTCGTGACCCTGGACGCACGAAGGGCCCGGCAGATGCCGGGCCCTTCGCAGTACGAACGTTGGAGTGGAACCGTAATTCGCCGGGGCGAATTACATCATCCCGCCCATGCCGCCCATGTCGGGCGCGCCACCGCCGGCACCCGGCTTCTCGGGCGCCTCGGCGACGATCGCCTCGGTGGTGAGGATGTTCTTGCCGATCGACGCGGCGTTCTGGAGCGCCGAGCGGGTGACCATGGCGGGATCGATGATCCCGGCCTTGACCAGGTCGACGGTCTCGCCGGTGTCGACGTTCAGGCCATGACCGCGCGGCGCGAGCCGGACGGCGTTGACGACGACGGAGCCCTCGAGCCCGCCGTTGATGGCGAGCTGCCGCAGCGGCTCCTCGAGCGCGCGCTTGACGATCGCGGCACCCGTCTTCTCGTCGCCCTCGTACTCGTCGAGCGAGAGCTCGTCGGCCGCGGTCAGCAGCGCGACGCCGCCGCCCGGGACGATGCCCTCCTCGAGCGCCGCGCGAGTCGCCTGGAGGGCGTCCTCGACACGATGCTTCTTCTCCTTCATCTCGGTCTCGGTGGCAGCGCCGACCTTGACCACGGCAACGCCGCCGGACAGCTTGGCGAGCCGCTCCTGCAGCTTCTCGCGATCGAAGTCGGAGTCGGTGTTCTCGATCTCCTGCTTGATCTGCTTGATGCGCGACTTGATGGCGTCGCTCTCGCCGGCACCGTCGATGATCGTCGTCGTGTCCTTGTCGATGACGACCTTGCGGGCGCGGCCGAGCTGCGTGATGGCGGTGTTCTCGAGCTTGAGGCCCATCTCCTCGGTGATGACCTCGCCACCGGTGAGGATGGCGATGTCCTCGAGCATGCGCTTGCGGCGGTCACCGAAGCCCGGCGCCTTGACGGCGACGGCGGTGAAGGTGCCGCGGAGCTTGTTGACGACGATCGTTGCGAGCGACTCGCCCTCGACGTCCTCGGCGACGATCAGCAGCGGGCGACCGCTCTGGATGACGGCCTCGAGCACGGGGAGGATGTCCTTGACGGCGCCGATCTTCTGGTTGGCGATCAGGATGTACGGGTCGTCGAGCACGGCTTCCATGCGCTCGGAGTCGGTGATCATGTACGGCGAGAGGTAGCCCTTGTCGAACTGCATGCCCTCGGTGAACTCGAGCTCGAGGCCGAAGGTCTGGCCCTCCTCGACGTTCACCACGCCGTCCTTACCGACCTTCTCGATGGCGTCGGCGATGACGTCGCCGATCTCCGGGTCGCGGGCCGAGATGGTGGCGACGCGGGCGATGTCACCCTTGCCGTCGACCTCCTTCGACTGCGCCTTGATCGACTCGACGACCTTGAGGGTCGCCTTCTCGATGCCGCGCTTCAGTCCCATCGGGTTGGCACCCGCCGTGACGTTGCGCAGGCCCTCGCGGATGATGGCCTGGGCGAGCACGGTCGCGGTCGTCGTGCCGTCGCCGGCCACGTCGTTGGTCGCCGTGGCGACCTCGCGGACCAGCTGTGCGCCCTGGTTCTCGAACACGTCCTCGACGTCGATCTCACGGGCGATGGTGACACCGTCGTTCGTGATCGTCGGAGCGCCGAACTTCTTGTCCAGCACGACGTAGCGGCCCTTCGGGCCGAGGGTTACCTTGACCGCGTCGGCCAGGGTGTCGACGCCGCGCTGCAGCGAGCGGCGGGCGTCCTCGTTGAACTTCAGAATCTTGTGCGCCATGTGCTTCGTTGCTCCTTCAGCTACGCGGAGACAGCCGCGCGGTCGTACTTTGCAAGCACGTCGGACTCGCGGAGGATGAGGTAGTCCTCACCCTCGACCTTGACCTCGGTACCGCCGTACTTGGAGAAGATGATCTCGTCGCCGGCCTCGAGGTCGAGCGGGATGAGCTTGCCGTCCTCGTAGCGGCCCTTACCCACGGCGAGGACGCGGCCGCGCTGCGGCTTCTCCTTCGCAGTGTCGGGAAGGACGATGCCGCTTGCCGTGGTCTGCTCCTCTTCGAGGACCTCCACGATCAGACGGTCGCCCAGCGGCTTCACGTTCATAGTCCATGACCTCCGTAGGGAATCCAGCGGAACTGGCACTCACTGATGTCGAGTGCCAGCGGCATGGTAGCGGCATTCGGAGGAGATCGTCAAGCAGGTACTGGCACTCTCACGCAGAGAGCGCCAACGACCGCCGATTGCCGCAGATGACGGTCACCGCCAGCAGACCGGCGATCACCAGCGCCGACGCCGCGTAGGCCGCCTCGTCCCCGTGCGTCTCGGCCAGGAGGCCGCCGCCGATCTGGCCGATCACGAGCCCGCCGGACCAGGCCAGGTTCATGATCCCGTTCACCACGCCGTGCGGCACGTGCAGCTCGTCGGCCCCCGCGGTGCAGAGCGGGTAGACCGCAGTCGCCTGGAACGCGAACAGCGGTCCGAGCGCAAAGACCGAGAACAGCACCAGCGGACTCGACAGCGCGATGGCGAGCGACGCGCAGAGCAGCGACATGCCGATGCCCGGCACCAGCGCGACGCGGACGGGTCCGACCCGATCGGACAGGCGCCCCGCATAGGCGGCCAGCGACCAGCCGATCGCCGAGCCGAGCAGGATCGGGACGGCGATCGCCTGCTCCGACCAGCCGTCGTCGCCGAGGCGCAGCGGCCCGAGCAGGTTCACGACCGCGGCACAGAACGCGTCCATCGACGCCACGGCGAGGCCGGCGATCACCAGCGGGTGACGGATCGAGCGCGCCAGGTCGGCGCGGATGCCGAGCGTGACCACCTCCTCACGGCCCGTCGGCGCCAGGATCGTGATCACCGTCGCCACGGCGCCGATCAGCGCGACGATGCCGAACGCCAGCGCCGGTGACGTCCAGCCGCCGAGCGCGCCGAACGCGGGCCCGGCGATGGAGCCCGCCGACACGAGGCCCATCACGCCGCCGACCATCTCGCCGCGCCGATGGGCAGGCGCATTCGCCGTCAGCCACGCCATCGATGCGCCCCAGCAGGCCGCGTTGGCGACGCCCTGGGCGGCCCGGGCCGCCACCAGCACCCAGATCGACGGCGCGAACGCGAACGCCAGGGTCGCGATCGTGAACAGGATGTTCCCCGCGATCACGACCCGCCGCGCGCCGACGCGGCCCGCCAGCCACCCGGTCGGCAGCGCCGTGATCAGGATCGCCACGGGCAGCGCACCGAGCACCGCGCCGGCCTCCGCCTTCGACAGGTCGAACTTGTCGGCGTAGTACGGCAGGAACGGCACCAGAGCCAGGTACAGCACCGAGTCCATGAACAGGGTGATCCCGACGGATGCCCGGATCCGGCGCATCGCGGGAGTCTAAGTGCCGTGAAGCTGAAGTTCGCGGGCGTCTCGGCGCCGCGGAGCGGCGCCTGAAAACCCGCCGGGAGATTCGGCGGGCTGCGTCGCGAACCCTCGAAAAGGCGTCCCGCCCTCCTCTCCGGCCCGTTCCTTGCCAGGCTTGTCCGCAGCACCGAGCTGCCGACGAACTTCAGCCTCACGGCGCGGAGCGCGGCACGGTGCACGGACCCCGCCCCGGGGGCGGTAGCATCAGGGTGCCGTGTTCGCCTTGATGTTCTACTCCCCGCTCGTCGCCGACCAGGTTCGGAACCGCCGCAAGACGGTCACGATCCGCCTCGGCGACAAGACCTCGAAGTACCGCAAGGGCATGATCGTCCCCGTCCTGGTGGGCCAGCGGTTCGGACCGCGCGAGCGCGTCTTCGACGCCGTCATCGACAAGGTCGACGTGAAAGCGCTCGCCGACCTGTCGCCGCGCGAGATCCAGCACGACAACCCCGAGATCCGCCACATCGACGAGTTCATCGACTTCATGCGACGCCTGTACAACCGCGACGTGTCGGAGGACGACCTCGTGACCGTGATTCACTTCTCCGAGATTCGCGAGGCCCGCTCGTGACCCGCGTCGGTGTCGTCGGCCTGGGCGCGATGGGCGGTCCGATGGCCGGCCACGCCCTCAGCGCTGGTCTCAGCGTCTGCGTGCACAACCGCACGCGCGACCGCGAGGAGCCGTTCGCGGCGCGCGGCGCCACCCGCGCCGACTCGCCCGCCGAGGTGGCCATCGGCGCCGACCTGGTGCTGACGTGCGTCTCCGACGTGCCCGACCTGGAACAGGTCGTGCTCGGCGCCGGCGGCATCATCGAGACGATTCAGTCCGGCGCCGTCGTGGTCGACTGCTCGACCGTGTCGCCCACCATCTCGAAGACGATCGATCGCGCCCTCCGCTCGCGCGGCGCGTCGCTGCTCGACTGCCCCGTCTCGGGCGGGCCCGAGGGCGCGCAGCGCGGCCAGCTGACGGTGTTCGTCGGCGGCGAGGAGTCCGACCTCGACAAGGCCCGCCCGCTGCTCGAGAGCTTCGGCAAGACGATCGCCTACATGGGGCCGGTCGGCTCGGGGCAGGCGGCCAAGGCCGTCAACCAGATCTTCCTGGCCGGTGCCTACGCGGGTCTGGGGGAGGCGCTGGTGTTCGCCGAGCGCGCCGGACTGCCGCTCGACCGGCTGGTCGAGGCCCTCCAGGGCGGCGCCGCCGACTCCTGGGTGATCCGCAACCGGTCGCAGAACGTCATCGACGGCGCGTACCCGCCCGGCTTCCGCCTCTGGATGCACCTGAAGGACATCCGGATCGCACTGGAAGAGGCCGGAACGCTCGGCGTCGGCCTCCCCGTCACCGAGCTGTTCGCCGAGCTGGAGCAGCGCTGCGTCGATGCGGGCTACGGCAACGACGACGTGTCGGCGTACGCCCGCGTCCCGCGCGGCGAGGTCTAGCGCCGCGACCCGCGTCTAGGTGTCGTTGTCGACGATCGGCGTCGCGGGCGGCTCGGCCTTGCGCCGGATCGGCACGCCGAACAGCTCGGCCGGCCGCAGCGGCTCGCCGCACGCCCGGCAGTCGACCTGCATCACCGACTCGATCGTCTCGCCGCACGCGGCGCAGTCGACCACCAGGAGCGTCCCGCAGTCGGGACACGCGTCGTCGTCGGGGAGCGAGACGCCCACCAGGTAGCGGCGACCGTAGCCACAGCGCGGGCAGATGGCGCACCGGTCGCCGAGGATGCGGTTCTTCCGCGGATCGCGTGGCATGCCCCGAACCGTAACGATTCCGTGCCTTGACATCCCCGGCAGCCGGGGCACACTTGACCTGTGGATGGATGGGTCCTGATCGTCTTCGGCGCAACGCACCTCGCGCTCGGAGCTGGACTGTTCGGGCTCGTTGCGTGGCTGCTCTACGGTGGGACGGAGGGCGGCGAGGACGACGGCGGCATCGGACGTGGTGAGGGTGCACCGCGTCCGTGGCAGCCGCGGCCAGCGCAACGGCATCGCGGTGGACCATCGCGGCGCCCCGATCTGACGCCAGCGCCGACGCGAAGCCGCGTGCGCGTCCGCTAGACGAGATCTCTACGTCGAAAGTGCGCGATCGCCGCTCCCGAGGCGGCAATGCTCCAGCCTGCCAGCACAGCGGCATCTCCCCACGGGACGGAGCCGCTCTGGATCGTCGCGCCGGGCGAGAAGTACCAGAAGAAGGTCAGCCGGGCAAGGTCGCGCGTCGGCTCCCACAGCACCAGCAGGAAGTTGGCGGCGTACATGCCGATCGTGATGCCGAGCACCCACGACAGTGCCCGGCCGCGCTCCGACGACCACGCCGAGACCAGCACGGCGAGCACGCCGACCGCGAGCAGCAGCAGGGCCGACTGCAGCGCGGCGAGCACCAGCCGCCCCGCCACCAGCGGCGCACCGGGTGCGTCGAAGACGCGATCGCCGAGCAGCGTGCCGCCCGCGTAGGCGAGCGCGATCAGGGCGCAGCCGGGCACCAGGACCACGAGGTGCGTCGCGAGGTACCGGCTGCGTGAGATGGGCCGGGCGAGCGTCATCTCCAGCGTGCCGGCCTCCAGCTCGCCCGCGACCGAACGCACGCCGATCGAGACGGCGAACAGGGCCGAGAGCACGAGGAAGATGGGGTGAATCTGGCCGAGCGAGACCCAGGCGGCGAGCGGATCGAGGCCCAGCAGACGGAACGCGATCGCGGCGTTGCCCGACACGCTCGAGGCGCGGGTCGCGTCGTCGGCGGCGGCGAACACGCCGACCAGCGCGAACCCGAACGCCGCCACCGCTAGCAGGATCAGCGGCAGCCGCACGCGGTGCTCGGTCAGCAGCCGGCGGGCGATCATGCGTCGCGCCGCGCGTCGTAGAGGCCACGGAAGACCTCGTCCAGTCCGGGCTCCTCGATGCGGACGTCGCGCGGATCGAGGTCGGCCAGCGCGCGCAGCAGGTCGGGCAGCGGCCCGTGATGCGCGTAGCTGGCGGCGGCGGCCGTCTGCGAGACCAGCGCGCACCCCGGCAGCTCCGGCGGCGGCCCGTCGATCTCGACCGTCACCCGGCGCGGCCGGCCGCCACGCAGGTCGTCGATGGTGCCCTCGGCGACGACCTTGCCGTCGCGGATGATGGCCGCCCGGTCGCAGAGCGCCTCGATCTCCGACAGCACGTGGGAGGAGAGGAAGCTGGTGCGCCCGGCCGCGCGCCGCGCGGCGAGGATCTCGACGAAGCCGTCCTGGACGAGCGGGTCGAGGCCCTCGGTGGGCTCGTCCAGCACCGCGAGGGCCGGGTCGTGCTGCAGGGCCTGGATGATCCCGAGCTTCTGGTGCATGCCCTTCGAGTAGGTGCGGACGGGCCGCTCCAGGTCGGCGTCGCTGAGGCGCAGGGCGTCGCACAGGTCGCGCCGCAGCACGGGCGGAGTGCCGTCGAGACCCGAGAAGTAGTCGAGGAGCCGGCGGCCGGTGAGGCGCCGGTACAGCCCGGCGCCGGACGGCAGGTAGCCGACCCGACCGCGCACCTGCAGGCCGTCGCTCCACGGGTCGTGCCCGAGCACGCGGGCCACGCCGGCGTCGGCGCGCAGCAGCCCGAGCAGGATCCGCATGGTCGTCGTCTTACCGGCCCCGTTGGGCCCGAGGAAGCCGTAGACGGTGCCGGCGGGCACGCGCAACGTGACCCCGTCGAGTGCCACGTGGCGGCCGTAACGCTTCACCAGCGCCTCGATCTCGATCGCAGCGGGCACGTTCCCCAAAGGTAGCGCGCTAGGCTGCAACCGGAATGGCGATTGCCCGGGAAGCCGCACCCGTCGGCTCGCTCGCTGAAGCCCGCGGGGGTGGCCTAGACCGCATCGACCTCGTCGAGCTGTATCGGCTCATGCTCGTGACCCGGGGAATCGAGGAGCGCGGGCACATGCTGTACCGCCAGGGGAAGATCCCCGGCTCCTTCTACACGGGCCGCGGCAACGAGGCGGCCGCCGTCGGCGTCGGCTTCGCGATGGGCATCGACGACATCGGCGCGCCCACCCAGCGCGACATGGGCGTCCACGTCGCGCGCGGCACCGAGCCGTGGCGGATCTTCGCCCAGTACATGGGCCGCGTCGACGGGCCGACGGCCGGCCGCGACGGCAACGTCCACATGGCCGAGCTGCGCCTCGGCCTGATCGCGATGGTCTCCCACCTGCCCGCGATGGTGCCGGTGGCGACCGGCTGCGCGCTGGCGTTCCGCATCAAGGGCGAGGCCCGCGTCGCGCTCGGCTGGTCCGGCGACGGATCGACGAGCCGCTCGGACTGGCACGAGGCGCTCAACTTCGCGGGCGTCCGGCGCCTGCCGGTGGTGTTCATCGTCGACAACAACCAGTTCGCGTACTCGACGCCGAACTATCTGGAATTCGCGACGAAGCACATCGCCGACCGTGCCGCCGGCTACGGCTTCGAGGGCGTCGTGGTGGACGGCACCGACGTGCTCGCGGTGCACCGCGAGGCCCGCGCCGCGATCGAGAAGGCGCGAGCCGGCGACGGTCCGACGCTGCTCGAGCTGGTGACGCTGCGCGGGGAGGGCCACGCCGTCCACGACGACGCCTTCTACGTCCCGCGCGGGCTGCACGACGCATGGGCGCCCTCCGACCCGCTCGAGCGCTACCGTGCATGGCTGAAGGCGAACCTCGACGGCTTCGGCGACGACGAGGACGCCTCGCTCCGCGAGGAGGTCAAGGCGCTGTTAGTCGACGCCCTCCGCCGCGCGGAACAGAGTCCGCTCCCCGACCCGGCCACCATCGCCGACGGCGTGTGGGCATCGCCGGAAGACCTCGACACCCCCCATCACAGGTAACGGATGGCGATCAAGACCTATCTGCAAGCGATCTCGGACGGTCTCCGCGAGGAGATGCGCCGCGACGAGCGCGTGTTCGTGATCGGCGAGGACGTCGGCGTCTACGGCGGCGCCTTCAAGGTCACCCAGGGGTTCCAGGCCGAGTTCGGGCCGTGGCGCGTGCTGGACGCGCCGCTGGCCGAGACCGCGATCGTCGGCGCCTGCACGGGCGCCGCGCTGATGGGCCTGCGGCCGGTCGCCGAGATGCAGTTCGCCGACTTCATCTCGTGCGCGTGGGACCACCTCGTAACGGTCGCCGCCAAGCAGCACTACCGCACCGGCGCCGCGCTGCCGTTCGTCGTTCGCTGCCCGTCCGGGGGCGGCTTCTCCGGCGGGCCGTTCCACTCGCAGAACCCCGAGAGCTCGTTTGCGCACATCCCGGGCCTGAAGCTCGTCTGCCCGGCGACGCCCGAGGACGCGAAGGGCCTCCTGATCGAGGCGATCCGCGATCCCAACCCGGTGCTGTACTTCGAGCACAAGCACCTGTACCGCCGCATCAAGGGCGAGGTGCCCGACACCGACTACACGACGCCGTTCGGCAAGGCCCGCGTGCACCGCGCCGGGTCCGACCTGACGATCGTGACGTGGGGCGCGATGGTGTACACGGCCGACGAGGCCGCCACCGCCGTCGCCGCCAAGGACGGCACGTCGGCCGAGGTGCTCGATCTGCGCACGATCATCCCGTGGGATCGCGAGGCCGTGCTCTCCTCGGTGGCGCGCACCGGCAAGCTGCTGGTGCTGCACGAGGACACGCGCACCGCCGGCTTCGGAGCCGAGATCGCGGCGACCGTCGGCGAGGAGAGCTTCGAGTATCTCGACGCGCCCGTGGTGCGGGTCGCGGCACCGGACACGCCGGTGCCGTTCTCCCCGCCGCTCGAGAAGGCGTTCATCCCCCAAGTCGACGATGTCGTGCAGGCGATCGAGCGCCTCGCGGCGTACTGAGTCCGAGAGCGGAAAGAGGAGCGAGCAGAATGGCAGTCGGAAGCCTCGTAGACGTGGTCATGCCCCAGATGGGCGTCAGCGTCTCGGAAGGCACGATCAGCCGCTGGGCGAAGCAGGTCGGCGACAAGATCGAGGCCGACGAGACGGTCGTCGAGATCTCGACCGACAAGGTCGACACCGAGGTGCCGTCGCCGGCGTCCGGCACGATCGTCGAGATCCTCGTCCAGGAGGGTGAGACCGTCCCGGTCACGACCGTGATCGCGCGCATCGACACCGCCGGCGGCGCACCGCTGGCCCCCGTCGAACCGGTTGCCCCGTCACCCGAGGCCGCCGCACCCGCCGCTGCGCCCGAGGCCGCCGCCCCTGCGGCCGCTGCGCCCGAGGCCGCCGAGCCGCCGCCGCACTTCGGTCCCGCCACCACGACCGGCGGGTACTCCGCCCCCGGTGACCTGGCCGCCGACTTGCCGCCCGCCCCGCCGGCGCCGGCGCCGGCCGCCGAGGGCGACACCAACGGCGACATGCGGACGTTCATGTCCCCGGTGGTCGCGCGGATGGTGGCCGAGCACGGTCTCGACATCAACCAGATCGCCGGCACCGGCCGCGGTGGCCGCGTCACCAAGCACGACGTCGAGGTCTTCCTCGAGGGCGGCGCGCCCGCCGTCGCGCCGCCGCCTGCTGCGCCGCCCGCCGCTCCGGCGGCAGCCGCTCCGGCTCCGCCCGCGCCAGCGCCGCCGCCCGCTCCGGTCGCCGCCGCATCGGCGCCCGCTGCGCCGGCGCCGGTCGCGCCGCGTCCCGCGCCTGCCCCGGCAGCCGCTCCTGCCGCCGGCTCGCTGAACGCCGGCGAGGAGATCTACAAGTTCTCCACCATCCGCCGCGCGATCGCGAAGCACCTGATGGAGTCGGTCCTGACGACGGCGCAGCTGACGACGGTGATCGAGGTCGACATGTCGGCGGTGGTCACCCACCGGGCCGCGATGAAGGCCGACTTCAAGGCCCGCAACGGCCTCAACCTCACGTATCTGCCGTTCATCATGAAGGCGACCATCGATGCGATTGGCAAGTGGCCGTGGGTGAACGCCGAGATCCGCGACAACGAGGCGATCATCAAGCGCTCGATCAACCTCGGCATGGCCGTCGCGGTCGACGACTCCAAGGGCCTGCTCGTCCCGGTCATCAAGAGCGCCGAGTCGCTGTCGATGGTCGGTCTGGCGCGGGCGCTGACCGACGTTGCCGATCGCGCACGCTCGAAGTCGCTGACCGTCGAGGAGATGACCGGCGCCTCGTTCACGATCACGAATCCCGGCGGCTACGGCGCGCTCATGGGCACCCCGATCCTGCCCGTCGGCACCACGGCCATCATCGATGTCGAGGCGATCCTGAAGCGCCCGGTCGTGATCACCGACGAGCAGGGCAACGACGCCATCGGCATCCGCTCGATGATGTACCTGCCCATGACGTACGACCACCGGCTCGTGGACGGCGCCTACGCCGCGCAGTTCCTGCGCGACCTGAAGCGCAACCTCGAGACGTGGCCGATCGACGCCTACATCGCTTGACCGAGCGCGTCCCCCTCCGTCGCCAGCCGGGTGGCGCGTACCTGTACGACCTGCCCGGGCTGACGAAGTACGACGACGTGGTCGCGCTGATGACCGAGCTCGCCGCCGCGCGCTCGCAGGGCGCGGTGCCCGACACGGTGATCCTCTGCGAGCATCCGGCCGTCGTCACCCTCGGCGCGTCGGCCGACGAGGCCGCCGACGCAGTCTCGCGCGAGACGCTGGCCGCGCACGACATCGCCGTCGCCGTCACCGACCGCGGCGGCCGCGCCACCTACCATGGCCCCGGCCAGCTGATCGGCTACCCGGTGCTCGACCTGACCGACTACGGCCGCGACCTGCGCGCCTACGTCGAGCGGCTCGAGTCGGCCATCATCGGCGCCCTGGCCGAGCTCGGCGTACCGGCCGAGGTGCGGGCCGGCACGGAGTACGTCGGGGTCTGGACGCCCGCGGGCGCCAAGATCGCGTCGATCGGTGTGCACGTCTCGCGGTGGATCACGACGCACGGGTTCGCGCTGAACGTCTCGTGCGACCTGGAACCGTTCTCGCTCTTCAACCCGTGCGGTCACGAAGGCCTCGCCGTCACCTCCGTCGAGCGCGAAACGGGTCGCGAGGTGTCGCGGGCCGAGGCGCAGGCCGTCGTCTGCGACCAGCTCGGCGAGGCGCTCGGCCTCCGGTTCGAGGAGGTCCCGGTCGCATGAGGTGGGGCGTGACCGTGTTCGCATCCGAGTACGAGACCTCGAAGGCCTTCTACCGCGACACGCTCGGCATGGACGTCGAGGAGACGGGTCCCGACACGCTCATCGCGCGGCGCGACGGCGTCGAGATCCGGATCGACGGGGGTGCCAAGAAGCGCAAGCGCGGCCGCAGCTGGATGCGTGAGTCCGGCGTCTACCTGACGCTCGAGACCGACGACTTCGACGGGCTGCACACCGAGCTCGAGCGACGCGGTGCCGCGTTCCTCGGCGAGATCGCCGAAGACGACGCCGGGAAGCGGTACGCTGGACTGGCGGATCCCGATGGCCTCCTCATCGAGATCGCCGAAGCCTGATGCCCTGGAGCCCGATCGCGAAAGAACGGCCGCCCTGGATGACGGTGCGCGCACCGTCTACCCGGTCGCGCTTCGGCGAGCTCACGGAGATCGTCCGCGAGGGCAACCTGCACACGGTCTGCGAGGAGGCCCGCTGCCCGAACATCGGCGAGTGCTGGGGGCGCGGCACCGCGACGTTCCAGATCATGGGTGAGACGTGCACCCGCGCCTGCCGCTACTGCGCCGTGCGGTCGCGCAGGGTGGGCGAGGAACTCGACGTGCTGGAGCCCGCCAAGGTGGCGGCCGCGGCCGAGAAGATGGGCCTGCGCCACGTGGTCGTCACCTCGGTCGACCGGGACGACCTGCCCGACCGCGGCGCCGGCCACTGGGCACAGACCATCCGCGCGCTGCACCGGCGCTGCCCCGACGCCAACGTCGAGGTGCTGGTGCCCGACTTCCTCGGCTTCGAGGAGGATGCGCTTCAGGTCGTGCTGGAGGCCGCGCCCGACGTCTTCAACCACAACATCGAGACGTGCCGCCGCGTGCAGCCAACGGTGCGCATCAAGGGCGACTACGATCGCGCGCTCTGGCTGCTCGCACGAGCCAAGGAGCTGTGGGCCGAGCGCTGGCCCGAGCGCGGCACGCTGATGACGAAGTCCGGCATCGTCGCCGGCATGGGCGAGACCGACGACGAGGTCGTCGAGACCATGCGCGACCTGCGCGCGCACGGCGTCGACGTCGTCACCATCGGCCAGTACCTGCAGCCGACCGAGAAGCACCTGCAGCTCGACCGCTGGGTGCCGCTGACCTCGTTCCGTCGCTTCCGCGAGGAGGGCGAGAGAATGGGCTTCGGCACCGTGTTCGCCGGCCCGCTCGTGCGCTCCAGCTATCGCGCCGAGGAGCAGACGCTCGCCGCAGAGGGCGGGAGCAGGGTGATCGCATTCTGATGGGCGGCGAGGTGCTGCGGGACCGGATCGCCGAGATACTCGTCCGCCACGACCCGCTACGCGCCGCCGAGGATCCGGGCTGCGACCTGTCCGAGGTCTACCTGGTCGAGGCCGACGAGCTGGCCATCCTGCTGGCCGGATCGAGCATCGACTCCGCATCGTGTGCGAGCGTGGTCTGGGCGGTGCTGACGGCCAACGCGGGCGCCGAGGATGCCGGGCGGCTCGAACGCTACGGGCTCATCGGCGCCGATGTCGCCGCGGTCGTGGCCGGCACCAGCGCGGTGCTCGACGGCCCGCTCGACGACGAGGACGAGGTGGCGTTCGACGAGCTGCCGGGCGATCCGATCGCGCTCGCGGTGCTCGCCATCCTCGACGACCGCGATCCGGCCGGCGTCGACGACGCTCCCTCCGAGGATCCGCTCGGCGACGACCTGCGATACGTCTCGGCCGCCGAGGAGATCGCCGACGCGCTCGGCTCGGTCGAGCCCGATGCGGCCGCCTGCACGCGTCTCGCCCGCGACCTGCTCGAGACCCGGTTCGGCAACCTGCACCGCGCCCGCCTGGCGGCGGTCGGGGTCGAGCTGGCCGAGCTCGTCCAGCTGGCCGAGTTCGTGCGCATCGAGCTCGATCCAGTCGAGATCGCCGCCGGCCCGAGCGTGGCCATGGAGACACCGCCCGACCCGTTCGCGGCCGGCATCCTGGCGCTGCTCGAGCGGCACGACCCGGCTCCCGGCGAGTCGCCCGGCGGCTACGTGGCCGAGGCCGAGGATCTCGCCGACCTGCTCCGCGAGGCCGAGCCCGACTCGGTGCACTGCGCTGCGATCGCATGGACCGTCGTGCGGCGCTGGACGAGCGCGCGCGACGCCGGCAGCATCGAGCTGTACGGCGCGCTCGGCCGCGAGCTCGGTCGGCTGCTCGAGCTGTACCGGGAGCTCGAGGACCAGAACCCGGCCCTGCTCGCACCCGCCGACCGCGACGGTGCCGTGCAGCTGGCCGGTGAGCCCCTCGCCCGCCGCGTGCACGGGCTGCTCGTCGACCACGACCCGTTCGGCCTGGGCGAGCCCGACGGTTCCGACTACGTGCCCTATGCGCGAGAGCTGGCACAGCGGATCCAGACCGGATCACCGTCCGCCGGCTACTGCCAGGTGCTCGCCTGGAAGGTGCTGACCGAGCCGTGGGGAGGGCTGGGCGGATCGCTCGGCCGGTTCCGCGAGCTCGGACGCGACCTCCACTCGCTCGCCACCGCCGCGTGACGCAGCGCGGCGTCGCACTGCTGTTGCCCGGCGGCACACCGCGCTCGACTCGGAAGGCAGCACGCAACGGGGTCGCGTCGCTGCGCATGCGCACCTTCCAGCGGTCGCTGGAGCGCGCCGGCGTCGACACGCAGCTCGTCACCTACCGCTTCCGCGGCTGGAACGACGGCGACCCTGTGCCCGACACGGCGGCCGTGATCGCCGCCGTCCGCGAGGCTCGCCCGGGCGCGCCGATCGTGCTCGTGGGGCACTCGATGGGCGGCCGGGTGGCGCTGCGGCTGATCGACGAGCCGGGTGTAGCGGCCGTCGTCGCGATGGCGCCGTGGCTGCCGCCGGGCGAGCCGCTCGCGCAGATGGCCGGCAAGACGGCGCTGCTCATCCATGGCGATCGTGACCGCCTCACCGATCCAGCGCGCACGCTCACGTTCGCGCGCGCCGCGGCCTCGCTGACCCAGCGGCTCGCGTTCGTCGAGCTCCGCGGCGGCGAGCACAAGCTGTTGCGGCGCAGCCGGGCCTGGCACGACCTGGTGCGACGGTTCACGGTCGGCGAGACCGAGGCCGGTGCTCGCGACGCCGAGATCGAGGGCTGGTTCGCCCTCCCCGCGGCCGAGCGCGCGCGGCTGCGGCGCTAGCTGGTGGCGAGCAGGTCGCGCTCGCGATCCGGTGCGAGGCCGACCCCGTCGACGGGCGTCGCCTCCAGCGTCGCGCGGACGGTGTCGGCGAGCGGCCGCGGCGTCAGGCCGGTGGCCGTGGCCAGACCGTGGTCGATCGCGGCGAGCATCGTCGCCTCGGGCGAGGAGGGGGCGATCCACAGCGGCAGCTCCATCCACTCGCCGACCTCGTGCTCGACCAGCACGTCCTCCGGTACCCAGACCGGCCGCGTGCCGGTAGGCGCGATCTCGAGGCAGGCGTCGACCAGCTCGCCCATCGTCCACGTCGCCGTGACGTTGACGGGACCGGTGACGCGGGTCTCGCACGCGCCGACCATCCAGGCGGCGAGGTCGCGAACGTCGACGAACTGGGTCTGGCGCGCCGGCCGGTCGAACACCAGCACGTCGCCGCCCCGTGCGAACCGGTGCGGCCAGTACGTGAATCGCCCGGTCGGGTCGTGCGGCCCGACGATCAGGCCCGGCCGGACGGCCAGCGACCGGCCCCCGGTGGCGTCGTGCGCGGCGGTCTCGCTGAGCGCCTTGAGCGCGCCGTAGCGTCCCTCGCCGATGTCCTCGACGGTCGAATCGTCCAGCGTCGCGACGGCCGCCGTCTCGTCGACCGGGGGCGCGCCCGGGGCGTAGACCGACACCGACGAGACGAAGCAGTAGTGGCCGACCCGCGGCGCGAGCAGCGCGGCCGCGGCGCCGACGATCCGCGGCACGTAACCCGAGGTGTCGATGACGCTGTCCCACTCGCCGGTCTCGAGCGCGGCGAGATCGCCGGTCGCCCGGTCGCCGTGCAGCTGCACCACACCCGCGGCAGCGGTGTGCGTGCCACGGTTGAAGACGGTGACGTCGTGCCCGCGCTGCAGCGCCTCGGCGACGACGGCGCGGCCCAAGAAGACGCCGCCGCCGAGCACCAGCAGTCGCACCTAGGCCTCCACGAGGATCTGTGACGCCACGCCGAGTGAGAGCGTGTACTGCGCGCCCACCAGCTCGACGGTCATCACGCCGGCCAGGTTGTCGACCGTCGTCACGTCGAGGCAGGCGCCGGGCCGCAGGCCGCGCTCGGCCAGGTACTGCAGCAGCTCGGTCGAGCGGTCGGACACGCGGGTGATGCGCACGGTCGAACCGGCGCGGCAGTGCGCGAGTGGCATCGCCGGGATGTCGACGATCGAGCCGTCCCGGGCCGGGATCGGATCGCCGTGCGGATCGTGCGAGGGCTGTCCGAGCTTCGCGGCGATGCGCTCCTCGAGGCCCTCGGAGATGTGGTGTTCGAGGCGCTCGGCCTCGGCGTGCACCTCTTCCCACGGCACTCCGAGGTGCTCGACGAGAAACAGCTCGAGCAGTCGGTGGTGGCGCAGCACCTCGAGCGCGGCGGCCGTGCCGCGGGCCGTGAGCACGACGCCGTGGTACGGCTCGTGCTCGACCAGGCGGAGCGTGTCGAGCTTCTTGACCATGCCGGTCACGGAGGCGGTCGAGACCTGCAGTCGGTCGGCGAGCGCCTGCGTCGTCACGGTGCCGCCGGTCGTCGCGCCGATCTGCTGGATCGCCTTCAGATAATCCTCCATGGCGGCGGAGATCTCACGCATTGCGCCGAAGGCTAGCGTGCGCCACGATACGATGGTGGACCGCATCGCCGAGCGGACGTCGACATTCGACGTCTCGTTGTGCGTCACGACGTTCGTCGTGTGCGCCACGGCGGTCGCCGCGGTGCTCACATCGCGGGGCGTGGCAGCCGCCGAGTGGTTCCAGGCGGCGGGCGCGTCGGCCTGCGTCTGCTGCGGCATCTACCTGACCGCGGCCCTCGGCGCCGGCGACGGCCCGGAGGAGCGCCGCCGGGCGGCGAGCTGGATGGCGGGCGCCGGCCTGGCCCTCGGCGCCCTCCTGGTACTGGAGCTGATGCGCGAGCTGTTCACCGGCGGCTGAGCAGAAGCCGGGTCGGCGATGACAGGGGCGGGCCTTGGCGCTGGTCGCGCAGCGCCGGGCGGTCTGCGATCGCCGCGTCCCGGTTGTGGATGGGGTCATCGGCCATAGGTGGGGGTAGAAGATGAAGCGTTTCGGCGCTTGCGATAGGTGGCGTCTGCGTAGGTGCTGGACACCTCCGAGTCCGCCTCGAGGGCGCGGAACGGGTGCATCGACCCGGGGCACACCTCAGGCCGATGGAGCAGCCGTCTCGGATTGCAGACCCAGGGCAGTCGCGGGTGCAGCCGCGGCGGCGTGCAGCGTTCGTCGGAGGCCGTGAAGAGCCGCAAGCGCGGAGGCGACAGGGGGACGTCTCAAATGCCGGGTGATGACCTCAGTCCATCCAGGACGCGGCGCATCGCCGCCTTGGAGACGCAGCAGCTCGAGCAGCGGCGGGCGGGTCTGCGATCGGCCGCGTCCCGGTTGTGGATGGGTCATCGGCCATAGGTGGTGGTAGAAGATGAGTCGTTTCGGCGCTTGCGATAG
Organism: Gaiellales bacterium; assembly: GCA_046598415.1. Taxonomy (GTDB): domain Bacteria; phylum Actinomycetota; class Thermoleophilia; order Gaiellales; family F1-60-MAGs149; genus VFJZ01. The sequence goes on from JBKJIG010000105.1 coordinate 46,636, forward strand.
GTGGCGTCTGCGTAGGAGCTGCACGTCTCCGAGTCCGCCTCGAGTGCGCGAACGGGCGCTCCGGCGCGGACGGCGCTACGAGACTCGCTGCCCCAGCTCCCTGCACAGGCGCACCGTCGCCTCGATGCGCGGATCGATCGAGGCGATCTCGATGTACTCCTCGTCGGTGTGGTCGAGGGCGCCGACCGGGCCCATGCCGTCGACCGTGGGGATGCCGATCTCGCTCATCCACGAGCCGTCCGAGACGCCGCCGGCCATCTCCTCGAGCACCGGCTGGCCGAGCTCTCCGAGGAGCTCGAGCGTGCGGTCGGCGAGCCAGCCGGCACGCTCCATGGCCGGAAAGCCGCGGTCGTCGGAGCGCCGCAGCTCGACGCCGTCGTGCGCACCGAACTCGCCGATGCGCTGGAACGCCCACTCGAGGTCGCCGCTGGTCAGCGCGCGCACGTCGACCGTCGCCTCGGCGCGGTCCGGGATCGTGTTCTTGACGTCGCCGGAGTGGAACCAGGTGATGTTCGCCGTCAGTCCCGGCCGGGCGCCGTCGATCTCGTCGCGAATGCGGATCGACTCATCCACCAGCGCCATCAGCGCCGAGCGGCCGACGTGCGGCTCGGTGCCGGCGTGGGCGGCGCGGCCCTTCGCGGTGATGTCGAGCCACGTGCCGGCCTTGCGCACCGTCACGATCGCGCCGGACGCGCGGCCGCACTCGAAGCACAGCGCCGCGTCGGCGCCGCGCATGCGCTCCAGCGTGTGCGGCTCGAAACTACGGCCCTCCTCGTCCGGCACGCAGTGCAGCTCGACGCGGCCATGGGTGCCCGCCGGGTCGGCTGCGAGCCGCTCCAGCGCCTCGAGCGACACCAGCACGCCGCCCTTCATGTCGGCCACGCCCGGGCCGAGCAGGCGATCGCCGGCGACCGTCACGGGCCGATCGATCGCCGCCGGCGGCGGGAACACCGTGTCGTGGTGGCCGATGAAGAGCACGCGGCCGTGGCCCGTCCCCTGGGTGGAGGCGATCAGGTGCAGCCCGTCGGGCGACCGCACGACCTCGACCTCGAGCCCCGCCGCGGTGGCCCACCGCGCCAGCAGGCGGCAGGCGCGGTCGACACCGGCGACGTCGCCGGTGAAGGAATCGATGCCGCACAGCTCGGTGAGGCGGGCGAGGAAGCGGTCGTTCACGGCGGGTAGCGTAGGGTCATTCGCGGCGATCGAGCAGCGCATTCAGCTCCTGTGTGACCCGGGTCGCCTGATCCTGGCGCACCGGCGGATGGCGGTCGGGATGCGCCAGCAGGATCGCGTCGCGCAGCAGCGCCGCCGGCACGGCGTTCTCGGGCACCACGTCCCATGGCCGCGACACGGCGCTGCGGCCGAGCAGGTAGTCGCACGTGACGTCGGTCAGCCCGGCCAGGCCGGCCACGTAGGCGACGGACGGCGGCTGGGCGCCCGACTCGATGCGGTGCACGTCGTTGACGTGGACGCGCAGCTCCTCGGCTGCGGTGGCAACCGTCACGCCGGCGTCGTGCCGGGCGCTCGCGCAACGCCGTGCGACCAGCTTGCGGAACCGGTCAGGTCGCACGGTCGCTGGCCTCCAGCCGCGTCACGACGTCCTCGGCCGTGTCCATCTGCCTCTGCCAGACCGACCGGACGATGTCGATCCGCGACTCGGCGGCGCCGTGGCTCGTGAAGGTCTCCGCCAGCGGTGTGACGAGCCGCTCCTGCAACCGCAGCATGCGCGCCACCAGCGCCGCCTGGCGCGAGTACACCGACAGCTGCGGTCCGCGCGGCGCAGCCAGGCCGACGAAGTACAGCCGCCCGGGGCCGCGCTTGGGCAGCACGCACCCGGCGGTGCGCAGCGGCACGCCGTCCTGCCACTGCAGCAGCCCATGGTCGAGGAACGGGAACTCGACGCGGTAGCCGGTGCACCACACGATCGTGTCGAAGGGCTCGCGGCGACCGTCGGCGAACTCCACGTCGAGCCGGTCGGCGCTGCGGATACCCGGGCCGACCGCGACGCGGCCATGGTGGATCCAGTGCAGCAGCTGCGAGTTGACGACCGGCTTCTGGTCGACCAGCCGCCACGTCGCCGGCGACGGCAGGCCGTACTCCTCGGGCCGGCCGACGGCGATCCGGATCATCGTCCGCAGCGCGTAGTCCTGCAGCCGCGGCGGCAGCCGCATGATCCACAGCTCGCCGCGCGGCTTGCCCGCGAACGTCTTCGGCTGGAACAGGTGGCCGTGACGGATCGAGATCGTCGTCGCGAGGTCGCGGCGCTGCGCGCAGTCGACGGCGATGTCGCAGCCGGAGTTGCCCGATCCGACCACCAGCACCCGCGTGCCCTCGACGTCGGCGGTGGACCGGTAGGTCGCCGCGTGCAGCTGCCGGCCGGTGTAGCCCGGCAGCTCCGGCTGCAGCGGCACCCGCAGATGCCCGTTCGCCACCACCACGCCCGCGTAGCGGCGCGTCTCGCCGTCGTCGGTCTCGACCAGCCAGTCGCGGCCCTCCGGCGCGATGCGGTCGACGTTCGTCCGGAACGTGACGTGGCGGAGGAGGTCGCGGCCGGCCGCGTAGCCGAGCACGTAGTCGCGCATCTGGTCGCGGCTCGGGTAGAGCGGATACGACGACGGCATCGGGTGCCCGGAGAATCCGGAGCTGTCGCGCGGCGTGATCAGGTGGAGCACCTCGTAGCCGGTGTGCCACTGGCCGCCGACCCGGTCGGTCGCCTCGAAGCAGTCGAACTCGAAGCCGGCCTCGTGCAGCGCGTCGACGGTCGCGAGGCCGGTGGCGCCGGCACCGACGATGCAGTACCGCGGTGTGCTCATCAGCGGAACACGAGGCCGCCGCTCGCGACGACCGTCTCGCCCGTGACGTACAGCGCTCGGTCCTCGCCTGCCAGCAGGAACACCAGGTCGGCCATCTCGTCGGGCGACGCGGCGCGCTGCAGCGGGATGCGCGGGATGGCCGCCGCCAGGCGCTCGTTCGCCCGCGTGCCGGGCGTGTCGACCCAGCCGGGTGCCAGCGCGTTCACGCGCAGCCGCGGGCCGAGCTCGATCGCCAGCGACTTCGTCAGCTGCACGATCGCGGCCTTGGCGGCGGAGTACAGCAGCTGCCCGGGCGACGGCGTGAAGGCGTTGATGGACGAGAAGTTGACGATCGCGCCGCCGTCGGACATGCCCGGCGCGAACGCCTGCGTGGCGAGGACCGTGCCGAGGACGTTGCTGTCGAACACGCGCCGGTAGAGGTCGACGGTGGCCGTCTCCAGCGTCGTCGGCGGGTAGACGCCGGCGGCGTTGACGAGCGCCACGGGAGCGCCGAGCTCGGCCGTCACCCGAGCGGCGGCGGCCGCCAGCGCCTCCGCGTCGGTGACGTCGAGCGTGATCGCCAACACGTCGGGGGCGTCGCACGGCGCCAGGTCGAGCGACGCCACGGCGAACCCCTCGGTCAGGTAGCGCCGCACGCACGCCGCGCCCATCCCGGACGAGCCGCCCGTGACGACTGCGACCCGCGTCATGCCGCCGTGTACCCGCCGTCGATCGGGATCACCGTGCCCGTGACGTGCGGGGAGACGTCGCTCGCCAGCCACGCGATCGCCCACGCGACCTCGTCGGGCGCGCCGATGCGGCCCTGCGGGATCTGCTCCGTGACGCGCGCCCGGAAGGCCTCCGGCTCGTCCTGGCCCGCCAGCCACTCCGCCACCAGCGGCGTTTCGGTCAGCCCGGGCGCGATCGCGTTGACGCGGATCGCGTACTGCGCCAGCTCGATCGCGGCGTGCCGCGTGAAGGCGTTGATGCCGCCCTTGGCCGCGCCGTACGTGCCCATGGTGGCGACGCCGATCGTCCCGAGCCGCGACGAGAGGTTGATGATCGACCCGCCCGTGCCCTGCTCCACCATCAGGCGTGCGACCTCGCGGGTGACGCGGATCGGCGCGGCCAGGTTGATCGCGAGCACCGCGTCGATCTCGTCGTCAGAGGTCTCGAGGATGAGGTTCGTGTGGTCCTGCGCCGCGTTGTTGACGAGCACGTCGGCGCCGCCCAGCAGCTCCCGCGCGCCCTCGGCGATGGCCACCGCCGCCTCGCGCTCGCCGATGTCGGCCACCAGGTGCACCGCGCCCTGTGGCAGTGATTCGGGCTCGGTCCGGGACACCGCGAGCACGCGTCCCCCGAGCTCGGTGAGGATCCGCACCGTGGCGAGTCCGATGCCCGCGGTGCCTCCCGTGACGATTACTCGCTTGCCGTCGAGTCGCATACAGGGATCATTCCACGCATGACGACGCCCCGGTACGGCCCAGCCGACGCCTTCCTCGCTCCGCGCTACACCGGCGTGCGCACCTTCGCACGCTGCCCGCACGTCAAGGACCTCGACGGCGTGGACGTCGCCGTCGTGGGCGTGCCCTTCGACACCGGCACCAGCTTCCGCGTGGGTGCGCGGTTCGGCCCCGAGGCGGTGCGCGCGGGATCGATCCTGCTGCGACCCTACAACCCGAACCTGAAGGTCGACTGCTTCGCGACCCAGTCGGTGGTCGACTGGGGCGACGTCGATACGACGCCCGGCGACGCGGCGGCGTCGGTGGCGCAGATCGCGGCGCAGCTGGAGGGGATCGTCCGCGCCGGCGTGACGCCGATCGTGCTCGGCGGCGACCACACGATCGCGCTGGCCGAGCTCCGCGCCCACGCCGCGGTGCACGGCCCCGTCGCACTGGTGCTGCTCGATGCCCACTGCGATACCAACGACAGCTACTACGGCCAGCGCATCTTCCACGGCACGCCGTTCCGCCGCGCCGTCGAGGAGGGGTTGCTGCTGCCCGAGCGCTCGGTGATGGCCGGCATGCGCGGCCCGCTCTACGACCCGGGCGAGTGGGAGCGGCCGCGGACGGAGCTCGGCTTCGACGTGATCCCGTGCGAGGAGCTGCGCGACATGACGCCGGCGGAGTACGGCCGGCGCGTGCGCGACCGGGTCGGCGATGCGCCGGTGTTCCTGTCGTTCGATATCGACGTGATCGACCCGTGCCTGGCGCCCGGAACCGGCACGCCGGAGGCCGCCGGGCTGCTGCCGTACCAGGCGCTGCGGTTCGTGCGGGCGCTCGCCGGGCTGCCGTTCGTCGGCTTCGACGTGGTCGAGGTGTCGCCGCAGCTGGACGGGCCGGGCGGCCCGACGGCGATCCTCGCGGCCAATGTCGCCTACGAGTTCCTTGGACTCAATCTGCTTTGTAAGCGGTAGTCTGCGCAGCGATGTGGCGTCGAGGGGTTTGGGCCGTGCTCGCGGCGGCGGTGCTTGCTGTTGTCGCGACGCCGGCGACAGCCGCCGTATCCGCGACCTCGCTGACGACCGCTGACTACCTCGCGTTCGCCGACCGGCTGCAGGTCGCGCTGAACCCGACGTGGGATGCCAGGGTGGCTGCGTACCGCACCAACCGCACGCTGTTCGTGCGCGTCAACGCCGCCATGCTCTATACGCACGCCAACGCCGCGCTGGTCGGTCACACGGGCGCAACCCGCCAGGACGCCCGGGCTCGGGCGCTGGTGCGAGGGCTCACGCAGGCGCCCGCGTTCCAGCTCGAGTCGTCTCGCGGCCCGGGCTGGACGTCACGGATGAACCAGGCCAATACGGCCGGGCACTTCTCGCTCGACCCGAAGGTGGCCGAGGCCCTCGCCGCCGCGTACCAGGCGCGGGCCAGGCTCGGCCTGTCGCCGGCACTGCAGCGACGCATCCGCAACCGCATCGCGCTCGTCGCGCGCTCGTCGTTCAACGCCAAGCGGCACCTCGACCAGGTCAACTGGAACGCCGACCTCTACCTGGCCGACGCGGTCGTGAACCGGCGGTCGCTGGCGAGGTCGCCGTACCGCAGCATCCTCACGTGGTTCCTCGACCACGCGCGCAAGCGCAGCCCGGGCGGCACGACCAACCTCAACTCCGGCTACGGGTTCCACTACCGGCCGGACCGGCAGGGCGCGGAGGTGAACCGCAACTCGACCGGCGAGTACGCGAGCATGGTGGTCGGCGTGGTGCTGCCCTACGATCTCGCGCGCTCGCAGGGCATGAAGGCGGTCACCGCGGCCGAGGGTGAGATGGCGCGGCGCTGGCAGCGACGCGTGCTGTACGGCGACTGGACGCATGCCGGAGCGATGAACTGGGACACCGGCCACGGCTTCCTCCGCTGGCAGCTGCGCCGGTACTGGGCCCTCGCCGGCAACGGGCTGCTCGCGATGGCATCGTCGCGCCGGCTCGCGTTCGGCGCGACGGCCCGCAACCAGGCGAAGTACGTGTTCGACCAGTCGCTGCGCCTGTACGACCGGCTCGCGGTCATCGAGGGCCCGTTGCTCGACTCGACCTTCTACTCGATCAAGAGCGCCGCCGCGCAGCCGCGCCTCGACCCGGCCCTGACGGCCGCCCGCTTCGCATCGCTGGCCACGCGTGCCGCGGTGCTCGGGCTCGGGACGATGCAGGCCGCGCCGCTGCCGCCGGCCTACGGGTTCGACCCCGACATCCGCCGCCTCGCGGTGACGACCCCGTCGTACTCGACGGCGATCACGCAGGCGACCGCCGTCGGCAACGGCGGCGCCGAGCTGTCGCGACTGATCGACGACAAGGGCGTGCCACTGTCGGGCACCGGCGGCAACGGCGCCACCTCGACCGCGTTCGGCCTGCGGCTCGTGGCCGGCAGGCGCACGATCCTCGAGACCCAGCCCGGCTTCACGCGTTACTCGCCGACCATGGGCCGGCTGAGCGCGAACGTCCGGCCCGGCGGCGGCGGCTTCACGCGCATCCACAGCCAGACCCGCGCGGGCAGCGGTCGGCGCCAGGTGACGGTGGCGCACGACTTCACGCCGACCACCATCCACGTGCGGCGCCGCATCGTCGGCGCCCGCGGCCTGCTCGCGCAGGTGCGCTTCCCGGCCTATCGCACGGCGTCGTACGACGTCATCCGCGGCGCGGCCGTGGCGAACGTCCGCCTCGAGTCGGGCACGCGCAGCGCCGCCGGTGCCACGATGATCCGCGTCCGGCTGGTCGACGGCCGCGACTACGTCGTCGCGTTCGACGCGCCGCTGCCGACCGGAGCGCAGATCCGCGTCGTGATCCCGCAGAGCGCCCGCTCGGCACCGACGTCGGACCGCACGGCGATCATCTCGCTGCCGGTGCGCACGAACGACACCACGCTCGGCTACACGCTCACGCCGTAGCCGCGCGTCAGGTCAGTGCGAGGCGCAGGTGGAGCAGCCGCTGTCGCCGGAGTCGGCGGACGCGTCGGCGGGCTCCTCGCCGTCCTTCATCTGGAAGGACGAGCCGCAGCCGCAGCCGGCGACGACGTTCGGATTCTCGATCTTGAACCCGGTGCCGTTCAGGCCATCGACGAAATCGATCCCGGCGCCGCTCAGGTACGGCAGGCTGAAGGGGTCGACGACGATGCGGACGCCGTGCATCTCGATCACGGCGTCGCCCTCGGCGGGCGCCTCGTCGAAACCGAGCGCGTACTGGAATCCGGAGCAGCCACCGCCCTGGACGGCGATGCGCAGCACCTCGGCCCCGTCGTCCTCGGCCGCGATGAACTCGCGGACCTTGTCGGCGGCCTTGGAGGTGATGGTGATGGTGGTATTGGCGAGGGTGTCGGACATCGGTGTCCTCTCAGCGTAGCGAGATATTCAACGCGTGCCACCGTCCGGAGATTCCCGCAGCCAGTGAAGTCCGCGATCCGGGGTCAGGACGCCGTCCACCGATCGGTCGTGGTCCTCGGCCGGCAGCCACTCGAGCACCTCGTCGCCGAACACCACGGCCACGACCCGCGCGGAGGTGCGGATCAGCGCCCGGTCGTACGAGCCGCCGCCCTGGCCGAGCCGCATGCCGCTGCCGTCGACGGCGAGCGCGGGCACCAGCACCAGGTCGGCGGTCGCGATCGCGTCCGGGCCGAGCGTCGGACCGGGCGGCTCCGACATCCGCAGGCGGCCCTCGACCAGTTCGGCCGCGCCGGTGAAGGGCGCCCAGTCCAGATCCATGTCGGCGAGCAGCACCGGCAGCAGCACCCGCACGCCGCGTGCGTGCAGCGCCTCGAGCAGCGGCACGGTCGGCGGTTCGGAGCGCACGCCGACGAACGCCGCGATCGTCGATCCATCGAGCGCCGCGGCGTGGCCGACGAACGCGGCCGCGACGGTCGCGCGCTCGTGCTCGGTGCGGTCGATGCGGGCACGCCGCAGCCGGCGGCGCAGGTCGGCCTTGGCGTCAGGCATCGGACCGCCCGATCCGCCAGGCGGTGGCGTCCGCCCAGGCCTCGGCGCGGGCCGCCGCCGGCCCTGCCCGCAGGTAGTCGCGGCACAGCAGCGGGTAGCGGTGGTGGAACCGGCCGTCGCCGCGCACGTGCACGTGGGCCACCTGGACGTCGATCACGTCCTTCGCAGCCAGTCCGGGCACCGCCGTCGACCCGATGTGGTCGATCCGCTGGGCCGCTGGACCGTAGGCGGACCGAAGTCCCGCGGCCAGGCGATCGAACTCGGCCGGCCAGGTCCCCCGATAGTCGACGATCGCGACGGTCCGCGCCATTCCGAGAAGCTTAGTGCGTGTCGCGCGACGGCGCTTGTGACACGTGCGGAAGCGCACGATGATTGCCCACAAATCGGCTCGTAGCGCGCGATTGGGGGCTGTTCGCCCATCCGCGCGTGGTGGTGGTTTGTTACTGCTGGGAGGCCGCGCTAGAGTCTGGCCCGAGGTGGCAGCTGCCATGGGGCTCAAGGAACTGGCTGCGAACAGCCGAAGGAGGGGGCGCTGATGCTTGGCGACTGGGCTTCCCTGCTCATCTACCTGCTGTTCGCGGCGCTTGTCGCGGGGAGCCTCCTCTACGCGTCCGTCGCCCTCGGCACGCGCGGCCGGCGCGAGGGCCGGCAGAAGTCGTACTCGTTCGAGTCGGGCGTCTCGCCCGGGTCGTTCCAGCCGACCAACCTCTCGGTCAACTACTACCTGACCGCGATGCTGTTCATCGTCTTCGACATCGAGATCGTCTACCTCTACCCGCTCGCCGTGATCCTCGAGCCGCTCGGCTCCTTCGGCTTCGCCGAGCTGTGCGCGTTCGTGACGGTGCTGGCGATCGGCTACATCTACATCTGGCGGAAGGGAGCACTCCAGTGGAAGTGATCCCGCCCGCACAGGTGCGGCGTTCGCTGCGGGCCACGCAACTCGAGGACATCGTTATGACGACGACGGTGGACAAGGCGATCGCATGGGCCTCGTCCAACTCGGTCTGGCCGTTCGGCTTCGGCCTCGCGTGCTGCGCCATGGAGATGATCGCGATGATCACCTCGGCGCGCTACGACGTCGCCCGCTTCGGCTCCGAGGTGGTGCGCGCCACACCGCGCCAGGCCGACCTGATCATCGTCTCCGGCCGCGTCGCCCACAAGATGGCCGAGCCGATCCGCCAGCTGTACGAGCAGATGCTCGAGCCGAAGTGGGTGATGGCGATGGGCGCGTGCTCGTCGACCGCCGGCATGTTCGCCAACTATGCGGTGCTGCAGGGCGTCGACAAGATCGTCCCCGTCGACGTCTATGTGCCCGGCTGCCCGCCGCGGCCCGAGGCCGTCGTCGAGGGTCTGCTGACCCTGCAGAAGAAGATCAAGGCCGGTATCCCGCCCGCCTACCTCCAGCAGCAGAGCGATGCCTGAGTCGATCCGCGCGATCTCGCAGCCGACGTGGGGCGACCCCGACGTCGGCGCGCTCGAACGGCTCACCGCCGCCCTCGGCGAGGACGGTGTGCTGCTGCACAAGATCGATCGCGACGAGCTCACGATCGTGGTCGCCGCCGACCGCTGGGTCGAGACCGCGACCTTCCTGCGTGACACGGAGGGCTACGACTACCTGTCCGACGTCGTCACGGCCGACTGGCTCGGGTACGGCGGTGACGTCGCCGGCTACTGGGGCGCCAACCAGTTCGGCGGCCGCGACCTGAACCGCGCCGGCTCGTGGGGAAACGCCGCCGTGCCGAAGCCGCTCGGGGACAAGCGCTTTACGGTCTCCAGCCACCTGCTGAAGCTGATGACGGTCGCGCCGGGCGAGCACCGCCGGCTGCGCATCCAGGCCTGGCTCGACGACGGCGAGGAGATCGCCACGCTGATCCCGGTCTTCCCCTCTGCCGACTACCACGAGCGCGAGGCCTACGACATGATGGGCGTCGTCTTCACGGGGCACCCGAATCTCGTCCGCATCCTGCTTCCCGACTACTGGGAAGGCCACCCGCATCGCAAGGACTCGCCGCTCGGCGGCGAGCCCGTGCAGTTCTCGGACGACGTCTGATGGCCGCCGTCAAGCCGCGCGCGTCCGCCTGGCCGGTCCTCGGCATCCCCTCGCCGACGCCGTCGGTGACGGTGCCGTCGGGCGACAACCCGGACCTGCTCGAGATCAACCTCGGCCCCAACCATCCGTCCACGCATGGCGTGCTGCGGCTGGTCGTGCACCTGGACGGCGAGATCGTCGCAGGCCTGCGCAACGAGCTCGGGTACGTCCACACGGGCATCGAGAAGAACATCGAGCAGAAGACGTACTGGAAGGCGATCACGTACGTCCCGCGCATGGACTACCTGTCGTTCTTCTCGGGCGAGGTGGCCTTCTGCATGGCCGTCGAGAAGCTGCTCGAGCTGGAGGTGCCGCGCCGCGGCGAATACCTGCGCGTGATCTTCCAGGAGCTCACGCGCCTGCACTCGCACCTGATCTTCCTCGGCACCGGCTCGGTCGACCTGGGCGGCATCGCGCTGCTGTTCTACTGCTTCCGCGACCGTGACTACGTGCTCGACCTGTTCGAGATGGTCACCGGCCAGCGCATGCACCCGCGCTACGGCCAGGTCGGCGGCGTCGCCGAGGACATCCCGAAGGGCTTCGAGCCGAAGGCGCGTCAGTTCATCTCGTACATGCGTGGCCGCATCGGCGAGTACGAGGACCTGATCGGCCAGAACCCGATCTGGCGCTCGCGCACCGTCGGGGTCGGCGTGATGCCGCCCGAGTTCGCGATCCAGATGGCGCAGTCCGGGCCCAACGTGCGCGCCTCCGGCATCCCGTGGGATCTGCGCAGCGCCAACGGCGGCTACGGCGCCTACCGTGAGCTCGACTACCAGCCGGTGCTGGGCCAGAACGGCGACGTGTTCGACCGGTTCTGGGTGCGCGTCCAGGAGATGCGCTCGTCGCTCGACCTGATCGAGAAGTGCCTCGACGGCCTGCCGGAGGGCCCGTTCATCGCCGACGACCGCAAGGTCGTGCTGCCGCCGCGCCACGAGCTGCACACCTCGATGGAGTCGCTCATCCATCACTTCAAGATCGTCACCGAGGGCTTCCGCGTGCCGCCGGGCGAGATCTATGCACCGATCGAATCGGCCCGTGGCGAGTTCGGCTTCTACATGATCTCCGACGGCACCGCCAAGCCGTGGCGCGCCCGCCTGCGGCCGCCCAGCTTCGTGACGCTGTCGTCGCTCGCGGCGCTCGCGACCGGCCACTACCTGGCCGACCTGATCGCGATCCTGGCGTCGATCGACCCGGTGATGGGAGACTGCGACCGCTGATGGCCGTCGACACGCTCTACGACGCCATCCAGGCGGAGATCGCGAAGTACCCCGATCGCCGCTCGGCCATCCTCGGTGCCCTGCGCCTCGCGCAGGAGAAGTACCGCTGGCTGTCGCCCGAGGCGTTCGAGGAGGTGTCGCGCTGCATCGACCTGCCGGTCGCGCACTGCCAGGCGGTCGCGTCCTTCTACGACATGTTCTTCCTGGAGCCGGTCGGCGCGCACGTCGTCGAGGTGTGTACCAACGTGTCGTGCTGCCTGGTCGGCGCCACCGACGTCGTGGCCGCCTTTGAGAAGGAGCTCGGCTGCCGGCTCGGGCAGACCTCGCCCGACGGCGTAGCCACGCTGCGTTCCGTCGAGTGCCTGGGTGGATGCGGCTGGGGCCCGGTCGTCTCGGTCGATCACCGTTACCTCGAGCACTTCACCGCCGACGACGCGCGCACCGTCGTCGCCGATCTCCGATCCCGCGCGGGAGGCCACTGATGCAGGGTCCGACCTATGCCTCGCCGCGCGCCGACTCGATCCTGCTCGACTTCGACGGCGCGCGCGCCGACATCGCCGACTACGAGGCCGTGGGCGGGTACAAGACCGCCCTCGCCCAGGCCGCGCGGCCGTTCGACGAGTTCGTGCAGGAGCTCAAGGACTCGGGCCTGCGCGGACGCGGCGGCGCCGGCTTCCCGACCGGCATGAAGGTGTCGTTCATCGGCAAGGGCACGCGCTTTCTCGTCGTCAACGCCGACGAGTCCGAGCCCGGCACGTTCAAGGACCGCGAGCTGATGCTGCGCAACCCGCACGCCCTGATCGAGGGCTGCATCATGCTCTGCAACGCCATCGACTCGCGCTCCGCCTACATCTTCATCCGCGGCGAGTACGCGACCGAGGCGGAGGAGCTGGACGCGGCCGTCGCGCAGGCCTACGCGCGCGGCTATCTGGGCGCCGCGCTGCCGGGCGCGCCCGGGGCGGTCGACATCTACGTGCACCGCGGCGCCGGCGCCTACATCTGCGGCGAGGAGACGGCGCTGCTGGCGGCCCTCAACGGCGAGCGCGGTCAGCCGACGGCGAAGCCGCCGTTCCCAGCCGTCTCCGGCGCCTGGAAGAGTCCGACGCTGCTCAACAACGTCGAGACGGTGATGACCGTGCCGTACATCTTCGCGATGGGGGCCGAGCGCTACGCAGCGATTCGCACCGAGCAGACCACCGGTACGCGCGTCATGTCGCTGTCCGGTCACGTGCAGCGCCCGGGCAACTACGAGCTGCCCGTCACCGCCACCTACCGCGACCTGATCGAGGGTTGCGGCGGCGGGGTCGCGGGCGGCCGCCCGATGAAGTGCTTCATCCCCGGGGGCTCGTCGGCGCCGATCCTGATGCCCGACGACCTCGACGTGCAGATCGCGGTCGAGACCGTGGCCGCCGCCGGCTCGATGGCCGGCTCGGGCGCCGTGATCGTCATGGACGACCGCACCAGCATGGTGCACCTCGCCCTGCGCGTGGCCGACTTCTACCGCCACGAGTCGTGCGGCAAGTGCACGCCGTGCCGCGAGGGCACGCGGTGGATGGTCGAGCTGCTGAAGCGCGTCGCGTCGGGCGCGGCGCAGCCGCACGAGATCGACCTGCTGGTCGAGATGTGCGACCGCATCGAGGGCAACTGCCTGTGCCCCCTCGGCGACGCCTGCGCGATGGCGGTGCGCTCGTACCTGAAGCACTTCCGCGAGGAGTTCGACGCCTGCCTCGGCGGCGTCGGCGTGCCCGAATCGCTGTCGTCGCCGTTCGGCGCGCTGTACCCCGAGTTGAAGCGCAACCTGCCGCTGGTGCCCGCCTGATGGCAACGACCGAGGCAGTCACGGTGACCGTCACCTTCGACGGCCGCGAGGTGCAGGTCCCGGCCGGCACGCCGCTGGTCGTGGCGGCCGCGCACGCGGGCGTCGAGATCCCGGTCTTCTGCTACGAGCCCCGGCTCGGTCCGCCCGTCGGCGCCTGTCGCATGTGCCTGGTCGAGGTGGAGATGGGCGGCCGCCCGATGCCGAAGCTGCAGGCGGCCTGCACCATGACGGCCGCCGACGGCATGATCGTGCGCGGCGCGGCCACGTCCGCGAAGGCCGCGGAGGGCCAGGACGCGGTCCTCGAGTTCCTGCTCCTCAACCACCCGCTCGACTGCCCGGTCTGCGACAAGGGCGGCGAGTGCCCGTTGCAGGACCTGGCGTTCCGGTACGGCCCCGGCAAGAGCCGCATGACGCTGGCGAAGCGCACGTACGAGAAGCCGCTGCCGATCTCGCCGTCGATCGTGCTCGACCGCGAGCGCTGCATCCTCTGCTACCGCTGCACGCGGTTCTCGTCCGACGTGGCCGAGGATGGCGAGCTGATCGCGCGCGAGCGCGACGCGCACAGCGTCATCGCCACGTTCCAGGAGCGCCCGTACGTCGGCGCGTTCTCGGGCAACGTCACGGAGCTGTGCCCGGTCGGCGCCCTGCTGCCGACGCCTTACCGGTTCAAGGCGCGTCCGTGGGAGATCGTCAACGTGCCGTCGGTCTGCGGCGGCTGCGCGGTCGGCTGCAACACGTGGGCGACCGTTCGCGAGGGCCACACCGAGCGCGTGCTGTCGCGCAACCATCCCGAGGTCGACGAGGGCTGGCTCTGCGACCGCGGCCGGTTCGCCCGCCACGAGCCGCTCGCCGACCGCCTGAGCGAGCCGCTGATGCGCTCCGAGTCGGGTCTCGCGCCCGTCTCGTGGGACGAGGCGACGCGCACCATCGGCCAGCGCCTGCGCCATGCCGACGCCATCGGCGGCCCGGGCTCCGTGGCCATCGTCACGGGCGGCGACCTCACCAACGAGGAGGCCTACGCCTGGGGCCGCATCGCGGGCGACGTCCGCGCGCTGACCGCCTCCGGGCCGATCGCGGCTGCCGGTGCCTGGGAGACGCTCGACCCGTACCTGGCCCGCATCGACGACCTCGACCGCGCCGATGTGATCGCCGTCGTCGGCGACGGCGACGTCGCGGATCGCGGCGGTGTGCTCGACCTGCGCATCCGCAAGGCCCGCCGCCGCGGCGCCCACGTGATGGTCGTCGGCCCGGGCGGCTCGCTGCTCGACCGCGACGCCGGCACCGTGCGCCAGACGGCCGGCGCCTCGACGGCCCACGCCCTCGCCGGGCTCGTCCGCGACCCCGGCGCGCTCGCCGGCGCGGCCTTCCCGGTGCTGATCGTCACCGACCCGGTCGACACCGCCGCCATCGCCGCGGCCGCGCACGCCCTCGGCCTGCGCGAGCGCGGTGGCGTGCTGCCGCTGCCCACCGGCGCGAACGAGCGGGGCGCCCGCCTCTGCGGCCTGGCCGGCGGCGGCGACGAGGTGCTGGCCGCCATCGAGGCCGGCACCGTCCAGACGCTGGTGCTGGTCGGCGTCGATCCGACGGCCGAGTGGCCCGAGGCCGACCGCTGGCAGATGGCGCTCGCGCAGCTGCGCCAGGTGATCGCCATCTCGCCGTTCGTGAACACGTCGGTCTCGTGGAGCCACATCGTGCTGCCGCAGGCCGTCGACGACGAGCGCGAGGGCACCGTGACGAACCTCGAGGGGCGCATCCAGCGCCTCCGGCCCGCCACCACGCCGCCGAGCGGCGTACCCGACCTGGCGGCCTGCGTGGCCATCGCCTCGCACCTCGGCATCGAGATCTCGCCGGCGGCGTCGAACGCGTACGGCCAGCTGGCGGCCGAGCTCGGCATCCCGCTCACGTGGAGCGAGCTGAACGGCCGCGCACCGCTGCCCGCCCGCCCGCGCGACCCCGTCGCCGCGCCGTCCGGCGCCCCCGCGGCGGCCGAGCCCGGGCCGGCTGCGCCGGGACGCTTCACGCTGATCGCGCCGCGGCCGCTCTTCTCGGGTGTCGCGGTCGAGCGCACGGCGGCGCTCGCGCACCAGCGCGCGCCCTGGGTGATGCTCAACCACGCCGACGCCGCCCGGCTGGGCGTCTCCGAGCACGACGCCGTCACCGTGCGCCACGCGGGTGGCGACCACACGGGGCCGCTGCGCACGTCGCGCCGGCTGCGCGCCGGTGCGGTCCGGATCAACTGGGGCGGCCCGCCGGTCGCCGGTGAGGCGGAGGTCGTCCCCGGCTGATGGTCGACGGGTTCTACATCACCGCCATCAAGGGGTTCGCGCTCGTGAACCTGCTGATGGGCTTCTTCGCCGTCATGACGTGGGTGGAGCGCCGCCTGATCGGGCGCTTCCAAGTGCGCCTCGGTCCCAACCGGGTCGGGCCGTACGGCCTGCTCCAGCCCATCGCCGACCTCGGCAAGCTGCTGCGCAAGCAGTCGATGATCCCCGACGGCGCGCGGCCGCGGCTGTACCTGCTGGCGCCGTTCGTCTCGCTGTTCTGCGCGATCGGCGCGTTCGGCCTGATGCCCTTCGGCGGGCTCGCGACGGTGCCCGGCACCGACATCCGGTTCCACCTGTACATGGCCGACTCCAACGTGGCCCTGCTGTTCGTGGCCGCGCTCGGGTCGCTCGGCTTCTACGGGCTGCTGATCGGCGGCTGGGCGTCGGGCTCCAAGTACTCGCTGCTCGGCGGCATGCGCGCCATCGCGCAGCTGGTCTCCTACGAGGTGGCGTTCACGCTGGCCGTGATCGGCGTCGTCATCCACTCCGGCTCGCTGTCGTTCATCGAGATCGCGCAGAAGCAGGACAACTGGGTCTGGTACATCGTGCCCCAGTTCGTCGGCTTCCTCGTGTTCATGGTGGCGGCCGTGGCCGAGTCGAACCGGCCGCCGTTCGACCTGCCCGAGGCGGACGGCGAGGTCGTCGCCGGCTACCACACGGAGTACGGCGGCATGCGGTTCGCGATGTTCGCCAACGCCGAGTTCATCAACGCCATCACGCTGTCGGCGCTGGCTGCCGTGCTGTTCCTGGCCGGCCCGGCCGGACCGGTGCTGCCGGGCCCGATCTGGATGCTGCTCAAGACGGGCTTCTTCCTCTTCATCTTCATCTGGCTGCGCGCCACCGTGCCCCGCGTGCGGTTCGACCAGCTGATGTCACTGGGGTGGAAGGTGCTGCTGCCGGCCGCCACGCTCAACCTCATCGTCACCGCGTTCTTCGTGGTCTACGGATAAGGCGGCCGCGCATGCTCGATCAGGTCAAGGGATTCAGCGTCACGCTCCGGCATCTCTTCCGGACGCCCGTCACGCAGCGCTACCCGGAGTACAAGCGGCCCGTCTACCCACGGTTCCGCGGCCGGCACCAGCTGCACCGCCACGAGAACGGGCTCGAGAAGTGCGTTGGCTGCTCGTTGTGCGCGGCCGCGTGCCCGTCCGACTGCATCCGCGTCGTGCCCGCCGAGAACACCGTCGACAATCGCGTCTCGGCCGGCGAGCGATACGCCCGCATCTACGAGATCAACATGGCCCGGTGCATCTTCTGCGGGTACTGCGAGCTGGCGTGCCCGTTCGACGCCATCACGCTCGGCAACGATTTCGAGCTGTCCGAGATCTCGCGCGAGGCACTGGTGTACACGAAGGAGATGCTGCTCGAAAAGCCCCTGCGGCGGACGCCGTCGAAGGCGATCGACGTGTTCGACCATCCCGTGCAGGAGATGGAGGCCGCGCTCGGCATGTACGAGATCGTGACGGCCACCAACCCCGAGGGCACGCCGGGCGACGATGAAGTCAAGGGGCTCTGGTAGTGGCAACCGTCGTCTGGTTCGTCGCCTCGGCCGCCGCCATCGCGTGTGCCCTCGCGGTCATCCTGCAGCGCAACCCGTTCATCGCGGCGATCGCGCTGCTGGGCAACCTCGCGTCGCTGGCGACGCTGTTCGTCCTGCTGCAATCCGACTTCGTGGCGGCCGCGCAGATCATCGTCTACGCCGGCGCCGTGATGGTCATGTTCCTGTTCGTGATCGCCTACATCGGACCGCGGGGCGAGCTGCCGGGCGAGCACCAGCGCACGTGGCAGATCGTCGTGGGCAGCGTCGCAACAGGTGCGATCCTGGTCGAGGTGGCCCTGGTGATCGGCCGCTCCGGTCTCGACAGCGCCGCGGCCGTGGAGGACAACTTCGGCTCGCCGCAGACCGTCGGCCAGCTGTTCCTGACGACGTACGTGGGAGCGTTCGAGATCGTGTCGCTGCTGCTGCTCGTCGCAGCCATCGCCGCGGTCGTGCTCGGCGCCGGCCCGCGCCCGATGCGCGTCGACCTCGACGAGCGCCAGCGCCGCGTGCAAGAGGCGCGCGAGCTGGCCGCCAGCCGGAGCGGCGAGTGACCCCGGGGCTCGGCTCGTACCTGATTGTCTCCGGGCTGCTGTTCGCGATCGGCCTGGCCGGCGTGATACTGCGCCGCTCGCCGCTGGTCGTGCTCCTCTCGCTCGAGGTGATGCTCAACTCGGTCAACCTGTCGCTGGTCGGCTTCGGCCGGTATAACGGCAGCCGTGACGGCCAGGTGTTCGCGCTCGTCGTGATGGGCGTCGCCGCCGCCGAGGTCGTGGTCGGGCTCGGGCTGATCGTCGCGATGGAGCGCCGCAAGATGACGCTCGACGTCGACGAGCTCGTGGAGCTGCGCGGATGAGCATCTCCATGACCGCCTGGCTGGCGTACGCCGCTCCGCTCGCCGGCTGCGTGCTGATTGCGCTGCTCGGGCTCGGCGGCGAGCGCGTCCCGCGGCGCGTGGCCTCGTGGATCGCGTGCGGCGTGATGCTGGTCGCGTTCGTGCTCAGCGTGATCGTGTTCGTTCGCCTGCACGGCCTGGACGAGGAGTCGCGGTCGATCCACTCCGTCGCCTGGACGTGGCTGCAGTCCGGCGACCTGCACGTCGACAACTCGATCCTCGTCGACCAGCTGTCCGCCGTGATGCTGCTCGTCGTCACCGGCGTCGGCTTCCTGATCCACGTCTACTCGGTCGGGTACATGCACGGCGACCTCGAGGAGCGCCGCTACTTCGCGTACCTGAACCTGTTCGTGTTCTCGATGCTGATCCTGGTGCTGGCGGCGAACTTCGTCGTACTGCTGGTCGGCTGGGGCATGGTCGGCCTGTCGTCGTACCTGCTGATCGGGTTCTGGCACCAGAAGCCGAGCGCCATCGCAGCCGCCAAGAAGGCCTTCGTCATGAACGCCGTCGGCGACGTCGGCCTGATGATCGGCATCTTCATGATCTTCCGCGAGCTGGGCACCGTCGACTACATCGAGGTGTTCGGCGAGCGCGCGCAGCTCGGCGTCGACACGTCGACGATCAACTGGATCTGCGGGCTGCTGCTGATCGGCGGCCTCGCCAAGTCGGCGCAGCTGCCGCTGCACACGTGGCTGCCCGATGCCATGGAGGGCCCGACGCCGGTCTCCGCGCTGATCCACGCGGCCACCATGGTGACGGCCGGCGTGTACCTGATCGCGCGCATGAACCCGCTCTACTCCTACGCGCCCACGATCCAGCACGTGATCGTCGCGATCGGCGTGATCGGGCTGCTGATGGCCGGGGTGACGGCGCTCACGCAGACCGACATCAAACGCATCATCGCCTTCTCGACGATGAGCCAGATCGCCTACATGTTCGTGGGCGTCGGCCTCGGCGCGTACTGGACGGGCATCTTCCACCTGACCACGCACGCGTTCTTCAAGGCGCTGCTGTTCATGGGCGCCGGCGTCGTCATCCACGCCCTCGCCGACGAGCAGGACATCCGCAAGATGGGCGGCCTGCAGCAGTGGCTGCCGCGCACGGCGCTGTGCATGTGGATCGGCACGTTCGCCCTGGCCGGCGTGTTCCCCCTGTCGGGCGGCATCTCGAAGGACGCCATCCTCGCCTCCGGCCTCGAGCTGGGCGGGTTCTGGGGCATGCTCGCCTTCATCGGCGGCGCCGTCGGTGCGCTGCTGACCGGCCTCTACGCGTCGCGCCTGATGTTCGTCGTGTTCCGCGGGCCGCCGAGCGAGTACGCCGCCGAGCACGCGCCGCACCACACCGAGCACGGCGAGGGCCCGCGGACGATGCTGATCCCGGTCTACGTCCTCGCCGGGCTGGCCGCCGTGGCCGGTGTGCTGCAGATTCCCGGCGTCACGCACCTGTTCTCCGACTGGCTCGCGCCGGTCGTCTATGGCGGCGTGCCGATGCTGGAGCCCTCGACGTCGAACGACTGGATCGCGACCGCCGTCGCCACCAGCGCCGGCCTGGTCGGCATCCTGGTCGCGGCGCGCATCTGGGGCAAGGGTCGCACGTCACCGGTGCCGTTCCCCCGGCCGTTCGCGATCCTGTCGGAGCGCAACTTCTTCTGGGACGAGCTGTACAACTACGTCTTCTACGTCCCGGCCGTCTGGCTGTCGGTGATGCTGCGGCGCAGCATCGAGCGGTCGGTGCTGCTGCTGGCGCCCGACGCGCTCGGCGCGCTGGCCGGCCGCACCGGCCGCGCGTTCGCCGTCGTGCAAAACGGCCTGGTCCGGGTCTACGCCCTGGCGTTCGCGCTGGGCGTCGCGGGCCTCGTCTTCTACTTCATGCTGCAGGCCGCCTGATGTTCGACGCCTACACCGTGAACGCGACCGCGCTGATCATCTTCCCGCTGGTGGTCGCGGCGCTCGTGCTGATCCTGCCGATCCCGCGCGAGGGCCTCGCGCTGGTCGCGGTCGCGTCGCAGGTGCTGCCGATCTACTGGCTGGTCACGACGATCATCCCCGACCTGCCGACTGACGGCTCGTTCGGCTTCGAGACCAACAAGGCGTGGCTGACCGACCTCGGCGTCCGCTACCACGTCGGGCTCGACGGGCTGTCGCTGGTGATGGTCTGCATGACCGTGCTGGTGGTGACGTGCGCGCTCGGGTACGCGGCCTGGGAGGGCCGGTACCGCGGCCGGCCGTACTTCGCCCTGCTGTTGCTGCTCGAGTCGGCGCTGATCCTCGTGTTCTGCGCCCGCGACCTGATCCTGTTCTACGTCGGGTTCGAGGCGATGCTGATCCCGCTGTACTTCCTGATGGGCATCTGGGGCGGGCCCGGGCGCCGCAAGGCGACGCTGAAGTACCTCATCTACACCTTCGTCGGCTCGCTGCTGATGCTCGTGGGAATGATCGTGATCGGCCTCCGGGCCGGCTCGTTCGACCTCACCGAGGTCGGCACGTCGAACTCGAACTGGGTGTTCGCGGCGTTCATTCTCGCGTTCGCCATCAAGGCGCCGGTGTGGCCACTGCACGGCTGGCTGCCCGACGCCTACCGCAGCGCACCGCCCGAGGTGGCGGCGGTGCTGTCCGGCGTGGCCTCGAAGGCGGGCGCGTACGGCTTCCTGCGTCTCGTGCTGCCGATCTTCCCGGAGCCCGTGTCGGAGTTCCGGTGGATCCTGGTCGGGGCGGCGGTGATCGGCCTGCTGTACGGCTCGCTGCTGGCGTTCCGCCAGCCCGACGCCCGCGGCGTCATCGCCTACTCGTCGATCGCGCAGATGGGTCTCGTGACGCTGGGCATCTTCGCCCTCAACGACCAGGGCGCCACCGGCGCGGCGTTCCAGATGGTCAACCACGGCCTCCTGTCGGCTGCGCTGTTCCTGCTCGCCGGCTGGATCGCGCACACCACCGGCCAGGACGCGTTCGCCCGGATCGGCGGCCTCGCGCGCGGCAGACCGGTGCTCGCGACCGTCGTCATCATCATCGGCGTCGCGACGCTCGCGGTGCCCGGCTCGAACACGTTCGCGTCGGAGTTCCTGGTGCTGCTGGGCGCGTTCGAGGCGAAGGCCGTCGTCGGGGTGATCGCGTCGCTCTCGGTGATCCTGGCCGCCATGTACATGTTGCGGTGGATCTCCGCGATCCTGCACGACCGTGAGGGCGACGCCGTCGGCGCGTCCAACCCGCCCGAGCTGCGGGGCGGCGGGTTCTTCGCCGTCATCCCGCTCGTGGCGGCGGTGCTCGCGCTCTCGTTCTACCCGCACGCGGTCACGAAGCGGGTCGACGCGGCGGCCTCCCAGCTTGCAGTGCCGGCCGCAGAAGAGGTCGCGAAGTGACCACACCGTCCATCCAGTGGAGCGCCCTCGCGCCCGACCTGATCCTCCTCGCTGGCGCGGCCTTCCTGCTGCTCGCCGCGGTGGCCGTCCGGGACCGCCGGGCGCGCGATCTCTCGATGTTCGTCGGCATGGGCTGCTTCATCGGCTCGCTGGTCGCCGTCGGCGTGATCTGGGACTACGGCGGTGGCTCCTGGAGCGTGATCGAGGGCCAGTTCCTCGTCGACCAGTTCGCGAACCTGGTGCGCGTGATCGTCGCCGTGTCCGGCCTGCTGACACTGATGGGCGCCTACGGGTGGTCACGGCTGCGCGAGCACGGCCCCGAGTTCGTCGCCTTCCTGCTGGTCGCCGCAGCGGGCATGGACCTGCTGGCGGCGTCCAACTCGTTCATCTCCCTGTTCGTCACCCTCGAGACCTTCTCGATCGCGCTGTACGCGCTGTGCGCGTTCGAGACGCGCAGCTCGGCGTCGCTCGAGGCCGGCCTCAAGTATCTCGTGCTCGGCTCGATCGGCTCCGCCGTCCTGCTGTACGGCGCGGCGTTCCTGTACGGCGCCACCGGCTCGTTCGGGTTCCCCGAGATCGCCAAGGGTGTCGCCGGGGATCCGCACAGCCTGCTGGCGCTGGCCGGCACGGCGCTGGTGCTGGCCGGGCTCGGGTTCAAGATCGCCGTCGTCCCGTTCCACATGTGGACGCCCGACGTGTACGAGGGTTCACCCACGCCCGTCACCGCGTTCATGTCGGCGGCCACCAAGGCGGCGGCGTTCGCGGCGCTGTTCCGGGTGCTCGTGCAGGCGCTGCCCGCGATGGGCGACGTGTGGCGGCCGGCGCTCGCGGCCGCGTCGATCATCACGATGCTGTTCGCGAACCTCGCGGCGCTGCGACAGACCAACCTGAAGCGGATCCTGGCGTACTCGTCGGTCGGCCACGCGGGGTACCTGCTGATGGCCGTGGTCTCGGGCGAGGCGGGTGCCAAGGCGCTGTTGTTCTACCTCGCCGTCTACGCCGCCACCAGCGTCGGCGCCTTCACCGTGGTCGCGATCCGCGAGCGCGAGACGGGCGAGCCCGCGACGCTCGAGTCGTTGCGCGGCTGGGGCTTCTCGCGGCCGGTGCTGGGTGGCGCGCTCGCGATCTTTCTGCTGTCGCTGGCCGGGTTTCCGCCGACCGCCGGCTTCCTCGCGAAGTTCTACCTGTTCGCCGCCGCGGTCGACGCGAACTACACGTACCTCGCCATCGTCGGCGTCGCGTCGACCCTGATCAGCCTCGGCTACTACCTGCGCATCGGCCTCGCGCTGTACGACCGCCGGCGCGAGACGGGCGCGATGCTCGCCCCCGCGCCGGGCACGGCCTGGGCCGGCATCTGCGCGGTGCTCGCAGTCGCGGTCATCGTCTGGCTCGGCATCTACCCGCCCGACATGCTCGGCTGGGCAGGCGACGCCGCCTCGACGCTGCTCGCCGCCCCCTAGCGCGTCAGGTCGGCGTAGCGGCGGCCGCCGTGCGCGGCCTGCAGACGGTCGTCCTCGCCGTCGCCCATCTCGCCCACGGCCGTGATGGCCGCGGCCAGCTCCTCCGGATCCAGGTCGTCGCCGAGGATGGCCAGCTCGGCCCACAGCTCGGAGCGCTCGGCGGCATACGCGAAGCGGCCGAACGACCGGGCGGCCGACACCTCGGCAACGTCGAGCGCCAGGGCGTCGGTGAGCTCGACGCCCGACAGCACCGGCGACGCGACCAGCACGGCCGTCGAGGTCTCGAGCACGTGCCGCACCGACACGAACACGCGGGTCGAGCCGAACGGGCCGTGGTAGCCCCACGCCTCGTCGTAGGTGAAGCCGCCGTGCTGCTCGTGCAGGAACCGCTCGACGCGGGCCTGGGCGGATGCCACGCGCTCGTCGGCGCCGCGCCGCGCGGCGACGCCCGGCACCGGCTCGCCGCCGGTCAGCGGCAGGCCGGCCAGGTGCCGCTCCCAGCGGGGCCGGTAGGCCCCCGCCGCCCAGGCCACCGCCCACACCGCGATGCGGACCTCCTGGCCGTTCATCGTGTGGCCGCCGACGATGGCATGTTCGATGCGGATCTGGCCGTCGGCGTGAGCGAAGCGGCCGAATAGGAGCGAGTCGTGCTCGGCCGCCATCGCCTGGGCGAGCGGGCCGGTCAGCTCCGGCGCGAGCACCACGGTGGCGCGGGCGACGACGACGGGGCCATCCTCGACGACGACGTCGACGGGTGTCCGGTAGGGGCCGGCGGTGCAGCGCCACAGCGCCGTCCCGGGGTCGAGATCCTCGTACACGCCATCGAGCGCGCGTCGCACTTCGGCCTCGGTCGCTGCGTATCGCCTCTGGGTCACGGCGGGAAGTATGCTCCTGCCGAATCGGCAGGGGAGGAGCTTCGCGATGGCAGGCAGCGTCGAGATCACGTGGTACGGCCACGGGACGTGGGGTCACACCACGCCGGACGGTACGCACGTGCTGGTCGATCCGTGGCTGACGGCTCCGACGATCCCCGAGGCGCTCCGTGATCCGGCCCGCGTCGACCTGGTGCTGCTGACCCACGGGCACGGCGATCACATCGCCGACGTCGAGGCCGTCCACACCAGGCACGGGTGCCCGGTGCTGGCCAAGTACGAGCTCGCGATGCACTTCGGCGGCAAGGGCGTGAACGTCGTCGGCTTCAACACCGGCGGGTCGGTCGAGCAGCGCGGGATCCGCTTCACGATGACCCACGCGATCCACTCCGGCAGCATCGTCGAGGGCGAGTCGATCGTCGGCTACGGCGGCGAGCCGGCCGGCTTCGTGATCACCTTCGCCGACGGCTTCAAGGTCTACCAGGCGGGCGACACCTGTGTGTTCTCCGACATGGCCCTGATCGGCGAGATCTACCGGCCCGACGTGGCGATCCTGCCCATCGGCGACCTGTACACGATGGGTCCGCTCGAGGCCGCCCACGCGACGCGGCTGCTCGGTGTGAAGCACGTCATCGGCGGGCACTGGGGAACGTTCCCGGCGCTGACCGGCACGCCGGAGCTCGTAGAGGCGGAGATCGCCAAGCTCGGGCTGGAGGGTGTGACGGTTCATCCGCTCCGTCCGGGCGACCGCCAGGCGTTCTAACGCGTCTGCGTTGGGCCTCGTCCCGGATGCGGATGGGGTCATCCGCGTTGGGTGGTGCCTCAAGTGCGCGGAACGGGCGCTCCGCCGCGGGAGTCAGACGCAGGCCAAAGGAGCAGCACGTCGCGGATCGCCGCCGCAGGCGTACGCGGGTGCAGCGGTCGTGGCGTGCAGCCCTCGTCGGATGCCGTCAAGAGCCGCAAGCGCGGAGGCGTCAGGTGGGCGTGTCAATTTCCAGGTGATGACCTCAGTCCGGATCCGGGGCGTGGCCGATTGCTGACGCGGCTGAGGTTCGCCCGGCGCGCTGGTCTGCGATCCGCCAAGTCCCGATTGTGGATGGTTTCATCGGCGTAGGTGGCGTAGAAGATGAAGCGTTTCGGCGCTTGCGATATGTGGCTGCTGCGTGGGAGCTGCACGCCTCCGGGTCCGCCTCGAGTGCACGGAACGGGCGCTCCGACCCGGGCGCGCAGCTGAGCCGATCGGAGCTCCGGCTCAGCCGCCCTCGAGCCGTCGCTGCAGCCGGGACACACCCGGCAGGTCGGCCGACAGCGGCGCCGGCACGTGCGCGTCGAGCAGATCGTCGACCGCTGCCACCAGGCTCGGCTTCTTCCACGCCGGCGCCTGGACGGAGGCGAGGATCGCCTCGGCCGTCGCGTTGCCGTCGACGCCGGGCAGGAACTGCATGCGGTGCGCGAGGCACGGGACGAACAGCTCCTGCACGTGATCGGGCTGCACCTCGGTGCAGTCGGAGATCAGCGCGAGCGCCTGGCAGCAGCGCTGCATCGACAGCGCGGCACGCGGCGAGGCGCCGACGTTGACACCGTCGAAGTCGCGCGTTGCGCGCACCAGCTTCACGATGTACTCGCGCACCATGTCGGGCACGTGCACGAGCGCGACGCCGCGCTGCACCTTCACCACGTCGCCGGGGGCAACGATCGGATCGATGTCGGCGAGCGCGTCGTAGCCGGCGAACCGGTCGAGCAGCGTCACCTCGCCCTCCTCCGACGGGTAGCCGATCGCGGTGGCGATGGCGAACCGGTCGCGCTGGCCGTGGGCCAGCCGGAAGGTCTCCTCCTCCGGGTTGTGCGGGTTCATCGTGGCGACGACGAAGAACGGCCGCGGCAGCGGATGCCGCTTCTTCGCAACCGAGACGAACCGCTCCTCCATCGCCTCGAACAGCGCGGCCTGGAGCTTCGGTGTGGCGCGGTTCACCTCGTCCAGCACCACCGCGTTCGCGAACAGGGGGCCGGGATCGAACACGTGCGGCCGCAGGGCGGGGTTGTCGGAGCGGATCTCGATGCCGATGATGTCGGACGGCACCAGGTCGGCGGTGCACTGGATGCGCGAGTCGTGGCCGCCGATCGCCCGGGCGATGATGCGCGCCAGGGTCGTCTTGCCGACGCCCGGCACGTCCTCGATCAGGAGGTGTCCGTCGGCGAGGAGGCAGACGAGCGCGTGGCGTGCCGGCCGCTCCACCTCGATCATCGCGCGCCGCACCGTGGCGAGCAGTGCCCGCCCCTGGTCGCGGGCCCGCATCAGCGCAAGGGTGTTCAGCTCGTCGATCACCCTTCCTACATCGGAAAGGGGGATGCCGAGCGGCGTCCCTCTGACGGGTGAGCTACCGGGGCACTAGAGAACCTGGAGCCGGCGCGTCATGCGTTGGGCCGGATCGGGCTTGCCGGTGCGCACCAGCTGGCGCGCCAGCTCGGCGATCGCCAGCGACGCGGGTGTCTCGGGGTCGGAGATCAGCACCGGCACACCGTCGTCGCCGCCGGCGCGGACGGCCGGCTCGAGCGGGATCTGCGCCAGCAGCGGCACGCCGACCTTGTCGGCGAGCGACTGGCCGCCGCCCGATCCGAACACGTCGTCGCGCTCACCGCAGCACGGGCACACGCGGTAGCTCATGTTCTCGACGACGCCCGCGATCTCCATCTTCATGCGGTGCGCGACCGCTGCGGCCCGCTCGGCGACGCGCTGGGCGGCCTGGTTGGGCGTCGTCACGATGATCGACTCGACGCGTCGCCCGGCCTCGGTGAACAGCTGGCCGAGCGAGATCGCGATGTCGCCGGTGCCGGGCGGCATGTCGATCAGCAGGTAGTCGAGACCGCCCCAGTGGACGTCGGTCATGAACTGCTCGAGCGCGCGGTGCAGCATCGGGCCGCGCCACATCACGGCGCCCTCGTCGTCCAGGAAGTAGCCGATCGAGATCGTCTTCACGCCGTGGGCGACCGGCGGCACGATCATGCCGTCGAACGTCACCGGCCGCTGGTCGATGCCGAGCATGCCGGGGATCGAGAAGCCGTAGATGTCGGCGTCGATGATGCCGACCTCGTGGCCCTGCGCGCGCAGCGCGATGGCGAGGTTGACCGTCAGCGACGACTTGCCGACGCCGCCCTTGCCGGACGCCACCGCGATCACCCGCGTGCGGTTGTCGATCGCGAGGCCCTTGCGCTCGCGGGTTGCGCCGCCACCGTCGGCCGAACCGCCACGCAGGCGGGCACCGAGCGCCGCGCGCTCCTCCTCCGTCATGTGCGTGAAGGCCACCATCACGCCCGTCACGCCCTCGACCTGGCGGAGCTCGGCCGTGATGTCGCCCTCGATCTTCGCCTTCAGCGGGCAGCCGGGAACGGTCAGCGCGATCAGGATCGAGACGCCACCTTCGTCGCCGATCTCGATCTGGCGCACCATCTCGAGCTCGGTGAGGCTGCGATGCAGCTCGGGGTCCTGGACCCGCGACAGCGCCTCGCGGATGGCGGATTCGGACGGGACGGCCATACCCGCAGGGTACGACACCGCGCGTGCGGTCCCCTCAGACGCAGTCGTCGAGGCCGTAGAACACCAGCCCGTCGACGGTCTTGGGATAAAAGTAGGTCGACTTCTGGGGCATCGTCCCCGACTGCAGGGCGGTCTCCTCCACCTGCGCGATCGTCGGCGCGCGCAGCAGGATCGCGATGCGGTCGCCGGTCACCAGCGCGATCGCCTCGTCGGTGCGGTGCCGGTACGCGATGCGATCGGTCCGCGCCACCGCCGCCCGATCCAGCCCGAGCACCGGGCCGAGCAGGTGGTCCTGCGCGAGCACCGAGTCCACGCCGGCGCCGCCCTCGGCCAGCAGCGCCGGTCGTCCCTCCCGCACCACCACCAGCGCCGCATGGCCCTCGACCGCGGCCAGCGCCGCGGCGGGATCGGCCACCTCGCGCACCTCGAGCCCCTGGGCGCGGAGCGCATCGGCCAGGCCGGCCGCGACGTCGTCGGACACGCCCGAGACGATGCGATGCGTCGGGTAGATCACGAGGCCGTCGTCGGCGTTCGCCAGGTACACGGGCAGGAAGGCCGCCGGCTCGTCGCCGCCGCCGCGCTCCCGCCAGTAGCGCAGGGCCGTCTCGTAGCGGTGGTGGCCGTCGGCGATCAGCACGGTCGAGCGGGCCAGGGCGGCGGCCACCTCGGCGTGTCCCGAGCGGCAGCGCCACAGGCGGTGGCGGGTGCCGTCGTCGCTGATGACGTCGAACATCGGCTCGGGATCGCGGCCCTGCAGCAGCGCGTGCTCGGCCCGGCGCTCCGGGTCGTGGTAGGCACCGAAGATGGGCGACAGGTGCGCGCGCGTGGCGCGCAACAGGTCGAGGCGGCCGTCGACGGGATGCTCGCGCACGCGCTCGTGGCGCAGCACGATGTGCTGCTCGTACGGCTCGATGCGGACGAGGCCGATGAACCCGCCGCGCGTGCGCGCGGTGCCGCCGGGCGCGATGTAGCGCTCCTCCAGCCAGTAGTAGGCGGGCTCGTCGTCGAGCACCAGCACGCCGTCGCGCCGCCAGGCGCAGATCTGCGCGTGCACGCGGCGCTCCTCGCCCGCCTGCGGCAGGATCAGGTGCACCATGTTGAACGGCGAGCGATCGGCCAGCGCGCGCCGCTCGGCCTCGCCGACCACGTCGAACGGCGGCGCGATCGCGTCGGCGATCGGCACCCGTTCGGTATCGAAGTGCAGCGCCCGGAAGGGTCGCACGATGGCCCCGGCCCGTGGCGTCACCGGCGGATCGTAACCCCCATCGCCAGGTCTCCGAGTAGACTCGCCCCATGCCGGACGTCGAGTCCAAGACCTGGATCCGCGACCTCGCGGCCGGCCGGATCGTCGACTCGACGTTCGCCGTGCTCCGCAAGGATCTGCGCCGCGCCCGCACCGGCGCGCCGTTCCTCTCGCTCGAGCTCGGTGACCGCACCGGCCGCGTCCGTGCCGTCTGCTTCGACGACGTGCCGCTGCTCGACGGCCGCTTCGCGCAGGGCGACACCGTGCGCGTGCTGGGCGCGGTCGAGGAGTACCGTGGCCGCGTCCAGATCGTGGTGCGCTCCATCGAGCGCATCGAGGCCGGCGATCCCCTCGTCTACGTGCCCGGGGCGCGCCGCGACACCGAGGACCTGGAGGGTTTTCTCGAGTTCCTGATCGGCGAGGTCCACGACAGCACCCTGCGACCGGTGGTCGAGGGCGTCTACGCCGACGCCCGCTTCCGGCCCCTCGTGCGCCAGGCGCCGGTGACGGCCGACGGCCACCACGCGTATGCCGGCGGCGCCATCCAGCACACGGTCGCGGTCGCCACGCTGTGCCGCGAGACGTGTCAGCTGCACCCGCGCCTCGACGAATCGGTGGTGATGGCGGCCGCGCTCACCTTCTGCGTCGGCGCCGCCGACGCGTTCCTGCCCGGCGCCGCGTTGCAGCTCGGTGAGGAGGGACGCCTGCTCGGCGTACCGCTGCTGTCGCTGCGGCGGGTGGAGCGCGAGGCGCTGCGGCTGCGGACGCCGCGCGAGCGTCTGCTGCCGCTCGTGCACTGCATATCGGGCGGCCGGCCGAAGACGCCGGAGGCGGCCGCGCTCACGCACGCGATCGCGCTCGACGCGGGCGTCGTCGCGGCGCTGGAGGCCGTCCGCCACGAATAGACTGCGCGCGTGCTCCGACTCGCGCTGCTCCAGCTCGACCTGACGGTGGGCGCCGTCGGCGCGAACGCCGACCGGGTCGCCGAGGCGTGCGTCGAGGCCGCCCGCCAGGACGTCGATCTGGTGCTCGCGCCCGAGCTGGCGATCTCCGGCTACCCGCCCGAGGACCTGCTGTTCCGGTCCGCCTTCCTGCGCGCCTGCCGGCGCGAGGTGGAGTCGCTCGCCGGCCGCATCGACGTGCCGCTGCTGGTCGGCTCGCCGTGGCTCGGCCGCGATCGCGTCCACAACTCCGCGCTGCTGCTCGCCGGCGGCGAGATCCAGGCCCGGTACGACAAGCAGCACCTGCCCAACTACGGCGTGTTCGACGAGGAGCGCACCTTCGCGCCCGGCCGGCACGGGCTCGCGCTGGAGGCCGGCGGCGCCCTCTGTGCCGTCACGATCTGCGAGGACCTGTGGCTGTCCGACGGCCCGGCCGGACGCGCCGCCCGAGGCGGCGCCACGGTGATCCTGAACATCTCCTCGTCGCCGTACCACGTCGGCAAGGCCGGCGTCCGCGAGGACATGCTGCGCACGCGGGCCCGCGACGAGCTGTCGATCATCGCCTACGTGAACCTCGTCGGGGGCCAGGACGAGCTCGTCTTCGACGGCCGGTCGATCGTCATCGACGCCGACGGCGAGATCGTCGCGCGGGCCGCGGCGTTCGCGGAGGAGCTGCTCGTCTGCGAGGTCGACCCGGGCGCCGCCGTGTCCGCCCGTCTGCGCGACACCCGGCTCCGCCGCGGCAAGCACCGCCGGCCGCTCGAGCCGCGCGTCACGTTCGACCCGCCGCCGCCGCGGGCGCTGCTCGAGCCGCGCATCGCGCCCGGCCCCGCCTCGCCCGAGGCCGACCTCTGGGGTGCGCTCTGCCTCGGCCTGCGCGACTACACGACCAAGAACGGCTTCTCGCGCGTGCTGCTCGGCCTGTCGGGCGGCATCGACTCGGC